>JABSSD010000038.1 GCA_013214575.1 Paracoccaceae bacterium | reverse complement strand
GCACCGACAACTCGACGTTGACACTGCTGTCTATCACGGGCGGGGGAGGGCGATGCCCATTGAGCTCAGGTCGCCCCCAAAACTAAGCCAATAACCGCTGTCTGGTTCTGAAGTTCTGTTCAGCTGACTGCGTTAGTTTTCGATACGATCCGAGATTTCCTTACATGCGATTTCCATAGCGGGCCGAAGCGCATCCAAAGATGGGCGAGTATATCGCTGCCCGGTTATCGACAGCGGCGTATGGTTCAGCAACCGACCAACGATTTCCTCCAGAACTCCAGCTTCCATGGCGACTGTCGCAAATGTCCTGCGATGCATGTGCGGGTTATACTTGAGCCTTTCCGGTTTGGTGATGTGCCCTGCCACCGATTTTGGAGACGGAAACACCCATTGACGGCTGAGATGGCGCAGCGGTGCCAGGATCTCATGGTGGACTTGCAGGATAGGCAGATCAAAACTCCGGCCGTTCTTTGTCATCGGTAGGTGGATCCGATCTTCCTGGATTTGTTTCCATTGAAGAGTAAGCGCCTCGGTTTTTCTGAGACCAGTAAACAGGAGAAGTTCAAAGAACACGCGATGAATTGGGTTGCTCAGATCGTCGATTGTTTGCCTCCAATCCTTCAAGTCGCCAATGATCCGGCCATCCGGTGTTTCTTCAAACCACTCGATAGCCATCGTAGGGCACTCAGCCAGATCGTAGGTCCGGCGCGCATGGTTGTAGATTGTCCGGAAACTGCGCAGAACATGATTAGCACCGGACGGCGTCTTTGCCATGTCCTGGTGGCGGCGCACCAGCATCGCCTTGCTGATCTCGTCCAGTGGCAACCGCATCCAGTCCTTGAGGTGTCGCTCCAGTTGCGCACGTGTTCCGCTCTTGTGGTTCTCTGACCGAAGTTTTGGGCGCGCAAGATACAGGTCCATCGCAGCCTCAAGAGTGGGTGCTCCGATTTGCGCCACTGTCCCAGCCCCTCGGTCCATCTCCAGAGCAAACCCAAGGGCGGTCTGCCGCGCAGCTTGCGCCGAGATGATCGGGAACCGGCCGATCAAAATGCGCTTGGTCTGGCCGCCAACATCTTTCTGGAAATACCAGGTCTTGGACCGCTTCCCCACGAAGAGCACCAAGCCTTTAACTTCGGCATCCCAGTATTTGTCCGTACTGGAATTGGCATGAGGTAACTTCTGGGCAAACGGCTTCCCAAAGACCTTGAGCGGGTAGCAAAGCGGATCACCCCCAGTGATACCTGCACGGGTTGTGGCGGCAGCTTTAAGGAGTTGGGCGCAAATCTTAGCCAGCAAATACGGCTATCATTTGCCGCTGTATCGCCAGAGCCAGATGTTTGAGACCGAAGGCATTGAGCTCAGCGGCTCACGTCTGACAGCCCACGATGAAACCGCGAACCTGTTCCGTCGGTTGTGTCAGAGAAAAGACTGTTTCTTTTTGGGTCCGTTCATTCTGCCGCCACGGGCAGGATCAGATCTGGCAGCAAGCCTGCCAGTTCGGACCGGCATGAGCCACAATTGGTTCCGGCCGACAAAGTCCCGCCAATGGCCTCGACGCTGGTCAGGCGCTGTTCTTCGATCGCCGCCAGGATGGTGTTGCGGCCAACGTTGTAGCAGGCGCAGACAATTGGGCCGGGATCGGGCATTCCGGCGGCTGGGCGACCGGACAGAACGGCATCGCCATCGGTGCCGGGCAGTTGTGCCAAATGATCGCGCGACAGTGCGATGGTGTTTGGTGCAGCAAACAGTGCGCCAACCAGTTGACCACCCTTGTAAAAGGCAAAGCGATAGATACCGCGCGCCGGATCACAGAGGCTTTGCTTGGTGGCATCCGCGTCACCCAGCAGATCACGGGCATAGGCGGCCCAGTCTTTGGGGGCCTCGGTGCTGGCCAGCTCAGCCCGCCAGCCGTTGTTGGTGCGCGACATGGCCCAATAGTCGGTTGTCGGCTGCATCTGGTTCATTGAGACGGCAAAGCCGTGCCAGCCCGGTTTGAACTTGGACAGCGCCACCACGGCGGCCTTGCTTTCTGGCTGGCCAGACACCGCATCAACAACCGACGGCACCAGATTGTCGATCCGGGCCGAGGGCGCGGTCTCATTGGTCCAGTGGATCGGGGCGAACACCTCACCCGGCAATACGGAGTCGGTGATCACCGCCCTCAAGATGGCACTGCCCAAAGGGTTGCGCACGGTCACCAGATCGGCAGGTTTGAACCCTTGATCTGCGGCGTCGCGGGGGTGGATTTCCAGAAACGGCTCAGCCAGATGCGCCGACAGACGCGGCGATTTACCGGTGCGGGTCATGCTGTGCCACTGGTCACGCACCCGGCCGGTGTTCAGACGGAAGGGGAACCGAGGCCCGGTTTTGGCCACAGGAGCACGGTGATGCAGCGCCAGCATCTGAGCCTTGCCGGATGGGGTGAAGAACTGACCATCCCCAAAGAAGCGACCACCCTGACGGGTCTTGGTGACCGGCCAGCGGGTTGGCTCCAGCGCGTCGTACCCATCTTCGCCCAGATCCGACAGACCCGAGATGTCAAAGTCACGACCCAGGGCCGCCGCCTGACCAGACAGTTTGGCATATTCGTCAAGTATTTCAGCGGGGGATGCGTAGTTGAATGCCGCGTCCCAGCCCATGCGGCGGCCCACCTCGGCCAGGATTTCCCAGTCGGGTTTCGCCTCACCGGGCGCCGCCAGAACGGCGCGCTGACGGCTGATGGTGCGGTCCGAATTGGTCACGGTGCCGGATTTCTCGGCCCAGGCGCTGGCAGGCAGCAACACGTCACACAACCGGGCGGTATCGGTGGCACCAGTGATATCGCTGACCACGGTAAAGTCGCAAGATTTGATCGCAGCGCTGACCGCATCGGCGTCGGGCATCGATACGGCAGGGTTGGTGTGGATGATCCACAGCGCCTTGATCCGGCCATCGCCCACCGCCTTGAACATATCAACGGCCTTTAGCCCCGGTGCCGTGGGGATCGTCGGAGCCTGCCAGAAACCCTGCACCACTTGGCGATGCTTGGGGTTCTCCAGCTCCAGATGGCATGCCAGCATATTGGCCAGACCGCCAACCTCGCGACCTCCCATGGCGTTGGGCTGGCCGGTGACGCTGAACGGGCCCATGCCGGGCAAACCGATACGACCGGTGGCAAGGTGGCAATTGATGATCGAATTGACTTTGTCACTGCCGCTGGAGGACTGGTTGACCCCCTGGCTGAACAGGGTGACCACGCGTTTATTGTTGATCCACAGATCGGTGAAGGCGCGGATCTGTTCGGCGTCCAGCCCGGTGACAGATGCATCGCTGATCCGGGCTGCGTCAAAGGCGGCTTGCGCGCCTTCCACCTGGCGCAGGAAATCCCGGTCGGTGGCGTCTTTTTCTTCGATTGCACTCAGCAGCGCATTGAACAGAGCCACATCAGCGCCATTGCGCAGTTGCAGATGCATATCAGCGCCATCACAGGATGCGGTGCGGCGGGGGTCGACCACCACCAGCTTCATCTCGGGACGGGCCGCACGAGCGGCCTGAATGCGCTGGTTCAGCACCGGGTGGCACCAAGCCAGGTTTGAGCCGACCAGAACGATCAGATCGGCCTGGTCCAGATCCTCATAGGTGCCGGGAACAGTGTCACTGCCAAAGGCACGCCGCTGTCCGGCCACGGTTGAGGCCATGCAAAGGCGGGAATTGGTGTCGATATTGGCCGAGCCGATAAAGCCTTTCATCAACTTGTTGGCCACATAGTAGTCTTCGGTCAGCAATTGCCCCGAGACATAAAAGGCAACGCTGTCGGCCCCATGTTCCGCGATGGTTTGCGAGAATTTGGAAGCCACCAAATCCAGCGCGGTGTCCCAATCGGTGTCAGTCCCATTGACGCGCGGGACCAGCAGCCGGCCGTCCAGACCAACAGTTTCGCCCAAGGCATTGCCCTTGGAGCACAGACGACCCTGATTTGCCGGGTGATCGGGGTCACCGCGCACCTCCAGACCACCTTGGCCGTCGGCACGCAACAGCACCCCGCACCCGACTCCGCAATAGGCGCAGGTTGAACGCACTTCGGGGAAACCGCTGCCGTCCATCATTCAGCCGCTACTGTAGTAACTGCAGAGGCCGTGATCAGGATGCGACCGTCTTCCAGCTTGATCGGATAAGTCGCAACCGCGCCTTCGTCCGCGCCCTGCGCTTCGCCTGTGGTCAGATCAAAGACCCAGTTGCGCATTGGGTCCGTAACCTTGTTGTCATGCTGGATGCCGTTCGACAAAGGGCCGGCCTTGCCTGGAAGATACTCGTCGAGAGCAAAGATCTGGCCCGAGGCGGTGCGAAACACCGCGATATCGCCCCGGTGGGTGCGCACCACCCGTGCGCCACGGGGTGAGATGTCATCAAGGCTACCGATATCGATAAAATCGCTCATTCTGCTGCCACCTTTGTAAAGTCTGCCAATGGGGTGAACTCATGGGCGTCTACGCCCTGTTTCGCCCGCTCAGCCCAGGGGTCAATCTGGTAGAACTGCTGCGAGAAATGGAAACTCTCCGCCTTCTCTTTGCGGTTTGCCAGATCGTCAACAATCTGCTCTTTGATCCAGTCCAGACCAACCTTGGCGATCCATTTGTATGGGCGGTGCAGATACTGCGCACCTTCGCGGTACAGCTGGTAGAACGCGCAGGCAACTTCGATGGCGTCATCTTCACTTGCGACCTGAACCAGCAGTTCCGTTTGACGCAGGTCCAGCCCCGCCGCGCCGCCAACCAGGATCTGATAGCCACTGTCGACACAGATGATGCCGAGATCCTTACAGGTGGCCTCGGCGCAGTTGCGCGGGCAGCCCGAGACCGCCAGCTTGAACTTATGTGGTGACCAGGCGCCCCACATGGCCTGTTCGATCTTGATGCCCAGACCGGTTGAGTCCTGAGTACCAAAGCGGCAATGAGCGGTGCCAACACAGGTCTTCACGGTGCGCAGGCCCTTGGCATAGGCCTGACCGGAGATCATACCGGCCTCGCCCAGATCATACCAGATCGCTGGCAGGTCTTCTTTCTTGACGCCCAATAGGTCGATCCGCTGACCGCCGGTGACTTTGACGGTTGGCACATTGTATTTGTCGGCCGCATCGGCGATGGCGCGCAGCTCGTTTGGGGTGGTGATGCCGCCCAGCATCCGCGGCACCACCGAATAGGTGCCGTCTTTCTGGATGTTGGCGTGCACACGTTCGTTGATGAAACGGCTTTTGCCATCATCCTCATACGTACCGGGCCAGGCGCAAACCATGTAGTAATTCAGCGCTGGGCGGCAGACGTGGCAGCCACAAGTGGTTTTCCAGTCCAACTCCTGCATTGCCTGCGGGATCGACTTCAGCTGTTTGGCAATGATCAGCTTGCGCAGATCGTCATGCGAGAGATCGCTGCATTTACAGATGACCTCTTTTTCCGGCATCTTGAAATCGTCACCCAAAGTGATCCCCAGCAGATCAGCCACCAGACCAGCGCAGCTGCCGCAGGACGACGCCGCCTTGGAGGTTGCCTTTACCGCATCCAGCGTATGAGCGCCGGTGTTGATCGCCGCAACAACCTGTGCTTTGGAAATGCCGTTGCAGCCGCAGATTTCTGCATCATCCGGCAAGGCTGCAACGGCTGCCAACGGGTCCATGGCGGACCCTCCCTGGTAGGCCGGTCCAAAAATGAGCGTATCGCGCATGTCTGAGATGTCGCGGGCGTCTTTGATCAGGCCATAGAACCAGCTGCCATCATCGGTGTCGCCATACATGACAGCGCCGAGCAGCGTGTTGTTTTCAATGACCAGACGTTTGTAAACGCCACGTGCAGGATCGCGAAAGATGATGTCTTCGCGATTTTCGCCCTCGGCAAAGTCGCCAGCGCTGAACAAATCACAGCCGGTGACTTTCAGCTTGGTTGAAACCTCTTTCTGAACAAAAGTTGCCGCTTCACCGAGCAGCGTCTTGGCCACAACTTTGGCTTGCTCGTACAGCGGAGCAACCAGCCCAAACAGCGCACCATCGTGTTCGACACATTCGCCAACCGCCAGCACGTCTTTGTTTGAGGTCAGCATTTGATCGTCGACGTGGATACCGCGCCCAACCATGATACCTGTGTCTTTGGCCAGCCCGGTGTTAGGGCGGATACCCACGGCCATGACCAGCAGGTCACAGGGCAGTTCGGTGCCATCATCCAGCAGCAGCGCGCGGACTTTGCCATTTCTGCCCAGAATCTCATTGGAGTTGGCCGAGCATTTAACGGTGATGCCTTTATCAACCAGCGCGCGGCGCAGCAGGTAGCCCGCCGCTTCGTCCAGCTGACGCTCCATCAAGTGGCCCATGATATGGATCACGGTGACATCAACGCCACGCGCCGCCATTCCAGCCGCAGCCTCTAGTCCCAGCAGACCGCCGCCGATGACCACCGCCTTATGAGTATCGCCGAGGCCCATCATCTGTTCGGTGTCTTCCAGATCGCGGTAAGCAATTACGCCGTCCAGATCATGGCCGGGCAGGGGGATGATAAAGGGGTTTGAACCGGTGCCAAACAGCAGTTTGTCATAGGCCAGCACATCGCCGTTCTCAGAGGTGACGGTTTTGGCGGCGGTATTGACCGAGGCAACCTTTTCACCAAACCGGCAGGTGACGTTATGCTCTTCGTAGAATGCGTCGTCGTGGATGATGATTTCATCGCAGGTCTTGTCGCCGGACAGAACAGGCGACAGCATGATCCGGTTGTAGTTGCCGCGTGGCTCACCATTGAACAGGGTGATGTCATAGGTATCAGGGCTTGTCTCGCGCAGGTGTTCGATCACCCTGCCTGAGGCCATACCTGCCCCGATAATGATTAGTTTTTGGCTCATAGGGTCACTCCGCTGCAATGGGGGCTGTGGCTGGTTTCGGGGCTGGTTTGGGGGCGGGTTTAGCGCCCTGTGAATAATCTTCGAGGAAGTCGAGAACCTCTTGCCGGTAGGCGTAATAATCGGGGTGTTCGAGCAAGGCCTTGCGGCTGCGGGGGCGTGGCAGCTTGACCGACGTGATTTTTCCGATGGTGGCTTGCGGGCCGTTGGTCATCATCACCACCCGGTCAGCCAGCAGGATCGCCTCGTCCACGTCATGAGTGACGCAGATCGCAGTCACTTTGGTGCGGGACCAGACCTCCATCAGCACCTCTTGCAGCTCCCAGCGGGTCAGGCTGTCGAGCATGCCAAAGGGTTCATCCAACAGCAGCAATTTGGGGGACAGGGCAAAGGCGCGGGCGATGCCGACACGCTGCTGGGTGCCGTTGGACAGGCTGTGGGCTGGCATATCCATACTGTCGGCCAGACCAACGCGCTCGAGGTAGTATTCGACCACATCGCGCAATTCCTCGCGCGAGGCGCGTGGGTAGACCTTTTCGACCCCAACGGCGACGTTTTCCTTGGCGGTCAACCAAGGGAACAGGTTGGGCGATTGAAACACCACGGCGCGTTCCGGACCGGCCCCTTCGACGTGTTTGCCGTCCAGCTTGATCGCGCCTTTGGAAATCGAGGTCAGCCCGGCAGCCATGGACAGAACGGTGGATTTGCCGCAGCCGGAGTGGCCGATCAGCGAGATGAACTCACCCCGGCTCACCTTGAGATTAAAATCCTCGACCACGGTCAACGGGCCCTTGGGAGTGGGATAGATCTTGTGCAACTGGCTGAAGTCGAGAAACCGCTTTTCAACCCTCGTTTTGCTGGCCGTTTTCACGGCTGCAGGCAGGCTGTGGATCGGGGTGATCGCAGGCAGTTTACGGGTGCCTTCAACGCGCGCCTCAATGCCTTCATCCATCAAGACGCGGGTGATCTTGGCGCGCAGGGCTTTGAACCCCTCGTGGTGGTTCATCTCGTCGCGATTGCGGGGGCGGGGGATATCCACGATGAAGGGGTCGCCCAGAGTACCATCGGGGTTCAGTGGCACAATGCGGTCGGCCAGTTGGATCGCCTCGTCCACATCATTGGTGATCAGGATACAGGTCTTGGCACCTTTCTGGCAGATCTCCAGGATCTCATCGGCCAGATTGGCGCGGGTCATTGCGTCCAGAGCCGACAGCGGCTCGTCCAGCAGCAGCATCTCGGGGTCCATCGCCAGTGCCCGGGCGATTGACACCCGCTGCCGCATGCCACCCGACAGTTCTGCAGGACGCCGGTGCGCGGCCGGGGTAAGACCCACCATCTGGATGTAATGTTCAACCTTGGTGGCTTTCTCAGCGGCAGCCATGCGCGGAAACACCGCATCAATGGCCAGTCGCACGTTGCCGGTAACCGTCAGCCAGGGCATCAGCGAGTAGTTCTGAAACACCAACCCGCGCTCGGGGCTGGGGCCGTTGATTGGCTTGCCTTTGAAATTCACACTGCCCCGGTCCGGGCTTTCCAGCCCAGCCATCAGGTTCATCAACGTGGATTTTCCGGTGCCCGAGAAACCCAGAATGGCGAGAAACTCTCCTTCTTTCACCTCCAGGCAGATGTCGTTGAGCACTTCAATGCGGTTGGCACCCTGGCCAAAACCTTTGTGAACGTTGTCAAATGTCAGTATTGCCATGTCATTCACCGGTTGTTTGAGAAGGTGAAAAGGGACTGCAGCGCGCACATCACCCGGTCCAGCATCATGCCAATCAGGCCGATGGTCAGCACTGCCAGGATGATCCGGGCCAGCGATTGGCTGGAGCCGTTCTGAAACTCGTCCCAGACAAATTTGCCCAATCCGGGGTTCTGCGCCAGCATCTCGGCGGCGATCAGAACCATCCAGCCAACCCCAAGGCTCAGCCGCAGTCCGGTAAAGATCAGCGGCAGCGCCGAGGGCAGAACCAGTTTGGTGATCTTGCTCCACAGCGACATCTTCAGCACCTTGGACACGTTGATCAGATCTTTGTCGATCGAGGCGACGCCCAGCGAAGTGTTGATCAGTGTTGGCCACATGGAACACAGGGTGACGGTAACCGCCGAAACCATGAATGATTTGGTGAACATGCCGTCATTGGTGACGTAGAGCGCCGAGACCACCATGGTGACAATGGGCAGCCAGGCCAGCGGTGACACCGGTTTGAAAATCTGCACCAAAGGGTTCATCGCGGCGCTAGCGGTTGGCGACAGCCCGCCCAGAATGCCCAGCGGGATCGCAATAGCCGAGGCAATCAGAAAGCCAAAACCCACGGTTTTGATCGAGGTCCAGATCTGGTCATAGTAGCTGGGCGCTCCGGTATAGGCGATGTCTTTGACCTGCTCGGGCCTGCCCTGAGCAATCAGCTTTTCATTGCGGGCTTCGACCCGAATTTGGAATGCGGCCTTTTTTTCGGACTTGGCTTTGGCATCATGGTGCAGGTTGACCATTTCAGCCCAGACCTGACCCGGACCAGGGATCACTCCTAGTGAGGTCTGAACCTTGGGGGCCATCACGCCCCACAAGACCACAAAGCCAATGACCGCCAGCAACGGCACCAGCAGCAGACGCCAGATTTCGACCAGCTGGGCGAGTGGATTATCACCGACGGCAGCTTTCAGCACTGGAGTGATCCAGGCCAGCCCCAGCATCTGGAGCCATTTGTCAGCCGCATTGATGCGGGTGAACAGGCGGGCGCGGCGTGCTTCGGTCGTGGCAAAATCGGAATCAGCGATGGTCATGGGAGTATCCTTTTGCTGGCTTAGCCGTGCACCGCGCCGTCATTGACGGTTTGGGTGCCTTTTAGGCCGATCGGCAGGCTATCGAGATAGGCGTTGGGCGTGCGGCCATCGAAGGGGATGCCGTCGATGACATCAGCAGCGGGCGTTGGAGATTTGTAGCCGTCGCTGGTCCAGGGGAAATCAACCGCTTCGGCGTTGCCTTCGTCGACCAGCATTTGTGCGGCTTGCAGGTAGATGTCCGGTTTGTAGACCGACCGGGCCAGCTCATCATACCAGCTGTCGGGTTTGGCATCGGCGATCTGTCCCCAGCGGCGCATCTGGGTCAGGGTCCAGACCGCATCCGAGTAGAACGGGTAGGTGGCGTTGTAGCGGAAGAAGACGTTGAAATCGGGAATCGGGCGGATGTCACCGCTTTCGTATTCAAAACTACCCGTCATCGAAGCAGCGATCACCTCGCGGTCGGCACCTACATATTCCCGGCGCGACAGGGTATCGACGGCCGCCTCGCGGTTGGCATTGTTGTTTTCATCCAGCCAGATGGCGGCGCGGATCATTGCTTTGACCACTGCGAGGGTGGTATTGGGATTTTCTTCGACAAATTTGGCGCTGAAACCCAGCACTTTTTCCGGATTGTTCTTCCACAGTTCGTAATCTGTAATCACCGGTACGCCGATGCCCTTGATGACCGCCTGCTGGTTCCATGGCTCACCAACACTGTAGCCATGGATGGTGCCAGCCTCGAGCGTTGCGGGCATTTGCGGCGGCGGCGTGACCGACAAAAAGACATCGGCGTCGATCTGGCCGGTGATGTCCTGCGCACTGTAATAGCCTGGGTTGATGCCACCCGCCGCCAGCCAATAGCGCAGCTCGTAATTATGGGTCGAGACGGGGAACACCATGCCCATGTTAAAGGCCCGGCCCTCGGCGTTGAATTGCTCGATCACCGGCGCCAGCGCGCGGGCTGAAATCGGATGCTGCGGCCGGCCGTCCGCTTGCGACGGGATATGCGGTCGCATGCTGTCCCAGACAGATTGCGAAACCGTGATGCCGTTGCCGTTCAGATCCATTGAGATCGGTGTGACCATATGCGCCTGGGTGCCATAGCCAAAGGTTGCCGCCAGCGGTTGGCCAGCCAGCATGTGGGCGCCAGCCAGTTGACCGTCGATGACCCGGTCCAGCAGCACCTTCCAGTTGGCTTGCGATTCCAGCGTCACAAACAGCCCTTCTTCGTCAAAGAACCCCTGTTCATAAGCCACCGCCAGCGGTGCCATGTCCGTTAGCTTGATAAAGCCAAGGGTCAGTACATCCTGCTCCAACTCAAGCGGCGCGGATAAGGCGGGACTTGCCAGTGCTGTGACTATGGCAAGGGTGCAAAGAGTTCTCTTCAAGGGGGAAACCCTTCCATCTATTTGGGAAACAACAAAAAAGCCACTAATCTGGCTCGCCTCTTGGCGAGCGGTCGAGCCGCTGTGCGCCAAAATCCCCAAGCTTAGGGAGAGAGACCGAGGCAGTCTCCGTTGCCTGCGATGGGTCCAGAATTGTGGCTGTTGACGGGGACGGCAATTAGATTTGCCGCGCCGCAGCATATGATGCAGGCCTGTGCCTTATTTTTTGGCAAAGTTGCCGATCTGGGGGCTGAATGGTGGCGCTCGGAGAACCATTTGGACAGAATCAGGAGAGCTGGACCGATGGCTCAGGACAGCAGTTGGCGACCCGGAGCATCGGGCCTAGCGCGTAGCTGCCGCTTGGAGACCGGACCGTAAGCGAGACAAGACCAGTAGAGACTCGGGGTGTGGTCGTCATGCCTATGAATGCTATGCTACTGGTGGACGCCATCGAATGCGGCACCCACAAACGATTAAGGCAAAGCACATGTTCCATGAGTTACTTTGTGAATCACTCGATTTGATCAGGGCAGGAAATTTTCGGCCAGGGACTGAAATGGAGAAGGCGCATCAGATCAGTCAAGAGCACGAGGGGGTGCCACTTTTCGATTGGGTGCATGCCCTAGTTCACCGGATCGAAGGCGATGACGCGAATGCTGGCTACTGGTATCGGCGCGCTGGCAAGATCCGGCATTCAGGATCAATCAAGGAAGAGTGGCAAATTATTCTAACGTCGGTCGAAAAGGCTTGAGGAATGGCGGACTCAGGGGGGCTGAAAAGTTCTGTCGGTGATTGTGGACGTGGATCAGGTTATTGCAAGTCCTGCTCCAGTCCCGGAGATGCAAAACCCAACGGATTGTTTTCATTGAGACTGAAATTCCATCCTTCACATAGTCCGACGTATCATTCCCACGGCAGGCGCTTGCATGCTGCTGCAAGGTGATCAACAAACAGGCGCAGCCGAGTTGACTGGAAGCGGTTCGGTTGGAACACTGTATGGATGTCCCGCTCAGGCCAAGTAAGATAATTGGGAAGAAGTTGCTGTAAGCGACGGTTTTTCAAATGTTCGGCAACATAGAACACCGGCAGAATCGCAATGCCGACCCCTTCGACAGCGGAAAAACACAGGACATCGCCGGAATCGGATTTGAAAGAACCGCTCAAACTCACCTGGCCAATCTTTCCTGCCTTGTCCTTGTAGCGCCACTCATGCAGGCCGGTGTTGCGGGTATAGGCCAGCACATTGTGCTCCAACAGATCTTCGGGCGTATCAGGCGTTCCATGTCGCTCCAGATACCCAGCGCTGGCGCATAGAATGAAAGGACAAGACGCCATACGCCGGGCGATCAATGATGTGTCTTTCAAAGACCCGATCCTGAGCACCAGATCGAACCTCTCGCCCACGATATCGACAAAACGCTCATCAAGGCTCACGTCCAGCTCGACGTCTGGATAGGTGGAAGCAAACTGCGCCACAGCCTGCCCAAGATATTTGACGCCCAAGCTCAACGGGAGGCTAATCTTCAAGGGTCCGCGAGGGTGGGACTTCAATTCGTAAATCTGTTCCTTGGCTTCTTGTAGATCCTCTAACGCTCGTTTTGCGCGCTCAAAATAGATGGCACCTTCTTCGGTCACAGATACGTTCCGCGTAGTGCGGTTGAGCAGCTTGACCTGCAAATCCAGTTCCAGGTTCTGGACCTGTTTGGACACAGCGGAACTGGTGATGCCCAGAACGCGTGCCGCGCCTGCGAAGCTGCGGGCCTGAACCACCGCGATGAAGATCCCGACACGCGATATTTGGTCCATGGGATTGGCAACCTTTTGGAATGAGTGAAGTTATGAACCGCTATATTATCAATCACATTCCCCAATGCAATATTGGCCTCAGACGGAAACACAACACATTTGGAGAATGGCAATGACACTGGAAACCAACACAAACTACGGCGCAATGATCACCCGCTTGACCCTTGGCGGCGTTCTGCTGTCCCATGGGCTCCTCAAGGTGGTGGTGTTCACTGTCCCCGGCACAGTGGCTTATTTCGAAAGCCTGGGCTTACCTGCAGCAGCGGCGTATCTGACCATACTTGCAGAATTAGCGGGCGGCGCGGCGATCCTTCTGGGGCTCTACACCCGCCTTGCTGCCCTGCTGTCGATGCCGCTGTTGGTCGGCGCGCTCTGGGCACATTCGGGCAATGGCTGGTTGTTCAGCTCTCAAGGTGGCGGCTGGGAATTTCCACTGTTGCTGGTGGTTCTTGCGGGCGCGGTCGCGGTCCAGGGAAGCGGACCCTTCGCCCTGCGCAAGCTGCCACTCATCGACGGTTTCATTCCCCAGGCGCTCAAAGCCTGAGCCGATCCCTCTTACCTCTCAAAGAAAGCTGAACCTGTGCCCAAATTCCTGATCTTCGCCGGAAGCGCCCGCAAAGCGTCGACCAACAAACAGCTCGCAGCTCTCGCTGCGGGCAAAGCCAAAGCGGCAGGGGCAGATGTCACCCTGATCGACCTCAAGGATTTTGAGATGCCGCTTTATGATGGTGATCTCGAAGCGGGCGGGGGGCTGCCGGAAAATGCGAAACGGCTCAAACAGCTTTTCGTCGAACACGACGGCCTCTTTATCGCGTCTCCGGAATACAACAGCTCGATCTCGCCCTTGCTCAAGAACGCACTGGACTGGATATCGCGCCCACATACCGTAGATGAGCCCCCGCTTTGGGCCTACAATGGCAAGGTGATGGCCCTCGGGTCGGTCGCACCGGGAGCTCTGGGCGGTTTGCGGGGACTTGTCCCTTTGCGCATGATGCTGGGCAATATCGGAGTGACCGTGGTGCCAAATCAGGTTGCCATATCCAATGGCTTCTCCGCGTTCGATGACGCAGGAAAGCTGACCGACGCAGGACAGGCGCAGATGTTGGCCGCGACAATCGACCAATTGATCGCCACGACAAACGCCCTGGCGGCATCTTTTCTCGCAACCAGAAAGGACATGACATGAGCTGGAACCCGGCAATTGAACCGACCTGCCCGAGCGTGGAAAACGTCGATGCGATCGAGACGCTGATCGTCCCTCGCGCCCGCGACATTGGAAACTTCGAAGTGCGCCGTGCGCTGCCATCGCCCAGACGGCAGATGGTCGGCCCTTTTGTGTTCTTCGATCAGATGGGACCGGCGGAATTTATCACCGAACAGGGTATCGACGTGCGCCCCCACCCGCATATCGGCCTCGCGACAGTGACATATCTTTATAAAGGTGAATTCCAGCATCAGGACTCTCTGGGCACCAATCAGATGATCTATCCCGGCGAAGTGAACTGGATGATAGCGGGCAACGGGGTGACCCATTCCGAACGCACCAGTGCGCAGACCCGCAAGGGCCCCAGCAGCCTGTTTGGCATCCAGACATGGGTTGCCCTGCCCGAGCATGCCGAAGACATCGACGCGGATTTCGAGCATCACAAGGAAGCCGCACTGCCATTCCTCGAAGGCGAAGGCAAGCAGGTGCGCCTGATCCTGGGCAATGCGTGGGGGGAACGTGCGCCCACCAAGACGTTCAGCGAAATGTTCTATGCCGATGCCGTGCTCGAAGCGGGTGCGAGGCTGCCCATGCCAGACAGCCACGAGGACCGCGGGATCTACGTCACAGACGGCAGTATCGAGGTGGCGGGAGATGTGTTCCAATCGGGCCAGATGATGGTGTTCCGCCCCGGCGACGCCATTTCAGTCAAAGCAGGTCCCGCCGGTGCACGGCTGATGTTGCTGGGCGGCGAAACTCTGAACGGCCCGCGCCATATCTGGTGGAATTTCGTAGCTTCATCGAAAGAAAAAATTGAGGCCGCCAAGGAAGCATGGGCGGCTGGCGACTGGGAGCACGGCCGCTTCAAGCTGCCTCCCAGCGATAAGGACGAATTCATTCCCTTGCCGGACTAGAACGTAGAGGCGTACCTGGGGGCAGGGCAGGCCCCCATGCCGCCAACATAGGTGACCCATTGCTGTCCAAAAGCGGTCGAAACTCCTCTGAATAGATACTCCTCTCCAGTTCCAGAATCCCTCGACCCAGCAAAATCCGGGAATTTCATGCACAGACGATCAATCCAGGCCTCTCAGGTGGGACACGGTCAGGCCAGGCGGGCGCTTTTGCACGGGCAATCCCCGCTGGCTCGCAGCGATGTAACAACAACCCTAACCTCACCCCTCATCGAGCCTTAAACACCTTACGGTCACGGGGTGTGAATTACCCGCATGCTCCAGAAGGCCAGGAAGGACCCACGAGCCGCAGAAAAGGACTGAGCTTTAAGGACGAGGAAGAGTGGGCAAATGCTGGAGTTCCTTCAAAAACGTCCACTCCTAACCGACAATGCAATCCAAGTCTGGGACATTGGGACGTTGGTGGGCCTTGTTGCATAAATCGTCCTGAGACCGAGCTTCCCCTTACCCCTGACGGATTTATCCGAGGGTAACGGTGCGCGGGATGCCAAGAGCGGTAAATCCGTTGAGGATGGCAGCGCGGATCTGAACCTCGGCGACCTGCCGATCGAAGTCGCGCGCTGCAAGGCGCTGACCCAGTAGTTTTATACAGTGCATCCACTGCCCGGCAGGGTTATGCGAAGCATGATCCCGAGAGGGTTGGTTTCGACGCGGCTTCTACGGTGGTATCCTGTTAGGTTTCGCCACAGAGCTCGGCCCAAATAGTGCGAGGAACGTATCGCTTCGTTTCGCGCGACCGCTCCCGGCGCATCCGCAGGATGCTGCCGAGAGGGGCTTTGATGCCGGTGCTATCGATTAGATAAGTGCAGAGGGCCAGTGGAACCGCGATAAGGAATGCAAACCGACAGGGTCTTTTGACGCCGACACAGCGTGCTGAAGTCTGGCACCTCCCAGTCCAGATGGATCAGTTTCAACAGGCTTTCCACAAAACCCGTCGCCTGCCGCAGCGGTAACCCAAACAGAACCTTGATTGTGAGACAGGCTTGTATCGCAGCATCGCTATAGCGTGGTTGCCAGCCTCTCTTGCCAGTCGGCGCAGCCTTCCACGTGACCTCAGGGTTGAACCAACCTCTCACACATGCAGGCATGTGCTGCCGGTCAATGAATGGTCAGAGATCCGCGATCCTTCAGCGCTCTATTATACTCAGGCCAGTTCTTTGTGCGATAAATCGGCGGGACAAATGTACTCATACATGCAAACTACCACGCTGGATTCACAACGTGAATCCCAGCACTTAGCTATTTGTGCAACAAGGCCGACCACCATTGTAATCTGGAAGGTTTCATCTGAGGGAACAAGAAGCTCAACAATGTTCAAACAGATGACTTCATATCGTGTCAAAAAGGAAGAGGAGTACTCGCAGGGGATTGCTCAAAACTCTTCGGGTCAAGACTGCTCTCCTCGGTTTGCAAACTGACCGCCCATTCGTCGTTCTGCTCCAGCATCAGCGCGCCAACGAGGCGTCTGATGGCGGGCTCGTTTGGAAATATCCCCGCCCACCCGCGCGAGCTTCGTCTGAGTTGCGCATGGCTCCACTCCGCCCGCGCTAGTGTCGGAATTACACCACGTCCAGGGGCACTACCGTTGACGGCGTATTCCTGCGGCGTTGCCCAGCCAAGAGCGCTGATAAGGTTCCATTGCCGGATCATGCTGCAAAACCTGATATAGCTGCCTTTGAAAGAACTTTATCCGCCACGCGCCAAGGTTGACCCGGTGCCCGCCAAAAAAGCAAGCTGAACGCCCGCGCCCTCTGAAATATCCAGGAGACCGTCATGCCCCCATCCCATAGCCCAATCAAAGCCTCGGACCTGTTTGTCCGCGCCCTAGAAAACGAAGGGGTCGAGTATATCTTCGGCGTGCCCGGTGAAGAGAATCTGGATTTTCTCGACTCCCTGCGCAGCTCGTCCATCAAACTGATCCTGACCCGGCACGAACAGGGCGCGGGGTTCATGGCTGCCACTTACGGGCGTCTGACCGGCAAGACAGGCGTTTGTCTGGCCACCCTTGGCCCCGGGGCCACCAATCTGGTGACACCGGCGGCCTACGCCCATTTGGGGGCCATGCCGATGCTGATGATCACTGGCCAGAAACCGATCAAGCAGAGCAAACAGGGGCAGTTTCAGATCGTCGATGTTGTGGCGTTGATGAAGCCGATCACCAAATTCGCCCGTCAGATCGTCAGCGCCAACACCATCCCCAGCCTGGTACGCGAGGCGTTTCGTCTGGCCGAACAGGAACGCCCAGGTGCTGTGCATCTGGAATTGCCCGAGGATATCGCCGCCGAGATGGCCGATGGTGCGCATGTTTTCACACCATCGCAGCCCCGCCGGCCGATCTGCGATGACAAAGCCATTGATCAGGCGGTCGCGCGGATCGGCACCGCCAAGCATCCGCTGTTGCTGGTCGGGGCCGGAGCGAACCGCAAGCGGGTCATCACCGCGTTGCAGGCGTTTGTAAGGAAAACCGGCATTCCGTTTGTCAACACGCAGATGGGCAAGGGGGTTATCGGCGGGCTTTCCGAAAAGTATCTGGGCACCGCCGCCTTGTCACAGGGCGACTATGTGCATTGCGCCATCGCCAAGGCCGACCTGATCATCAACGCAGGTCACGATGTGGTGGAAAAACCACCCTTCCTGATGGAACATGGCGGTACAGAGGTCATTCACGTCAATTTCAACCCGGCTGCGGTCGACGAGATCTATTTCCCGCAGCTTGAGTTGGTGGGCGACTTGTCGGCCAGCTTTCAGGCCCTGACAGAACGGCTAGGCCGCAACCCAGGCCATGATTTTGATACCTTCGAAAACCTGCGCCGGGAGGTGGCAGCGCATATTGCGGAAAACGCCGACGATCCGCGGTTTCCGCTGTGCCCGCAGCGCATCGTCGCCGATGTCCGACGGGTGATGCCGGATGACGGGATCATTGCGCTGGACAATGGCATGTACAAAATCTGGTTTGCCCGCAATTACCGCACCACGCAGCCCAACACAGTGCTGCTGGACAATGCGCTGGCCACAATGGGCGCGGGTCTGCCTTCGGCGATGATGGCGGCGATGCTGCACCCTGACCGGAACGTCATGGCAATCTGCGGCGATGGCGGCTTTATGATGAACTCGCAGGAAATGGAAACCGCGGTGCGGCTGGGGCTGAACCTGGTGGTTCTGGTCCTACGCGACAATTCCTATGGGATGATCCGCTGGAAACAGGACGTGGGCGGGTTTGTCGATTGGGGGCTGGAATACGGCAACCCGGATTTTGTCGCCTATGCCAATTCTTATGGCGCGACGGGCCACCGTGTCGAGGCGACGGATGATTTTCTGGCCATTTTGCAAGGCTGCTTTGACAAGGGCGGCGTGCATCTGGTCGAGGTGCCGGTTGATTACAGTGACAATAAACGGGTGCTGATCGACGAATTGTCGGTACTCACCTGCAAACTCTGACCGGTGGGAGAGTGAACCATGCCTGACAGATCAGATGTTCTTTTCGTCGAACAGCCGTTTGACGGTGAAGCCATCGAAGAACTGACGGCAGTAGGGCCGTTGTTCGCCGCGGAGATCCGAAGGAAACGGGTTCAGCAACTTCGTGCTCATTTGAATTGAAAATGGCATTTGGACGAGGTGTTGGTAAAAATCAACGGTGAAACCCACTGCCCGGCAGGGTATGTTTACATACCCGAGAGGGGGGGGGGGCAGCTTTGTTCGGCATAAATGACAGTCATATTGCCCTTGCAGAGACCCGTTCGAATTGGTCTGACAGCACCCTGTCGTTGCATTAAAATGACATCATCATTACGGATGCGGTGCGAAGCCTAACTGATCCTCTCGCCTGTGCCGGGACGAAAATAGTCACGGCCCAGTACCGACTACGACATTCTCAGTTTCAGTAGAGCTAGGACCTACATTGACAGATTATTCATCGACAGCCCCAGCACGTCTTGCCACGCGGCTTGCTTTTTTTGTCGCTGGTTTTTCTATGGCTTGTTGTGCGCCGCTCTTTCCATTCATCAAAGCCAGAGTGGGGGCTGATGAAAGCCAGTTCGGAATTCTTCTCCTTTGCCTTGGGCTTGGTTCGATCATTGCCATGCCGGTCACGGGCATCATTGCCACCCGTAGCGGAGCCAAACCGATGGTCCTGCTCGGAGGTTTTGGTCTTGTCGTGTTCTTGCCCGTTTTAGCGATGGCGGCAACGCCGCTTGCCCTCGGAGCCGCCATATTTCTGTTTGGTGCCTCACTTGGCACAGTTGATGTCGCAATGAATGTCCATGGTATTGAAGTCGAAGGGCAAGAAAAGCGCCCCTTGATGTCCAACTTTCACGCCCAGTTCAGCCTTGGCGGCCTCTTTGGGGCCGGGCTTATGACCCTGCTTTTGTCCCTAAATGTCTCGGTCATGAATTCAGCTCTCATCGGGGCGGCAGTGGCGCTTTGTGGTATGTTACTGGCCGGTCCCCGCCTTCTTTCCGTCAGCAGTGGGACGCCTGAGCCGTTCGCGCTGCCACGTGGCAGCGTTATGCTTCTTGCGATACTTGCCGCGATCACGTTTCTAGTAGAAGGGGCTGTCCTAGACTGGGGGGCGCTTTTGATTATTGAGCGCCAGCTAACCGATGCACAAAGTGCGGGAGTGGGATACATACTATTCTCTGTCGCGATGGTAATTGCACGACTGACAGGCGACCGTATAGTTGCAGCGCTCGGCGAATTTTGGGTCCTCGTCCTTGGCGGTCTCTTGACGATCCTCGGACTGGCTACAGTTCTCGTTTCTGCTTGGCCGCTCGTCGCACTGGCAGGATTTGTCTTGATAGGTTTGGGCGCTGCCAACTTGGTTCCCATCGTCTTCAGCGCTGCCGGGCGACAAAAAGTAATGCCAGCAGGCTTGGCAGTCGCATCGGTTACGACAACGGGTTACGTGGGTATTCTGGTGGGCCCCGCTTTGGTTGGGTTTGCTGCAGGCGCAACCAGCTTGCCCACAGCATTCTGGTTGCTGGCGCTGTTTATGGCCATTGTACCTTTGACCGCCCGCATTGTTGTATCAGACTAAAATTATCAGGCTACAGCCGAAAAACAGACCAGTCGTGCGACGGTAGGTTTGGCTCTGGCCAGCCATTCACCTCAGTGGTCACGAAGCTCCGCAGCGGGCCGTTTGCTATATTTATGGGCCCGTGAAGCGACCCAAGTGCTGCACCATACACATTTCGGCTAGAAGGGCGGAGAGCCGTCTTTCGCTGTGGGTCGCAGCAATGTCTGCGGTGGGGATACTCTATGCCAAGTTTCCTGAGGCGGCTGGGCGCTGCTTTTGAAGCGCCGACAGGGTCGAGTTGGCGCAATAGTCCAGATACATCGTTTCATAGGACTGGAGAGCTATGAGAAAAAGCTTGGTCAAATGGCGGTGGTCTGACACTCTTAAAACCAGAAAAGAGGCGAGTTTAGCGCAATGACCCAAGCAGTAATACACGCTATTGGAACAGCCATCGTTGCCCTGCTGACCCTCACCTTTTGGAACAGCGGCGCCTTGGCCGGGGACCGCGTTGCCCTGGTTATTGGCAACTCAAAATACACGCACACATCTTCATTGGCCAACCCGGAAAATGACGCGATATTAATGACCCGCACCCTGCGCGATGCGGGGTTTTCCGTGACCAAGCTGGTGAATGCAGATCAGGTGACGATGAAAAGGGAGCTGCTGAAATTTGGGCGGCGTCTGCGGCAGGACAACGTTGATGCGGGGTTGTTTTATTATGCCGGGCATGGCGTTCAGCTGCATGGTGAGAATTATATGGTTCCCGTTAATGCGCAGATCCTCGACGAGGATGAAATTGATCTTGAGGCGATCAATGTAAACAACTTCCTTCATGTCATGAATTCTTCAAACGCCGATATCAACATCATCATATTGGACGCTTGCCGCAACAATCCCTTCGTCGGGTCTTCGCGCTCCGCATCAAGGGGGCTGGCATCGGTTGACGCACCAAAAGGGACCCTTATCGCCTATGCAACGGCTCCTGGCTCTGTTGCGCTTGACGGAGCGGGGCAGAACTCGCCTTATACCAAAGCGCTTACCGCGGCGATTTCCTCTGGCGGAGGACGCACCATCGAATCCGTTTTCAAAACAGCCCGAAGCGAGGTGCTGGCCGTCACCGGCGACAAGCAAGTTCCATGGGAAACCAGCTCAATAACCGGGGATTTCTATTTCCATTCAGAGCAAGGCCAACCGGCGCAAAACTCCAGTTCAACAGTTTTTGTGCCTACCGAAGATGCCATAGCCAGCAAATACGCACTGGCCGAACGGCTTGACAGCAGCGCAGCCTGGAGAGCGTTCCTGAACGATTATCAGGATATTCCGGATAACTTTTATGTCGTTTTGGCCATCGACGCACTTTCCAGACTGGAAGAACCTGTAGGGCAGGCCGCGCGCCATTTACCGATGCCCGATATTCGCATGCGGGAGTGCTATACACGGCGATTTGGCACCATCCAGAGCAAGCTCTGCGTTTCATCGGTCCTTGGCACGCAATCTGGAAATACATACAGCGGCGACAATTTGGCTGACGGTAATATGAACACTGCCTGGGTAGAAGGTGAGACCGGCGACGGGATAGGTGAAGTTTTGCGCTTTTCGTTTGAGCGGCCAACCACCATAAATGAAATTCTGATCGCAAACGGCTACAACAAAAGTAAAAGTGCCTACATGAAGAATAGCCGGGTGAGATCATTCAAGGTGCGGACTTCAACCGGTTTCGAGGGCGATATTCAAGTTGTAGATAGCGGAAGGTTTCAGGTGTTAAACATACCATATTTGGGCGACGTCAACTGGATAACATTGACCCTGACCGGTGTGCACAGAGGAACCAGGTACCGTGACACCGCAATAAGCGAATTGCGGCTTCAGTGACTATTGGGTCGCGGGTTTGTAGAATTACCTGTTCAATTTTGCTGACCCTCGTGGCGCCTCAAGCCAATGCCGCCGATCTACCCGCTGGGTTTGTGTATCTGCAAGATATTGATGCGTCTATTGTTGAGGATATTCGGTATGCGACAGATAATAATTTTGTCGGTAAACCCCTTGCCGGGTACCACTCTCCGGACTGTATACTGGTCGAGAAAGCAGCCAGAGCTCTATCCTCTTTGCAAAGAGAGCTGGTAAAAAAGAGCTTAACGCTGGTGGTTCTTGACTGTTACCGTCCCGCACGTGCGGTACGTGAAATGGTAGATTACGTCACCGCGCAGGATGTTTCGGATGAGAGTTATTTTCCGAACCTGACGTCACATCAGCTTATACCAAAAGGCTATATTGCTTCGCGTTCCGGGCATTCTGCGGGTGGAACCGTAGATCTGACAATCGCGGGTAAAACCTTAGGCAAAATAACGCTGTTGGACATGGGTACCAAATTCGATTTCTTCGATCTGAAAAGCCAATCGAGCTCAAAGCAAATTTCCGAAGGTGCTGCGCAAAATCGCCGGTTCTTGATAACAGCAATGGACCGCGCAGGGTTTGGCAATTACCCGAGAGAGTGGTGGCATTTCAGCTTTAGAAATGAACCATTTAAGGGGCGCAGCTTTGATTTTCCGATTGCCAAGCGACATTGACAAAAGGCTCGCTGTGTCCGCTCTGGCGTCATTCCACGATTGAAATGCTGCAGTGCCGCGTCGACATGGACGGTGAATGTCTCATCTGGGCCGTTCGCTACATTTATGAGTGAGTGAAGTGGCCCAATTGCTGCACCATGCACATATCGACAATAAGGGCGGACAGCCGCCCTTCGCTGCACCTCGCGCCAAGGTCTGCTGAGCGGTTGAGCGGTTACGTTTCAACGGGTCGACGCAACACTTTAGTCTTTCGTCAAAGATGGAGTGTCTGCCATGACGTATCGTCGTCGAGTATTTTCACGGACAAGCAGAAGTCAGCGATTTGCGATCAAGTCATCGGGCACAACTTACTGAAATTGGCTTCAATACGGGGCATGTGCTGGCAGATAGGCAAGAAAGATATTCGACTAACGATTGAGCGCGGAGGCGCTGGGCTGTAACCTTGACAGGATCCGCCGTTACAGCGATCGGCTGGCGAACTGATTATACAGAAAGAAATTTGATGGCTAATGTTATTTCCCTATTGCGATGGGCTATCGCTGGCCTGCGCTTTATCTCTATCCTCCTGCCCGGGCTGGTCGCCCTGTACCTCATCCTGCGGGCGTTGTGGGACAATGACACAAGCGACATTCGCTACGGCGTAGGGATGACAGTGATCCTGGGTCTTTCTCTTCTTGTGTCGGCACCTGGGCCGCAAGGGCAGCGCCTGTATCGGTTCGAAGCCGGTTGGGTGTTCTGGCTGATCGCAATTGTTTTGATCTTTCCGATCACGGTGACGGCGTTGATTTTTGGCAATGTGGACGTCGCGGCCTTTGTGTTCCACTGGGTCTTTGGGGTCGAAGGCACGCCCTGGGGTGAAATCAATCCCTATGTTTTTACAACTTTCATGTACTGGCTGGCGCTGTCTGTCACATTCCTGCGTCTGCGCCCCTGGATGGCAGGCCTCCGGTATCGCAACTTGGCCTTTGGCGCGGGTATTCTGGCCATCAATCCGCTGATTGTGGACGTGGTGCAAAGCCAAGGGTTGTCACAATTTGGGCAACAAGAGTCCCTTGCGGCAGATTACAATCAGGTGCAGCCAACTGCCGCGACGACGGGCAAGAACAACCCCAACATTATTTATGTCTTCCTAGAAGGGCTGGAGCGCACCTACGGAGAGACCAGCGGCTTTGGCGATGCCTACGCACCCATACGAGAGCTGGGTGAGGCGAATCTAGAACTGACCAACATTCATCAGATCTATGCGACCGGCTGGAGCCTTGCAGGGACGGTTGCAACACAATGCGGCGTGCCGATGATGGGCAACGTCTTTAGCGCAATGAATGGCTGGTCGAACTATGACCCCATTGTTCCCCAGGCGGTATGCATGTCGGACCTGACTGCAGCGCGGGGGTATAAAAATATCTATATGAGTAGTCATGATGTCGCGGGCGCAAACAATAGTAAATTTGGCTATGGGAATTTTTACAACAGCCATGGCGGTGTACAGTTCATTAACCGTTTTGATTTGTCTGAAGAATTCGGTGAAACCAAAATGATTGACCGTGGTTGGTCTGGCTGGGGCTACCGCGATGATCTGGTGATGGAACATGCGTTGAACGTGCTTGATCAACTTCTCAGTGATGATCAACCGTTTTTCCTGACCGTTGCAACGATGGACACACATGGCCCGCGCGCCTTTCGGTCGGATTCTTGTTTGGGTCTGGGCGAGCCAGTCATTACCCAAGATATCATCGACGCCGTTCGATGCACCTCGGCGCTGGCAGCAAAGTTCGTGCGCCAATTGAAAGAAAAGACAGCGGGTACCAATACCAAGATCGTCGTGCTGAGCGATCACTTGGCCCACCACAACAGCGCCTATGACACGCTTGAACAATTTGACCGCCGGAACACCGTGATTTTCCTTCAGGATGATCAACCACCCGCCCATATAGACAAGCCCGGATCCATGCTCGACCTGTTTCCCACCATCCTTGATTGGATCGGTTGGCTGCCCACCGACGATCCGGGAGCGGGACTGGGGGTTTCGCTGTTGCGAGACGATGAGACTTTGGTTGAGCGTTTTGGCGTTGATGTGATCAACCAGCGTCTTAGCGTGGATATTGAGCTGTCGAAAACGCTATGGAGTGGCGTGGCGGCAGGTGGTGTATGACCTGCGCCAAACCCGGCATCGCGGCGGGATGCGCGCAATCTTGGTTTAGGGGCATTCGAAGATGACGAACCGTACTCAGAAACACTCCGGAATTCGCCGCTTGGTTGTAGCCTGTGTGTCAACGACCAAGGGGATCAGGTACATTTTTTCGAACGAAGCTGCCTTTCGTCAGGAAATGCTGGCCTGTGTGGTTCTGGTGCCCGCGTCATTCTTCGTTGCGCCGGATATGCGGCTCGCGCTGACGCTTATTTCGTCGATGTTGCTCGTATTGCTCGTCGAGGTGCTAAATACTGCGATTGAGGTTACGATCGACCGGATCTCACTGGATCAACACCCGTTGTCCGGCGCAGCCAAGGAGCTAGGTTCTTTTGCGGTGTTGCTGGCGTTAATCAACAGTTTGACCTGGTGGGGGTACGCGATTTTTCTGTTAATATCAGTTGGGTAACACGCGACCATTCAGGCAGATATGCCGCCCGCTTGGCGGAAAGGACCTACATCAATTGAGCGCGTATTATTTGGACAAATCATTTTTCCAAGATATGCTCAGACCTCAAAGGATAGAGCTGAAAAATGGCAGAACTTGTTCGCCAGGGCACTTGATCGCAATCGCCCTGACCGGGCCAACGCAATACGATGAGGGGCAAGGGTTCCCTTCAACGGCATTCGGACAATAGCTTGCCCGTCATAGGCCGTTTCATGCGGTATATCGGTTGCCAACAAGCCCACGCCCAGCTGATTGGCGACCATCGAGCGCAGCATTTCAACTGAGCCCGTTTCATAGGCGATCTTTGGTGTGATCCCGTTCATCTGCGCCAGCGTCAGGAAATAGCTGCGACTGTGCGGCAAGTTCATCAAGATCAACGGATCTTGAAGCAGCTCAGCGATACTGACCGCCTTACGGTTCGCAAGCGGATGGTTTTGCGGCAAGAGACCATAGGGGCGCACATCGGCCAATGGGATGACATCGAGCGTCGAGGGCAAGCCAAAATCATACATCAGGGCTACATCAATTGTCCCACTTTCGAGCCATGCAGACAGGGTTTCGAGATCACCCTCAAACAATGTTATGCGCGCCGTCGGGTTTTCGCCTTGAAATCCGCGAACCAACGACGGCGCATAACGCGGACCAAGCGTTGAGAAAACGCCCAGATTAAGAGAGGCCCGGTTTGGGTCATCCGCACTCAGGACTTGTTGCGCTTGGGTTTGCAAATTTCTGAATTCGCCGAGCTTAAGCTGTCCAAACGAGGTCAGTACAACACCTTGACCAGAGCTCCGCGCAAACAGGGCACGTCTCAGATGTTGCTCTACCTTGGCGATAGCAAGCGACACCGACGGCTGTGACACGTTCAACAGTCGCGCAGCCGCAGCAGTGCTGCCGCCATCGGCGGTGGCAATTACATAATCAATCTGCCGTATGGTGATAGGTATAGGTTTCATTTATATGTATATGATTACTCTGTATTTTACACTATAGCAATCAACGGCCTAAGCTCCGGCACCACAAGCCGGAGATCCCAATGGAAAATGCTTTCCCTACACCGTCAGCCAGACCCCTTGATGGGGTGCGAGTGCTAGATTTCACACGTGTTCTCGCAGGGCCATATTGCACCGCAATGATGGCCGATTTGGGCGCGGATGTGATCAAAGTGGAATCCGTTCACGGGGATGATTATCGCCACATCGGACCGTTTGATCAGGGCGAAAGCCTGCTGTTTCAGGCCCTCAACCGCGGCAAACGCTCAATTGTTTTGGATTTGAAATCGGATGCAGGTCTGGCCACGGTAAAAGCCCTGTTGCGCAGCTCCGATGTGCTGGTTGAAAACTATCGCCCCGGCGTGATGGACAAGCTGGGACTGGGCGAAAAAGCCCTGCGCGAGGACTTTCCCGCGCTGATCTACGTCTCTGTTTCCGGCTTTGGCCAAACCGGGTCAAATGCCTCCAAGCCCGCCTATGACATCATCATTCAGGCGATGAGCGGGCTGATGGATGCAACTGGCGATGCGGATGGTTCCCCGACCATGGTTGGCGAAGCCTTTGCCGACGTCGCGGGCGGCCTGTTTGCCGCTTGGGGCACGATGGTGGCGCTATTTGATCGCAGTCGCACCGGCAACGGTCGGCATGTGGATGTTGCACTGTTTGACTCGCTGATGTCGATGATGCCGATCTTGGCATGTCGTACCTTGATGGAGAAGGTTTCCCCGACCCGCACAGGCAACCGCCATCCGCTGTCCGCACCTTTTGGCACCTATCCGGCGCAGGACGGGTATTTCGCGGTTGCGGTTCTGAATGATCGGCTGTTTGCCACCTTCTGCGAGGTCATCGGCCAGCCGGAACTGGTGCAAGACACTCGATTTTCCACCGATGCGTTGCGCCGCGAGAACGAACCGGCGCTGGCCGAACACATTGACCTCTGGGCCGCCACACGTCCCTCGGACGAGATTGTTGCAAGCCTGTCCAGCGCAGGCATTCCCGCCGCCTTGCTTCAATCCGTTGGCCAAGCCTGGGGCTCGCCGCAGGTCGTTGAGCGAGAATTGACCTCTGACGTTGATCATCCAACCTTGGGTCTGCTCAACGTTCCCGAACAGCCGGTTCATTTCAGTGATGTCCCGCGCGGCAACCGATCAGCCGCGCCTGAACTAAACGCAGATGCCGGTGACATTCTGGCGGCACTCTCCAAAGGAAACACACCATGACCTATTCGCTGACAGACGACGAGCGCGCCATTACAACCCAGATCGAACGCTTCTGCACAGAGGTGCTCGCACCTCAGGCCGCGCGATTGGACGAAGAGGCGCTGTTTGCCACCCTTCACTTGCCTGCCATGGCCAAAATGGGCCTTTTGGGCATGAACTTACCGGATTCAATGGGGGGCATTGGCCTTTCAGGTCCGGCACTTTATGCGGCGATCGAAGCTGTGGCCGGGGCCTGTGGCTCCACCGCTTCGATGCTGACGGCCCATTTTTTGGCAACGGACTCGCTTTTGCTCGGCGCTGATGACCCATTGCAAGCGCGCATCCTGCCCGATGCTGCCGCAGGTAAAACGCTGGGGGCGTTTGCCCTGACCGAACCGCAGGCGGGCTCTAACCCGGCGGACATGACAACATATGCAATCCGCGAAGGCGATGGATATCGGATCAAAGGCTCGAAATGCTTCATCTCCAACGCAGGAGCGGCTGATTTCATCGTGGTCTACGCCAAAACCGACCGAGACGCTGGCGCGCGTGGGGTCAGCGCTTTTGTGGTTGAACCAAAGACAACAGAAGGCGTCGACATTGGCCCGAACGAAAGAACCATGGGCCTAAGGGGCGGCCATGTGTTTGGCATAACCTTCGATTGCTGGGTGCCCGAGGGCAATCGTATCGGCGCAGAAGGCACAGGATTTCGCACCGCAATGAAGGTGCTCGACAATGGCCGGATCGAGGTCGCCGCACAGGCCACCGGCATTGCAAGTGCCGCCCTTGAGACGGCGATTTCTTATGCCAAGGACCGCAAGGTTGGCGGCCATCCGATTGCCGATTTCCAAGGCCTTCAGTGGATGCTGGCAGACAGCGCGACCGATCTGGCGGCGGCGCGGGCGTTGGCGATGCAGGCGGCGGTCAAACGCGGCACTGGCGCACGCTATTCAAACGAGTCGGCATTTGCCAAGCTTTTTGCCTCTGAGGCGGCCTGGCGCATTGCCGACCGGGCGCTGCAAATTCATGGCGGCTATGGCTACACCCGGGATTTCCCCTTGGAACGCTACCTGCGCGATCTTCGGATTTTCCGTATCTACGAAGGATCCTCGGAAATTCAACGCAGCATCATCGCACGCAATTTGCTAAAATGAGGACGCAATAACAGTTGGGTGGGCATCTGTAGGTAACGGTCCGCATCTGGGTGCTGCTCCATGCAGCCGGATGCGATACAAAAGTCAACAAAAAGAAAGGTTAAGCAGCTCAGTGATAGGCCGCGAAGCTCAGGAGGTTTGTTTGGAGGGCTGAGCTCATGCCATTTCACAACGCCCGCTCGACAGTTTCACGACTTATTTCATAGAAAATCGAGGGCGCTTCAGCGTTCATTTCGACCCACAGTTCAAGTCATCGTCGCAATGGACTTAAACTGTGTCTTGCCCTAACCTTCAGACCAGATCACCCCGTGGGGCCAGCCCTCCGGGCTCAGCCAACAGTGAACAGACTCAACCCAAACCGACGAGCCCTCTCCGAAATCGGGCTCAAACGGTGTCAGGAGAGAGAATTGCCGCGTTGGATAAAAAGATTTGCACTCTTGCTGACTTGCCTGTTTGCGGTCGCCTTCCTGTTTGTTTGGCTGATATTGTCCTCTTCGGTTTTGGCCAAGATCCGAGGAAACTTGACTGCGCGCCTTCTGACTGGCGAATTGGGCCAATCTGTTCAGATAACAGGTGGAGTGGGGGTGGATCTTGGTCGAATGCTGCATGTTGTGGCCGAAGGATTGATACTGCCCAGTCAAACCATCGCCGATGTCAATCTGGCTGAGATTGGCCTACTGGAATTTGATGTGGCTCTGAGCGAATTGCTAAAAGGTCGCCTCGAACTGCTTGATCTTCATGTTGACGGTGCTGAAGTTACACTTGTGGTCGATCAGTCCGGAACGTCATCCTGGTCGACGGCAGAAGTCAAATCACCTCGTGGCTCAGCCGCTGACATCTCTGAACCCAAACCGGCTGGAAACACGCCACCTCCGCGTTTGAGGGACAAAAACGGCAACCTGGTCGACTTTCTCGCAGGTCATAGGATGCTGTTTTCAAATTCGGAGTTGACCTACAGAGATGCGCGAAACGGCCTGGAATTCGATCTGGCTCTCACGTCTTTGGACGTGACCCAAAAAGACCAGTTTTCCCCTGTGACCCTTCGGGGGGTTGGTAGGCTGAATGGGCAAGATCTGTCCCTCAACGGGACCTTCCCGCAAGAGCAACCGTTCAAGGTCAGTCTTAATTTCAGCCAGATCAGCATCGAGGTTGATGGCAGCCCGGATCAGGGCGGATATGATGTCGGCTACTCCGCTGCCATAGCGGTGGACATTGCCGAACTGGGCCAGTTGCTGGATGTGCTCAAGCTCGAAAAAACGGTGTCCGGCACGGGGCATGTCAGAGCGGTTTTTAAACGCTCGGGAAAATCTGCACGCATCGAAGACCTGGACATGCTCATCACATTGGATAGCGGACAAAGTCTGCAACTGACGGGCGCGTTGGGGGAATTGAGCAATCCATCCGACGTCACCCTTGATACCAGCATCCGCCTATATTCAGAGGCCAACCGGCCACCGCCAACCAAAGCGCGGCGGGATTTGAAACTGATCGGTGTCGACATGCAGCTCATGGCCCAACCGGACGGGATAGCGCATCGCCGAATGGTGATCGAAACCAATGGTTTTGTTCTCGACACCCGCGGGGAAGGGCCGCCACCGATTTCATTTTCAGAGATTTCACGGACGCCGGAAGGACATTTGAGGATCGGCAAACTGGTGCTCCGGATCGGTCCGCCAGAGGCGAATTTTGTGGTTCTTGAGGGGTCTGTCGAAGATGTTCTGCAGCTGGAAGGCATCGACATTGAAGGCAGGTTGTCGATGCCAATGGCAAGTCTGGTAACATCGGCGCTGTTTCGGTCATCAGATGCGTTGGGACATGTGACCGGTGGTTTCCGCCTAAGCGGCAATGCCCAGGTACTCAGCCTTTCGGACCTGAAGACAGCCTCTCAGGGCACCGATCTCTGGAGCCTGAAGGTTAGCGGGTCGATCGAAAATGTGCTCCAGTTCAGAGATATCGCACTAGATATCGCTGTCGATGTCCCGTCAGGCGCAAAGCTACTGACTGCGTTGAAACTGGACCCCATCAAAACCGGGCCTCTAGCGGTGACTTACCAATTGTCGACACAGGGGAGCGAGTGGGCAACCGAGGTCACTATTGCCGTGGCGGAGTCCCAGCTTGGCTTCAACATGAATCTAGATGTTGACGATCCTTCTAAAAAAGTGCGGGGCCAGATCGGAAGTGATTTGATCAGAGTAAAACATTTGCGCGACATTATTGCAGCGGCGATGCAGTTGGCAAAGCTAAACGGTTTAGAGCAAGCCGCGCCCCAAGGAGATGCACCTGCCAACAACCAGCCCGAAAACGAGCGCGGAAAGCAAATCCAGCCGTTGGTCCTGAATCACGCGGAGCAGACCGATCCAGCCGATACCGAAGGAACTGATGGTGATGCCATTGCAGGTGCCAGCACCTCGCAACCGTCAGGCCCATTTCGCAATGTGACCCTGCAGCCCCTGGGCCAATCACTGCTGTTGTCCGGCATTGATCTTGGGGTCGCCATTGATCTCCGCAAGATCGAAGGTGTCAAAGGGGCCAGTCATCTGACAAGTGATCTAGAGATCAAAGACCAGAAGGCGCGTTTAGGTCCGCTAAAATTCGAATACGGCGGCGGTCATTTTAACGTCAGGGGATCAATGAATTTGAAAGACGCCCCCGACACTTTGCAACTGTCAGGATCCATGGGCGGGTGGAACTTTGGAAACATCATGCAAGACCTAGGGTTCAAAAAGCGCGCCAGCGGTACTTTATATGCCACTTTTGATGTGTCTGGCAGCCACGCCTCAACCCGAGACTTTCTCGCAACCCTGAGAGGCCGCGCCACGGTGTCGATGAAAAACGGCAGCATAGATTCCCAACTTCTGAATCTGGCGGGCCTGGGTGTCGTTCCGTGGCTCTTCTCGAAAGAACGCGAAGCGGTTGTAACCATTGTCTGTGTGCGTGCGCCGATTACGATCTCGAATGGGCGCTTAACCACGAAACAAGCGGTCGTCGAAACAGATCGGGTGCAGATTGTGGTGCTTGGCAATGTAGACCTGAAACATCAGACGCTGGATATCGTGGGGCAGCCACGGCGGATCGGCAAGCCGCTGTCGCGCAGCCCGTGGCCTTTCACGGCCGCCGGACCAATCGCCAATCCAAAGATAAAGGTCCAGGACGGGCCTCGACGCCTGCGCCGTTCGGATGGGGCCTCAACGATGCCCCAGAAACGCAAAACCTGCGTTCCGGATATTCTGCAGCTGAGATAACTGGCGGTGCCGGATTGCCACCCGAAAGGTCTCCTCCAACGGTAAATTCCTCATTAAATGCCTGGAAGGCCGAGGGCGTCAGGCGCTCTGGTCTTATTTGGGTCCCTCAGGCTTGTTCTCGCTGAATGCGCGCTTCAGCACCTCTACTTCGGCATCAAGCTCGGCTTTGGACAGGGCAACCGAAAAAGATCGTTTATTTTGAGGATCTTCGCCGGAACCCTGACCAGGTTCTGATTTCTGCAGTTCATCGCCCCCATCGGCAACTTGCGGTTTGTTCTTGCCGCGGTCAAATCGCAGTGAGGTCTCCGCCACCGCGTGCCAAATTGTGATGAACAAACCGGCGACTACCGGACCAAAAATCAACCCCGATACGCCGAACATTGCAAGACCACCTAAAGTGCTCACAAATATCATCAGATCAGACATCTGGGCATCCCGACCAACAAGTGTCGGGCGCAGGATGTTGTCGATGGTGCCCACAACCAGAACCGCCCAAAGAGCCAGGCCAATGGCGGTGGTCATTGCACCTTGTATCGCCAGATAGATCGCGCCGCCGATCACAACCGCGGTGGCCCCCAAACCCGGAATGGCCGCTGCGATGGCCATGATCACGCTCCAGAAAGCCGCCCCTTCGATCCCGGCCATCCAGAACCCAAAACCGCCAAGAGCCCCTTGGATCACGCCAATAAGCAACGTGCCCTTGATCGTCGCGCGGCTGACCGAAACAATCCTTTCATTCAGCTTCTCCTGCAGCTCAACGCCCAGCCCTGTGTTCGCAAGGACGGGTCGAAAAGCCGAAGTTTTCATCGGCAGGAAAAAGAACATTGCATACAGAAAGGTAAACAGGCCCAGGAAAAAGCTGGCCGTTCCGTTGGTCAGGCCAGACAGTGACGAGGCCAGAAACGAGGCGATGCTGCCCAGCATTTGCTCCACTTTTTCAACGATCTGTGGACCCGCTTCGGTAAGGTCCTGACGAAACGGCATCCACTCCGGAAAATCGAATGTGCCTAGTTTCAGTGCCTCAACGTCTTCCGATAGATTGTCCAATAGCTGGTCGGCTCCCTCCATCAACCCCGAAGCTTGGGTTGTCGCGAGATATGCAATGCCGATAAGCGGGCCGATCACAATGACAATTCCCATCAGCACCGTGATCGTGCTGGCCAACCCACTTCGATTGCCGACACGAGCAAGAACCGCGCGGTAGAGCGGTTGGACGAGTACCGAGCAGATCGCTGCAAGAACCAGCGCGCTCAAGAACGGGCGTATGATTTCGAAGAAGGCGAAAGTGACAATCAGGGTCGCTGTCGCAAGAGATATCAAGGCCACAACAGATCGAGAAGTTTTGGCCGATTGATTGGCTTCCGTAGCATCAGTCGAAGTTTCAAATTCCATCTGGATCGTCCTTTGGCATCTGATCAATATTGCTATCACAAGACACGCGAAACGCCATGCATTCTCGCTGAAAGCCCCTTGTGGAACCGCCATGGAAGACCCACGCCAAGCAGCGTCCGAATTGAGCGACCAGCAACAGCAACGCTGCCTCCCGCTGTGCCTGAGGGTCGTTCAGTGAGGCTAATATATAGATCGCAACTCGAACCATGACACCTCCCCAAGCGGTCTCATTTTGAGCATCAGAATGCGAGAAATACAAAAGATGCGCTGCAAATGTACCAAATACAGCCCCGCGCCCTACCTAAGAATATTCCCAATTTTAGATCCCGTTTGTAACTTTAGATAAAGGACCCGGCTTATGCCCCTTATGAGTATGAGTTTTTCTCGACTGCGGAAACTACCACTTCGAATTGCAGGTGTTGCCATGGCAACTTTGCTGGCCATGCCGGCCCTGGCACAGGACAAGCCAAACATACTGGTGATTTGGGGCGATGACATCGGTCAATCCAATATATCCGCCTACACAATGGGTCTGATGGGGTACCGCACACCCAATATCGACCGGGTCGCCAAAGAGGGCATGATCTTTACCGACTACTACGGCGAGCAGTCCTGCACCGCCGGGCGGTCTTCCTATATCATGGGCCAGTCGGTTTATCGCACCGGTCTCTCCAAAGTGGGATTGCCTGGGGCTGATCTTGGCATACAGATAGAAGACCCGACCATTGCCGGACTGCTCAAGGCCGAAGGCTACGTAACGGGCCAGTTTGGCAAGAACCATCTTGGCGACCAGGATGCCATGCTGCCCACCAATCACGGATTTGATGAGTTTTTTGGCAATCTCTATCATCTGAACGCTGAAGAAGAGCCCGAAAACCGCGACTATCCGGGCGATACAGTAATGGCGGATGGCCGTACATTTCTTGAGACCTTTGGTCCACGGGGCGTCATCAAGTCCTCGGCGGATGGCGCAATTGAAGACACCGGCCCACTGACCAAAAAGCGGATGGAAACTGTTGATGATGAGACCATCGCCGCGGCTATCGACTTTATCAAGCGGGCAAATGATCAGGGCAAGCCATTTTACGTCTGGTGGAATGGCACCCGGATGCATTTTCGCACCCACGTAAAGCCCGCGAATTTCGGAATTTCCGGCCAAGACGCCTATGGCGACGGGATGATTGAACATGACATGCATGTGGGACAGTTGCTGGACCTTTTGGATGACCTGGGGATCGCCGACAATACGCTGGTGCAGTACTCGACTGACAATGGCCCACACAAGAATACATGGCCCGATGCCGCCACCAGCCCGTTCTACAGCGAGAAAAACACCAACTGGGAAGGTGGCTGGAGGGTGCCGTCAATGGTGCGCTGGCCGGATCAAATTGAGGCTGGCAGCGTGTCCAACGAGATCATGCACCACATGGACTGGTTGCCGACTTTCCTGGCAGTAGCCGGAAACAGCTCCATCAAGGAACAACTGCTGGAAGGTGGCGTTCAGGCCATTGGCCGCGAGTACAAGGTGCATCTGGATGGCTACAACTTCCTTCCGGTTCTGACCGGCGAGGTCGAAAAAGGCCCGCGTCACGAAATCTTCTATTTCGCGGACACCGGTGAGCTGACGGCTCTGCGCTATGATGATTGGAAATTGATCTTCATGGAGCAGAAGGCTGTCTATACTTTGCGGGCCTGGATCGAGCCGTGGACAGCGTTGCGGGTTCCCTTAATGACCAACTTGCGCCGTGACCCGTTCGAGCAAGCGCATCTGACGTCAAACACCTATTTCGACTGGATGATTGACCGCGTCTTTCTCCTGGTGCCGGCCCAGAAATATGTGGGGCAGTTCCTGGCAACGTTCCAGGAATTTCCACCACGCCAGAAACCGGCCAGCTTTTCCATCGACCAAGTTATGGAGGTAATGGCTGAGAATAACGGCAGCAAATAGACAAGCATTGCTGACCATTCAAAAGTGGCGCTGCGCTCTAGTCCGCGTGGCGCCACTTACTGGCATCCTCAGGGTGGGCAGATTTATCCTCAACGCCTCATTTGCACCGGTGGCATCCTAACGCGGGTCCAGGTGTTGATCACCTGAGGCTGTTGGCCCCGGTTGGTTCGGTTTAGCCGGTGCCGGTTCAGCAGAGGTCTGGAATTCAGCGATTCGGTAAACAATTTTCCCAGGGAGGGTGTCGTAATCTCCCAAAATGTCGGAGAGTCCCATGTCCCGGTACTCCAATATGTCCTCAGTTTCTGGCGCAGTTGCTTTGTGCCTGGCAGTCTTGATACCAGCGGCGCTCGCCGCGTTGGAAAAACCCCGGTTGGTACTGCAGATCACTGTGGACCAGCTACGTGGGGACTTCATTGACAGATACAGTGCGCATATCGGTGCGGGCGGCTTCCGCTATCTGCAAGAGACTGGGGTCGCTTTCATGAATGCGCATCATCGGCATGCAAACAACGAGACAATTGTCGGCCACACCACTCTCTCAACCGGAACCGACCCAGCCATCCACGGCATGGTTGCCAACCTATGGTTCGATCGCAAAACTGGGATCCAGTTCTACAACGTGCAGGATCCGGATTACCCGCTTGTCGGCGCTGCCGGGATTGACGCCACAACCGAGATTGACCCGACGCAACGTGCGGCGACAACCGATGGGCGATCTCCCCGCAACATCATCAGTTCGACACTCTCCGATGAAATTGCCCTGCATTTTGGTCCGGCCGCAAAAATCTTTGGGGTATCGGTAAAGGATCGCGGCGCCATTGCGATGGCTGGTCATGCTGGACAGGCCTATTGGTTCTCCAAAGCCGAAGGCCGGTTTGTCACCAGTACGTTTTATCGCGACGACTATCCGGCCTGGGTATTAGCTTGGCAAGCCAAGGGGATGGTTTCCTCTTACGCCAACCAGAGCTGGACCCTGCTGGGGGACAATAAGTCCTACGCATTTGCGGACCGGGATGATCAACCCTGGGAAGTCGAGCTGCCAGGATTTGGCCGCATATTTCCACATGATTGGGGTCCTGCCGACAGTAAGTATTTCACCACATTTCTGACCCTCAGCCCGGCAGGGGACGCGATCACGGTGGATTTTGCCAAGGCACTGATCGAGGCCGAAGACCTGGGGCAAGACACGGTGCCGGATTATTTGTCAGTCAGCCTGTCCTCCACTGATTACGTTGGTCATATGTTTGGCCCTTCAAGTTTGGAGGCCGAGGACAATTTTGCCCGGCTGGACCGCCACATCGCCGACCTGCTGTCCTATGTCGACGGGCGTGTTGGACTGGACAAAACACTGATCGTCTTGTCGGCAGATCACGGAGCGCCCGAGCATCCGGACTATCTGGCCACCCTAGGGATCGAGGCCGGATTGTTCAGCTTTGACCGGGTCGACACCGAACCGGGATTTGTCCGCCTGCAAGCCGATTTTGGGGCCTCCCGCGATCTGATCCTGAACTTCTCAAACCCGTATATCTACCTGAACCAAAAATTGATCTCTGAACGGGGCCTTGATCTTGCAACGGTAGAAGCCGCCGTTGCCGAGGAACTGCAGACCCTGCCGGGGATCGCCTATGCGGTAAGCAGTTCCGCCCTGCGAGCCGGGGCGTTTGCGCGCACCAAGATCAGCGAGGCCGTGTTGGCGAATTTTCATCCAGACAGATCCGGCGATATCTATGTGGTGTTTGAACCGCATTGGTTTGTCGCTGATTTTGACGGGCTGACGGTCGCCTCGGCACATGGGTCGCCCTGGACCTACGACACCCACGTGCCGTTGATGATCGCCGGTCCTGGCATCGCCGCGCGCGCTGTCTCGCGGAGGGTCGAGACGGTCGATGTTGCGCCAACACTTGCAATCTACCTGGGAACCAAACTGCCGTCAGGCGCGACAGGTATCCCGCTGCCAGAAGCCCTCCCCGAGTAGGCACGATCTGCCCGCAAGAGATGAAACTAAGACCACCTGGAGAAGGCCGATGATTAAACCGTTCTTGATGACAGTTATAAGTGCCGCGATGCTGTGTCTGGCCAGCGCTGCGCAATCCGACGCGGCCTCGGATGCTGCGCAGGCAAACAATCCGCTGGCTGACATCAAGGCATTCAACATTCAAAATTACTACATCGGTGAGTTTACCGGCGGCGGAGGCTCTACCGGAAATCAGTTCGTGTTGCGGTATGCCCAACCAGTAACCATCGGCAATTCAAACTGGTTAATCCGTGCATCTTTGCCGTTCAATTCGTTTCCCGTCGGAACCGGTGGACAAAAAATCAATGGCGTTGGTGATTTTGATATTTTTGCGGCATACCAGATCGATGTGGGCAAACCAGGTGTAAGCTTTGCCATCGGCCCGCAGGTGGTTGCACCAACGGCAAGCGACAGCAGACTTGGCGCCGACCAATGGCAGTTGGGATTGGCCAACGTCTACTTCAACGCCAAGTCACCGCTGGTCCAATATGGCTACCTGTTGACCTGGCGCAGCGGCATTGGTGATACCAATGGCCGCCCCCGCGCCAATCTGGGAGCAGTACAGCCGTTTGTCTTTTACCAAATGGGCAAAGGATACTACACTGGAGCGGCCCCGATTTGGTCGTACAACTTTGCCAATGACAGTTATTCGGTGCCGCTTGGCCTTCGTCTGGGTAAGGTCAGTAAACGTGGAAACACGGTATTCAACTTCTTTGTCGAACCACAATACTCGGTGTTCACTCGCGGCAGTGGCCTGCCGAAATGGCAGATCTACATGGCCCTGAACATGCAATTTCTCCCCGATGCGTAAAATACTACCTGAGATACTGACGTTTCAAACTTCACTTCCAAGCCAAGAAGGAGCCCCCCATGGAAAAATTTATCGCTGTCGTGTTTGATACAGAAGAAGCAGCCTACAAGGGTGAAACCGCGCTGCGAGACCTGCACCGGAACGGCGAGTTGGCGGTCTATGCCGCCGCCGTGATCGGCAAAGATCAAGAGGGCAAGGTCGAAACCAAAAAGTTCGACGACGAAGGTCCTATAGGCACGGCCTTTGGCTTGATCCTTGGCGGTGTCGTCGGGGTGCTCGCTGGACCGGTTGCCGTGGCCTCAGGCGCTGTCTTGGCTGGTTCGGCAGCTGCGGCCTCTGCTGCGGCAACTGGCCTGGCCGCCGGGTCGCTGACGGGTGGCATGTTTGGCATGTACCGCGATCTTTGGGTTGCTGGCATCGATTCCGAGATGCTCGATCAGGTCAGCCTGGAGCTGCTGCCGGGGAAATCATGTCTTATTGCTTCGGTGGATGAAGTCTGGACCTCGCCTCTGGACGTTCAAATGGCCAGCGCCGGGGGCACCGTGTTTCGCAAGCTGCGGGTGGATGCGATCGACGAGCAGTTTGAGACTGAAATGGCCGAACTGGACCGCGAGATCGCCGACCTTAACGAAGAGATGGCGCAATCGTCGGAGGCTACCAAGAAGGCTATCCACGATAAAATTGATGCGGCAAAAGTGAAAATGACGGAGTCCCGCAGCAAAATCACCCATCGCCTGGATGAGCTTGACCGCGAGGCTGGCGCCCGCTTGGAGGCCATTGACCAGCAGATCTCCACCGCTGCGGACAACACCCGTGAGAAATTCAAAAAGCGTAAAACAGAAATTCAGGCGGATTATAAAGAACGCAAAGCCAAATTGGATGCATCAATGGCTTTGGCCAAAGAAGCGCTGGTCTGATCCAGGCACACCTAGACCAATGGCGAGCCTAACCTGCGCTGAGCCTCTAGTGGCGCAGGCGGCCTGTCGCAATATAGCAAGGGGTGCAGCACCGTCGCGCAGTCACGCGCGGACCTTGCATCATTCAGTTTCTGTGCCTGCGACTTGAGCTGCAATAAGCCGACCATTGAACTCTGCGCCGATCACAAAAATCGCCGCCATAACGTATAGGAATACCAGTGCAGTCATCACCCCTGCCAAACCTGCATAAGTAATACTGTAGGCAGAATAATTCGAAACATAATGCGCGAAAACCCAGCCGCTGGTGATCCAGAGAACCACGGTCAGCACGACACCGGGAAGAACCTGCTTCAGAGAGTGGCTGTGGCCCGGCAACCATAGATGACAGGCCATGACCGAAAAAATCAGCAAAATGAATGAAACGGCATGGCGCAGGGTTTCATAGGACAGAGCCCCGTCTTCAGTCATTTCAGAGCGTCCATAGACAGCCTCAATATAGACCGGAACCGCAAAAACCAAAGCCGCCGCAAAAGTCAGGATTGCTGCGCCGCACAGGACAAACAAAACACATACTGCACGCGATTTCCAAAGTGGCCGTGGATCGTGCTCGCGGTAAGCATCGGTCAGGGTCTGGCGCACGGCATCTACCCCGTTGGAGGCAAAAAACACCGCCAACAATCCGCCAATTGTCAAAGTCTTCAGGCTGCTGTCGCGCAGAACCGCCTGCACCTCATTTACAATCGGAGCCGCAATGCTGTCCGGCCAGGTCCCGTAGACAAATTCGACAATGTCCTGGGTCGAAACCCCATCCGACACGGCTCGCGCCAGGGACAGCGCAAAGATCGTGAAAGGAAACAAGGCCAGCATCATCGACATGGCTATATGGCTGCTTTTGGACCATCCGTACTGGCTGTCGAACCGGACCAAAGCGGCCCAGAGTGCCAATGTTACTTGCTGCGCCATCATCACCCGGAACCTCGCCCCTCGAAACAGCAGTTTCTAATGATAGGTTGAACACCCCAAATGGGCCAATTTGCGCCAGTTCACAGGGCATTTTGCCACAGCTTAGAACTGCTGTCGGGCTGTCGCAACAATTATGTCCTGGCTGCAAGCGACCAGTAGCTTGCTGGCCAATGAATTCAAAATGATCGTTGATATGTGGAAATAAATCGATTGCCCGAGAAATTACACTATGTAGTTAAAGGTCGCATAAAACCATTGTAGAATTCTTGAAAAGAGATGCAAATGACTGACTTAATTGATATTCTGGCAAACTTAAAGCAACGCCGCGATGAGCTGCGTTTGCAGCTGCATCTGGCCTCGAAGGAGGCCGAGGATGAATGGGAAGAGTTGACGGGCGAATGGGACAAGTTCCTGTCCCACTCTCAATTTGAACAAACCGCCGAAGATGTGGGCGAAGCGGCCAAGGAAATCGGCCTGAAGATGAAGGCGGCCTATGACCGCATGAAGAAAGGCGCTTAACCATGTCCGGAGAAAGCCCCGGATATGGATGAACCCGCCACCGGAGCCAGTTCAGCCAAGATGACCTTTGGCCTGGCTTTCTGGCATCGCCTTGTTGTTGTGGTATTTTTAACAGTGGCTGGCCTTGTTCTGGCCGCCGATGTACTGGCGCCTCTTTCCGTCGCATTGCTGCTGTTTGTCCTGCTGACGGCCGTCATTGACCGCATTGGCAAGATCGACATTGCTGGTCGTCAGGTTCCAGGCTGGCTGGCCCATGTTCTGGGCATAGCCCTGGTGTTGTTTGGCCTGCTCGGCATTCTTTCGATATTGTCCAATCAAGCAGGCGACGTGGCCGCAGCGCTTCCTCGGTACGAAGAGCGGTTTGCCAGCATTGCCAGCCGCATTATTACCCTGGTTGGCGACACAAATTATGCCGCCGCACAATCCGCGCTGAGTGACCTGAACATTGCCGATTTCGCCTCAGGGCTACTCAGCTCTGCCGGGACTTTTCTGAGCGCGTTTTTCTTGGTGTTGCTGTACATCCCGTTCATGATGCTGGAACGGGGGCCGATGCGGGCAAAGATCGAACTGGCTTCCCCGGATCAGGGGTTTAGGGTCAACCTGCGGCGTGTACTCAGCAGCATTTCCCTAAGCCTGCAACGTTACATGAGTATCAAAACGTCTGTCAGCCTCCTGACCGGGGTGGGCAGCTACGCAATAATGCGCCCGGTCGGGCTCGACTTTGCGGAGACCTGGGCCGTTCTTGCTTTTGCACTGAATTTCATTCCGACCATCGGGTCGATTATGGCGGTTGCCCTGCCGGCGCTGGTGGCGCTGGTCCAGTTTGAAACCTTTACCCCGTTCCTGATCATCGTTGCAGGTTGCGGGTTGGTACAATTTGTCATCGGCAACATACTTGAGCCGTCTCTGACCGGCCGCTCGCTTAACTTGTCTCCCCTTATGGTCGTCTTAGCCCTCACGTTCTGGACTGCTATTTGGGGGATAACCGGGGCTTGGCTGAGTGTCCCGATCACCGTCTGTGCGTTGATCGTCATGTCACATATTCCAGCAACGCAAAGCCTGGCCATTCTTATGTCTGGCGACGGCAAGCTTTTGCAAAGCACATCGGAGGATGCAGACACCCAGCCGGGAAAGCCGCTGCACCAGACCGGATCGGCTCCGGCACCAGCGCAAGGGGAGTAAGACTATTGGCGACAAAAGCACAGCTAGAAGCCGAACTTGCCGAGCTGAGGCAGCAGCTCGCGCAACAGAAGGCAGCCGCAGCCGCAGCCGCAGCCAGCGAGGCTGGTAGGGGAGCCGTTGCAACCGACGGGGGCCTTTCCCAGCACAGCTCCGATGACCCGGTCAGTGATCCAGATAATCCGGACTGGGAGGAACAACTTCAGGAGTTTCTGACTGGGCTTGAAGACTTTCCACAGAAAAAACCGCTGTTACTTGCTCTGGGCGCTTTGGCGCTTGGGTATTTGATTGGGCGTTCGAGATAGGAGCCAAATTCATGAACCGAATATCGAGAAATATTTCTATTATCATGCGTGCGGAACGTCTGATTGCCCAACGCCATCTGGCTATTTTGCGCCGCCAGACCGGTCTTATGGCAGCGGCAGGCCTGGTGGCAGGTTTGGGCATTATTATGCTGAACATGGCCGGGTATCTTGGCCTGACCGATGTGATGCCAAAACCTCTCGCTGCGCTGATCGTGGCGGCTGTCAATCTGGTGCTGGCGGGGATACTCGCGTCGATGGCGGGCAACGCAAATTTCGAGGCGGAAACCGCGCCGGTGGCCGAAGTACGCGATTTGGCGATGGAAGATCTTGAAGCAGAGTTTCAAGTTGCCGTTGGAGAGGCCAAGGCGGCGGTTGATGGGATAAAACGCATGGCAAGCGATCCACTGGGTATGATTGTGCCTGGTGTCGCAGGCGCGGTGGCAAAGGCAGTGGTCAAGAACCTGAAGAGCTGATCACGTCTGGCACGGAAACCTTGGCAAGTTCAACAGTCTGCGTTGGATATGCCAAAGCCGTCCCGGCCTGTTCTATGATCTCAAGGATTTTCAACGACAGCCGTTCGTTGACTTGCAGCGAGTTGGCATAGTCGGGAATCTTGGTCCAGGCATAGAAGATGATCGGTACGGCACTGTCCGTAAGCGCCTGGACATACACATGCTGCGGCGCGTCATCGGACAATTCAAAATCACCGCTTTGTGACAAATACTGGCGCAGCGCATCCCGCACTTGGGTGATCTGTGCAGGGCTGCTCGACAGCACCAAAGGAATGCTCAGCAATACGCGACGATTGGTGCGGTGGGTGAAATTGAGAACAACGGCATTGGACAGATCCGAATTAGGAACATACCGAGGTATCTGGTCAAATCCCTTGATCAGGGTAGATCTGAGATCAATGTTCTCAACGGTTCCAACCAGGACGCCTTCGATCTGGATCACATCGCCAACGGCAAACCTCTTTTCGCTCATATTATTCATCCCGGCAATCAGATTGCGGATCAGATCCTGGGTGGCAATCGCAATCCCGGCCCCCAGCACGCCAACGCCAGTCAGCGCGCCAGTAATGTCAACTTGCCAGACCTTTAACAACGAGGTGATGGCAAACAGAAGAACGCCAAATTGAGCAACCCGCTCCATCCATCGGGCTTCCATGTGGATTTTCCTGAACCGGCCGTTGCGCAACAGCGAAACAAACGGGCCGCTTAGATTGTACCAGCCGGAGAACACCGCGATGATGGCCACCGACGCCAGTATTCTATTGAGCAAACCATCCGCGAAATCAGGCAGATTGAGCACGTCCAGCACCGGATAAAGGGCCAGAACAACCACAAGAATTGCAGTCGTAGCGGCCAATTCAGTTTGGACCTGCTCGGGCAGCTGCACAGACAATTGTTTCAAAAGCCGGGTAGACAGGCCCAAAACCCAATGGGCGATTACATTACGCGCCAGCCAGATCAACACTATCAAAATCAGCGCCAGAAAAAAGTTAGTCTGATCAATGGAGGCCAGCCAATTTGCAAATCGCACCGCAATTCTTGCGGCGGGTTCAGGCAAGGAAAAAGGCTCTGGCTCCATAGATACCACTTTGTTTCTGCATCATTGTCGGTGCCAGACAGCAATTTCCAGATTGCCGACAATATAGGGCTGTAGGTATTTATTCTCGGTCACAACGGTAAAAAAATCCAGTTAATTCTGGCAATTCTAGTGACCAGCTCTAGGCTCATTGACGGAGGAAAGCCCATGGCTGCACAGATTGCCCTGGTAATATTCGCCGTACTGGAGGCTATTGCGATCTGGTTTTCTTGGCGCGCAATTTCATCTGCGCGAACGTCGCAAGGTGCCGTTGGTTGGGTGATATTCCTGATTGCTGCGCCCTATGCGGGGGTGCCGCTGTATCTGGTTCTGGGGCATCATAAATTCAAAAACTACCTGGTGGCCCGACGCGACAGCGAAGACATCATTGAGGGGGTGAAGAGCTTCAAAGACGCCAACGCACCCGCTGCCAAACCCAGTTTTCCTGTTGAAGCCTTCGAGAAAATCTCGGAGCTGCCCGCAGTGCGTGGCAACAGTATGGCGTTGCTTGTTGATGGCAACGCGACATTCGATGCTATCTTTGCGGCGATCGATGCGGCTGAGACCTATGTTCTGGTGCAGTTTTATATCATTCACGACGATAATCTGGGACAAGCCCTCTCGGAGCACCTGATCGCTGCTGCCAAACGCGGTGTAACTGTAAGGGTTATGTTCGACGCCGTGGGCAGCACCAAACTGCCGCACAGCTATCACCAGCGCTTGCGCGAGGCTGGCGTGCAAGCCGTCGATCCCAAAGAGACCCGTGGCCCTAAGAACCGGTTCCAAATCAACCTGCGCAACCACCGCAAGACGGTTGTGATCGACGGAAAGACCGGCTTCACGGGCGGTTTTAATGTCGGCGACGAATACATGGGGAAAAATCCAAAATTCGGCGATTGGCGCGACACCCATGTCGAACTTCAGGGTCCGGTTGTGTCGCAACTACAGCTGGTCTTTGCCGAAGACTGGCACTGGGCCACCTCTGAGGTGCTGATCGATGTTCTGAACTGGGAAGCGCCGCACGCCCCCGAGGACATGACCGCGATGATCGTGCCAACCGGTCCGGGCGACGAAATGGAAACCGGGGCTCTGTTCTTCTTCTCAGCCATCAGCGCGGCAACGAGGCGGGTTTGGATTGCGTCCCCTTATTTCGTGCCGGATACCGACGTCCTGACGGCGCTGAAACACGCGGCCTTGCGCGGGCTGGATGTGCGCATCCTGGTCCCCGAAGTTATAGATCACAAAATCCCCTGGCTGGCGGCCTTTGCCTATTTCGACGAGGTCAGGGCAGCCGGAGTTCAGGTCTGGCGCTACCAGCCGGGGTTTATGCATCAGAAAGTGGTGCTGGTGGATGATGATTTTGCTGCCATTGGCACAACCAACCTGGACAACCGCTCGTTCCGGCTGAATTTTGAGGCCATGGCCGCCTTTTTCGACCCGCGTCCTGCTGCCGCAACAGCAAGCATGCTGGAACGCGATTTCGAACGCGCCTTGCTGCTAGGCAAAAATTTGGACGAGCAACCCTGGGGTATCCGTGTCGGTGCTCCGATAGCCCGCCTGTTTGCGCCTGTATTATAGGCAGGTTCATTTCGTTGGGCTAGCAAAAGGGCTTTGTTGATGGCGTGGAATGGTTGTCAGGACGGCACCAAAATGGGCCTGAGATGTTTCGCGTCGTGTGTCAGCTGGCATGGTTTCGTCGCTGTCGTCAGAACAAGTATAGTTTGTCATTTTCCAACACTTCAACCTGGTGCGTGACCAGCCCACCATCAGTCGTCCGGTGGTGGAGCTGGAATTCCGGGTTGGTGAGGTGGAAACCGGACGATTTCTTGAGCGTGAGATCCAGCGCCAGCCGCATACCGCCCGCAGAAGGGGCGGTGCTGACAACCGTTCCACGCCATAGGCTATGGGCGGTCAAATGGATGTGCCCGCAGAGAATACGCTCGATGTTGGCAAACCGTTCTACAAGCTCTCCCAACAGGTCAGCCCCTTGGAAACCGTCCACATCGGTCTCCTGCACTCCGAATTTCACCGGTGGATGATGGATGAACAAGACTGTGGGCCGCTCCGCTGCCTCGTTCAGCCGTGCTTCAAGCCAGGCGGCGCGCCTTTGGCAGATCTCGCCGCCTGGAGCGCCCGGTTTGGTGCTGTCCAGGCCGATGAGGCGGATGTCGTGGTCTTCGATCACATAGTGCAAGAATTCTTCGTCTTGCGCTGGGCAGGTTGGCCCCGAAAACACCTTGGCCAGCGTTGTTCTGTCGTCATGGTTTCCGGGCACCACATGATAGGGCATTTTCAGTGGTTCCAGTAGGTGCTTGGCCTGTGCGGCCTGTGCGGCGGTGCCGTCATGGGTAATGTCGCCAGTGATCAAAACCACGTCGGGCAGCGGATCAAGTTTGTTGAGGCAGCTCACAAGCTGCGCCAATCTCTCACTGGTCGGCGCGACATCGCATGCTTTCCGGCCCGGTTCCACAATGTGGGGGTCGCTGATCTGTGCAATTAGCAAGAGGAATTAGCCTCTCCGTGGTTATATTGCGGCATCCGTCGCCTCCCTAAATCTCATCAGTTTGCTGAACTACGCCCAACAACAATTGCTTGGCGAGCGCTTTGGCACAATCAATTCCCCGCGGGCAATTCCCCGCTGGAAATAGCCAGGGGGGCAATATCCAATGCCGATTGACACAGGCTATTTTTCGCCCAATTGCAGAGTTACAGGCTTGTTCCCAGCACCTCCAAAGCCGCCCTCTCGCCCATCGCAAGCGCGCCTTCAATGAGACCGGGGCTTAGATCGGAAGCTTCGGATACAGCAAATTGGACACGGCCGTCGAGATGCGCCTGTCTAAGAAGGGATGCACCGACATCGGGATGATCAGCATCTCGAGAGAGATCCAAGTTGGTCACAGTCCGAAGGTTCAGCGCCCAATCTTGAACGACCAGCTCAAGAGGTGAGGCCGCAGCTTTTCCAAAGCATTCCAAAAGCTGATCCAGAATTGCTTGCCTCAGTCCCTCTGGGTCATTTCGCCGTTGTTGCGGCGGCCACCCCACAAATCCAAAAAGCGCCGCAGGGGTGCCATCGACGCCTGAATGATCATGGACCTCGACAAGTGGGCCAATACGGCTAGCAACCCGACCAGACAGCCCCGCATCTCGCCAAAAGGGCCGTTCGTAAAGAGCAACGGCCTTGGCGTGGGTGCTCATCCAAGTTGGTGTCCCGCGCATGGCGTCGAGCAAGGCCTTTGGCGCCCAAGGCAAGAGCATAGTCGTGGCCGCAACTCGAAGTGGAACTGAAACAATCACCTTCTGCGCCGTGATGATCTCACCTGAACCAATGTGAACGGACAGGTGCTTTGGCCCGTCTTCAGAAATTCCGGTGACCGGAGTGGACGTCCGGATATTGGCATCACCAACTCGCCTGGCGAGCGTGTCAATCAGCGCGGTCGGCCCACCGACGATACGTGCTATTCCATCTTGTCCGGGCAGAGGCTGGCGTTGCGGGGTCGGTCCATATCCCAAGATAACAGCGTCACCTTGGTTAAACTGCTCGAAGGTTTTCAAGCCAAGTATTTCGAGCCATCGAGCGACAACGGGTTGATGCTTTGGCCAAACCCAGGTTGGCCCAAGATCGGCAAGTACTCGGTTGGTCACCGGTTGCCGCAAAGCGCGAATGCGGCCTCCGATTTGCGCATCCGCTTCGACAACCTGAACGCAAGCGCCCGCATTCTGAAGTGTTACTGCGGCTGTTAGCCCGGAGAGGCCCGCACCTATGATGACGATGTCCAAGCTTATACCTCAATGGTCTTGTCTGTGACCGAAACCAAGAATTCGGCCACTGTTAGTCGGGAAGCACTCTGCGTCCAAACCATCCCGTTTTGCAAGCAATCCCGGCGGTCAGACCGGGAATGGCCAACAGTCTTCATTTCTGCGCAGGCCAAGGTGACGCGACAGCGCGCCGTCCAGTACTGTGCTAAGATTGCGAACGAATTCGGCTGGATCAGTAGGGGCTTGGCCAGCGGCAATCCTGGCCTGATCCAACAACAGGTGCTCGGCAACTGTCCGGGAGATACAGCGCTGGTAATGTTTTTGGAAAGGGGGCGCCAAAATGGACCACGGGCGCTGTTGGCTAAGCCGCGCTTGCCCTGCATCCTGCGCGCTCTCTGGCGTACCATGGTAGCAATATATTGCCTCAGGTGCATTTCAGCTTTGCACGATATTGTTCCAATGTCTTCCTTGGCCCTGAAACGACAATTGGCGGCAGTGCAAAGGCCTGTGTCCAATGCTTGCGATTTTCGGCGTCCTGTCGGACTAAATTTCAAGTTTCCGCAGGCCACGTCCCAACAGTTTCGCGCTTTCCACGGCGGCGTCTCGATGCAGCGCCCAAGCTTGAGTGAGACCTTCCAGGATAACTAAAATTTCGATCTCACGCCCGACAAGACCGGTGACCTTAGCGGCGCCAGTGGCCACTTCGGCCTTGTGGCGTTCAAGGAGCTCTCGAAGTCGGGCGCTGCCAGGATCGGCTGCCACCGCGCCGTGAAAGAGG
>JABSSD010000037.1 GCA_013214575.1 Paracoccaceae bacterium | reverse complement strand
CGCCAATCTCTCAGCGCGCCCGCCTCATCCCAATCTCCATTCCCCGTCTCTCCGAAGCGTCCCCGGTAGCACATCTGCGCCGCCGGTAGGGGGGTTCTAGGGTTATCACACCAATCCCGCAACAGCTAAATTACACAAATCGAAAATTTCTTAACAGAACCCACAACAATCTCATAAAAACAACGACTTACGTTGAATTATGGGCGACACCCCTGCCCCAATGTCGGCGTATCCCAGGGTTCAATCAGGCCGTCCCTACACCCCAGTTTATCCAAATAGCGCAATCCACTGAGTTACCCACAGGCCAGCAGAGGTTCACAGGAAAAATGGCCCAGAATCGCAGCCGATCAGACCCTGCGCAGCGCACGGCGCAGGATTTTTCCGACATTGGATTTGGGCAGTTCTTCCAGATAGGTGATCTGGCGCGGCACTTTATAGGCGGTCAGGTTCTGCCGACAGTGGGCCATAATGGCCTGGTCGCTCAGTTCGGCTCCGGGGATCTTGACGACAAAGACACTGACCGCCTCGCCGGTCTTGTCATCTCGCACCCCGATACAGGCACATTCGGCCACTCCGGGACAGGCGCTGACAACGGCTTCGATTTCATTGGGAAAGACATTGAACCCCGAGACAATGATCATGTCCTTCTTGCGATCGACAATGCGCAGGAAGCCGGCCTCGTCAAACACTCCGATATCACCGGTGCGGAAATAGCCATCGGCGGTAAAGGCCTCGGCATTGGCGGCGGGCCTGTTCCAGTAGCCTGCCATCACCTGCGGTCCCTTGGCGCAGATCTCGCCAGGCTGGCCCAGGGCAACGGGTCTGTCGTCATCGCCGAGCAGAATGATATCAGTGGAGGGCACTGGCAGGCCACAGGACCCGGTGAAGTCAGTGACCCCAATCGGCACCAGCGTCAGCACCGGCGAGGCCTCGGACAGGCCGTAGCCTTCGGTGATATGCGAGCCGGTCAGCGCCTTCCAGTTCTGCGAGGTGGTTTCAACGACGGCAGCGCCGCCACCAATCGACACCTTGAGCCGGGAGAAATCGACGTCGCTGGCAGCGGGGTGCATCGCCATGCCGGCAAACAGCGTATTGACTGCGGGAAAGACAGTGATGCCTGCATCCTTGATCGCCGCCAGAAGGGCATCCATGTCGCGCGGGTTGGGGATCAGGATGATACGGGCGCCGATAGACAGATTGGCCAGCGACAGGGTCAGACCAAAGATGTGATACAGCGGCAACGCACAGACCATCACCTCTTCGCCCGGCTTTGAGGCCTCGTGTAGCAGCGCCTTGTACTGCTCCAGATTGGCCACCACATTGCGATGACTGAGAACGGCGCCCTTGGACGGACCCGTAGTGCCGCCGGTGTACTGGAAAAAGATATTGTCCTGACCTGTCAGTGCGACCGGCGTATAGTCCAGCCCCGCCCCCTGTTCCAGCATATCGGCAAATTTGAGGGCACCGCCAAGGCGTGGATCCACGGCGGGTGTCGGGATCGGCAGGCCAATGCCATCGCCCAGATCGATGGTGATGACGGTCTTCACCGGTGTATTGTCGATAATTTCGGCCAGCGCCGGCGTCGAGCCGCCAAAGATCAGGATCGTGTCCACATCGGCATCAACCAGCTGGTGCTGCAGCTCAGGCCCAGTATACAGCGGATTGACGTTAACCTGCACCGCCCCGGCGCGCAGAATGCCCAGCATGGCAATGGGGAATGCAAAGATGTTGGGGCACATCAGGGCAATGCGATCGCCGCGTCTGACCGCCATCTTCACCTGCAGATAGGCCGCCACCGCACGCGATTTCGCCTCCACCTCGGCGTAGCTCATGGTCTGGCCGAAACACTCATATGCGGCGGTGTCGGCATAGCTCTGCGCCGCCGCCTCAAACAGGGCCACGACCGAGGGGTAGCGATCTGGATTGATCTCGGCTGGAACGCAGTCATCGTATGTTTTCAACCAGTTTTTCATCTCTATGTCCTTTTAGTCCAAAATCCGCAGCACAGTCCGCAGCACCACCCTCAGCACCGGGAGAGGGCAACCGCCGCCCGCCCCCATCCCCGAGGTTATAGGAACCGCGCCAGTTTGCGGAACATTTCGATATGACTGCGGTTGACGCCGCTTTCGCGGAACTTGCGATCGGCACCGGTGGTCACGATCACCACGTTGCGGGTCTGGTCGATATAGATGTATTGCCCATAGACACCGCGGGCCATGAACTCGCCCGCATGGGCCCCAACAGGGATCCACCACTGGTAGCCATAGCCGATGTCACCGGGCGCCGTCGGAGCCGAGGCCTGTGTCGACTCGGCGATCCACATAGCCGGTACAATCTGCTGGCCACCGTAAGCACCGTTCTGCGCGATCATCTGACCAAAGCGGGCATAGTCGCGGCTGGTAAAGTTCAACCCGCCCAGCACAAAGGCCACTCCGGCACCGTCGGTGATGTAATAGCCATCCCGCTCCAGTCCCAGTGGCATCAGGATCTTCTCGCTCAGCAGAGAGGGCACATCGCGGCCGGTGGCGCCGCGGATCACCATGCCGATCACATGGGTATCAATCGAGACATACTGCCAGCTGTCGCCGGGGGTGGCAAAACTGTCTTTCACATCCGCAGTGAACTGATCCAGAGTGCCGCCCAGCGCAATGACCCGGCCCATGCGGTTGATGTCGGAGCTGTACTCCAGGTAATCCTCGTCAAAACGCACCCCGCTGGCCATGTTCAGCACGTTCCTGATGCTAGCCTCGCCGTAGGCGCTGCCCTTCAGCAAGGGCGCATATTTGGTGACCGGGTCATCAAGCGAGGCAATCGCACCCTCCTCCATCAGCACTCCGAACAGGGCAGACAGATAGCTTTTGGCCACCGACCAGGACACCCGCCGGTCGCTGGAACTGGTGCCGAGATAATAGCTTTCGTGGCGGATCTGGCCATTCTGCAGCACCAACAGCGAGGTCACCGCCCGGTCCTTGATCCATTGATCTGTGCCCGCAGGCAGGGCCATGTCATCGCCTTGCGGCAGCGGGCTGATCGCGCCGCCGCCACGCGCCAGCGGAGTGGTCACAAAGGCGCCTGCCATATTGGAGAAGTTGGCAACGATTTTCTCTGCCGAAAACAACGAGTTCACCGCCAGCAAGCGAAAGATCTCTTCGCGCTTCCACAGGCCAAGCGCCGCGCTGACAATAGCCAGCAGCAGCCCTGTCCGAACAATGATCTTGAACGCCCTACGCATTTGCCTACCTCCGGTTTTGCCCAGCCAAGCCTGTGAAGGCCATCAGGGCAACCCGGACGCTACGGAAGCTGCGTTATTTGAATTTTCCGAGCAGTTTTTGTAGCGGTGATTGTTGATCGGGCTGGTCTGCAACACCATCCGGCTTGGCCGCCTGCTGCGCCTGCACCTGTGCCTGTGCCTCTGCCTTTGGTTTGCTGGTCGAACTGCGCGGCGGTGCAATGCGCAGGGCCACTGCATTCATGAACCGGCCGCCATCGCCGGCCGCCAGCGACGCAGCGCCATCCGAGATGCCACGCATCAGATCATCCAGCCAGATCTCGTCCGCCTTGGGGAAATCCCGCAGCACATATCCCGCCACCGCGTCTTTGTGTCCCGGATGGCCAATGCCCAGACGCACCCGGCCATAGTCCGCCCCAATATGCGAATGGATCGAGCGCAGCCCATTGTGACCGGCATGGCCGCCGCCCTGCTTGACCCGGCATTTGCCCGGCGCCAGGTCCAGCTCGTCATGCAGCACCATCACCTCATCGACGGTCAGCTTGTAAAACCGCATCGCCTCGCCGACCGATTGGCCGGACAGGTTCATGAAGGTCTGCGGCTTCAGCAACAGCACCTTGGCGCCCCCCAGCATCCCCTCGCAGAGCTGCGCCTGGAATTTGCTTTTCCACGGTGAAAACCCGTGATCCGAGGCGATCTGATCCAGAGCCATAAAGCCGATATTGTGGCGGTTGCGGGCATATTTGCCACCCGGATTGCCGAGGCCGACGAAAAGTTTCATGCCGGGGTGTTCCTTGCGAATAACGATACTAAGTGTTTTGCCCTGAAATGCGGCATTTGCCAAACATCAAAAAAACGGGGCCCCGAAGGACCCCGTTTCAAATTTGCCAATGGCAAAAATCTTAGGCTTCGGCTGGGGCTTCTTCGCCCTCGGCTTCGGCTTCGTCTTCAGTCCCCGACGAACGCAGCCCTGATGGGGCTGAGATGTTGGCAACAACAAAGTCGCGGTCGATGGACGGGCGTGCGCCCTCGGGCAGATTGATCGACGAAATCGTGACAGTATCGCCAAGATTCAGGCCAGTCAGATCCACAACCAACTTCTCGGGGATATCACCCGCAGTCACAACCAGCTCAACCTCAGGACGCACAGCGTTCAGAACGCCGCCCTGCTTAAGACCAGGAGCCTCTTCTTCGTTGATGAACTCGACCGGAATGAACAGGGCGATTTCCGAAGTGCGGCGCAGGCGCATCAGGTCAAAGTGTATTGGCAAGTCTTTGACAACATCACGCTGCACGTCGCGACAGATCACGCGGACGTCGTCGTGGCCTTCAACCTTCAGGTTGAAAAGGGTCGACTTGAACCGGCCAGCTCTCAACTTCTTCAACAGAACTTTGAAGGGGATGTTGATTGCCAGTGGGGCAGTGTCGCCGCCATAAACTACGCCTGGGACCAGGCTATCGCGTCGTGCCTGACGAGCGGCGCCCTTGCCTGTCCCCGTCCGTTCCAGAGCTACGAGATCAGGAATCTCTCCAGCCATGATAATACTCCAAATGTTAGGGCGGGAATCCTCCAAGGCTGTATCCCCGCGTGAAGAGGCGCATATAGAGCAAAGCCGGAAGGATGGAAAGAGGCCTTGGAAGCACCGCCTCCTTTGCCGCGATCCCAACGGAGACAGCGCAGCCCGATATCGGCGGCGGTGCCTTCCCCTAAAAGGTCAGGCCCCGCCCTAAGGCAAGCGCCTTAGCCTTGCCAGTTGCCTTCAAACCCTTGCGGAACAAGCAGGTTATCGCGACTGAGCTTATCAACCGACGTCACCCCACACAGGCCCATGGTGGTTTCCAGCTCTTTCTGGATAAGCTCCAGAGATTTGGTCACCCCTGCCTCGCCCATCGCTCCCAGCCCATAGATATAGGCGCGGCCGATATAGGTGCCCTTGGCCCCCATCGACAGCGCCTTGAGCACGTCCTGACCCGAGCGGATACCACTGTCGAAATGCACCTCGATCTTGTCACCAACCGCATCGATGATCGCAGGCAGCGACTTGATGGCGCTGAGCGCTCCGTCCAGCTGGCGGCCACCGTGGTTGGAGACGATGATGGCATCGGCGCCGACGTTCAGCGCCTGCTTGGCGTCTTCGGCATCCAGGATACCCTTGATGATCAGCGGCCCGTCCCACATTTTGCGGAACTGGCGAATCCTGTCCCAGTCCAGCGCCTGGTCAAAGGCCTCGGCGGTCCAGGTGCCCAGCGACGAGGGGTCCTTCACCCCCTTGGCATGGCCCACGATATTGCCAAAGAACCGGCGCTTGGTGCCCAGCATGCCCAGGCCCCACTGCACCTTGGTCATCATGTCGGCGACAGATTTCACCGTCAGCTTTGGTGGCGCCGACAAGCCGTTCTTCAGATCCTTATGACGTTGGCCCAGCAATTGCAGATCCACCGTGATCACCGCCGCCGAACACTTGGCGTCCTTAGCGCGATCAAACAGCCGCTGCATGAAATCATCGTCCTTCAGGGTGTAGACCTGCATCCAGAACGGCTTGCTGGTGTTCTCTGCCACATCCTCGATTGAACAGATCGACATGGTGGACAGGGTGAACGGCACCCCGAATTTCTCGGCAGCCCTAGCCGCCTTGATCTCGCCATCGGCGTGCTGCATGCCGGTCAGGCCCACCGGCGCCAGCGCCACCGGCATCGCAACATCCTGACCAATCATCTGACCGGCGGTCGAGCGCCCGGTCATGTCCAGCGCCACCCGCTGACGCAGTCGGATCTGGTCAAAGTCACTGGTGTTCTCGCGAAAGGTCTGCTCGGTCCAGCTGCCGCTTTCGCAATAATCATAAAACATCCGAGGAACCCTGCGCTGATAAATGCGTTTGAGGTCGTCGACATTGGTGATGACTGGCACTGGGCAGGCCTCCGTTTTAACTTGGTAAAAATTATTTACCAATTCATCAAGGCAAGCGCAATGGCGCAACAAAACGAGACGTCATACTTAGAGTTCACACTGCCGTGCCCTAAGTTTCGCCCATGTTCCCGGCAGGCCTTGGGCCCAGCAGACCTTGGGAATGGCACGCGTCCGCCATCGGCGGGCGCGAATTTAGTCTCGGGTGCCGACTTTAGGCGCGGTGGGCGCCGTCGGATAGTGTTTTCACAAAGGCCAGCACCTCAGCCACCGGTTTGCCCGCGCCGATCTGGCTGACGATGGCACTGCCAACAACGGCGCCGTCCGAGATGGACGCGATAGTCTGCGCCCGCTCAGGTGTGTTGATGCCAAAGCCAACAATGACCGGCAGATCGGTGGCCGCCTTGATGCGGGCGACCTCGGGGCCGACATCGCCGGCCTCGGCCTCGGCGGCACCGGTGATGCCGGTGATCGAGACGTAATAGACAAAGCCCGAGGTGTTTTGCAGCACCCGCGGCAGTCGCGCATCATCGGTGGTGGGGGTGGCCAGCCGGATAAAGTTCAGCCCCGCCTGTTGCGCCGGGATACACAGTTCGGCGTCTTCTTCGGGCGGCAGATCCACAATGATCAGCCCGTCAACGCCAGCCGCCTTGGCATCGACCAGGAATTTATCGACGCCGCGCGAATAGATCGGGTTGTAATAGCCCATCATCACAATCGGGGTGGTGTTGTCGGTCTTGCGGAACTCAGTCGCCAGATCCAGCGTCTTTTGCAGCGTCATGCCGCCATCCAGCGCCCGTTGACCGGCCAGCTGAATTGTCGGCCCATCCGCCATAGGGTCGGTAAACGGCACCCCCAGCTCGATAATATCAACGCCGGCAGAGGGCAGACCTTTGACGATCTCCAACGAGGTGTCGAAATCCGGATCCCCGGCCATCACATAGGCCACAAAGGCTTTTTTTCCGGCAGCCGAGAGTTCGGCAAATTTGGCATCAATGCGGGTCATGGTCGGGCCTTTTCCTTTGTACCCTTTGGATGTGCCCAAATCTGAGAGGAAAATCAATCCCGCCCGCGCGGTCGCTTCCCCGTCACCGCCCTGTCGAGGCCCCCAGGACCCCTCTGGTTTGGCGGAAACGCGTCAGACTATGGCCATTTTGGCTGCGGGCAGCTATGAGCAGCGCAACATTGTATCAGGAGGCCGTTATGGGCTTTAAAATGGGAATTGTTGGGATGCCGAACGTCGGCAAGTCCACATTGTTCAACGCATTGACCAAAACCGCTGCGGCGCAGGCGGCCAACTTTCCGTTCTGCACCATCGAGCCCAACGTGGGCGAGGTCGGCGTGCCCGACGCGCGGCTGGATAGACTGGCGGCGATTGCCGGCTCAAAACAGATCATCCCCACCCGGATGACCTTTGTTGATATTGCCGGTCTGGTCAAAGGCGCCTCGCAGGGCGAAGGCCTCGGCAACAAGTTTCTCGCCAACATCCGCGAGACGGATTCGATTGCCCATGTGCTGCGCTGCTTTGAAGATGGCGATGTGACCCATGTCGAGGGCCGCGTCGATCCGGTGGCCGATGCCGCCACCATCGAGACCGAACTGATGCTGGCCGATCTGGAAAGCGTCGAGAAGCGTCGTGCCAATCTGGTGCGCAAGCTGAAGGGCAACGACAAAGAGGCGCAACAGCAGGAACGCCTGCTGGCCGCCGCTCAGGCCCTGCTGGAAGACGGCAAGCCTGCACGTCTGGTCGAGGTGGACGAAGACGATCTCAAGGCCTGGAAGCTGCTGCAACTGCTGACCAGCAAGCCGGTGCTTTACGTCTGCAACGTCGGCGAGGACGAATCCGTCGAGGGCAACGCCTTGTCCGCCAAGGTCGCCGAAATGGCCGCCGCCGAGGGCAACAGCCACGTCATCATCTCGGCCCAGATCGAGGAAGAAATCTCGCAACTGGAGCCGGAAGAGGCAGAGATGTTCCTCAGCGAAATGGGTCTGGCCGAGGCCGGTCTGGACCGGTTGATCCGCGCCGGATATGAGCTGCTGCATCTGGAGACCTATTTCACCGTTGGCCCCAAGGAGGCCCGCGCCTGGACCATCCGCAATGGCACCAGCGCCCCACAGGCGGCCGGCGTCATCCACGGTGACTTTGAAAAAGGCTTCATCCGCGCCGAAACCATCGCCTATGATGATTTCATCGCCAGCAATGGCGAACAGGGTGCCAAAGAAGCTGGCAAGATGCGCGCCGAGGGCAAGACATATATCGTGCAGGACGGCGACGTCATGCATTTCCTGTTTAACAACTGATCCCGGAGACCCGCCATGGCCGTCAAAATGATCATCGACACCGATCCGGGGATCGACGACGCCATGGCGATTTTCTACGCCGCAGCCGCCTCTGATATTGATCTGCTGGGGCTGACCACGGTGTTTGGCAATGTCACAACCGACATTGCCACCCGCAACGCCCTGCGGCTGCTCGAAGCCGCCGGGCTAGAGCTGCCGGTGGCCCAGGGTGCAGCGGCACCGCTGGTGCTGCCGCCCTTTGCCCCATCAGCCCAGGTTCACGGCGTTGAGGGGTTCGGAGATATTCCGGCAGCCCAGCCCAAGGGCCAGCCCATCGGCGAAGACGCCGCCGATTTCCTGTGCCGCATGGCCCGCGAGCATAAGGGAGAGCTGGTGCTTTGCCCGATCGGCCCCCTGACAAATATCGCAATCGCAATCCAGCGCGACCCGGAGTTTGCCCAGAATGTCGCCCGCATCGTGATCATGGGCGGCTCGCTGAACGAGGGTGGCAATATCACCCCGCACGCCGAAGCCAATATCTACCATGACCCCCAGGCTGCCGATGTGGTGTTTGCATCAGGTGCCAAAGTGGTGATGGTGGGCCTGGATGTGACTCACCGCATCTTATGTACCCCGACCGATTTCACCGCCATCGCGGCGCAGGCCCCCGAACTGGGGGGCATGCTGCAAGAAATGTCGGTGTTCTATCTGAAGTTCTACGAGACCGTCGGCAAGTTCGACGGCTGCTCCCTGCATGATCCGGCGGCGGTAATTGCCTGCACCCACCCCGAGCTGTTCGAGATGCAGCCAGTGCCACTAACGGTCTCCTGCGAGGGCGAAACCGTGGGCGCGACATTGGCCGCGTCAGACAGCCAGCGCAGCCCGGTCGATGTTTGCATCCGCGTGCAGTCGGATGCCGTGAAAACCCTGTTTTTCAAGAGACTGTCTTTGTTGCCGTGAGACCCCCGCCAAACGGCCATGCGCGCCATGCCGACGTGTCGGGCTTTGGCGCATGGCCGCTTGATACAGGTCGCTGTGAGCTGCCGTGACCAGATGTGACCAGACGATGCGTTACAATTTCGGAGGATTCGGTTCAGCCTGAGTATCATGGCGCCAAGTGGCCAGATCGCTGTTGATCCAAGCTTTGACCCGATCCAGCCCTTGGGTATTGCGGGTTTCCAGAAAGCGCAGCATTTCACGGGTGCCATGCTGATAACCGGCACGATAGCTTTCTTCCGGGTCGGTCTGCACGCCTTCAAATCCGAAGGGTCTTTTGAATTCACTATCCGCCATGTCTATCTTCATCCTTTGCGTAGCCGACAAGCAAGCCGCTTGCCCTTGGTGGCTGAGGTCTAGGAACCACGCCCTATGCTGCTGGGACAGTATCGCTGAACCACAATAACGATCGCTTAATATTGTCGGAAAAAAGGCAGTTGCCGCCCAGTGCTTTTCCCACCTTTGTCGCAGCAGAAATTCAATGAAACAGTCCCCAAAAAACAGGCTCTGTCGCCACGAGAGGGCAATGCGTCAGGGCTAAATGTTCTGCAAACATTTTTCCCAATCATATTCGAAACAGCTTGCTGTCTGGGCATGATCTGACTTTTTGTCGGGCTCAACGTCGCGGGTTTTGTCCAGCGTCTGGACCGCGTTTGTGATCGCCTGGGACCAGGCAGAAATACTATGGTCATGCACCTCTATCGCACCGGATCTGATGTGATCCTGCAAACCATCGGTGGTTGCAACAATCACTTTGCGACCGGCAGACATGGCTTCGCGCGCCACCAGCCCATAGGCCTCCCATCGCGACGGCATCAGCAGCGCATCGATCGACCGCATCGGTTCCAGCGGATCATCGCAATGGCCATAAAAAGTGATCCTGGGATCGCAATAGGCCAGCGCCTCAAGCTCAGCCCGCAACGGGCCATCGCCATAGACTTTTAGCCGCAGATCCGGCCCGCTACACTCGCGAAAGGCCTGAATGGCAATATCAAACCCCTTCTGCTCGTGCAGGCGTCCGACCAGCCCAAAGACCCGCACTTGTTTGGGGGGCCTGGGCAGCGCTTCAAACCCGGCCAGTTCAACCGAGGATCGAATGACTGACAACCGGTCCTCGTCGATCAGATCCCGCCGGATCAGCCAGTCTTTTTGCGCATTGCTGACCGCAATAACCCGGTCGAACAGGCAGAAGGCACTGCGCAGCATCGCAAAAAACCGGGTCTTGTTCAGAACCTTCTGCGCCACAAAACCTTGGGTGTAGCTGTGCTCCACATGGATCATCGGTATATTGGGGTGCATGGCGCGAAACCGCGCACGCGCTGCGAAGTTCCGCCAGTTCAACGCCAAATGAGAGACAATCACATCAACGCCGCCTTCGGGCAGGGTCAACCTGTTGTTCTCGACCACGGCCATCCGGTGCTTGGCGGTTTTCGCCAGATATCTTGAACTCAGAATAGTGTCGATCACCCGCATGACACCGCCCGGTGTGGTGTCATCCGTGAGGTGCAAGATTGAAGCATTGCTCATGAGAGCCTCCCTATGTTGTTGCCGTTGGAGCATGGTCACGTCTCAGTGCCGCAGCCGCCCTGCAATGCGCACCGGATCATATCCGGTGCGGGCCAGAAATTCGGCGGCGGCCAGCGTGGTCAGTGTTTTAAACGGCTCCTCAAAAAGCGGCCTGAGAGACGCCCGGAGGAATTCATGCGCATATTTGCTCGCCCTGCCCCCATCCCCGGCGCTGATCGCGCGGCGGGCGAGATAACGCAGCTGGTAGGCCCGCGCGGCGGGTTCATGACTGGCAAAGAAGCTGGGGTTCAACGGCCGCAACTTGTCGACCATACGGACCCAGGACACATACTGCTTGTTGGTGTTGGCTGACAGACCTTGGCCGGCAATCCGGTATTTGGTCAGATGGCCTGGAATACCTTCGATTTCCCAGTCGGTGGTCAGTGCCAGGCGCAGCCAGCATTCAATATCTTCGGACTGGCGAAATGTTTCGTCAAAGAACCATTGCCGCGGGTGATGCTGTTGCGGCCTATAGGCAATGTCCATCAGCGCCGCGCGGCGAAACACCGCCACCGAACCATTGCCCACCGGGTTTCTCTTGAACACTTCGGCGGCGGTGATCGCGTGCAACCGGGGGGTCTGCTTCAGGCCCAGCGGCTGGCTGTCCTCATCAATCAATATCGACCCCGCATAACTGAGCCCCACGTCCGGTGACCGATCAAGATGGCGGACATGACGGGCCAGCTTGTCTGGCAGCCAAAGATCATCCGCGTCACAAAAGCCAATATAGGCGCCCGCCGCATTGGCAATTCCGGTATTTCGCGCCCCCGCCAACCCCCGGTTAGGCTGCTCAACCACATGAAACCGGAGGTCTTTCAGAAACGGCTGGATGACGTCAGCCGTGCGGTCGGTGGAGCCATCATTCACCACCACAACCTCAAAGTCCTGAAAACTTTGATTTCGCAACGATTCCAACGTCTCAACCAGGGTTTCAGTGGCATTGAAGGCGGGGACAATAAGGCTTGCTCTGGGCATCAGATACTCCATTATTTTCAACGGGAGAACAGCGAACGGCGCCATGATTTGGGCAAAAGGGGCGCGCAGATGGCGCAGATTGCGGTTAGCAACCCACTGCGCAACGGAAACAAAAATGCGCGCGGACTTTGCCGCAGCCCCGAAAGCGTCAGGCAAATGGCGGACGACCCGTAGTGGCCCAATCTGAGCGAACGGCGGGCCAGGTAGCGCATATAGATCGCCTCGGCGCGCCGGTCTGGCTCGAACCCAAAGCTGCGGGCCGTTGCCAGAACCTTCTGACGCGATTGGGACATGGCCGTCAGATCAGACGACAATCCTTGCGGGCTTGTGCGGTACCACACGTGCAGCTCGGCAACACCGTTGAGGGTTGCGCCGCTGCCCACAAGCCGGATCAGCCATTCAAGATCTTCGTTGTGGACCATATCGACGTCAAACCCGCCACTTAGCAGAAAGGTCCTGCGGCGAATGGATATATTCGAGGTGGTGCACACCGGGTTTTCCCCCATCAGCAGTGGCACCGAGAGGCGGGCATTGGGCATCCTTGAATGCGTGTCTGCTTTGCCGCGCTTGCGGAAAAAGGCAACCCGGCCAAAGACTCCATCTACCCGCTCGACCTTGAATTCCCGATGCAGATATTCCAGTTTCTTTGGCACCCAAAGATCATCGGCATCACAGAAACAGAGAATTTTTCCGGCAGCGGAATGCGCACCCATATTGCGGGCAGAGCTGGGGCCCTTACCGTCATTGCGCAACATTTTGATACGTGGGTCCGCCGCTTCCCAGCCCTTTAGCAGCTTGGCTGTTTCATCCGTTGATCCATCATCAATACAGATCAGTTCCCAGTCCCTGATCGTTTGAGACAACAGCGATCCGATGGATTCATTCAGTGTTTTTGCGGCGTTGAAACACGGCATAATGATGGTAAATTCTGGCATGACTCAGACCTTTCTCAGTTCCTGTGGCGAGGGTTTCATCAGATGCGGCAGAGCCGCTGCGAGCAGTATGATGGTGGTGGTGGTCACATAGGCCGTCGCCATGGTGGTCAATCCGTATGGGGCGGTCAGGATGGCCGAGACAACCAGGGCAGTTGCCAGGATCAGGGTCACGGTGAACTCGACCCTGGGGCGGCCACTGACCCGCAGGCTGGCCGCAACAGCGGTCCAGATTGTCAGCGGCAGGGCGGCAAAACACAGCACCGAAACGGTCGGCGCGATATGGGCCCATTTGGCGCCCAGCAGCAGCGGCACATAGACCGGTGCAAACAGGGATTGCAGCAGCACAAATGGCAGGATGCAGGCCAGAGACAGCGTCACGGTGCGCCGCAGGGCTGCGTGCTGATCCGCCTCCTGGCAAAGATGTGGAAACAGCACAATGCCCAGAGCAGCGCAAAAGGATGTGGCCAGGCTCAGCCCGGCGTTGAAGGCCAGAAAGTAGATCCCCAGCGCCTTGGGCCCCAACAATGCGCCCACCACGATCTTATCCGCATGCAGCCGCAGCGCTTTGACCAGCTCGATCCCGGTCACCGGCACCCCATAGGTCAGGAAGGGCCGCAGCGCAGCCTGTGGCGCAGCACTTTTGCGCTGCCAGGGACGCAGATGGCGCACCGCCACCAGCCAGACCGGTGCGGTCAGCACCCGCGGCAGGATCAACACCAAGGGCGATGCCCAGGTGAACGCCAGTGCAACAGTGATCAGATTTGCCCCGGACACCTGAGCCGCAGAAATCATCGCCACCCGTTTCAGGCGGTTCTCCCGCATCGCCAGCGCCACCTGCACCAGGCCTGCCGGCATAAACAGATACTCGATGGCCATCAGCCCGACCAGGGCCCCGACGGTGGTCTGGCCGGCATAATAAAGCGCCAGCCCCAGGGTCGCTTGAACCAGTGTCAGCACGGTACAATAGCTCCAGAACAGCCGATGGGCCGCGTGGCACACCGCCTCAAGATCCTCTTTGTGAGCGGCGATGATGCGCTGGCCAATGCCGTTCTCGGTCAAGGATTTCAGCACTTCACCCAGCGCCAGCGCGGCGGCGGCATAGCCGACATTTTCAGCGCTCAAGCTACGCGAAATTGCCACAACAACCAACAGGCGGGTGGCCTTGCCAGAGATTTCCGATGCGCCAAATGCCATCAGGTTTGTTAGGAATGAAGGCGTGGAGAAAAGGGAGCGGAACATGTGAAACTCGTATGTTGTTTCCTCCAACCTAGCCCTTGTCGCTCATCGGTGGCGGCCCCGCATTTGGAGAGGCCCGGTCAATTCTGGTGCGCATTTGACCCATTGGGATAGGAAAACGATCCACCTGCATAAGGCGAACTAGACTTGCGGCTGGTCTATGGTTTGACTGAGCGAAAAAATAACAAGGTAGGGCATGTTTTGGTTGACCAGTGGATGAGACGTCTCAGCACGCTTTCTTTTGTGCTGCTTGCCAGCTGTGCCGCCACCGGCCACCCTGACAACATGGAAAGTCAATCCGGAGACTATGGCTATCAGGCCCAATATCGTGACATCGAGGTCAGCCGCGCCGATGCGGGATTTCTCAAGGCGGCCAGGCTCAACTCGGAAACCTGCCTCCCCTATCGGGGCGGCGCCTATGGCACTAAAATCAGCGCAGTCACCAATAGCCTGCTGGGCGAAAAGCTGTCGCGCAATGATCTGATCGAGGTCCGGATTGGCAGCGACGAAGATCTCAGCGGCACTTATGTTATCTCCCGCGATGGCACTCTGAAAATGCCGTTTCTGCCGCCCATTCGGGCCCAGGGTCGCAGCACCTCCGATGTTGAGCGCGACTTGAAAAATTCGCTTATCGACAAGAAACTGTACGATATATCCCCCTCTGTTTCGGTGCGGATCAAGGATGTTGCCTCGGCGCTGGTCGGGGTGTCCGGTGCGGTGTTTGAGCCACATCAGGTCGAATTGGGCGGTGTGGCAGGTGATCAGCTTGATACCGGTCGGCAAGAGGCTCTGGGCGCCTCGACGGAAGCCCGCAATCTGTCGGCGGCGCTGCGTGCGACCGGTGGCGTGCGACCGGATGCCGATCTGTCTGCAATAGAGCTGCGCCGCAACGGCAGGCTCTACAAGCTGGATCTGCGCGGCGTCTTTGAGGGCCACAACATGGTCGATGTCATGTTGCTGACCGGCGATCAGGTCTTTGTCCCCTCGCGGCAGTGTTTTCAGGACGACCTGATGCGCCCCAGCCCGATCAGCCCTCCGGGGGTGAGTGTCTTTATGTCGAACCTGACCCAACCAGCCTCCAGCAACGCAACCTCGGCTGTTGGCCGAGATGTTCGGGAAATGCCTTATGGGTCGCGGTATTTGCAGGCCATTGTGGATCTGAACTGCGTCGGCGGCCCGCGCGCAACCAGCGCCCATCGGTCGGGGCTTTTGCTGTCGCGCAATCCCGTCACAAATGTCTCCATCGCCATCGAACGCGATATTGAGGATATGCTGCGCCGTGCCGACCGGGATGACTACGACCCCTTCATTCTGCCGGGGGATGCGCTTGCCTGCTATGACAGCACATTGACCAATGTCGCCGAGGTTGCCCGCGTGTTGGGGCTGATCGCGGTGGGCCTGTTGATCAACGAGTAAGACGCTATTCGGCGACAGATGCCGCTATGCGATTTGGGTCAAGTGTCGCCCGGGTTATGGTCCAGACTTCAGAGAGTTTGGCGATTTCCATGCCGCTGGCCGCCGCATCTGAATTTCTGGCAGCGATCTCAAGCGCTCCAAGCTTGTCGGCAAAGTCGGCGGCGCCAAACAGGCTGGCGGTGCTGCGTATCCGGTGGCATTTCGCGGCAATTGAGTCAAAGCCCATCGTCACCAGAGGATCTGTTGCCAGCTCTTCCAACAAAGCATCGCCTTCGGCAAAGAATCGGCCCAGGAAGCTGTCATATTCTGGTTGATCCAAAAGCTCCTGCGCCATTGTCGGGCTGTCATCCAGCGGGCTCTCTGTCTTGCCGGCGTTGACCGACAGTGATTTATCAAGCACCGCCTGCAGCGCCCGGCGCAGTTCCGGCAATTGCAGCGGCTTGCCAATAAACCCATCCATGCCACTGGCGCGGAAATGATCGGTTTGCTGCGGCAGCACGTTGGCAGAAAAGGCCAGAATTGGAACATCACAGAATGGCGCCGGAGCTGTTCGAATTTCCTGGGTCGCCTGAAGACCATCCATTCCGGGCATGCTGATATCCATCAGAATGACATCAAACAGTTCCGCCCTCGCTCTGGCGACGGTGGACAATCCGTCTGCGGTTATGGTCACTTTGTGGCCATCCCGCTCCAGCAGTTTGCGCGCCACAAACGCATTGGTCTCGACGTCCTCTGCGACCAGGATTGAAAGCGGTCGCTCTGCGGCTTTGACCTTTTCTTCCTTGGTGGTGTCAAGCGGCTCCGGGACCGAAAGGAAAGGCAGGCGGAACCAGAAGACACTGCCTTCGCCGGGGGTGCTTTCAACTCCGATCTTGCCGCCAAGACGCCGCACCATGCGTCTGGCAATGCCCAGCCCTAGCCCGCTTCCGCCGCTGTCGCGCGTGAAGGTTGGATCACAGGTTTCGAAATCCTCAAATATCCTGACCTGATCCGCTTGCGAAATACCGATACCGCTGTCGATGATCCGCAATTCAACAGTGCAGTCGCCATCGTTCGGAGTAAGCCGCTCCAGCTCGATTCTGATCCGGCCGGCCTGGGTGAATTTGATCGCATTCCCTACTAGGTTGAGCAGGATCTGTTCCAAGATGGTCCGGTCGGTCTTGACCCAAGCCAGACCCGGCCCCAGCCACTCCCATTCGATGGTGGTTTGATTGTGCCCCGCGTGGCCGCTTTGACTGTCGACAATGTCTTGCAGAAATTGGCCCAGATGAAAGATAGAATGCGTCACCGCCGTTTTACCGGATTCGAATTTTGCAATATCCAGGATCGAGTTGACGTGATGCATCAACTGCCGCCCCGAAATTTCCATATTCTGAATGAAAGTCGTCTGATCCGCGTCCAACCGGGTTTTACTGACCAAAGTCAGATTGCCCAACAGCCCATTCAAGGGCGTGCGAATTTCATGGCTCATAACCGCCAGAAAATTCGCTTTGGCTTTCTCTCCGGCCAGCGCCTGATCGCGGGCCTTGCGCAGCTGGGTTTCGGCGTCCAACTGATGTGAAATATCGCGGGCGAAGACAATGATCAGATCGTCGTCTTCGCCCTTGGCTGGCTGCAAGGCCAGTTCAATTGGGATGCGCTCCCCGTCGGCACGGATCGCTTCACGCCGCACCCGCTCGGTCCCGGCCAGTCGATTTTTGCCAGGTCGCATCAACCGGGCCAGCCCGGCGCGATGGGCATCCCTCAGTTCAGGTGGGACGATCAGATCACCGATGCTCTGACCTTTCACCGCCTCCAGAGTGTAGCCAAAGGTGGTTTCGGAAGCGGCATTCAGATCCAACACTTTCCCCTTGGCATCGGCAACAATGATGGCTTCCCGAGTCGTTGATAAAATGGTCTGCATATGGGCATTGGTCCGCGCCAGCGCCCGGCCCCGCTCCTGTGTTTGGGAATTGGCGAACATGGAATAGAGAGACAAGGCGCCCAGGGCGACCAGGATAGTCACCGAGATAATCGCCAGTTCTGTCAATGTTGCAAAGACCCGTGACCTTTGCTCATCGGATTGACGGGTGAAATGCGCCAGGCCCTGAATAAACAGGCTTCGGATCTGCGGTCGCAGCGCATTTGCCTGGCTCAGCAAGTCAGGAATAGCGGCCTGCAAATCGACATCCGGGCCATCTATAACGGTGGTTGAGCGATCCAGGAAATCCCTCACCTCGGTGACTGAAATCAGAAACTTGTCGATCTCGCGCGTTGGCGCAAACAGCCTGCCCTTGTGTAGTATCCCAACCCGGCTGTACAGGATATCAAAATCCTTGCGGACGGCCGAAAGGTCAGGCGTCTCCGGCGAGCTGGCCCGCTCGAGGGTCAGTAAAAAGTCGAGATATTCAATCTCAACCTGAGACAGCGTCCATTGGACGGTATCGGTATCGGCCGATCGCAACAGTTTCAGATCCCTGAAAACTTCTTGTCCGAACAGGACCAACAGCGGCAGGCACAGAGCGACCAGAGGCAGAAATAGCCAATTCTTGAGAAAAAGAAACAACCTGGGGCGACTGGACAATGCGCGACCCTTTCTATTGGGGGCAATTACGCCACCATATCACTCAACAATATTTAGTCGATTAAGTTGCCATATGCTGCGCGAATAGATGGTTTCGGTGCGATATTCTGGCGACTGATCAAAGGGATAGATAATCCACAGCGGGCCTTTTTCACGTCTGGGGATGGGCTGCCCGTCAATGGCAAAGGCAACAATGGGGCCTCCGACCCGGGCATCGCTGATCGGGATCGCCACCGCATAATCGTTGAGGGCAATCGCCTGAATGGTGGTTCCTGTCACCTCGAGATGTTGCAGCAGAGTGTACAGTGGCACCCCGGAAAACTCGTGCACACCCTGGGTCCAGATTGTCGATGTGACAATCTTGGTGACCGCAATGTTGCGAAGATCCTGAACGCTTAGCGAGTAGGATTGATCCGAGACCTGACCGCCGGTGATTTCAAGCACCGGTGTCGAAGTGTCATCAGCCGTTCCTGCAACAACCTGCGTTGCGACAATAGCAGCCAGAAATAAGGCTCGGGTGGTGGAAAAAATACCGTTGATTGTCATGGTGCACCTTTGTGTTTTCACGATCAGTTTCACATATGAGCCAGGGGGTTCTCTGCCTCTCTTATGTATTAGGACCTATCCGAATGGATAGGAGGCCTGGATCGTTGATTGGAACAGGGGTTGGTCGCAGGGATTAGTCGCTGGGCAATCCTGCGACCCGCAGGGGTTCAGTAGGCTCCGCGGCCTTTGAGCACCGCCTGAAAAGTCACAGAGATCAGCGCCAGGTCCAACAGGATTGAGCGGGAGCGGGCATAGGCGATGTCCATATCCACCATGCGATCAAAGTCGATATCCGCCCGGCCAGAGACCTGCCAGATGCCGGTCAGCCCCGGTTTGACACTGAGGCGGCGAAGCGCCCGCTGAGAATAGGCTTCGACCTCCTCGGGCAGCGCCGGGCGGGGTCCGACAATCGACATCTTGCCAGACAGGATATTGACAATCTGAGGCAGCTCATCCAGCGAGAACCGCCGCAGAATTCGGCCAATTCTGGTCACCCGGGGATCATTGCGCGCCTTGAAGCAAACGCCCTGGCGATCCGACATCGCAAGCAGCTCTTTGCGCCGTTCCTCGGCATCCAGATACATCGAGCGGAACTTGTACAGAGTGAAGTGTTCCCCATTGCGGCCCACCCGTTTTTGGCTGAAAATCGCCGCACCCGGGCTATCGATGCGAATGGCGGCACAGATCAGCACCAGCAGCGGAGCCAGCACGATCAATGCGCCAGCGCTGAGCCCGACATCCAACAGTCTCTTGTGAATGGCATATCTGGAGCTGTTGCGCATTGCATGTCGCGCAGCGCGCCACATAAAGGCAAAATTGCCCAGGATATAGCGCTGCGCCAGCCGCTTTGGCTCCATCGCCAGACGCCAGATCCATTCGCTTTTCACCTTGCGCAGCCACAGCGGCGCGCGTTTGACATTCCCGGCCCAGAAATCAAACAGCCCGCCCACCGCCATCTTCAGCTCCGGCAGCAGCCGGTGGCCAAAGCGGTCCAGCCAGAGCTCTTGCAAGGGCACCCCCATGGCGACCAGCAGAATATCGGCACCCGAGGCGTTGATGGCGCGAATAGCAGCCTCGGCATCCGTCGCGCCGCCATAGCCATCAAGGGTTCCGGCAATGCGCAGCCCCGGGATCATTGACCCAAGCTGCCGAGCGGCTTTTTCTGCGGTGCCCGGGCGGCCGCCAAACAGAAACAGGCTTTTCCCCTGCCGAGCGGCGGCTTTCAGCAGCGGTGGCAAAAGATCGGTGCCGTTCAGATTGGCCGTCAGCCTGTCGCCCTGCATCCGCGCAGCCAGCTCAATACCAATGCCATCAGGCAGCAGCAGATCCGCGCGCGCCAAGGCTGTGGCATAGTCCGATTGGACTGCCCTCATGTTTGCACAATGGGCATTAAAGAAAAACACACTGCGCCGTCCCGGCTGCAAAAGACCATTGATCGCCGTCTGAGGAGACGCGTCGACCAGATCAACATTCATCACCGAGCACAGGTCCAGTTTTGGATATACCGGTGTGGCCCCCTGCGCAAAAAAATTTTCAAAGCCGCTGGACCGATGCTGCATAACGTGACTCCTTGTTGCTGGGTTCACGAATATCCTGCATGATCAATGGTGTTGCCGGTTCTGGGCATCGGTATCGAAGCCGAAACGAAAGTGCCCAATCGGCATGATCGGCGGTCCAATCCCCCATCAGCAGGGGGAAATTATCCATTTGGATATAAATCTGGCCTAAAGTCTCTCACGGCGCTCGCCATTTGCTCCTAGACTGGCAGGTGTCCTGTCTTTTTGATGAGGTTTTGTGGTGCGAATTTTAATTGCCGATGATCATGAACTCCTACGGGATGCCCTGAGCGCCTTTATGCAGAGCGAAGATGGCATCGAATTGCACACAGCAGCAGATTTCCCTGAGGCATGCGCCCTGTTAAGGGGGGAATGGACCTATGATCTGGTTCTCCTGGACTACAATATGCCGGGCATGAACGGGCTGGAGGGCATTGCAAAAGCCAATGAAATCAATGGCGTTCACCGCGTCGCATTGATGTCTGGCGAGGCCAACCGCCAGATAGCCGAACAGGCGCTCGAGATGGGCGCAATTGGTTTCATCCCCAAAACCCTGCCAGCAAAATCATTGGTCAATGCGATCAAGTTTATGGCGATGGGCGAACAATATGCGCCGCTTGATTTCATGACGGCAGAGGTAGAAGAGGTCAGCCACCCTGTCCTGGACAAGCTGACCAAACGCGAACGTCAGGTGCTGCATGGATTGTCCGAGGGGAAATCCAACAAGGAAATCGCCCGAGACATGGAGCTGTCCGAGCCAACGATCAAGCTGCATGTCAAAACACTCTATCGTAAGCTGGACGTTTCAAACCGGACACAGGCGGCGCTGGTTGCCCGCGATCTCGGCCTATTCTGATCCGCAGCTATCCCTTCGGGTAGAAAGACACCCACCTGTGACGCGGCTGATGCCGAAGGGATCATTGATCGTCTCCCTACGCCCCATATCCTGTATCTGAAAGAGTATTCAGAAAGATGAGGTGATGGTGTTTCTGGGAGCATTCAGCAAAAAATCAGGAAGAACCGCCGCAACCAAGGCGCCGCTCAAACGCAGCAATCCGGTCAACAACGGCTACCCAAACGCGCAATTTCTACCGCGTAAGCCGCGCAATTTCTTTTGGCGCTGCAGCAGGTATTCGACGGTCTTCCTCATTTGGTGTGCAGGCATTTGGATGCCGATTTTCACCTACCTGACGACAACACCGCCGACATACACCTCTCATATGGCGCTGATTTTGCCGGGGTCCGGAGCCTCGGCATCGGTCAACCTAGAAAGCATTGGACAGGCGTCCTCCTATGCATCCTCGGCCTTTGCCTCCGACTCCGTCAGCCCGACCCAGACCTATAAACGGCTTATTTCCTCCAATAGAATCCGGTTGGCAGCGGCCCAGAATTTGGACCTGCCCGTGGCCGATCTGCCGGCGCCCTCAATCGATCTGGTTGATCAAACCGGGTTGATCCGGGTGCAAATGACCGGTCTCAGCCCCACAGAAGCACAATTGCGGGCCGAGGCCATACTTGATGCCTTTCAAAGCGAATTGACCCTACTGAGAAATGATGAGCTCAGCATGCGAGAGCAAAGCGCAGTTTCGGCCATCGAGGACTACCGGAGATCCGTCGCCGCCACCCGGGCCGACATCGACCGTTTGCAGCAGGAAACAGGGTTTCTGTCCAAGAATCAGTTTTCGGCCCAAGTGCGCGACAATGATGCTCTGCTTGTGCTGACCAAAAACGCACAGGCCCGATTGATTGAAAAAACCGCCTACGTCACTGCATTGGAGGCGACGCTGGGCCTGCCCACAAAGACCGCCGCCAGGGTTCTGAACCTCTATTCCGACAACGGCTATCTCACATTTTCCAAAGATGCCTCGACCAAGGCGGCGCTGCTGGCAGAAATGCGCTCGCAATACGGCAGCCAACACCCGCGCGTGGTGGAGGCGCTGGCGCAGTATAATCGTGCCCATGAGACACTGGTCTCAATTGCAGTGATGCGCACCGGGCTCAGCCACGCTGAAATTGCAAACCTGGAGATGTCGCAAAAGGGCAACCGCACAGATATGTTGGCCGATCTGATGCGCAGCGAGGCCGCCCGGCAAGGGGCCAGCGCCGAATACGAAACCCTGAACAAGCGATGCCAGGACGAACGTCGGAAACTGGAGCTGATTGCGCCGATGGCCGCCCAGCTCGAAGACCTGCAACGCGACTTTCGGGTGTCCGAGGCGGTGTTCACTTCGGCCATTGCACGCGGCCAGTCCTCCAAGGTTGATGTCTACGCGTCTTATCCCCTGGTTCAGGTGCTCGAGCCCCCCTCGCGGCCGCTTAAACCCTCCTCGCCCAGACGGCTGCTCACCCTTGCTGCGGGCGTTGCTGCAACGCTTTGCGTTATCATTTCACTCACTCTCGGCTGGGCACGTTTTGGCATGATCAACTGGCTGATCGCCCGCCGCGAAGAGCGCCGCGCATGAGTGATATCAGCCCACAAAACCCGGCCGAAAATATCATCTACAAAGCCCTGGTCTGGACCTGGCCTTTCTACGCCATCGGCGCGCTGTATATCGTTGGTCCTGTGCTGGGATGGATGCTTGGAGCCCTTGCCATTCTGGTCGCCTATATTGGCCCCGCAGCAAGGCCAGATCTGCGCGCAACCACGCCTATCCCGCCGGTCGTCTGGGCTTGGATGATCGGCATGGCGGCCATGCTGATCATTCTCTGGATCGGGCTCCTTAATTTTGACTTCGGGACCAAACCGATCATCAGATCCACCATTGGCTGGGCCAAAGGCTGGGCTCTGATGGCGCTTTTCCCTCTGGCTGGCGCCGTTTTGCCAATCCGACGCGCTATTTTGGTGCGCGGGCAATGTGTGGTCGGGCTGTGGATCCTCATCCTGGCGCCGCTGATGCTGGCGGCGCCCTATATTGGCCTCCCCGAACGTATCTTTGTGTCGCCCCTCAAGGCGGTAGGCGGACCTGGTCCCGAGTATTTCACCGTTTTCCTATTCACCTTTGATCCCGGCAGCGGCGCCCCTCGCTGGCAGTTCTACGCCCCGTGGTCGCCCTTCGCGGCGCTCCTCGGGGTGATCATGGTGCTGTTTGCGCTGGAAGACGACAATTGGCGCTGGAAAACCATCGGGGTGCTGGCCGGCGTCATTCTGATCCTGGCCTCAAAATCTCGCATGGGCCTGGTCGGGGTGGTCGTATGCCCCGCGATCCCACGTCTGCTGCGCCTGTCCGCGAAATCCTGGGCCTGGCAAGGGCTGGCAGGATGTCTGGTGGTGGCCTCGATGGTCGCAGATGGTTTGATCACCTCGGCCCAATCCAGCATTCGTGCCTTCAAATCGGCCCGCTCCGACAGCACCCGCGTGCGCGCCACCCTACAACGCATTGCAACTGAGCGCTGGGAGGGGGAGGCCTTTTGGTTTGGCCACGGACGGGTCGCCCCTGGCTCTCACATCGTCGAGTATATGCCGATCGGCAGCCATCACACCTGGTACGGCCTGCTGTTCGTCAAAGGTGTCGCGGGTTTTCTCGCCCTGTTGCTGCCCTTTATCTGGCAGTTCTGGCTGGCCGCCTCCGACACGGTGCGATCCGATAGAGGCAGGCTCCCGCTTGGCATCATGCTGGTATTCTTGTTGCTGTCCTTTGGCGAGAACATTGAAATTGAGGTCTATCTGCTTTGGCCCTGCCTCTTGCTGATGGGAATACACGCCAAAGAACTGACCTCGCCGCTAAAATGAGGGGCTATTCAGAAAGACCTGCCGCAGCATTTGTCGCCTCTTATACTTGGTCGAAAATGGCCAGATAGGCGTGCCGGGGCTTGGTTCTCTGCTTGATTTTCTGCTTGGTCATCCCCGCGCCACCATGATCGGCAGCGCGGAGAAGTCGGTTTCATTTACAGCAGATCGAACCGATCTGCGTTCATGACTTTCACCCATGCGGCCACAAAGTCGTTCACAAACTTTTCGGTGTTATCGTCCTGGGCATAGACCTCGGCATAGGACCGCAGGATCGAGTTGGAGCCGAACACCAGATCCATGCGCGTCGCGGTCCATTTCACCGCCCCCGACCTGCGATCACGGATCTCATAGATACCGTCATCACCCGGGTGCCAGGAATTGCCCATGTCTGTCAAATTCACGAAAAAGTCGGTCGTCAATGCGCCGATCTGATCGGTGAATACGCCGTGCAGGGTGCCGCCATGATTGGTGCCCATGACACGCATGCCGCCAACCAGAACCGTCATTTCGCTGGCAGTCAGGCCCATCAGCTGGGTGCGGTCCAGCATCAGCTCTTCGGGGCTGACCGCGTAGTCTTTCTTCAACCAGTTGCGATAGCCATCGGCACGCGGTTCGAGCACATCGAACGACCCGGCATCCGTTGTCTCGTCACTGGCATCACCACGGCCCGCTGCAAAGGGAACGGTCAGATCAAAGCCCGCCGCCTTGGCAGCCTGCTCGATACCGCTATTGCCCGCCAGAACAATCACGTCAGCCAGGCTGGCGCCGGTCTCACCAGCAATGCCCTCGAGCACTGCTAGAACCTTTGCCAGACGTGCGGGTTCATTACCGTCCCAGCCGTTCTGTGGGGCCAGGCGAATGCGCGCGCCGTTGGCACCGCCCCGCATGTCAGAGCCACGATAGGTTCTGGCACTGTCCCAGGCTGTTGAGACCGTCTCGCTCAGGGTCAGGCCGCTTGCCGCGATGCGGGCTTTGACGGCATCGACATCATAATCAGTGCTGCCGACGGGGACAGGATCCTGCCAGATCAGATCTTCACGCGGGGCATCAGGGCCGATGTAGCGGGCTTTGGGGCCCATATCACGGTGGGTCAGCTTAAACCAGGCGCGGGCGAAAGTGTCCGAGAAGTAAGCTGGATCCGCCATGAACTTCTCGCTGATCTCGCGATAGATCGGGTCCATCTTCATCGCCATGTCGGCATCGGTCATGATCGGATTGTAGCGGATGGACGGATCCTCCACATCGACAGGCCTGTCTTCTTCCTTGATGTTGATCGGCTCCCACTGCTGGGCACCGGCCGGGCTTTTCTTCAGCTCCCAATCGTAGGTGAAGAGCAGATAGAAATAGCCGTTGTCCCATTTGGTTGGATGCGTTGTCCAAGCGCCTTCGATACCGCTGCTAACGGTCTCGCGCCCGACGCCCTTGCCGTTGGGGTTGCTCCAGCCAAAGCCTTGCTGCTCAACACCTGCGGCCTCGGGTGCGGCGCCAAGAACGCTTGCATCGCCATTGCCGTGAGCCTTGCCAACGGTGTGCCCGCCTGCCGTCAGCGCAACGGTTTCCTCGTCGTTCATCGCCATCCGGGCAAAGGTCTCGCGCACATGCAGGGCCGTTCTCAGCGGGTCCGGCGTGCCGTTGACGCCTTCGGGGTTGACGTAGATCAGGCCCATCTGCACTGCAGCCAATGGGTTTTCCATTGTTTCCGGGTTCTCAAGATCCTCATAGCGGCCATCGCTATCCGCAAGCCACTCTTTCTCGGCCCCCCAATAGGTGTCGATCTCAGGGTGCCAGATGTCTTCACGGCCAAAGGCAAAGCCAAAGGTCCTTAGGCCCATGGACTCATAGGCAATGGTCCCTGCAAGGATGATCAGGTCAGCCCAGCTGATCTTGTTGCCGTATTTCTTTTTGACCGGCCACAGTAGGCGGCGTGCCTTATCAAGGCTGACGTTGTCCGGCCAGGAGTTCAGCGGCGCAAAACGTATGTTACCGGCGCCGCCACCACCACGGCCATCAGCCAGCCGGTAGGATCCAGCCGAGTGCCAGGCCATGCGGATCATCAACCCGCCGTAGTGACCCCAGTCAGCAGGCCACCAGTCCTGGCTGTCGGTCATCAGCGCATGCACGTCTGTCTTCAGCGCCTCGATATCGAGTTTCTTCAGCTCTTCTCGATAGTCAAAATCCGCCCCCAGAGGATTGGTCTTGCTGTCATGCTGATGCAGTATGTCGAGGTTGAGCGCGTTTGGCCACCAATCCATGACCGACTGTCCGCTGGCGGTGTTGCCACCGTGCATGACCGGGCATTTGCCGGCGCCCTTCACTTCATTTCCATCCATGTTGATCTCCAATCGTGGCTCTACGCGCTGCAATAATGGGATATGATCGTCTGCTCGCCGTCCATTTTGGTTCGGATTCTTGCCGAAATTTGAATGGGTTTTGCCAGTGACACGTCCCTATGCGCCCAGTATTACACCAACTCACCCATCAGATAAATTTGCATTTTCTAATGGGAATGATAACTAAAACATATGATCGACATTTCCATCAAGCAACTGAAGTATTTTGAGGCCCTGGCCCGACACGGCCATTTTGGCCGCGCCGCCGAGGACTGCGCAATTTCACAACCGGCGCTTTCTGTGCAGATGCGGGATCTGGAGGACATGCTAGGCGCATCGCTGATTGAGCGGGGCGGCAAACCGATACGCCTGACCAGCCTGGGTGAGGCATTTGTGATCCGTGCTCGCGATATTCTTCGGTCTATGGACGAGCTTGGCGATCTGGCGCGGGCGTCCCACAACCCGCTGCTTGGTCGGCTTCGATTTGGGGTCATCCCAACCGTCGCACCGTATTTCTTGTCAAGCTTCATCAAGGATCTTACCAAGCTCAATCCGGGATTGGACCTGCGACCACGCGAAGCGGTAACGCAGAAGCTAATCGAAGAGCTCTTGGGGGGGCGACTTGACACGGCCATCGTGGCATTGCCGGTTTCGGAGCCGTCCTTGCACGAAGAGGCTCTCTTTGAAGAGGAATTTGTCCTTGTTCGCCCAATTGAAGATGCCAAAAAGCCGGTGCCAACCTCAAAAATGCTGCGCGAGATGAGGTTGCTTTTGCTGGAAGAGGGCCATTGTTTTCGCGATCAGGCACTCTCATTTTGCAAGATATCGTCCACCATGCCCCGTGACTTGATTGAAGGAAGTTCCTTGTCGACGCTGGTCCAGATGGTTGGCGCGGGAATTGGGGTGACCCTCATCCCGGAAATGGCCGTTCCGATCGACACAGGCTCCGCCTCTGTCTCTGTTGTCCGCTTGCCCCCTCCCCGCCCCTCAAGGACTATTGGCATGGTTTGGCGAAAGACCAACCCATTGTCGGCTCAGCTCACACATATCGCGGCGGTTGTGCGCAAGGCCAACCGCACCTAAGAGCTGCGCACAGGTCCGGGTTTCAACACTCAAAAAGCTCAGCGGACGCCTGGCTGGCGGATCTCAGAAGACTGCAGGCCGACCTGGCCGGTCCTCTTGCAGCGCATGCCAGGTCATCTCCTTGTCCAGCCAGATCAGCAGAGAGCCCCGCGTCTTAAGCGCGGCGTTCGCCACTGAGCTCGAACCAATGGCGCCTTCAATAGCTCACCAACTGGACCCGTTCGTCGTACGGTAGCGGGTGGGTAAGGGCTTCGTCATGCCGCCCTATTAAGCTCATGGATTAACAATGTGAATCGCCCGCGGCCTGAGTTGCACAACAACGCCGCGATGGGGGACGGAAAGCAGATAGAGCGCTCTAACTTCATGAAATAACGCCATAATTACAGATGTAATGGCGGAGACGAAGTTCGATTTCTTTACGTTACCCCAATTGAAATTGCTTCGTCAAAATAGCGCCATAGAAAATCATACTATAAAAAACACCACGTCGAAAAAATTGTCGTGCTTGCAGGAAATGGAGGGCCGCGATGCGCCTTTGTCTCCTTTGCTGCGCGCTACGGCTGAGTGGTTGTACCGGTCCCGGTGAAAATCAATCCGTTGCGGTGCCCCACAGTGTGCCGGGCGGTCTATTGATGAAATGTATAGGCTGTACAGGGACATTACCCCCAAATGAAGGCCCGCTTTCAGAGGCCTGTCTAGCAGAGGCGAGAGGCCGTGATTGCACCAATGGGCGCATCGAAGCGATTGCCGAAATTCTAATCCCCACCGGGCCGCGCTGATCGGCCTGATCGCCCCTTTTCCGACACCATTACCGCTGGAGAAAAACCATGCCTGCAGAAGATAAATTCGAAGTCTACGCCGCCAGCCTGACCAGTCCGATAATCGACGGTTTTGACATCACGCCTGACGATGGCACCGACCTGACCAAGGTTACCCGTGGCCTGATGGTGGCCACCGGTGGCGACGTCACCGTGGTGTTCAAAGGGGGCGGCACAGTGACCCTGCCGGAGCTGTCACCGGGGGTGATTTACCCGGTTCGTGTCGCCCGCGTTCTGCTGGCCGGCACCGATGCAACCGGCATCGTGGGGCTTTATTGATGATCGGCGTCGGCCTCGGCATTGCCATGGGTGGCCAGCGCATCCGCCCGGTGGCCCAGATCCTGGCGGACTTCACCAAGGATCGCTATCGCGGCGGCGGCGGGCCTGGCATCCTTGACCTGTTTGATTTTGTCGCGGCGGGCAACCGGACCTATATCAACGCGCTGGGTCATTTGGTGACGGCCGGTCCCAATGAGCCACGCAGCGGCCATCATCAATGGGACGCGGCAAAAGGCCAATGGATGCCTGTTGGGCTGCTGCTGGAGCCTGCGGCTGTTGCGCGGATCACCTATCCAACAATCACAACCGCGACCTGGGGCACAAACGGTGTCGTTTTTCCAGTGGATCTATCGGATGGATTTCTGGGCGCGTTTCCGGGTGTTTTGGTCTCGTCCGAGGGGGAAGAATGGCACCGTATCACCGCACCTTCGGCCAATATGACAGCTGGGCAGGTGATGAGCCTCACCGTGCTCGTTAAAGAAGGCACCTCTGGGCGGATGCAACTCACCATCCGTGACGCAACCCTCGACACCTACTCCACGTCAGCGGGTGCTATTGGCGGGCCAGCAGCCAGTAGCAACGGAGCTGGCGACCTAACTGTTGTGTCTCAAAAAGACGTGCCCGGCGGCCATATTGTCATTTACCGCTTTACCGCCAATTCCACCGGCCCGGCGGTGTTCGGGATCGGACCAAATAGCGCGGTGGCAGGTGAGAATATCACGGTGTATTTCATGCAGTTGGAGGACGGCGCTACCGCAACCTCTCTGATCCTGGCAAATGGATCTCAGCTTGCCCGCACCAAGGATGGTCTTGAACTGTCGCCGCTGATCCTCGCCAAGCAGTTGGTGAAGCACAACATCGAGAATAGTCACATGGTCTTTGCCCAGGACGGCAATCACCTCCTTGAACAGCCGCGCCCGACGTTGGCGAAACCGATAGGCAAGACCGCGTTGGTTGTCATAGTCGACTAAAAACGATTGAATTAGCTTCATACTAGAAACCTTCTACAGAGATTGGCAGCTCAAGGCCGTGTTCCTTGAGGAGGGCTGTGCGGCGGGCGGGTTTCAAATCCTCCGCGACCATCTCCGCGCACATTTCCTGAGCGGTGATTTCCGGCACCCAGCCAAGCAAGTCCTTGGCCTTGGTCGGGTCGCCCAAGAGCGAATCCACCTCGGCGGGACCGAAGTAACGCGGGTCGATGCGCAAAATGACATCGCCGACCTTCAGCGCAGGCGCGTTGTCCCCTTTGACCGCGGCCACGGTTGCAATCTCATCGACACCCCTGCCGGAGAACTCCAGCTCGAAGCCTAACTCGCGTGCGGACCAGCTGATGAACTCGCGCACGTAATACTGGACGCCGGTGGCAATCACGAAGCCGTCCGGCTCGTCCTGTTGCAGCATCATCCACTGCATCCGCAGGTAATCCTTGGCATGCCCCCAGTCACGCAAGGAGTCGATGTTCCCCATGTAGAGACAGGGCTCGAGCCCCATGGCGATATTAGAAAGGCCACGTGTGATTTTGCGCGTCACGAAAGTTTCGCCGCGACGCGGGCTCTCGTGATTGAACAGAATGCCGTTGCAGGCATACATGTTGTAGCTTTCGCGATAGTTCACCGTAATCCAATGCTCAGAGCGGTGGAAATGGCTTTGCAAGCTGAGCGCTGCGCCCGGGTGGACATGAATAGGTTTGACTTGAAACCGCCCTCCGACAACAAGACTTTCGAACCAGCCCCAGGGGCGGTCATCCTTGGGGAAGGTCGTTGCCTGTGGCGCTTGCTTTGCCTTTAGCGCGGCGACGGCGAATTTCACGTCCTGAGCCCGGCTCAGATCCGCCACCAGAACAGCGTCATTCATCGCCACTACCATGATGTTGTCGAGCCCCAGTCCCACAAGTTCGAGGGTCTCACTATCCGAGCGCAAAAGACTGTTGGTGCAATCGATGCTGGTGGCCGCGCCTGAGGTCACCACGCCAGCAGCATCCGCTTCACTTTCAGTCCAGACCGCATCCCAACCGCCAAGATCGGACCAACCTCCCTCAAAGGGGACAACGACAAGGTTGTTCGCCTTGAACAGAAATACCCCGGCATTCCAAAGAAAGTTGCTGGCTTCGAGCATCTGCCCCGCCCGCTCCGCGTCCGGTTTTTCGACGAATCTCAGTAAGTCGATCGGAGCGCCGGTCCCGTCGGGTACGACAGTCAGTTCGAGATAACCGTAAGCTGTATTCGGGCTCGTGGGCTGAATACCGAAGGTCACGAGTTTGCCGGCTTCAATCGCAGGAAGCCCTTTCTCGACAGTCGACCGGAACGTTGCCTTATCGGGAATGACGTGATCGGACGGGGCAACAAGCATGATCGCCTCTGGGTCCGGCTTGGCCAAGTAGAGCGCCGCAGCGAGGACTGCAGCTGCGGTATTGCGGCCTTCCGGCTCGATCAATATGGCGCCCGGATCAATGCCGATGCCTGCGAGTTGCTCGGTCACGATAAAACGAAAATCGGAGCAAGTCAGGATCAGCGGCCGAGCATAGCCTGGCCCGCTCAGACGATCAGCCGACGCTTGGAACAGGGTCTTTTCCCCGACAAGTGGAAAAAATTGTTTCGGATAAGACTTGCGAGACAAAGGCCAAAGCCGCGTGCCGGAACCGCCGCACAGAATAACTGGTGTAATCATGTTAGTCAGCAACCCCTCCACTCAAAAAAATTCAACCTGTGGGATACTAATATTTGAAGAACAATTTCCGGCCCAAGACAAAGGGAGTCGCTGGATGATTTTGACATACAAATAACTATATAATATGATATGGGCAATGTATCCTAAAAAGTGTATTTACTCAGCAATATTGTCGCCACTCAAACGGGTATCTGGTCCCATTTCAAGGGCCGCATTTTTGTTGTGCTGCTACCTGGGCTTTGTTGCACAAATGGCCGTGAGGGATTCACGTCGGGAATCGGCTTTGTTGCATAAATCGATTGAGGGGATTCATGTTGTGAATCCAGCGTGATAGCTGGCGGTGATGAGCAACTGGACACCAACGACTTACAAGACTAAGAACTGGTCGGACTACAATCGAGCCCTGAAGCAGCGTGGT
>JABSSD010000036.1 GCA_013214575.1 Paracoccaceae bacterium | reverse complement strand
GGCGCTGTGGTATCCGTCCGGTGTTCCCGCCCTTGACGCTTATTCTGGCGTCCAGTTCCATGGCATGAGTTCGTCGATACGATTGATTTTATGATCGGCGACGTGTGTGAGCACCCAAGTGAGCCAAACCTCGGGATTGACGCCGTTCATCTTTGCGGTCTCGATGAGGGTGTAGGCGACAGCTGCGGCCTTGCCACCGCCGACCGAACCCATGAAGAGATAGTTTTTACAGCCGAGTGCTATGGGCCGGATTGACCGCTCACAGATGTTGTTGTCGAGCTCCAACATTCCGTTGCTGAGATAGGCACGCGCCTTTGGCATCCGACCTAAGGCGTAGCGGATTGCCTGAGCCAGCGGCGTCTTTCCTGAGATTTTGGGTAACTGGAGTTGCTGCCAGTCCTCCAGATCATCAAAGACGGGCTTGGCCTTGGTCTGCCGCAGTATCGCTCGTTCTTGGGGTGATTGCCCCCGTGCTTCCTTCTCGACGCGGTAGAGGTCTGCGATCCGCTCGATCACTTCCTTGGCGATGGCTGAGCCTTGGGCCTCATAGACCTCGACGAACTTGCGGCGCACATGCACCATGCAGGCCTGTTCGGAGGCTTTGTCCTCTCCGAACAATCCGTTGAACCCAGCATAACCATCGGCATGCACGGTGCCTTTGTATCCGGATGAATGATTGACGGGATATCCGGTCGGGGCGCTTCGGCGCCAACCACGCTCCTTGATGTCGGCCCTCACAAAATTTGTAACCTTCCTGTCTCCGGAAATTTCGGTGGCAGGGCTTTGAATTTGAGCGGGTGCTTGGCTGATCAGGAGTAATCTAATACCCATATATCAATAGAATAGATGGAATTTTTGGTGCAGGTTTCGAAATTGAACTGGTGTACACGGAATTGAAATCCGGTTTATCCGGCGGGGTGCAACGTTCGGTGACAAATACGGTGACAAGCCGGATATATCGCGCAACACAAGAAACCAAAAAAGCCACCAAGCTATTGAGCTTAGTGGCTTTTTATGGCTCCGGCGGTAGGGATCGAACCTACGACCAATTGATTAACAGTCAACTGCTCTACCGCTGAGCTACGCCGGAACGGTGGGTGTGATATAGCGTCGGGATTCTTGACCGTCCAGAGAAGAAATGAGAATTTCCAAAATTATTTTGCGCTGCCTATTTGGCAGCCCGGAAGGTGGCATCGACGGTTGGTTTGCCGATCGGCTCCACCAGTGATTTCCCCATCAGATCAATCAGATGCGCAAGAATATTTCGCTCTGCTGCGGCCAGTAACGACGCCGGGGTTGTTGTGTAGATTTTTTCGGCAAGGTCGCGGGCATTGGCGGGGCTTTTTGCCAGTTCGACCAGCACCGCCTGTTCTCGGGCGGTGCGGTGGGCAATCAACCAGTCAAGTCGCGCCGCCGGGTCGGTGACAGGGGCGCCGTGGCCGGGGTGAAACACCCGCCACGGCCTGGAGCGCAGGCGGTGACAGGAGGCCATGAACTGGCTCAGGTCCCCATCTGGCGGCGACACCAGCGAACTGGCCCAGCCCATGACGTGATCGGCGGTGAAACAGGCGTCTTGCCAGGCCAGTGCAATGTGATTTCCCAAATGGCCGGGGGTATGGATAACCTCGAGCGTCCAGCCGTCGCCAGTGATCAGGGCGCCGTCTTCGACAATAATGTCCGGGCGGAACGCTTTGTCTATACCTTCGCCTCCGCCCACCATGCTAGCTGCGGCCAGCTCTGACATTATCGGGCTGCGGCCGGCGGTGGCATCGCCAAAGGCATAGATCGGCGCACCGCAGCTTTGTCGGAGCGCCGCCGCCAAGGGCGAGTGGTCGAGGTGGCTGTGAGTGACAATGATATGAGAAATATGCTGGCCAGCACCAACTGCCGCCAGAATTGCCTCCAGATGCGCGGGCAAGGCCGGGCCCGGATCAATCACCGCCAGCGCGGTTTCCCCAAGCAAATAGGTATTGGTGCCGCGATAGGTCATCGGGGAGGGGTTTGCCGCCAGGATGCGCCGCAAAGCGGGCTCCAGCTCAATGGCTACTCCGGCGACCGGGTTGAAATCATCAGGAGCCTGCATCATTGTGCCTCGATCTTTTGTAATCCATCTTAACGCCTGCCGGTGTCTGTGCGTCACAGTCCTTTCAGGGCTCTATAGGCTTATCCCATGTTCTTCCCCTGGCTCAAACGTTATCTGCCGCGCAGCCTTTACGGGCGGGCCGCTTTGATCATGATGTTGCCCATCGTGGTGCTTCAACTGGTGGTTTTCAATGCCTTCATTCAGCGACATTTGCAGGAAGTCACCACGCAGATGACCGGAACGGTCCTGCAGGAACTGGAAATGATTGCTGCGTTTGGCTCGGCCAGTCCAACCCAGGAGGCGATGTTGGAGGCAACAGCCCCCTTGCTGGCCCCGTTGAGAATGGAGTTGCGCTTTCTGGAGGCTTCGGAGCTGCCGCCGCAGGACGAGTTGGCATGGAATGAGTTTTCGGGACGGGTGGTTAGGGATGCTCTGCGCGACAGTTCAGCCCCGATCCTGGCGGTCCAATTTTCGCAAGACAAACAGGTCAGATTGGTTTTTGCAAACAGATTGGGGCCGTTGGAAATCAGCTTCAAACGACGGCGACTGACGGTATCGTCACCGCACCAGTTGATTGTTACCATGTTGTTTTTCAGCATATTCATGTCGGTCATCAGCTTTCTGTACATGCGCAACCAGCTGCGGCCAATCAAGCGACTGGCCGAGGCGGCACAGGCTTTTGGCCGGGGGCGAAATGTCGCCTACAAGCCGACAGGCGCCACCGAGGTTCGGATCGCCGGGAGCGCATTTCTGGATATGAGGGCCCGTATCGAACGTCAGATCGAGCAACGGACGCTGATGTTGTCTGGGGTCAGTCATGATCTGCGGACCCCGTTGACCCGGATGAAGCTGGGGTTGGCGATGCTGGAGGAAGAGGAGGCCCGGCCGCTGATGCAGGATGTTGATGAAATGCGGCAATTGCTGGATGCCTTCCTTGATTTTTCACATGGGGTTTCAACCAGCAAGCCAGAAGACACCGACCCGCAGGCCTTGGTCAGTTCGATTGTTGAAAACTGGCGCCGCGAGGGGCAGGACGTGATGCTGGGCGAGTTGAGCAGCAACGGCACTGTCATGCTGCGCCCCGGGGCAATGCGCCGGGCAATAGACAACCTGATATCAAACGCAGTGCGATACGGCAGCCGGGCGCGTGTCTCGGTGGCGCTGACGGAGCGGTCGTTGCGTATTCGCGTTGAGGATGACGGCCCGGGCATTGCTCAGGATCAGTTCAGCGAGGCGATGCGGCCCTTTACCCGATTGGACCCGGCGCGCAATCAGGATCTGGGGTCTGGTGTTGGTTTGGGGCTGGCCATTGTGGCCGATATCGCCCGGGCTCATGGCGGCGCCCTGCGCCTGGGGGCAAGCCAGGATTTGGGCGGGTTGCAGGCCGATATCGTTATTGGCAGGTAAATAATTCCGGCCCTCAACTGGGCGAATTGATGCTGAGATAACTATTTTCCTTGTGATTGTAGTGATCAATACTAATCTAGACCAATGGTACATAATCGATTTCTAGAACGGCAATTTTCTATGGCGGTGTTTCGTAGGCAAACTTGGGTGTTTTGTTTTGCGGTGGCTGCCGCAGGATTGGGTCTGGCGTCATCAGGCGCCGCCGCAACTGAAGATGAACAGCCACCCCCGGTGACTCTTGATCCGCAAGCCGTCGAAATTTTGACATCGGCCTCAAGATACCTTGCGGAGCGGAGCGCTCTGTCGATGGATTGGTTTGTGTCCTTTGACGTGGTGGTCGATGGCCGTGAAAAAGTCACCTACATGCGCAGTGGCGCCAATCTATTGCAGCGTGGGGTTGGATTTTACGGATATTCCGAGTTTGGCGATGAAACCCGCGAGTTTTTCTTTGACGGTGCGCAGTTTCAAATTTTTGACGTCGAAGAAAACGCTTATGTGTCAACCGAATTCACCGGCGATTTTGACGCTTTGGCGGACCGGGCCAGGGAGGTTTACGATATCCGACTGCCGATCTGGCAGGTGATGTCCGCCCAACCACGTGCCGAGTTGCTTGATCAGGCGACCGCAGGGGCTTACTTGGGGACCACCAGGCTGGCCGGGCGCGAGGCCCATCATCTGGCCTTTTCCAACTATGATACAGATTGGCAAATCTGGATTTCGACGGAGCCTGATCACCCTGAGTTGATGATGATCGTCGGCACAGATCCCTATACTCAGGGCTGGCCGCAGTATCGGGCCTACTTCACCAATTGGAATTTCGATCCGGAAATTCCGGAGGGTGTTTTTACTTATGTTCCAGATGCAGATGCTGATCTGATGGCCTGGCCAAAGCCAGAGGATGTCATCCTTCAAGGGGGGCGAAACTGATGCGACAGTTTTTCATTGGTGTGCTTATCTTTGCAGTGTCGGTTAGCACCTCACCCGAGAGTGTTATGCGGTTGTCACCCCGTACGGACATAGCGGATGCTAGGGGCCACGGAGGCGGAGGTGGCCGCGCCAGAGGCGGTGGTGGTAATCGAGGTGGCTATTCCAGTGCGCCAAAATCCCGACCCTCAGGTGCCCGAACGCGACCGTCTTCAGGATCAAGATCCTCCAGCCGCCCGGCCTCGAAACCTGCGACACGTCCTGCCAGCAAGCCGTCAACCCGCCCGGCATCTAGACCTGCGACACGTCCTGCCAGCAAGCCGTCCACTCGTCCTGCGGCGAAACCGGCAACACGGCCCAGTCGGCCATCTGCTGTAAATCCCGCCCGGCCTGCTGCGGGGCAGCGCCCGGGGGTCGGCAGCCGCCCAGCAGGTGCCCGCCCTCCAGGGTCACGTCCTGTTGGTTCACGCCCCGTTGGTTCACGCCCTCCGGGAACGCGTCCACCCAATGCGGCGCATCGTCCGATTGGGTCGCGCCCGCCGGGCCATCGCCCACCAGGATACCGCCCACCGGGGTACCGCCCGCCCGGCTATCGTCCTCCGGCCTATCGTCCGCCCTACCACCGGCCTCCCTACTACCGGCCGCCGCATTACAATTATGGCCCGTACCATTACAATTCAGGTTGGGGGTGGTTCTTCACTGCGGCAATCATCGGCTCGACGCTGGTCTACACCACCTCGTTGCCGTCAGATAAAGAGTGCGAGAAGATCACCGAGAACGGCGAAACACTCTATCTGTGCGACGGTGTCTTGTACCGCTCAACCTATTATGAAGATGCAAAAGTCTACGAGATCGTGTCGGACCCTCCGGCTGAACAGGCTCAGCCACAATCGGTTGTTGGCCTGGGGTTGACCAATCCCTTTACCCGTGGCGAAATAGTGCGAGAACTGCAAAACAGACTTGTTGGCGCCGGCTATGATGTTGGCAGCGTCGACGGAGTGTTTGGCAGCGGCACGGAAGCGGCTGTGATGTGGTTGCAATATGACAATGGGCTCGACTCTTCGGGCGTGATTGACCCGCCGACGGCGACACTGTTGGGTTATGACGTGCCCGGCGCCGCAGAGCCTGTGGCCGCGCCAGCCCAGCGGGCAGCACCGGCAGATCCGGCGGCGATCAATTCGCAGGCTGTCGCACCGACAGATCCAGCACCTGCCTCGGACAGCGCAGCCGATGGATCAACCTCGGAGCAATCCGAGCCCGCAGCTGATCCAGAGCCCGCAGTCGAGCCCGCAGCCGAACCCGCCGCTGATCCAGAGCCCGGCACTGACGCCGGGGCGGATGATGCGACGGATAAGCCGCAAAACTAATCAAAGCTCAGAGGCCAGCCCCGGGGAGCGGCCTCTGAGCTTTGGGTGACTGCGCGGCCGCAACCGCGCTGTTTTCTGAGCCGGCCCAGTTCAGACCGGTCCGGCTCAGTTTGCTTCAGGCCCTTAGGCGTTGGTTTGTGGGATCCCAGATTGGCTGGTCTTCCTGCACCACAGCGCGGCACTTAACCCCGTAGATCTCGACCTCCAGCTCGGTTCCCGGCACCGCAATATCCACCCGCACCATGCCCAGCGCAACCGAGGCGTTTACCCGGTAGCCCCAATCGCCGCTGGTGACCTCGCCGACAATCTCGCCGTCTTTCCAGATACAGGACATATAGGGCGCGTCGGCCGCTCCGGCATCGACGATCAGGGTGACAAAGCTCTTTTTGACGCCCTGCTGTTTCTCGGCCTGAAGCGCGGCTTTGCCGGGGAAATCCTGCGGCTTGTCCAGTTTCACAAAGCGACCCAAGCCACCTTCGAGCAGTGAATAATCGGTGGTCAGATCGCCTTTCCAGGTGCGATAGCCCTTTTCGATCCGCAAGGAGTTCAGCGCGTTCATGCCAAACGGTTTGGCCCCGGCGTCAAGGATTGCCGCATAGATGGCAGGCTGATCCTGGTTGGCACAGTGGACTTCCCAGCCCAGCTCTCCGGCAAAGGACACCCGCACCATAAAGGCTGGCTTGCCCGCCACAGTGGCCTTTTGGTGGGTCAGCCAGCCAAGCGACAGATCTGCATCTGACAGTCCGGCAAACAGTTCGCGCGCTTTGGGGCCGGTGACGATCATGGTGCCGAATTGCGTGGTGTGATCACTCAAGGTAACACCGTCGGGCAGGGCATTGCGCAGGATTTCAAAGTCATGCCACTGCGCCGTGCCTGCGGTGATCATGGTAAAGTGATCCTCGCCGTGACGCAGGCAGGACATCTCGGTCAGGATGCGGCCGCGATTGTCCGAGATGTAGACCAGGTTCATCCGCCCCACCTTGGGCAGACCGCCAGCGACCAGGCCGCGCAGGAATTCTGCGGCGCCGTCGCCGGCCAGGTTGAACCGTGAGAACCCCGGTAAATCGAGCACGCCAACGCCGTCACGCACCGCCTCGCATTCTTCCTTGATGCGCTGCTGCCAGGGGCCTGAGCGGCCCCAGGTCTTGGTGGCCTCGTCAGAGGTGTCATCGCCGTCTTTGGCAAACCAGTTGGCCCGTTCCCATCCGTTATAGGCGCCCATCACGCCGCCCAGATCCTTGACCTTTGCGTGAACCGCGCTGACTTTTTTGTTGCGCGCGGCGGGCCATTCGTGGTGCGGGAAATGCATGGCGTATTCGTTGCCATAGACCTCCATGCCCTTTTTCACGCAGTAGTCGTGATCGGTGTAATCGGTATAGCGGCGCGGATCGCAGGCCCACATGTCCCATTCGGTCTGGCCGTCAACGATCCATTCCGCCAGACATTTGCCGGCACCACCGCCCTGGGCAATGCCAAAGGTGAACACGCAGGCCTCAAAGGCGTTTTTGACACCGGGCATTGGGCCAAGCAGCGGCAACCCGTCGGGCGCATAGGGGATTGGACCGTTGATGACCCGGCTGATACCCGCAGTTGCCAGCGAGGGCACCCGTTCCATCGCATCCATCATGATGTCTTCGATGCGGTCCAGATCATCCTGCCACAGCTGAAACGAGAAATCCTCGGGCATCGGGTCTTCGGGGGTGTGCCAATGGGCCCGGCAGCTCGGCTCATAGGGGCCAAGGTTAAAGCCGTGCTTTTCCTGGCGCAGGTAGTAGGACACATCCACGTCGCGCAGCAGCGGCAGTTTCTTGCCGCCATTGGCCTTGGACCAAGACTCGATCTCGGGGATTTCCTCGGACAGCAGGTATTGGTGGCTCATCACCATCATCGGCACGGTGCGGCCACCGTATGGCTTGAACCACTCGCCAACGCGCTGCGCGTAATAGCCGGCCGCGTTGACCACATAGTCGCAGGTGATATCGCCCTTGTCGCTGTGAACGGTCCAAGTGCCGTCGTCGTGTTGGGTGATCCCGGTGGCGGGGCAGAAGCGCAGGATCCTGGCGCCCATGTCGCGCGCACCCTTGGCCAGCGCCTGGGTCAGCTGCGCCGGGTCGATATCGCCGTCATGCGGATCATACAGCGCCCCCGCCAGATCATGGGTCTCCAGGAAGGGATAGCGCTCCTTGGTCTGCTCGGGGGTCAGGATCTCGATCTCCATGCCCTGATAGCGCCCCATAGAGGCCGCCCGCTCAAATTCCTGCATCCGTTCCTTGGTATGCGCCAGACGGATCGAGCCGGTGACGTGATAGTTCATCGGATAGTCGACGTCGTCGCCCAGCCGCGCATAGAGTTCGGTGGAATAGCGCTGCATGTTCATCACCGACCACGAGGTCGAGAAGGTTGGCACATTGCCGGCTGCGTGCCAGGTTGACCCCGCCGTCAGCTCGTTCTTTTCCAGCAGTACACAATCGCTCCAGCCTTTTTTGGCCAGATGGTACAGCGCCGAGGTGCCGATGACGCCACCGCCGATGATCACGACGCGCGCCTTGGTAGGGAAATCAGACATGGGCGTTCTTTCTTAGTCTAGTTGCGGTACAGTATCCGCGATGTCGTAATAGTCGCCCTTGGAGGCGACAAAGATGTGTTTGTTGATCTTCAACCCGGTGGCGCCGTCGACAGCGCCGAGGGCAAAACTGGTGGTGTCCTCAATATGGGCCTTCCAGAACAGGTAGGACCCACAGCGCGGGCAACTGCCGCGCCTGGCCAGATCGCTGGCTGCGTACCAGCTGACCGGACCGGTGATGGTCAGGTCACTGTCGGCGACATAGGCCGACGACCAGATGCCGCCCGATTGTTTGCGGCACTGGCCGCAATGGCACATGGATGCACCCTGTGGTTTAGCTGCCGTTTCAAATTGGATGTCGCCACATAGGCAGGATCCCTTTATCATTATGAGCTCTCCAGATGTGGAGTGCTGCTGGCACCCAGCAGAACTCCGTAGACAATGAAACAGATGGCCATGGTGCGGCGGATCCAAGAGTTGAACACTGCCGCCATTGCAGCCCGGCCCAGACCGGCACCCAGGGCGGTATAGCCGGTATAGCTTAGCGCGGTGATCACCAGTGCCGTTGGCATAATCACCCCCATCTGCTGCAGCACCGGCACATCTGGCTGCACAAACTGCGAGAAGGCCGCGAGATAGCCGGCGACGCTTTTAGGGTTGATCGTGGCCACCGCCAAGGCGTGCAGGTAGACATGTCGCGCCGGACGTTCGGCCATCGGGGGCGGCTTACTGGCGTTCAGCCAGCCGCGGATGCCCAGATAGATCAGGAAGCCGGCGCCGATCAGCTTGGCTATAACAAAGCCGGTTGGCGAGGCGGCAATCAGCGCCGTCACACCCAGGGCAGACAGGATCAGGAACAGGCTGGCCTGGGTCAGGATCGCCAACACGCCGATCATCGCCCTGGTAAAGCCCAGCGCCATGCCATTGCTGATGCAATTCACCGCATTTGGCCCCGGTGTGGTGACAAACACCACCCAGAACAGCGCAAATATTGTCCAGGCTTCAAAACTCATGGCATCAATAGACCGGTGGGGCGATCACCCAGATCGCAACGGCCGGCGCGTCGTAGGGATTGGCCCAGTGATAAGGTTCGTGGCGGATGCGGAAACTGTCGCCGGCCCCGACGGTAAAGGCCCGTCCGCCAATCACCAAGTCAAGCTGGCCGGATATGATATAGCCCACCTCCTGGGTTGGCCGGTCTGCCGGGGTCTGCATCTTGGAGCGCGCCTGAAAGGTGGAATGCACCATTTCAAACTCATCCGTTAGATCCGGCGACAAAAGTTCCTCGATCAGGCCTTCCTCGCCCGAGCCCATGGGACGACGGGCCCCGGCGCGCACCACATATCCCCGTTCGTTGTCTGGCGCATGGGTATGGCCGAACAGCATCGACATCGGCACCTCAAGACAGCCGGCAATCTGGCGCAGGTCAGAAATCGTCGGTTCGGACAGATCCCGTTCAACCTGACTAAGCCAGCCAACTGAGCGGTTCAGACGGGTGGCAATGTCATTCAAGGTCAGTCCACGTGCCTTGCGCAGGGCACGGACGTCGGCCCCCAGTGACGCGATGAGCGGAGCATGGTTGTTCACGGAGGTTTCCTGACTGAGCTGGTGAAAAAAGGCCCTGGAATTTCACGATGGAGGTGCCGCGTGAAATTATCAAGTGTTTTTTCATGAAAAATGCGCATCAGTGAGCAGCCACATGAGCGCCTGAACCTGCGGCCACTGTGGATAATGCCGCAAATCCGAGTGTCAGCAGCTTGGGGCAGGGGGTATTTTCAGGGCGGGGCAGGGCGTTAATATTGATCCAGCGAAATGAAGCCGTTTGGAATTTCCAAAAATTGCATCGGTGACGCCTTGGGCTCGCGCACCGCCCGAATGGCTGCGCGCGCAAGATATTCGCCAGTTGCGGAAACATCTTCGAGCATCACCAGGATCTCATGGCGGAAAAATTTCAGGAAGGGGATCGCTTCTTTCGACACAACATCAATGTCTTTCCCCACCACCAATCCCTTGGCCTCCATTCCGGAGACCGCCGCCATCGTGGCGTTGACGGATCCGCAAATGAAGCCGTCGATCAGCGGGTCCGCCGCCACTTTTCCGGCCACCCATTCACGCATTTGGGTGTTGGTGCTGTCGCTTGTGGTTATCTTGGAATAACGGAATTTCACGCCCGCCGCCGCCGCCGCCGCTTCGCCGCCGCGCACCATTTCCTGAGCATAGTTTTGCGCAATGGGTGGCGCGATCATCAGAATGTTCCTGCGCCCCCGTCTTACCAGTTCTTCGACGCCCAGCCGGGCAAAGGTTTCGTTATCGAAATCATAATAGGCGTGCTGATCAAGCCAGTTGCTACGGCCATGGGTTGCAAAGGGAAATTGCTTGTCCATCAGGTAGGCAACCCGTGGATCATCGGGCAGGATCTGGTTCAGAATAACCGCGTCCGCAGAGCCGTTTTCGACAATATAGCGGATCGGCGTCATTGGATCATCACCCGGGAAAAACGGCGTCACATTCAAATGGTACGGGGTGTTGCGCAGACCACTGCCGACCGAGGTAATCAGTCGCGCAGTCTGGTTCATCATGTCTTGTTCGGTGGACATGACCAGACTGATGACATTGGTGCGGCCGGTGCGCAGACGGAGTCCGGCGCGATTGGGCACATAGCCAATGTCATCGGCAATCTTGCGAATCCTGGCCTTGGTTGCCGCAGAGATGTCCGGCGCATCGTTCAGGGCACGCGATACGGTTGGCACCGCCATGCCGCTTAGGGCTGCAATCGTCTTCAGCGTTGGTTTCACTGTCAAGCCGCCGCTTGTTGTCGCTGGTTTATCTGTGGCGCTTTTGGTCATCAGTTCGTGGAAGCCTTTGGTTTAACCGGTATTTGACACTGTCGGGGCGTTTTCCAATTGATTTCATGGCCGGGGTTCTGGCGGGCCGATCAGCGGCAGAACGCGACTGTCGGACATAGATACCTCTACAAAGAAAATTCTTGCCAGGTCAATCTAAATCGATATAGAAATTAACTATAACGATTTAGATCTGGGAGGAGAGAATTGTGAATCTTAAGACAAAACTGCTGTCTGCGGCGGCCATTATTTGTGGCACCAGTGTCGGAGCTGTTGAATTGGAGGTGACCCATTGGTGGACATCTGGTGGCGAAGCCGCCGCGGTGTCTGAACTGGCAAAGGCCTTTACCGCCAAGACCGACCACACTTGGGTCGACGGCGCGATTGCCGGATCTGGTGGCACGGCCCGCCCGATTATCATCAGCCGGATTTTGGGCGGAGACCCGATGGCGGCGACACAGCTGAACCACGGGCGCCAATCCGAAGAGTTGATTGAGGCCGGGTTGATGACTGACCTGACCGAGATTGCCGAAGCTGGCGGCTGGAAAGACCTGGTGAACCCATCGTCGTTGTTGGACTCCTGCACGCTGGACGGCCGCATTTACTGCGTTCCTGTGAATATCCATTCGGCGCAGTGGCTCTGGCTTAGCCATGAAGCCTTTGCCACCGCAGGGGTCGATGTGCCCAAGGATTGGCATCAGTTTGTTGCGGCTGCCCCCGCCCTGCAAAAGGCCGGATTGGTGCCCTTGGCCATGGGGCAACAGGGATGGCAGCAGAATATTGCATTTGGGACGCTGACAATAGCGATTGCCGGAGTTGAGGACTGGCGCGAGGTAACCGTCAACAAGAACGCCGAGGTCGCCGCCGGAGACTCCTACAAATCAGTCTTTGAGGCGGTCGCCGATGCGCGGGAATTGGCGCGTGACAGCAAAGTTCAGGACTGGAACCTTGCCACCAATATGGTGATCACCGGTAAGGCGGGTGGCCAGATCATGGGCGACTGGGCCCAGGGTGAGTTCCAGGTGGCCGGGCAGGTTGCCGATCAGGACTATAGCTGCCTGCCGGGTCTAGGAATTAATCAGGTACTGGATACCGGTGGAGATGCCTTCTATTTCCCAAAAATTGATGACCCCGAGATCCATGCCGCGCAGCTGGAGCTGGCAGCCCTGTTGATTTCGCCTGAGGTTCAGGTCGCGTTCAACCTGGCCAAAGGCTCACTGCCTGTTCGCGGTGACATCGATATGTCCTCGGCCAATAGCTGCATGCAAAAGGGGCTCGAGATTTTGGCGTCCGGCGGCGTACTTCCGTCAGATGACATGTCGCTTTCTGCCGACACCACCACCCAGATCGAGGATCTGATGGCCGAATTCTGGGCCTCGGACCTGAGCGCCACAGAAGCGCAGGCACGCTATGTGGATATCATCGCAGACGCCGATTGATACCATCACAGCAACGAAGAAGGAGCCCGATGATCTCGGGCTCCACCTGATCTGCGGAGAAACGCTCATGGATTCAGCCAAACGGCCCAATGGTCTGTTTCGGAATAAAAGCGCCAAGATTGCCTCAATTCCGATGATACTGACAGCCTTGGTTGTCTTTTTCGGGGGGACGGCCTGGACCGTCTTCTATTCCTTCACCGGCTCGCGGCTGCTGCCCAAAGTCAAGTTCGTGGGTTTCGATCAATACGAGCGGTTATGGTCGTCGCATCGCTGGATGATCTCGATTGAGAACCTGGCGATCTACGGCATCTGTTCGCTGGTCCTGACCATGGTTCTGGGGTTTACCCTGGCCGCATTGCTGGACCGCAAGATCAGATTCGAGAATACCTTTCGGACCATTATCCTGTATCCGTTTGCCTTGTCTTTTGTTGTCACCGGCCTGGCCTGGCAATGGATTCTCAACCCGGATTTTGGGGTTCAGGCGGTGGTGCGCGCATGGGGCTGGGAGAGCTTTAGTTTTGACCCGATGAACAACCCGGATATCGTCATCTACGGCATCCTGATTGCCGGCATGTGGCAGGGAACCGGGCTGGTCATGGTGATCATGCTGGCCGGGCTGCGCGGCATTGACGAGGATATCTGGAAAGCCACCCGCGTCGATGGCATCGGACTGGTCAAAACCTATGTTCAGGTCATTGTCCCGATGATGCGACCGGTGTTTGTCACCGCGCTTGTGATCATCTCCAGTGGCATCATCAAGCTTTATGATCTGGTTGTTGCGCAGACAAATGGCGGCCCGGGGATTTCCTCGGAAGTGCCGGCCAAATACGTCATCGACTATATGTTCAAGGCGCAGAACCTGGGCCAGGGATTTGCCGCCTCAACCATGATGATGGTCTCGGTTGTCATCATTCTTGTGCCCTGGGCCTATCTTGAATTTGGGGGAAAGAAACGTGACTGATACATCGCCCTTGTCCGCTGGCACTGCGGCCATGACGGGTCCCCGTGGGGCCAAACCCAAAACCCGCCTGTCGCGCAGAAATATCTTTCTGTACGGCACATTGCTGTTGATCTCGGTCTACTATCTGCTGCCGCTCTACGTGATGGTTGTGACCTCGCTGAAAGGCATGCCCGAGATCCGGATGGGCAATATCTTCAGCCCGCCGGTGGAGGTCACCTTTCAGCCCTGGGTCAAGGCCTGGTCCGAGGCCTGCACCGGGATCAACTGCGACGGTCTAAGTCGCGGCTTTGGCAATTCGGTGCGGATCCTGATCCCATCGGTCGCCCTGTCGATCACCATCGCCAGCATCAACGGCTATGCGCTGGCCAACTGGCGCTTCAAGGGCTCTGAGGTGTTCTTTACCATTCTGATCATCGGCGCGTTCATTCCGTACCAGACCATGCTGTACCCAATTGTGATCCTGCTGCGCGAGATCGGGCTGATGGGGTCGGTATGGGGGTTGGTTCTGGTCCATACGGTGTTTGGCATGCCGATCCTGACCCTGTTGTTCCGCAACTATTTCACCTCAATGCCAGAGGAATTGTTCAAAGCGGCCCGGGTTGACGGAGCCGGGTTCTGGGGCATCTACTTTCGGATCATGCTGCCAATGTCGCTGCCCATATTCGTGGTGGCGATGATCCTGCAAGTGACGGGAATCTGGAACGATTTCCTGTTTGGCGTGATCTATACCAAGCCGGCAACCTACCCGATGACCGTGCAGCTGAACAACATCGTCAACTCGGTGCAGGGGGTCAAGGAATACAATGTCAACATGGCGGCGACCCTGCTGACCAGCCTGGTGCCGCTGGTGATCTACTTCGTTTCCGGAAAACTGTTTGTGCGTGGCATCGCTGCCGGCGCGGTGAAAGGCTGACCCCATGAATGTCCCCAAATTATCCGTTCAGATCCGTGATCTTGAGCTGCATTTTGGCGAGGTGAAAGTCCTGCAGGGGTTGAACCTCGACATCGGAGAAGGCGAATTCCTGGTGCTTCTCGGCTCCTCCGGTTGCGGCAAGTCGACATTGCTGAACTGCATCGCCGGGCTGCTTGATATCACCGACGGGCAGATCTTTATCAAAGGCGAAAACGTCACCTGGAAAGAACCCTCGGAACGGGGCATCGGCATGGTGTTTCAGTCTTACGCGCTGTACCCGCAGATGACGGTTGAGGGAAACCTGTCCTTTGGTCTGAAGAATGCGCGGGTGGCCAGAGACGAGATCAAACGCCGGGTTGCACGGGCGGCTGCGGTGCTGCAGATCGAGCCGCTATTGAAGCGCAAGCCCGGCGCGCTGTCGGGGGGGCAGCGTCAACGGGTGGCGATCGGCCGGGCGCTGGTGCGCGATGTGGATGTGTTTCTGTTTGACGAGCCGCTGTCGAACCTGGACGCCAAGTTGCGGGCGGATCTGCGGGTCGAGCTGAAGCGGCTGCACCAGCAGCTGAAAAACACCATGATCTATGTGACCCATGACCAGGTCGAAGCGATGACGCTGGCGGACCGGATTGCCATCATGAAGGGCGGCAAGATCATGCAGCTGGGCACCCCGGACGAAATCTATAACCGACCGCAAAACCGGTATGTTGCCGATTTCATTGGCAGCCCGTCGATGAATTTCCTTGAGGGCAATCTGGAGAATTCCGAGTTTTCGGCCGGGGCTTTGAAATTGCCCATGAAGGACTACCCATTCCTGAACGGCGGCGCCTCAAACGGCGAAACCACCATTGGCATCCGGCCCGAGCATGTGATCACCGGCGAGCTGGTCGGCCGCGCGACGGTGCAGGCTAGCGTCAGGGTCAATCTGGTGGAACCGATGGGCTCTGACACCCTGGTCCATGCGGATCTTGGCGGCGATCAAATCAAAATCCGCATGGACGGACATTCGAAGGTGCGCAGCGGCGATGATCTTGCCATCGGAATTGACTCACGTCGGGCGTCGCTGTTCGACAAGAAAACAGAAATGCGTCTGTGACCATTTCAAATCACGAAAGGTGGCTTCATGCCCGCGATCTCCTATCAAATGTATGGCTCCAGAAACTGGGCGCTGGCGGAAACGCTGGCCATGCTCTCCGCTGCTGGTTTCTCCGAAGTGGAGGGTTACGGCGGGCTTTATGACGACCCGGACGGTCTGCAGGCGGCTCTGCAGCAAAACGGCTTGCGGATGACCACCGGTCACTTTGGTCTGGCCGAAATCGAAGCGGACCCGCAGCGGGTCATAGACCTTGCAAAACGATTTGGGATGGAGGCCGTCTTTGCGCCCTTTATCGTGGCCGGCGCGCGCCCCAATGATCTGGCTGGATGGCAGGCTTTTGCCAGCTCTCTGGTCGAGGCAGGCAAGCCCATTCAGGATGCCGGGCTGAGCTTTGGCTGGCACAATCATGATTTTGAGCTGGTGGATCTTGGCGCCGGGGTGACGGCTCTGGATGTGATCGCGCAGGCCTCACCGGATCTGAAGCTGGAGCTGGATATTGGCTGGGTGATCCGGGCCGGGCAGGATCCGGTGGCGATGATCCAAAAATATGGCAGCCAGATCAAGGTGGCGCATATCAAGGATGTCGCCGCTCAGGGCGCAGGCCTGGATGAGGATGGCTGGTCTGATGTCGGCCACGGTGTTGCCGATTGGGCGCCCATTCACGCGGCGCTGCAGGCGGCGGGCGTCGATCGCTACGTCCTTGAACATGACAATCCAAATGACCATCAGCGCTTCGCGACACGGTCGCTGACCGCTGTCACATCATTCTAAGGACACAATATGCATATACTTGGCGTTGGCATCATCGGATGCGGCAATATTTCGACCACCTATTTGAATTTTGCGCCCAAGTTTTGTGGCTTCGAAGTTCGGGCGGTGGCGGATATCAACATGGATACGGCCATTTCCCGTGCGGAAGAGTATAGTGTTCGCGCAGATACGGTGGAGGCGCTGTTACAGGCGGATGACATCGACATCATTGTGAACCTGACCATCCCGGCGGCGCATTTTGAAATCACCCGGAAAATTCTGCAGGCGGGTAAACACGCCTATTCGGAAAAACCGTTTGTTCTGAACCTCGACGATGGCAAAGAGCTGCGTGATCTGGCGACGGCTATGGGGCTGCGCATCGGCTCGGCTCCGGATACGTTTTTTGGCGGGGCTCACCAACTGGCACGGGCGGTCATTGATGGTGGCAAGATCGGCGCGGTGATTGGAGGCAGCTGTCATGTGATGTCGCATGGGATGGAACACTGGCATCCCAACCCTGACTTCTTTTTCCAGCCGGGCGGTGGCCCGGTTTTGGACCTTGGCCCCTATTATATCACCAATCTGATCCAACTGATTGGGCCAGTTCGGGCGGTGACGGCGATGGCCGCCACCAGTTTCGCGACCCGCACCATTTCCAACGGCCCGCGCGACGGGGAAACGGTGCCGGTGGATACCCCGACCAACATCCATGCATTGCTGGAATTCGAAAACGGCGCCATCGTCACCTTTGGTGCAAGCTGGGATGTCTGGAACAGCGCCCATCCAAACATGGAGCTCTATGGCACTCAGGGCACGATCTCCTTGCCGGACCCGAATTTCTTTGGCGGCGAGGTGACCCTGGCCACCAAAGGCGATGACTTTGCCGTGCTTGCAGCCAGTGATCTTGCCGCCAGTGACCATCCTTTTGGAGTGGCGAATGAAACAGACAACGATGGGCGGCTTCAGGCCAACTATCGTGCGGCAGGTCTTGCAGAAATGGTCCAGGCGATTGCCGAAGACCGGCCTCATCGGTGCAATATTGATCTGGCCCTGCATGCAGTGGAGGTGATGACGGCAATACTGGCAGCCGGGGAAACACGACGTTGGATTGAAATGACAACCAGCTGCGCCCGCCCAGCCCCCCTGTCTCCGGCGGCGGCGCTTTCGCTGTTGAGGGACAGCCAGGGTTGAGGGGCCGAAGCGGGCGCTGACGGCAGCATATGAGCCAGGTGTGGGGGCCATTTATTGCATAAGGTCTGGTCGCTGCATAAGGGCATATCAAGGCTGTCGGGGCGGGGCTGTATTTTGGCGCCCGTTCTGTCGTGTTTATTGCAAATATCGCTCGGAAAAGGCGGCGCCAAATTGGGCCGTATCCGGTGGCGGAGGGGTCAGGATTTGCACCTGGAAATGGCTTTGTTGCACAAATAGCGCGATGGGCATGCTTCGCCTTTCCCCGGGCGGACTTATCCTACGGCCTCTGTTTTGGGTATGCCAAGAGCGGTGAAACCGTTGAGGATCGCTGCACGGATTTGGATCTAGGCAACCTGCCGGTCGAAGTCTCGCGCTGTAACGCGCGTCCCCGATGCGGCTGCGCGTCACCTCGGTTTCTGGTATCTCTAGTGATTGTTCATCACTACCCCTCTTGGTCATTTGGGACCGTGCCTGAGTATGGTCGCCCCGGTCTTATCTTTAGACCTGAACGGATACATGGGCTTCGGGCCCGCATGACAAGACGAGGTCAGGAAAAGACGCATGAATGATACCATCCATTGACCGGCAGGCGATGCGCAGCATCGCTGAGAGGCGGAATCGATCGCTGACCGGCAGGTGTATGCAGAGCATGCACCGAGAGGGGTTTCGAAAGATACGCTCGACACCTTTTGGCTCTCAAACCGTAAG
>JABSSD010000035.1 GCA_013214575.1 Paracoccaceae bacterium | reverse complement strand
GGCAGGTTGCGGAGATCCAAATTCGCGCCGCAATTCTCAACGAATTCACAGCTCTTGGCATACCTGAAACTGTTACCGTAGGATAAGTCCGTCAGGGGTAAGGGGGAGCCCGACCTCAGGCCGATTTGTGCAACAAAGCCTGCCTAATGAGCAAGTCGTAAGATATATTTCCAATCGCAAGATAGTCCGTTTGCAGTTGAAAATGCCCATTCCAGTCTAATCCGTGGCGCTGTAGCCCTTTTAGGAAATCAACGAATATTATCCGTTTAGCGACTTCCTTAGCATGATACCGCGAGTCATCCCAAACCTTGGGGCCCTTTAACGACTTAATGAGGCCTGTCCAGACATAGGTGCCAAGCTGGAATTTTCGTGCGTAACGCCGCACCTTGCTCTTGTAGCTCGAAATCGATCTTGAATAAGGATTCCGTATCACCGCAACCCATTTATAAGAAGGGTGCTGTTTGGCAAATTCACAGAGCGAATGACTTGGAATAAAGCGGATGACAAACCCGTTTTCTTGTAGAAATTTGCGTTCATGACGGGCATATTTTCGAGCATTTCGCTCGCCGATATCCACCCCTGACAGCGACATGGCAAATTTTAGCATAGTTGTGGAGGCCACCTTTGGTGACAATACAATGCACAAATTGTATTTCTCCACGACAACAACCATTGGCATAGCATCGCTCCTTCAAACAGTATTGTCGCTGGCAGCAGAAGCCTTCAGTTCCTTGTCGCGATAACAAATAGGCGAGGACCGTGAAGGTGGTGTTGGATCATTGAAATGATAGATCAACGGGATTTGGACAGAGGGTCAAATTGATAGAATAATATTTTTCTCTTGGAATGTTCTTTGCGACCCGCCTTTTGCGCCAAATGTGCACGGTGCCGCATTGCTCACTGCGACGTCACATATTGCGCGAACCTGCCCCCTCGCCAACCCGGCCAATCACCACTCCCCAGAACCGCAGCATCAGCAGAACCGCTGCACAGCTCAGCCCCAGCACCAGCCCCATCCAGACGCCAACACCGCCATAGCCAAACACAAACCCCAGCAGATACGAGGCCGACATGCCGACCCCCCAGTAGCTGAACACCCCGATCACCATGGGCACCGCAGTGTCCTGCACCCCGCGCAGCAGCCCCAGCGCGATGGCCTGCACCCCGTCCCCCAGCTGAAACAGCGCCGCCATCGCCATCAAGCCAACGCCAATCGCCAGAATTTCCGGTTTGTGCGGGTCGCTGCCATCCATGAAGGCCGACATCATCGCCTCCGGCATGGCCAGGAAAAACACCGTGGCGATCACCGACATCAGCAGCGACATCACCGTCACCACTTTGCCGCCGCGCGCCATGTGGTCGCGGTCGCGCCGCCCATAGGCATTGCCGGACCGGATCGTCGCCGCATTGCTCAGCCCCAGATGCACCATGAAGGTCAGCCCCGCCAGCGACACCGCAATGCCATGCGCCGCCAGTGCCACCGTGCCCAGCCAGCCCATCATCACCGCCGAGGCGGCAAACAGGCTCACTTCGCTCAACGTCGTCAAACCAATCGGCACCCCCAGCCGGAACACCTTTCGCAACATCTCCCAATCGGGGCGCTGAAAGTTTTTCAGCAACTCATGCTCGGGCAGCACCTTCAGCGCGTAAATGATGATCGCCACAAAGGACACCACCTGGGTGCTGAACGAGGCAATCGCCGCGCCGCGCACCCCCAGTTCGGGCGCCCCCCAATTGCCGAAAATCAGCGCATAATTCACCGCCGCATTCATCACCGCGGCGCCCAAAGTCACCCAGAGCACAATCTGGGTACGCTCCAGCGCCGCCAGATAGGATTTGAGCACCATCACCAGCAGCGCCGGAAAAATGCCCCAGCCCGCCACCCGCAGGTAGTCCGCCGCCATCTGTGAAATCACCGGCTCCTGGCCCAGCATATCCAGAATGGGGCCGGCATAGAGCAACAGCGGCATCACCATCACGCAATAGGCCAGCGACAACCACAGCCCCATGCGGGTACAGCGGCGGATTTGCCGGTCCTCACCGGCGCCTGCCGCCGCCGCCACCATCGGCATCACCGCAAAGCCAAAGCCCGCGCCAAACAGGAACAGCACAAAGAAATAGGTCGAGGCCAGCGTCACCGCCGCCAGCGCCTCAACCCCGTACCAGCCCAGCATCACCGTATCGGTCAGGCCAATGGCAAACTGCGCCACATGACCTCCGATCAGCGGCAAGCCCAGCACGGCAATGGCAGCGACATGACCGCCTCGGGTCATTGGGGATTTGGAGTGCGACGTATTATTCATCCCCAAGCCTTAGCCACAGCCAATCCTTGAGAGCAAGGTAATCCGTTCCCCCTTGGGTTGGGCCAATCCTGTGCTAGGCTGGCGCGATACAGACTCGGAGCTTGTTTTCATGACCGATTCCTTTGCCCAGCGCGTCTCCACGGCCAGAGTTTTTCTGAAAGAGCCGGCCCGCAACAGCGGCGTTGCCGATCTGATGCCATGGCTGATGTTGCACGGCTGTCCCATATACAGCGGCACCTGGCAGGCCCCCGCGCCGCCGCTGACCCGCCTCAACCTGCAGCAGGCCGATCCCTGGAGCAGCCCCCAATACGCCGTCGAAATCGCTCAGGTCCTTGCCGACTGGGCTGCCGAACAGGACATCACGTCATGATCACTGTGCACCACCTCAACCGCTCCCGCTCCCACCGTATCTTATGGCTGCTCGAAGAGCTGGAGCTGGATTACCAGGTGATCCGCTACGACCGCGACGCCAAGACCAACCTTGCCCCGCCTGAGTTGCGCAAACTGCACCCGCTGGGCAAATCTCCGGTGGTTGAAATGGACGGCGAGACGGTGATCGAATCGGGTGCCATCGTCGAGCTGATCTGCAGCCACCACGCGCCGCAAATGATCCCGCTGCGCAGCACCCCGGCGTTCATTCGCCATATCGAACTGATACATTTTGCCGAAGGCTCCGCCATGACGCCAATCCTGCTCAACCTCTATGTGGGCATGCTGGGCGAGGCCGGCACCCCGCTGCACTCCCGGATCCAACACCAATTGACCAGCCACTTCGCCTATATGAACAGCCAGCTGCGCGCCTCGGGACATTTTGTTCTCGACCAGCTCTCCGCCGCCGATATCCTGCTCAGCTTCCCGGCCGAGATCGCCATTCGCATGGGCTGCGGCGACGAGTATCCGGCGCTGGCCGGTTTTGTCGAAGCCCTGCAGAGCCGCGCCGCCTACCAGCGCGCCTTTGTCCGCGGCGGCGGCGCCTGACCCCCCGGCTTCATCTGGCCATAAATATCCTGGGGGTCTGGGGGCAAAGCCCCCAGCACTCAAAACCATAGGTCATCCCGCCGCTGCCAGCGCCGCCACCGCCGCAAGGGCAGCGCGGATATCCGCGCCCCGGCTGCGATGATTGGTAATAGCGGCGCGCAGCATCACCACCCCCTGCACCCGGGTGGTAGAGAACACCGCATCCCCCCGCTCCTGCAGAGTCTGGGCAATCTCGCTGTTCAACAGCGACTGCGCCTGCGGCGTCAGATCAGCCCGCGCCGTGAACACACAGACATTCGACACCACCGGGGCGGCCAGACCCATCTCGGGGTGCGCCTCAATCTCCTGCGCCATCAGCGCGGCCAGGCGGCAATTGTCGGTGATCGCCGCCGCCAGAGCCGCCTCGCCGTACATCTCCAACGCGGTCCAGACCTTCAGCGCCCGATTGCCGCGTGACAGATCAATACCATAGTCACAGAACCAGGGATCGCCGCCCGCCAGCCCGCGCTCCGCCGCCTCCAGATAAGCGGGCCGCGCCGCAAAGGCCGCCCGGTGCGCGGCCTCATCGGCAATCAGCACCAGACCGCAGTCATAGCCCACATACATCCATTTGTGAAAATCCAGGGCGATGCTGTCGGCCCGACCAATACCGTCGCTCAAGCCGCGCCACGGCTGCTCGGCAATCCGTGTCCAGGCGCCAAAGGCACCGTCCACATGCAGCCACAGATCCTCGGCCGCCGCCACATCGGCCAATCCATTCAGATCATCATAGGCCCCCAGATCCACCGATCCAGCCATGCCGACCAGCAGAAAGGGCAGCGCCCCAGCCGCCCGGTCCCGGGCAATCTGCGCCCGCAGCGCACCCAGATCGATCTGCCCCTCGACCAAAGGCACCAGGCGCAGATTGTCCGACCCGACCCCCAACAACTCCAGCGCCTTACTGGTGGCATTGTGAATGCCCTGGCCCGCATAGGCGATCAGCTGCGCTGTGCCCTGCCCGGTCTTGCGCACCTCTGGCAGCACCCGCACTCGTGCCGCCTGAAAGGCAATCACCGTCGCCTGCGAAGTCCCCGACACCAGCACGCCACTGCTGCCCTCGGGCATGCCCATCTTCGCCCGGGTCCAGTCGATCACCGCGCGTTCCATATAATTGGCGCCGTGATCACGGCCGCCGGTATTGGCATTGATCACCGCGCCCGCCATGCCGGCAATCAGATCCGAGGCCAGCCCGCTGCCCTGCACCCAGCCCCAGAATCTCGGGTGAATATTACCACCGTGATAGGGCAGCACCTCCTCGGTGATGCGGCTGACCATCGCCGCCGCACTCTGCCCCGAGGCCTGGACTTTGTAGCCCTGCTTTACCGCCTCCGGCACCGCCTGCCAGGGCCGCTCCGCCACCTGCTGCAACTGATCCATCGAGGCCTCCAGCATCCGCCGCGCCTCGCGGCGGAATTCCTCCCAGTCAACCGGGTCCAATCCACTACTCTTGCTGCCGTTCTCTGTCACATCAGTCATCCTCTGCCGCACCTGCTATCGATGTTCTACTCTGCGCTGGTTTCCGGTACAGCCAAATTGCTCATCCTATAAGGCCAGGCCCGCCCATCCCCCAGCACCCTCTCTGCGTGATCTCTGCACCCCCTGCGTGATCCCGGCGTGATCTCTGCCGCAGCACCGCAGTTATCCACAACACTTAGCCTCCCCCTTCCCCCACACCGCCACACCAGCCATACTGTGACCAACCACCCTCACCAATGCGCAGCCCCCCACATGGCCAACGATCTCCTGTCCGACACCGAAACGGAAACCTATGACGCGTCCTCGATCGAGGTTCTGGAGGGGCTGGAACCGGTCCGCCAGCGTCCGGGCATGTATATCGGCGGCACGGATGAACGGGCGCTGCACCACCTGGTGGCCGAAGTCCTCGACAACTCGATGGACGAGGCGGTGGCCGGCCATGCCAACCGGATCGAGGTCACCCTGAATGCCGACTACTCGGTCACCATCACCGACAACGGCCGTGGCATCCCCATTGACCCGCACCCCAAATTCCCCGGCAAATCAGCGCTCGAGGTGATCCTCTGCACCCTGCACTCAGGCGGCAAGTTCTCCGGCAATGCCTACCAGACCTCGGGCGGCTTGCACGGGGTTGGCGCCTCGGTGGTGAACGCGCTCTCCGATAGCCTGGTGGTGCAGGTGGCCAAGAATAAAGAACTGTTCGAGCAGCGTTTCTCGCGCGGCATCCCGCAGGGCCCGGTTGAAAAGATCGGCGCCGCCCCCAACCGCCGCGGCACCTCTGTCACCTTCCACGCCGATGACCAGATCTTTGGCCACCACCGCTTCAAACCCAAACGGCTGTTCACCCTGGTGCGCTCCAAGGCCTATCTGTTTTCCGGCGTTGAAATCCGCTGGAAAACCGCCATCGACGACAATGAGACCCCAACCAGCGCCATCTTCCACTTCCCCGGCGGCCTCAAGGATTACCTCAGCGAAGTGCTGGGCAAATCCTCGGTCTATGCCGAGGCCCCCTTTGCCGGCAAGGTCGAGTTCCGCGAGAAATTCGGCGAGGTCGGCTATGTGGAATGGGCGATCAACTGGACCCCGTCGCGCGATGGTTTCACCCAGTCCTACTGTAACACCGTGCCCACCCCCGAGGGCGGCACCCATGTCACCGGCTTCTGGTCCGCCATCCTCAAGGGCATCAAGGCCTACGGCGAGCTGATCAGCAACAAAAAGGCCGCCTCAATCAACCGCGACGACCTGATGGCCGGCGGCTGTGCGCTGGTCTCCTGCTTTATCGCCGACCCGGCCTTTGTCGGCCAGACCAAGGACCGGCTGTCCTCGGAACATGCGTCCAAGATGGTGGAAAACTCGGTCCGCGACCATTTTGACAACTGGCTGGCCAATGACACCAAATCGGCCGGCGCCATCCTCGACTTCCTGGTGCTACGGGCCGAGGAACGCCTGCGCCGCCGCCAGGAAAAAGAGACCCAGCGCAAAACGGCCACCAAGAAACTGCGGCTGCCCGGCAAGCTGACCGACTGCACTGCCAAAAACCGCGCCGGCACCGAATTGTTTATCGTCGAAGGCGACTCAGCCGGTGGCTCCGGCAAGGGGGCGCGCAACCGGGTCAATCAGGCGCTGCTGCCGCTGAAGGGCAAGATCCTCAACGTGCTGGGGGCTGCGTCGAACAAGATCGGCACCAACGCTGAAATCCGCGACTTGTGCGAGGCGCTGGGGGTCGGCACCGGCACCAAATTCAACCTCGATGATCTGCGTTATGACAAGATTATCATCATGACCGATGCGGATGTTGACGGCGCCCATATCGCCGCCCTGCTGATGACCTTCTTCTTCACCCAGATGCGGCCATTGATCGACGCCGGCCACCTCTATCTGGCCTGCCCACCGCTATTCCGCCTCACCCAAGGGGCGCGCCGGGTCTATTGCCTGGACGAGGCAGAGCGGGATGAGTGGATGGCCAAGGGTCTGGGCGGCAAGGGTAAAATCGACGTGTCCCGGTTCAAGGGTCTCGGCGAGATGGACGCCAAGGACCTGAAGGTCACCACCATGGACCCAAAAACCCGCAAACTGATCCGCATCACGATTGATGAGGACGAGCCTGGCGAGACCGAAGATCTGGTCGAGCGCCTAATGGGCAAAAAACCCGAACTGCGGTTCCAGTATATCCAGGAGAACGCGCGGTTTGTGGAGGAGTTGGATGTTTGAGTAGAGAAATTTCTGCATTGCAGAATTTGACCGAGTTCTTTTCTTCCATGCCGGTGCAATCACTTGGTGGCTTCTTTAACTCAAGCTTTAGCTCCGCTTTATGTGGAGCATTAGTTGGAGCTCTGGCTGCGAGTCATTTTGCGAAACGCAGCGAGGGTATCACCCGGTCAGAGAAAAAGTTGAACGCGTGCAATTCAGCAGCGGCAATTTCACTTTCAATCTTCGAGCAATCTTTGGCGTTTAAACGTTAGATAGTTAATGAAACCGTGACATCTTTTCGAAAGGACAAAGTAAGGTTTGAAGAGGTGCTATCGGAAATAGCACTTGGCCTTTCTCCTGGGGCATCGCTAGAGTTACACGCAAATTTCCAATCATTTCAAATGTTTCAGTTTCACAATGAGCCCCTTCAAAAACTCGTTTTATTGGAATGCGCACCATCTGGCCAAGTTATTAGTTCAATCTCCATACTTGCTCAGGCACTACATTCTTTAGAACAGACGGTTCGTGAAAGAAATGAGCAAATAGAAAGGCTTGGTGCTTTAAAGGACAAGTTGAAACTTATTGATTTTTTCAAACGGTATTTTGGACTTGAGTGTGACGACGGAACGATTGATGCCCGTCTAAGAAATTCAATCGACCATATTGAAACACTAGTAGATGATTGCATTCACTACTCGCTTTTCACCGCTAATAAATTGAACTCTCAAGCCAAGGAACTTGCAAAGGCGTCTCGCTCTAAAGATACCAAACCAATTTCATTTAGCTTTAAAGACGAAGAGGTACAAAAATTCTTACCTAACCAAGAAAAGTACCCTGACTTTCCAATCTGAATTTCTGGCGAAACTATAATCATTTGGAAAGTTCTGAAACAATGGCCCGCGCCTGACCTTGGGGAGGCGAGAAGCGCCTTCCCGGGGGGAAGGTCAGGCGCGGGCCGTGCGGCTATGCCTTACTCCCCAAGGGCGCAATAACTCAACTTGCACTGTGGGTTATCATAGGGCTCCGCCCGTCCACACCTCAAACAGTGCCCCACACTGTTTGCCGCTGCGCGGACCGGCGTGGACTCCAAACATACCGCCAGACGCGGGGCGGGCCACGGCGCCCCCGGCGCCAAAAGCCGCAAAACACCAACCGCCCGCTCAGTCCAATGATACAGTCCAATACAGTGCAATCCTGCAATCCCCGCCATTTCTCGTTGCCAAAATACTCCCGCCGGAGGCATCCAACCTCACCAGCCACCCAGCCCTCAGCGACTCAATCCCAGCCGTTGCACTCCAGCCAGTTCACCGCACGCCCTGCTTGGCCATCCTTAACCCCAAGCTGCGACACCTCAGCCGTCGCGACACATCTGGCCAGGCCTGACACCCCGGGCCACAGGACCAAGGGCTCCAGTAAAACCGGAGCGTGACTGACAGCTTTCAAAACGCGGGCGCTATGCCCGTCCGCTTCCGCATGGGCGGCGCCGTCCTTTTTACTCCCGGTCTCACTAAGGCCCCTCCAGACAGAACCACCTTATCCCCCGGGGCCGCGCCCTGCCGGGGCCATTTGACCTGCACAAATTCGCCACCCTCCGAAGCCATTTCCCTGTTCACCCTGCCCAAGCCCGGCTACCCTGAGCAGATGTTCATGCGTGCTGTTCTGATTTTGCTGCTCGCCGCCGCCTGCGGCCGTCCGCTGACCGAAGCGGAGCGGGGCTTTGCCAGCCAGATTCAGGGAGACTCCCTGGACCTGGACCGTATCCGACTGGTCCACGGCGCTCCGGTTGCCTCTGTCACCTTCCGCCGCCTGCCCCGCCCCCGGCTGTCCTGCCGCGAGCGTATCCTGCCACCGGTCAAAGCCGAAATCGTCACCGCCTCACCGGCCGCTATTGCTCTGTTCAACCATATCTTCTTCGCCAAGGACTGGTATCTGCCGGACTTTATGCCCGCCTACCCGGATCAGATCTTCCTGGTCGACTCCATGCTGCTGGCGCATGAGTTGACCCATGCCTGGCAATGGCAGAACCGCGCGGTCACCGGCTATCACCCCCTGCGCGCCGCCGCCGAGCACGGCACCCGCAGCGATCCCTATCTATTTGATCTGGCCGCCGAGGCGGATTTTCTCAGCTACGGTTATGAACAGCAGGGGTCGATCATCGAGGAATACGTCTGCTGCCGGGCCCTGGCCCCCAAAGCACCGCGCACCCGCCGCCTGCACCAGATGATCCGCGGCGCAATGCCGGTGTCAGATCTGCCGCAAAGCCGCGAGGCCGATGTCTATCTGCCCTGGAAGGATGTTCGGCTTAGCGGTATTTGCGATTAAATCGCAGCACCGGGTCACAGACACAATCGCCGCTGCGTCCTATCTTGCACATTAGCCGACATTGCCGCAGACAGGATTTCAGGACCAATGTGGAGAGCCGAAATGACCAATTACGCCCTGATCATGCTTGTCGCCGGTATCGGCATTCCGGTGCTGGCCGCGATGAATGCCGGGCTGGGGCAATTGATCGGCTCGCCGATGGCTGCGGGGGTGGTGCTGTTTGCCGTCGCCTTTTCCGCCGCCGTTCTGGTCTATGTGCTGATCGGCCCCCGCAGCCTGTCCCTGGTCGCAGGCGCCCCCAAACATCTGCTGCTGGCGGGTCTTCTGGTGGCCTTTTACGTGTTGTCGATCACCCATGTGGCGCCGCATTTCGGCATCGGCAACGCGGTGTTCTTTGTGCTGCTGGGCCAATTGTTCAGCGCCGCCGCCATTGATCATTTTGGCCTGTTCGGCGCCCAAATCAGCCCGCTGACCCTGACCCGCGCCGCCGGGGTTTCGGTGATGGCGCTGGGGGTTTGGATTACCCAGATGGCGTGACCAGCCAGACTGGCGGCCGCGGTCTAAAACGGGGGCTTTGCCCCTCTTGTCCTGCGGCCAATTCACCCCAGGATATTTAGGGCCAGATGAACAAGGGCTCTGTCTGGTGGTCAAACAGCCACCAGCACCCCATTTTCAAGCAGGACCATCCGGTCCATCCGTGCCGCCAGCTCCATGTTGTGGGTGGCAATCAGCGCCGACATGCCAGAACCTGCAACCAGCTCCATCAGGACGCCAAACACCTGATCCGAGGTGCCGGGGTCCAGGTTGCCGGTGGGTTCATCCGCCAACAGGACCCGCGGTTGATTGGCCAGTGCGCGGCAAAAGGCCACCCGCTGCTGTTCGCCTCCCGACAGGGCGGCCGGGCGGTGATGGCCACGGTCCTGCAGTCCGACCCGGGCCAGCAGATCCTGCGCCCGCGCCGTGGCGGCGCGCTGCGATATACCATTGGCCAGTTGCGGCAGGGTGATGTTTTCCTCGGCGGTGAATTCCGGCAACAGGTGGTGAAACTGATAGATGAATCCCACATCCTGACGACGGGTACGGGTGCGGCACCGGTCGCTCTTGCCGGTCAGCTCAGCCCCGCCAAGCCGCACTGTGCCCGCGTTCGGCGTATCCAGCAGGCCTGCGATATGCAGCAGCGTTGACTTGCCCGCCCCCGAAGGCGCCACCAGCGCCACCACTTCGCCGGACATCAATTGCAGATCAGCACCGCGCAGCACATCCACCTGACCCGGCTTGCCCCGGTTATAGGATTTCACGATGCCGGTCAGTTCCAACATAAGATCACTCATAGCGCAGCGCCTCAACCGGGTTCATCCGCGCCGCACGCCGCGCCGGAAACAGGGTGATCAGCCAGCTGAGCGCCAGGCTGAGAGCCGCAGCCGAGCCCACATCACCAAAAGTCACCACGGCGGAGGGAAAGAAAAAGCCGTTTGCCTCGAGATCGCGCACGCCGCTGCCGGTGATCCAGTCGACCAGCCCGTAGACCCGGTCAATATTGGCGGCAAACCCCACCCCCAGCAGCACCCCCACCAAGGTGCCGGCAGTACCCACCGAGGCGCCACACAGAAAGAACACCCGCAGGATTGACCCCTGGCTTAGCCCCATGGTGCGCAGGATGCCGATGTCGCGGCCCTTGTTCTTGACCAGCATGATCAGCCCCGAAACGATGTTGAGCGCGGCGATCAGCACCAGGATCGACAGCACGATAAAGATGGCGTTGTCCTGCATTTTCAGCGCCTTGATCATACCGCCTGCGCGGTCTTGCCAGGTGGTCACATAGGCGCGATCACCGCTGGTGCGCAGCAACGGCAGCACCATCTGCGCCACCTGCTCAGGATCGCTCAGGCGCAGATCCAGCTGATCAACAGCGCCCTCGCGGTTAAAGAAGCTCTGCGCCTGAGCCAGCGGCAAATACAGCCGGCTTTGATCGACATACCCCTGCCCCGAGGAGAACACATAGACCACCTCATATGCCGAGACCCGCGGCGAGGTTCCCATTGGCGTCTTGACCCCGTCGGGCGAGATCAGCTTGATCCGGTCGCCAATGGTGACCCCCAACTGGCGCGCCATCATCGCGCCGATGGCAACGCCGTCGTTGAACCGGGACAGATCGCCAAACCCATCTGGCGATTGGGCGATCTTTGGGTAGGTCTGCAAATCTTTTAGGGTGATGCCAAACACATCCACCGGCAGGTTGCGGCCGCGATAGCTGCCCATCACCTGGCCGCGCACCAGCGGCGACACCAGGGTCACCTCCGGCAATGCGCCGATCTTCTCCACCAGTTCTGGGTAGTTGCGGATCAGGTGGTCCTGCGGGACCTCGCCGCTAAAATCACGCCGATAGTGGATCTCGGCATGGGCATTGGTGCCCAGCATGGTCTGAATGAGATCGGCGCGCAGACCCTCGCGGATGGCCAGCGTCGCCACCAGCGCAAACACCGCCAGCGAGATCCCGGTCAGGCTGATCCAGGTCATCGCCGACACGCCGCCCTCGGCCCGCCGGGCGCGCAGGTATCGCCAGGCGATCATCCACTCAAATCGTGCAAACGGCGGGGGAGTACTGGCCATTTTCGCTCCTGCTCATGATTTTGCGCCAAACTGGGCTGTCGCGGCGCCGGGGTCAAGCCGATGCGCTATGATCTGGCCGCCGCGCAAATGGACAGCCAGCGCAAGACGACGTGCTGCCACGGCTCAGCACATCTAGGATATAGGCGAACCGCCTATCAGCGTGCCGAGCTTATCCGCACATGCCGGGTTATTTGAGCCAGCCTCTCTCGCGATAATACCTAATCGCACCGGGATGCAAAGGTGCGACAATGCCGTCTCTAATCATTTTGGAGGGATGTAAATCATGCCAGACTGGGTTCTGACTGCGCATTTTTTCTATGTTCTGAAACGTTGCTTTGACAAAATCATAGACCACTTGTTCCGGCACATCGGCGCGGGACAAAACCGAGGCGCTGTAACCAAAACTCTCCGTTGAAGACCCCACGCCCTGGTAGATGCCACCGGGAATGGTTGTTTTGCTCAGCTCACTGGCACCCTTTACCAGCCTGTTAACGCGTTTCCCGCTTAGGCGCACCAAAGTCACGGGACAGCGTTTGGCGATCTTCTGGATCAACCCGGACGGGCTGGCTCCGACGAGGAGCAAAGCGTCAATTTCCCCGCCGCACAGGGCCTTGCCCCAGTGTCCAGGCTTGACCGATTTGCCGGTTGGAAACTCATCCTTAGGAACTCCGTGCAGTTTTAGAAGTGTTTCAAAAAAACTACGGCTTACCCAACCCGGTTCAATCCGTTTGCCTGCCCAATTCCCCGGGCTTGTTATCCCAGCATCCTGTCTGGCAATCAGAGTGGCCGGCTCGCCATAAAGTGAAAACACCGATCTGAGGTTTTCATCAGGACCCACGGAAGCGAACACAGCAGCCCCGTGCAATGCATCCCTTGCCCAATCGGATCTCGCAACTATGAAATCAAACTTCCCCTGTCTGATCTTAGGGAAGTTTTCTCGCGCACCCATTGTGCTTCTTGCTTTGCACTTGATGTCTGATCGCGCGCTGTTGACGAACCGACACAGGGCTTCACCTACCCGGTAGTAAACGCCAGCCTTGCCGCCGGTTCCCACCACAATCTTTGTATCCGCGGACTGCGCAACCGCAGCAATACTGCAAAACAGGATGGCGAAACCGACACCCTTAGACCTATAGGACCACGCTGGCCGTATTCCGCTAAATAACTTTTTCAAAACATGCTCATTTCTATCTACTTCAAATGACTACATTCGTTTCACCAGCCCGGTTCAGTGTCAATGTTTACAGGATACAGTCCTGTTCACTGCAACCGCATCAGCCAAATGTATGTGATATATGCTGTGCTCTACAAAAAAGGGCAGATCCTGCGACCTGCCCCTTTTTAACTCACTGAAATCCAGCCTCAGAAGCCGCGGCTGGTCATATGCGGTGCGTAGATCTCCACCACTTTTTTCACCGCCTCTTCCGGGCTCATCTCGACACTTTCACCGGTGCGGCGCGAGGTCAGCTCGACCACGCCGTTCTTCAACCCACGCGGGCCAACGGTGATGCGCCAGGGCAGACCGATCAGATCCATGGTGGCGAACTTGCCGCCTGCGCGTTCCTTGCGGTCGTCATACAGCGGCTCAAGCCCGGCTGCGGTCAGCGCCGCATAGAGCTGGTTACAGGCGGCATCGGCCTCGTCGTCGCCCTGCTTCAGGTTGACAATACCACAGTGGAACGGGGTGACGCCTTCGGGCCAGATGATACCCTTGTCGTCGTGGCTGGCCTCAATGATGGCGCCCAGCAGGCGCGACACACCGATCCCGTGTGAGCCCATGTGAACCGGTACTGGCTTGCCGTCTGGACCCTGAACCTTGGCATTCAGCGCCTCGGAATATTTGGTGCCAAAGTAGAAGATCTGGCCAACCTCGATGCCACGCGCGGTGCGGCGGCGCTCTTGCGGCACTTCGTTGAACAGCGCCTCGTCGTGGGTCTCGTCGGTGCGGGCGTATTTGGTGGTGAACTCTTCTAGCACCCCCTGACACTGCTCGACATTGTCATAGTCAATGTCACGATCACCAAAGCTCAGGTCGGTGACATCACTGTCATAGAACACTTCGGACTCGCCAGTGTCAGCCAGCACCAGGAATTCATGGGTATAATCGCCGCCAATCGGGCCACCGTCAGCGCGCATCGGGATGGCCTGCAGACCCATGCGTTCATAGCTGCGCAGGTAGCTCACCAGATGACGGTTATAGGCGTGCAGCGCGTCCTCTTTGCTGAGGTCAAAGTTATAGCCGTCCTTCATCAGGAATTCACGGCCCCGCATGACGCCAAAACGCGGACGCACCTCGTCGCGGAATTTCCACTGGATATGGTACAGCGTCAGCGGCAGGTCTTTGTAGCTGTTGACATGGCTGCGGAAGATATCGGTGACCAGCTCTTCGTTGGTGGGACCATAGAGCATATCGCGGCCATGACGGTCACTGATCCGCAGCATTTCTTTGCCGTAGTCATCATAGCGACCGGATTCCTTCCACAGATCCGCCGATTGTATTGTCGGCATCAGCATCGGGATGTGACCGGCACGCATCTGCTCGTCATGCACGATGGTTTCGATCTTCTTCAGAACCTTGAACCCCATCGGCAACCAGGAATAGATCCCGGCTGAGGATTGCTTGATCATCCCGGCACGCAGCATCAGCCGGTGGCTGACAATCTGCGCCTCGGCAGGATTTTCTTTCAGAACAGGCAGGAAATAGCGGGTCAGGCGCATGTTGGTCTCATTCGCAAAAAAGGGTTCCACAGGGGTCTAAGCTATCACCGCGCCGCAAGCAATCGGGCTTTGCCCGTTGCCCCAATGTCGGTTTTGCCCAAACATGTCGCGAATTTTCTTGAATGGGCATTCCAGTTTCCTATGGTGGCCAAAATTCAGGTGGAGCAAACCCCGTGACCCAAACCATTACCGAACCCGCCCGCGAGATCCCGGTCATTCACCAAACCGAAGTGCTGGTCATCGGCTCCGGCCCCGGTGGGCTGGCAGCGGCGCTGGCGGCAGCCCGCGCTGGCGTGCAGGTGGCGCTGCTGGACCGGTTTGGCTGTTTTGGCGGCAATATCACCAGCGTCGGGGTTGAGGGCTTTGCCTGGTATCGCCACGAACAAACGGTCGAGGCCGGCGGTATCGGCTGGGAGTTCGAGGAGCGCGCCAAGATGATGGGGGCGGCGGTGCCGGAAAGCCAGTCGCTATCTTATGAGCTGGACAGCGAAGGCTTCAAACTGGTGGCCGACAAGCTGGTGGAAGAGGCCGGCATTCACCCGATGCTGCACCGCCAGTTTGTCGCCCCGATCCGCGAAGGCGACACTGTCACCGGGGTGATCGTCGAATCCAAGGCCGGCCGCGAGGCTATTCTGGCCAAGCGGGTGATTGATGCCACCGGCGACGCCGACATTGCCCATATGATGGGCGCCCCCTGTTTCAAAACTCCGGTTGAGGAGATGCAGGCAGCCTCGGTGATGTTCCACATTGCCGGCGTTGATAAGCAAAAGTTCCTGGAGGGGGTCAAGGCCGATCCGCAGACCTATGCCAACTGGTCCACCGGTGAGTGGCAGGTGGAGACCTCGGGCAAAGAGGACGACATGTACTCGCCCTTCCTGGCCAAACCCTTTGCTCAGGCGATCCGTGACGGGATTATTCCGGCGCATCTCAACACCATCGGCGGCACCTGGGGCGCGGTGCATGACAGCGGCGAGATGACCTATATGAACCTGGTGCATCTGGGTGGCATTGACGGCACCGACCCCGACAGCATGACCCACGGTGAAATCGAGGGCCGCAAACAGGCGATGCTGGCGATCGAGGCGCTGAAGGCCTACACACCGGGTTGCGAGGCGGCCCGGCTGCGTAATTTTGGCATGACCATCGGCATTCGCGACAGCCGCAAGATCGACGCACAGCATAATATCACCGAAGCTGAGACCCGCCATCAGGGACGGTTTGACGATACCATCGGCATCTATCCGGAATTCATCGACGGCTATGGCATCCTGATCCTGCCCACCACCGGACGTTACATGCAGATCCCGTACCGCTGCATGCTCCCCAAAGGGGTGAAGAACCTGCTGGTCACCGGCCGCGCCATTGGCGGTGACAAGGTGGCCCATGCCGCCACCCGCAACATGGCCTGCTGCGCGGTGGCCGGTCAGGGGGCCGGCATTGCCGCCGCACAGTCGATTCGCAGCAACACCGCGCTGGATCAGATCGATATCGTGGCAGTGCAGGCTGAGCTGAAACGACAGGGCGTTCGCATCGACTAAGGCGGCCCCGGTCGTCTCAGGCCTGTTATCCACAGCAAAACGGCAGCCGTCCCCGGCTTACCCACCGGCGATTGCTGCCAGCCCCTTGCATGCCTGATGCCCTTGGGTGAAGATTGCGCTCAGGACAATGGACACGGACCAGAGTGGGCAGATAAACATGACGCTACCGGCAAACAAACAGCTGATCTATTGGGGCCTTGTGGCGCTGATTTTTGCGGTGGTGCTTTGGGCGCTGGGGGACGTGTTGCTGCCCTTTGTGCTGGGCGGCGCGGTGGCCTATCTGATCGACCCGGTTGCGGATCGGCTTGAGAAAATGGGGCTGTCACGGGCCGGGGCCACTGCGGTGATCACGGTGGCGACCGTGTTGATTTTCCTGCTGCTGATGCTGGTCGTATTGCCCACGTTGATTTTTCAGATGATCGAATTGGTCCAGGTCCTGCCCGAGCTGTTCGGCGACGCCCGCATCTTTGCCAATGAACATTTTCCATCGATCTTTGACGAAAACAGTCAATTACATCAGGCACTCACCTCGCTGACCTCCACCCTGAAAACCCACTGGATGAGCGTGTTGGAATCGGTGCTGGGGTCGGCGGTATCGCTGCTGAATGTGGTGGTGCTGATCGTCATTGTGCCAGTGGTCTCGATTTATCTGCTGCTGGACTGGGACCGGATGATCAAACGGATCAGCGAGCTGCTGCCGCGCGATCATGCCCCGGTGATCCAGCAACTGGCGGCTGAGATCGACGCGGTGCTGGCCTCGTTCATTCGCGGCATGGGCACGGTTTGCCTGATCCTGGGCAGCTATTACGCGGTATCGCTGATGCTGGTGGGGTTGAACTTTGGTCTGGCGGTGGGCTTCATCGCCGGGTTGGTGACCTTTATCCCCTATCTCGGCGCCCTGATTGGCGGCGCGCTGGCCATTGGTCTGGCGCTGTTTCAGTTCTGGGGCGACTGGTACCTGATTGGCGCCGTTGCGGTGATCTTTGTCATCGGACAGGTGATCGAGGGCAATTTTCTCACCCCAAAACTGGTGGGCAACTCGGTTGGGCTGCACCCGGTCTGGCTGCTGCTGGCGCTGTCGGTGTTTGGCTCGCTGTTTGGCTTTATCGGCATGTTGGTGGCGGTGCCCATAGCGGCGGCGTTGGGGGTGCTGGCCCGGTTCGTGACCGGGCAATATCTCGGCAGCCGACTATATCGCGGCGAATCCGACCAGGACGCCGAGTAACATGCTAAAACAGCTGAGTTTCAATCTCCCCGCCAAACCGGCGCTGGGGCGAGACGACTTCTTTGTGGCCCCCTCAAACGCCATGGCGGTGGCGATGCTGGACAGCGCCTTTACCTGGCCCAGTGGCAAGCTGGTGCTCAGTGGTCCGCGGGCCGCGGGCAAGACCCATCTGGTGCATGTCTGGGCCAGCCAGTCCGGCGCCAAAATCATCGCCGCCACAGAGCTCAGCGAGGCCAGGGTGCCAGAGCTGGCCCATGGTCCGGTTGCGGTCGAAGATGTCCCGTTGATTGGCCGCAGCCCCGCAGCGCAGACCGCATTGTTTCACCTGCACAACATGGTGCTGGCCAATGGCCATGCGCTGATGCTGACCGGTCAGGCGCCGCCAAATCTGTGGGCGCTGTCACTGCCGGATCTGCAAAGCCGGGTGCAGGCGGCAACCCATGTGGCGCTCGAGGCGCCGGATGATGCGCTGCTGGCGGTGGTGCTGGCCAAACTGTTCGATGACCGCCAAATCATCCCCAAGCCGGATGTGATCCCCTATCTGGTGGCCCATATGGACCGCTCGTTTGAGGCGGCGGCGCAGATCGTGGCGCAGATGGACGAAATCTCGCTCGCCGAGGGGCGCACCCTGTCGCGACCGCTGGCGGTGCGACTATTGGCGCAGAACCAATATGAAATGTCGCTCGAATCTGAGCCAAAGGACGATTGACCGCCGCCCTGTGATCCCGCATCCTGCGCCGACGACGACGACCTGGGGACCATTATGACCGTGAAGCCGGAACCTGCTGCTGAATGGGGGCCCTTTGAGCGGCCGCTGTTTGAAGACCCGGGTGCCCGTGCCCTGTCCCGAGTTGGCGTGGTCGACGTGGGATCAAACTCGGTCCGGCTGGTGGTATTCGACGGCGCCGCCCGCAGCCCTGCCTATTTCTACAACGAGAAAATCATGTGTGCCCTTGGCGCCGGCCTGTCCGACTCTGGCATCCTGAACCCGACAGGGCGGCTGCGCGCCCTGGCGGCGCTGCGCCGGTTTCAGACACTGGCAATCGGGATGGGGCTGCCGCCGCTGAGCGTGGTGGCGACGGCGGCGGTGCGCGACGCCAGCGACGGGCCTGATTTCTGCGCCCAGGTGCTGCGCGAAACCGGGCTGAAAATCTGGGTCATCGACGGCCGCGAAGAGGCCCGCCTGTCGGCGCAGGGGGTGTTGCTGGGCTGGCCCGGATCTTATGGTCTGGTCTGCGATATCGGCGGCTCGTCGATGGAGCTGGCCGAGCTGCAGGATGGAAGGGTTGGCAAGCGGGTCACCTCGTCGCTGGGGCCACTGAAACTGCGCGAATTGCCCGGTGGACGCCGGGGCCGCAAGGACCACATCAAACAGGTTATCAAAGAGCTGAAGGACCAGATGGGCCCGCAGCAGGACCGTCTGTTTCTGGTCGGCGGCAGCTGGCGCGCCATTGCCCGCATCGACATGGAGCGGCGCGGCTATCCGCTGAAGGTTCTGCATGAATATAGGATGACCAGCCAAAGCGTCCGCGACACTGTGAAATACATTGAGGCCAATGATATCGAGACGCTGCGGCAGGCCTGTGGGTTGTCGCTGGCACGGATGTCACTGGTGCCGATCGCGATGGATGTTCTGTCGCGTCTTGTCCGCAGCTTCAAACCCCGCGACATTGCGGTGTCCAGCTATGGCATCCGCGAGGGCCTGCTCTATGAACAGATGCCACAACGGCTGAGAAACCGGGATCCGCTGATCGAATCCTGTCGCTTTGCCGAGGCCAAGGACGCCAGGATGCCGGGATTTGGCAAAACACTGTATAGCTTTGTGCTGCCGCTGTTCAAGTCCAACCCCGATGCCACCAAACGGCTGATCAGGGCGGCCTGCCTGCTGCATGACGTCAGCTGGCGCGCCCATCCCGACTACCGGGCCGAGGTCTGCTTTGACAATGCAACCCGCGCCAATCTGGGCGGCCTCAAACATTCAGAACGTATTTTTCTGGGCCTCTCACTGTTGCACCGCTATCGCAACAAGCGTCAGGGCAAACAATATGAGCCGCTGTTTGATCTGCTGGATGAAGCCGGTCAGAAACAGGCCGAGGTGCTGGGCAAGGCGATGCGATTTGGCGCCATGCTGATGGTGTCGAAAGACGGCGATATTGGCAGTTTCAAATGGCATCCGCGCAAGAAACAGCTGCGTCTGACACTGCCAAAATCGGCGGAACCGCTGTATGGCGAAGTTGCCGAGGCCCGCCTACAGGCCCTGGCTCAATCGCTGGATGCGGCGGTTACGGTGGAGATCAAGGACTGATCAGATGTCGGTCTGACCGTTGGCCGCTGGCCCGTCTGTTTCTGGCCCGTCTGCCTCTGGCCCGTCCGGTTCGCTGTCGCTAGGCTTTTTGCGGATGATGATATCGCCATTGGGCAGGATCTCGGGCATCTCATAGGTGCTCCAGTCCTCGACCTCAGCTGATATCTCGGCCAGCGCCGGACCCATCTGGCGCAGGAACCCCTGCATGGCCGGCGCAAAATCATCCGCCAGTTGTTGCAGATCATCCAGCGCCGGGGCCATCTCCTCGCGCAGCCCTTCAAAGAACAGCTCCATGCCCTGTTCCATCAGGCTGGGGCCCGGTTCTGTTTCCTGAGTCTGGCCAGGCCCTGCCAGCAGGGCCGCAATGATCAGCGGTAAGACGATGTGTTTCATGCGATCAATATAGTCCCTCTGCCCGAGCTTTTTTAGGTCAATTCAATATCCAAGCTTACCGGATAATGGTCGGAGGCCGCCAGCAGCGCCTCGCGTAGATCCACATCCGCGTAACACCTGGCATCCTCAAACGGGTGCCAGATGCGCCAGTTGGGCGCGCGGGCCGCCAAACCGGGGGACAGCATGACATAGTCCAGCAAGGCCCGGAAATAGCGTTTTGTGCTGGCATTGTAAAACCGCGAAGTGCTGGGCTGATCCGCCGTGCGCGGTTGCAACAGATGGCTGGCATGGGGGTCCTGCAGATCACTGCCCATCACGATCTCAACCGAGGAGCGGCCAAACAGACGTTCATATTCATCCAGCCCCGGGCCATCGTTCAGATCCCCCATGACGATCAGATCCTGCCCCTCTGCCAGATGCTGTTCAATCCGCCGACGCAGCCAGATCGCCTGCGCCAATTGCTTGCGCCGATTGGCAATGGAGCGCCGGATCACCGCATCCCTGTTACGGGCGCCATGCAGCGCCTTGGATTTCAGATGGGCGCCAATCAGACGCAGCTGCTGGCCCTTGGCGGTGGTCACGGCCAGCTCCAGCGGAGGTTTGGAGAACCGCACCTGATCCATCTTGTCATCAATATCCAAGTCGATCTTCAGCAGCTGGTCAAACCGCGGGGCCTGGTCGCTCTGCTGCGGGTCATGCCGCGCCTGCAGCACATCCGGGTCATACATCAGCGCAATTTCCTGCTGGGTGTCATTGGCAAATCCCATCACAACAGCCCGCGCCCGGATCCCGGCATGGGTAGCAAAAGTCTCCAGGGCCCGAACCGTGCTCTGGCTGTTGCCGGAATTGGGCGCTTCGATCACCATCACCGCATCGGCATCAAGCGCCTGAAACACCTGCACCAGCGCCCGCCCCTGGGTATCTCGATCGACCCCGTAACGCCCCGAGTCCTGCTGATCCAGAAGCAACTGGTCACCCTCGTCAAACAGCGAAGCAAACCATTCGACGTTATAGCTGACGAGACGCATATTTTGCACATCCGTTGATCTGATCCCAGGCCCGGTTGATGTCGATCATCCGCTTTTCAGCCAATCGCACCGCCTCTTCCGGCACCCCGCGGGCCATCATCGCATCCGGGTGGGTTTCGCGCACCAGCTGACGCCAGTGTTTGCGGATCTCTTCGCGCGACATATCCGGGCGCACCCCCAGTATGGTGAACGGATCCTGTGGCGCATCCGGCACAAATCGCGCCCGCAGCGCCCGGAACTGGGTGATGTCCTGACCAAAGATCTGCGACACCTCGCGCAGAAACTCGTTCTCATTGGGATGGTAAAACCCATCGGCCATTGCGATGTGAAACAGGCCCTCCATCAGGTCGCATAAAGTGGACGGGTCCTCGGCAAACATCGCCTGGATTTGGCGCGCATATTGGCGGTAGCCCGCCGTGTCGGTGCGCGCCATGTTGAACACCCGGGCCGCCCCCGCCTCATCGGCGCGCGCGATCTGGAACACCTCGCGAAACGCCGTCACCTCATCCTTGGTGACCTGGCCGTCCGCCTTGGCCATCTTGGCGCCCAGCGCAATGACAGCAATGGCAAAGCCAACAGATTTTTCCGGCGCCTGACGCAGATGCTCAAAGATCTGCGTCAGGCCTTCGCCCTTGGCCAGGGCTGCAAGCGCGTCTGATATGCGGGTCCACAATGACATGATGCCAGCCTATTCCTGTTTGTCGGTGCTGTCAGGGTGGGGAATTCCCGCCTGCGGCATTATTTTCTGCATCAGCACGGTGTCCAGCCACTGGCCCTGTTTATAGCCAACCTCTGGCAATCGCCCAACCTCGGTAAATCCCAGCGCCGCGTGAAAGCCAATCGCCGCTGGATTGGCGCTGCTGATGCCGGCCACCAAGACATGCAGTCCCGCCCTCACCGCCCGCTGTTCCAGCGCCCGCAACAGCGCCCGGCCAAGCCCACGCCCCTGCGCCGCAGGCGACAGCTGAATGCTATGCTCGGCGGTAAACCGATAGCCCGACCCGGCGCGAAAATCGCCATAATATGCATGACCCACCACCTGACCTGCCAGCTCGGCCACCAGATAATCCTCGCCCTTGTCGGCAATCATCGCCCTGAGCTGCGCCGGAGATTTTTCGGCGCTGGCAAAGGTGATCAGCGTGTCGCGGATCACCCGGTTGGCAATCTCGCAAAGCGCCTCGGCATCCGCCGCGCTGGCCGCCCGAATGATCACGACAGCACCCGCCGCCCGTGGGCTGTGTCAAAGGTGGCTTCAAAGCCAATCTCGCCGGTTTCATAGGTCACCCGGTCATCGCCAAGAGGCAGAAGCGCCTGCAATTCGGCGGCTTTTGGATGGGACAGGGTCAAGTGCAACAACCGGCACCCCTGCTGGGTCAGCAAAGCTGCCGGATGGGCACTGTGCCACTCAATCAGCGCCGGGAACATATTGTCATAGGGCAGGATCCCATCGGTGGGCACCGCCATATCCCAGCGCAGATCGCCGCGGGTCAACGCCACCGGGTCGCCAGTCCCAGCGGGCAATTGCGCCAGCACATCCGCCATATGCGAACAGCGACAAATCCAATTGCTGATCCGCGGCGCGCCGGAAAACCGATCCAGATCAAACCAGCGCGGGCGGCGCTGCGGTGTCGCCTGCGGATCAATGGCAATCGCCTCCAGATACAGCCCATCCCCCAGACCCAGCAGATAATTATGGGTGCCAAACATCGCATGCTGACCGCCCACCTGCATGGGCACCCCCAGCGCCTCTTCCACATGGGCCCTTGCCGCCTCCAGGCTTTCGCCCGCCACGGCCAGATGATCCAGTTCCATCCCGCACTCCTGTTAATGGCGTCACCTTAGCTGCAGTGCCACCGGGTACAAGCCGAAAGGCCGACTGCCGAGAGCCTCAAACCGCCGCAACATTGGCTTTGACCCAATATATCATCAAGCAACACGGATCAGACGGGTGGCCAGGGATCTGCGGCCATTCAGTCTCCAGACGCCGATCGATCTGGCGTTAAGCTCTGGCGGCTTCATCTGGCCAGAAATATCCTCGGGGGTGAATTGGCCGCAGGCCAAGAGGGGGCAGACAGCCCCCACCGCGATCACAACACCCAGACCATCAGCGACCACAACGCGGCCACCAGGGTCGGGTAAAACGTCCCGGCAAAACCCAGCGCGCGCAGTGGCGGCGAGCGCAGATAGCCGAGCCAGAACACAACCCGCATGCAGGCAAAGCCCAGCCCCAGCGCCAGCACCACCGCGCCGCCCAGACTGACCGCAACAAACGGCCAGATCACCAGCGCCAGCGCCAGTTGCTCGACCGTGTTGGTCAACACCCGCTGGGCGATCTCCTCGCAGGACCCCGGCGCAAAATCGTCACCATCTATGATGGCATCATCAAAGAACCGCCGCTGGGCCAGAAACCCGATCACCGCGATCAGAAACAACCCCGGCGCCACAAAGGCACCGGGCAGGGCAAGCTGTGCCGGGATATAGCCAAGGCCGATCCATATCGGCCCGCCGACCAGCAGCAGCCCCCAGAGGCCACCGCCAGCCATGCCCAGCACAATCTTGCCGCGTTTACCCATCAGCTGCGGGCATCGCGGATCAGTTGCAGAATATTCTTCGCCGCCTCGGGGATATTGGTGCCGGGACCAAAGATCGCCTTGACGCCGGCCTTATACAGGAAGTCATAATCCTGCTGCGGGATCACCCCGCCACAGATCACCAGGATATCCCCGCCGCCCTGATCCTTCAGCGCCTGCACCAATTGTGGCGCCAGTGTTTTATGGCCCGCCGCCTGAGAAGAGATGCCGATGACATGCACATCATTGTCGAGCCCGTCCTGGGCCGCCTCCTCCGGGGTTTGGAACAGCGGCCCCACATCGACGTCAAAGCCGATATCGGCAAATGCGGTGGCAATCACCTTGGCGCCGCGATCATGGCCATCCTGGCCCATCTTGACCACCAGCATGCGTGGCCGGCGGCCCTCTTCCTCGGCAAAGGCCTCGATGTCCTGCTGAATGGCGGCAAAGCCTTCGTCGCCGTCATATGCAGCACCGTAGACCCCTGCCAGAACTTTCACTTCGGCGCGGTGGCGGCCAAATTCGACCTCCATTGCCATGCTGATTTCCCCCACTGTTGCCCGCGCGCGAGCGGCCTCGATTGCGACTGCCAACAGGTTGCCGCCGTCTTTGGCACAGGTGGTCACAGCCGCAAGTGCGGCCTGACAGGCAGGCTCATCCCGGCTGTCGCGGATCTGTTTCAGGCGAGCGATCTGACTGTCGCGCACCGCCATGTTATCCACATCGAGAATGTCGATCGGGTCCTGTTTGTCCAGACGGTACTTGTTGACGCCAACAACCACCTCGTCACCGCGATCCACCATCGCCTGCCGCTTGGCAGCGCTTTCCTCGATGCGCAGTTTTGGCATGCCTGAGGCCACCGCCTTGGTCATGCCGCCCATCTCCTCGACCTCTTCCATCAGCGCCCAGGCCTTGTCGGCCAGCTCGGCTGTCAGGCTTTCGACATAGTAAGAGCCGGCCAGCGGGTCGACCACATTGGTGATGCCGGTTTCTTCCTGCAGGATCAGCTGGGTGTTGCGGGCAATCCGGGCCGAGAAATCGGTCGGCAGCGCCATCGCCTCGTCCAATGCATTGGTGTGCAGCGACTGGGTGCCCCCCAGTGCCGCCGCCATTGCCTCATAGGCGGTGCGCACCACGTTGTTATAAGGATCCTGCTCTTGCAGGCTGACCCCCGAGGTCTGGCAATGGGTGCGCAGCATCTTGGAGCGTTCGGATTTGGCGCCAAACTCAGTCATGATGCGATGCCAGAGCAGCCGCGCGGCGCGCAGCTTGGCGGCCTCCATGAAGAAGTTCATGCCAATGGCAAAGAAGAAGCTGAGGCGGCCGGCGAATTTGTCCACATCCATGCCGCCGGCAATCGCCGCCCGCACATATTCGCGGCCATCGGCCAGGGTATAGGCCAGTTCCTGCACCAGATTGGCGCCGGCCTCTTGCATGTGGTAGCCGGAGATCGAGATCGAGTTGAATTTCGGCATCTCATTGGCGGTGTATTCGATGATATCCGACACGATCCGCATCGAGGGTTCCGGCGGATAGATATAGGTGTTGCGGACCATGAATTCCTTGAGCACATCGTTCTGAATGGTGCCCGCCAGCTGCGTTTTATCGTGGCCCTGTTCCTCGCCTGCGACGATGAAACTGGCCAGGATCGGGATCACCGCGCCGTTCATGGTCATCGACACCGAGACCTTGTCCAGCGGGATGCCCTCGAACAGGATTTTCATATCCTCGACAGAATCAATCGCCACGCCAGCCTTGCCCACATCGCCGACCACGCGGGGGTGGTCGCTATCATAGCCCCGGTGGGTGGCCAGATCAAAGGCAACGGATACACCCTGTTGACCGGCCGCCAGATTGCGGCGGTAGAAGGCGTTGCTCGCCTCGGCGGTGGAGAAGCCGGCATATTGCCGGATGGTCCAGGGGCGGCCGGCATACATGGTTGCCTTGACGCCACGGGTAAAGGGACCAAGGCCCGGCATCGAGCCCATATGCGGCAGATCGGCGATGTCCTCTTCGGTATAGATCGGCTTGACCTCGATGCCTTCGAGGGTCTGCCAGTTCAGATCTTCAACCGCGCGTCCGCGCAGCTCTTTTTCAGCCAGCGCCCGCCACTCGTTCTGTTTGGTCGTCATGGGGTGTTCCTCTTGTCAAGTCTGTGCGGGCCGGGTTCATGCCCTGCCCTGCTTTTTCTGGATCTTGTTTCAACTGCGCCAGACCATCACCGCCAGCGGCCAGCCACATCAGGTCATCGGCATAAGCCTCACGCAGGGCGGCAATCTGAGCCCTGTCAAAGGGTTGCCAGCGGCCCTGCCCTGCGGGTAGGCGATCCGCCACCGCGCTGTGCAGCTGGCGGCGCAGATCCTCCAGCCGTGGTGTCGCATTCAGGCAGATACGGGCATGGTTTCGGGGCATCTGCTGGCCGGTGATCGCCGTCAGCTGCGCCTCAGGGCGGCCACCATAGGTTTCAAACGGCAGCGCCCAGATGCGGGCACCGGGCACCGCACAGGCCACATCGGTCAGCACATCCCGCCAGCTGCGCCGGTTGTAGGCCAGATGGTCCAGCATCGCGGCGCTGGGAATGCGATGACCCCGCGCCACCCCATAGCCAAACGCCGAGGCCCAGTAGCTTTCGAGGCTGCGCAGATTAACACTCACATCACTGACGTAGCCGTCAAAAGCCTCAGCAAACCGGGCCATCCGTTCGCCAACGCCGCCATAGAGCCCGCCGGTGCGCAGGTTTTCGCGCATGGTGCCCATCATGTTTTCATCCGAAACCAGCAGTTGATCCAGCCCCAGCGACAGACTGCGCGACAGCTGCATTTGCACCCGCCCAACCGCCCGGCGTTGTGGATTGCGCCCGGCTGCGGCGATGGGCCCCGGCAGGATGCCGCTGAACACGCCGTTGCGGGTGCGGCCTGGCCCCCAATAGCCAATATTGCGGGCGTCCAGCGCCTCTGAGTTGCGGCGCAGATAATCCTGAAAGCTGGTGGTGGCGCAGCGATGCGCCCCGATATGCAAAAATACCTTCATCGCCTTGCCAGTCCTTTGGACAGCGGCCACCCGCGGCAGCCGGTTGGTGGGAAACTGCAGGATCATAACCCGCAACCCCTGTCAGACCGATTAACGATGATTGGATTTTTGAGGCCGAAGGTCATTTCCCCCATCGCATTCCGCGCAAAGGTGCATATATTCAAAGGAACAGGAGATCTTATGAAACCATTCCTAGCCCTTGTTCTGGCGGTATTTCTTGCCGCCCCCTTGATCGCACAAGACGCCACCGAGACGGCGGCTCCGGTGCTGATCCACCCGGGAACTGACAGCGATTTAAGCGAGTTTCTCTGGAAAAACCGCGCCGTGGTAGTGTTTGCCGACAGCCCCGATGATCCGCGCTTCCACGAGCAGATTGAGCGGCTGTCACAGGGCGCCGAGGCGCTGTTTGACCGCGATGTGGTGGTTCTGGTCGATACCGATCCCGCCGCCAATTCGGTGCTGCGGCAGAAACTGCGGCCGCGTGGGTTTATGCTGGTGCTGGTGGGCAAGGACGGCGGCGTCAAGCTGCGCAAACCCTCGCCCTGGACGGTGCGCGAGCTGAGCCGCACCATCGACAAGTTCCCCTCTCGCCTGCGCGAGGTCGAGGAACGGCGCGGCAGCTGAGCCATCACACTGTCCCCCGCGCATAATACAGCCGTTCATTGCGGCGATCCAGCACCGCCATGACATTGCCGTCCGGGTCAAACATCAGCACCGAGTCGGGGTCCAGCAAGGCCCGCAGATAGGCAGCCTTGACCGGTTTGCTCATACAATTCTTGCCGGCAATGCCGGACGACAGCACCCCGATCCCCTGCGGCAGGTCCTTGGACATGATCTGTTCGGACACCGCATTGGGCGACAGGCCTTTGACATCAAAGGCCACCGCCTCGCCGTCTTTCAGCATCACCATGCCGGTGGCCACCGAGCGGGCCTTGGTGATCAGCGAGGTGATGCGGCTGCCTTCAACGTCAAACACCCCGGCGGTGCAGTCCATCGATGATTTGAAATAGCGGGTGTCGCCCAGATTGACCCAGGTGCCAACCCGCGCCCGCACCGCGTCCTCTTTGTCCATGGCGCAGCCCGCCAGCCCGGTCAGGGCCAGCGCCACCAGTGCCGCATGGGCGACCCGGCGATAGGACTGCGCCACAGGCATCAGATTATTCGAACTCCATGATTATGGCATCCACTGCCAGGCTGTCACCGGCCGCAGCATTAACCTTGGAGATAATGCCTTTTCTCTCGGCGCGCAGGATGTTCTCCATCTTCATCGCCTCGACGGTACACAGGGCCTGACCATCCTGCACCTCGTCGCCCACCTGAACCGCCACATTGACGATCAGGCCGGGCATTGGGCAGAGCAGCAGTTTCGAGGTATCGGGCGCCACTTTCTCGGGCATCAATTTGGCCAGTTCAGCCTGCCGCGGGGTGCGTACATGTACCTTCATGTCGGCCCCGCGAGAGCGAATGCGGAAGCCACCCGAGATCTTGCCAACCTTGAGCACCAGCGGATCACCGTCCACCTGCAATGTGGCCAGCTGATCACCGGGGGTCCAGTCACTGGTGACCCGCTTTTGGCTGCCATCGGCAAAAGTGATGGTTGATCCGTCGCGGTCGGCGGCGATGGTCATGGCAAAGTCCTGCCCCTGCAGGCTGGCCACCCAATCAACGCCAACCCGGCGTTCGTGGTTGTCCATCCGGCCCGACACCCGGGTGCGGCGTATTTCGGCAACCCGGTGCATCGCAGCACAGGCGGCAGCAATGCGGCGCAGCGCCTCGGTGGCTAGCTCAACCCCCTGAAACCCATCGGGATATTGCTCCTCGATAAAGGCGGTGGTCATCTCGCCGGCAATAAAGATCGGGTGGTCCATCACCGCCGACAGGAACGGCAGATTGTGGCCGATGCCTTCGACCTCAAACCCGTCCAGCGCGTTGCGCATGGCCTCGATCGCGGCAGCGCGGGTGGGTGCCCAAGTACAGAGTTTGGCGATCATCGGGTCATAATACATCGAGATCTCGCCGCCCTCAAAAACCCCGGTATCATTGCGCACGATATGGGTGTCCTCGACCACCTCGGCGGGCGGACGATAGCGGCTCAGACGGCCGATGGAGGGCAGGAAGTCGCGGTAAGGATCTTCGGCGTACAGCCGGTTTTCAATCGCCCAGCCGGTCAGCTTCACGTCATCTTGCGTGATGCTCAGCGGCTCGCCATTGGCGATGCGGATCATCTGTTCCACCAAGTCAACACCAGTGATCAGCTCGGTCACCGGATGCTCCACCTGCAGGCGGGTGTTCATTTCCAGAAAGTAAAAGTTCCTGTCGCTGTCAACGATGAACTCCACGGTGCCAGCCGAGGCATAATCCACCGCATGGGCCAGCATCACCGCCTGTTCACCCATCGCCTTGCGGGTGGCCTCGTCCAGGAACGGGCTGGGCGCCTCTTCGACCACTTTCTGCTGGCGGCGCTGGATCGAGCATTCGCGCTCGCCCAGATATATGCCGTTGCCGTGGCTGTCGCTGAGCACCTGAATTTCGATGTGGCGCGGCTGGGTGATGAATTTCTCGATGAAGATACGGTCATCGCCAAAGGCATTGGCGGCCTCGTTCTTGGAGGACTGAAAGCCTTCGCGGGCCTCGGCGTCATTCCAGGCAATCCGCATGCCCTTGCCGCCACCGCCGGCACTGGCCTTGAGCATCACCGGATAGCCGATCTGGTTGGAGATCTTCACCGCCTCATCGGCGTCGGCGATCAGCTCCATATGGCCCGGAACGGTGGAGACCCCGGCCTCCTGGGCGATTTTCTTTGAGGTGATCTTGTCGCCCATCTTTTCAATCGCGCCCACCGGCGGGCCGACAAAAGCCACACCTTCAGCCGCCAGTGCCCTGGCGAATTTGGCGTTTTCCGACAGGAAACCATAACCCGGATGCACCGCCTGGGCGCCGCTTTGGCGGACCGCCTCCATCACCCGATCAATGACGATATAAGACTGGTTGGCCGGCGGCGGGCCGATGTGGATCGCCTCGTCGGCCATTTCTACATGCAGCGCGTTGCGGTCGGCATCGGAATAGATGGCAACGGTCTGAATACCCATTTTGCGCGCAGATTTGATAACGCGGCAGGCGATCTCGCCCCGGTTGGCGATCAGGATCTTGTTAAACATGGGCAGTCCTTTGTCTTCTGGATGTCGAAACGCAAAACGCCGCGCCAGCCCCAAGGGGCCGACACGGCGATGCAGTGTTGTCTAAGCGGCCCTGTGCGGGCCGGTATGTCAGGTGGTTCTCTGGCGTCAGCCGATCAGCACCTGCCAGGGTTTTCCTTGCAATAGATGAGGTTTGCAGCGGTGCCAACGGCGGCACCGGCGACCAGACTGCCGCCAATGAGCGCAGACCCCACCAGCCCGGCGCCAGCACCAATGACCACCTGTTCGCCGGTTGTGTTGCCACAGGCTGCCAAGCCCGCGCAGAGCCCAAACGCAAGGGTGATTTTAGAGACCAGCATTGTTGTTTTCCCTTCTGGTGAGACATCGCCTTACCAGCGGACAAAACCTCGCGACACAGGGTTTTCAAGAGCCAGTGATGGGCGGTGGCATTCTGCGCAGAATGACGCCCAAACAGCCGCCTGGACCGGCGGGGTTCCGCCACGCCTGGCCGTCGACTGTTGCAAAACGCAGTTTGAAGCCTATGCACAGGCAAAGCCGCTACTTTCGTAGTTTCGTCCTGTAGGTTGTGGCTCCGCCTCTGCAACATCTAGCCGATCACTCCCCAAACACGTCCGGAAACGACCGCTGCGCCTGACGCAGGTCAAGCACCAGCAGCGCATCATAGCTTGCCGGGTCAAAGGGGTCTTCGCCGGCGATCACTTCGCGCTCGAACAGCCAGCTTATCCGGCCAGCATCGAGGTTGCCGCGCTCAAAGGGCTGATCGCCGAACTGTATCCACAGGGCCTTGATAAACCCAGAATCGGCGCGCCGGTCAGCCGGCCGGCGATCGTGATAGCGTTCGCGACGCGATAACGCAGTCACCCCTTTGGGGTTGGGGCGACGAATGGTGAATTGAAAATCTGTACCTGGCAGACGGCCAGGAAATCCGCGGTGTTTCAGCATGGATGCGCCTTTCGACCGGCGCTGCGCGGATGACTGGGGACCGACCGCAGGGCCGGGCCCCAATTGGTATTATTTATATTTGCCGGTGTAGGCTGGCTCGACCGAGATCGGCTCAGGATCGACGATGACAAATTCTTCTTCTTTGCTGCCGCATGCGGCGACCACGGCCAGCAGGCCGACCATGGCAAACAGTTTGATGCTCTTGGACATTGCTGTCTCCTGTGTGAACAATTGAAACCCGCACGACGTTGTGTCGCTGCCGGTTCCGACCTCATATGACGGGCCGCATAATTGCGCCCCAAGCGCATAGTAGCCGGAACTCCAGCCAGATTACATGCCAAAGGCGGCAGCACTGAGGCCTGTGACCGCAAAGCCGCAACAATCCGCCGAGATGAGCCTTGATTTGCAAGATACTGATGCCGCATCAGAACTCCTCCCAGATGCAGCGGAGCCCTGCGGGACGGTAGCTTTCAAAAAACTGGGTGGCGGCGGGATCTTGGGCGCCAAAGGCCACGGGGCGATCCATCAACGAGATCACCACCCGCGCCGGGGTGATGGCATGGATTTCCAGATAGGGCAGCGCCAGCGCATCACAGAGGTGATCCATATCCGGGGCGGCCTGATCATAATCAACACTGCCACTGTCACGGGTGATCGCCGGGGCCACAAAGCGGAACCGCACCCAAAGCTCGCCCGGGGTCTCGTCCAGCAGCACCTCGCTCAGGGTGACATTCTGTCCAGACGGTACCGGAAAGGGGGACTCGGCCAACAGAGGTGACGCGCAAAGCAGCAAGCCCAACAGATATCCGCAGCCCCGACCCCCAATGACTTGAGCTCCTCCGGCCGGGGCTGCTGGCGCTACGCCACTGGCGCGCGCTGTTCTATCTTGGCTGAAGCGGATCATGGTGTAGGTTTGCTGCTCATGTCAAATGGTGATGTGTAGTTTTGTGAAGTTAATGTGACGCTGCGAGAGGTATTGGATTGGATTGTCACCCATGCCTGTCATCTGTTCAGCTTGAAGGGTCATGCAGGTGCACCCTCGTCATGGGATGCAAATTCAGCAGGACTGGTTATCTCAATCAGCTCCATATCATCGGAATGGCCTGATTTCTCCAGAGTTGGGTCATTTATGCTCTTCCCTCTCAATCCGGTGGGCCACGCCCGCCGCTGACGCGACGGGCTGAAAAAAAACGTGATATACACACTTAGCTGTCAAAGAACTGAAAGCCTCTGCATTTGTTGGACGAAAAACCGGCTTGCAGCTCACCACCGGATTTGCGCCAATCCATGAACAGTATGATCCGGTGGTATTTCATACCTGCAAACTGTTCGCTGACCTTGGCTTGTGTGACTTTGCACATGGCCAGCATCTGCTTTTTCACGGTGCCGCGACGGGCTGGAACCGGACCGGTCATAACCGCTGCAACAAGCGGCGTTGCTTTGCGAGACGAACGGCTGCTGGCGGCATCGTCTCGCGTATAGGTTGAGGTGATTTCCCCCTCGCCGATCTTGACGACACACCCCCGGGTTCCTCCCCCGAGATCAAACGCTAGCTCGCCTTTACAGCCCTTCGCTTGCGCCGCCACTGGCAGCGCAAGCATCACGCAAGAAACAAAAATTAGTGCACGCATTTACAATTTATCCTTGAAATGAATTCGTAACGAATCCACCTATACGACATTACAGCGGAATATTATCGTGTTTTTTCCACGGGTTCGTTAGCGACTTGCCGCGCAGCGAGGCAAAGGCGCGGGAGATCCGGCGGCGGGTGGACCGAGGCTGGATCACCTCGTCGATGAAGCCCCGCTCGGCGGCGACAAAGGGATTGGCAAAGCGATCCTCATAGTCGGCGACGTGCTCGGCGATCTTGTCGGCGTCGCCCAGGTCGGCGCGGTGGATGATCTCGGTGGCGCCTTTGGCGCCCATCACTGCGATCTCGGCAGTGGGCCAGGCATAGTTGAAATCGCCGCGCAGGTGCTTGGAGGACATCACATCATAGGCACCGCCGTAGGCCTTGCGGGTGATCACAGTGACCTTGGGCACGGTGGCCTCGCCGTAGGCAAACAGCAGCTTGGCGCCGTGCTTGATGACGCCGCCGTATTCCTGGCTGGTGCCGGGCAGGAAGCCGGGCACATCAACCAGCGTCAGGATCGGGATTTCAAAACAGTCGCAGAACCGCACAAAGCGGGCCGCCTTGCGCGAGCTATCGATGTCGAGACAGCCCGCCAGCACCATCGGCTGGTTGGCGACAACCCCCACGGTCTGACCCTCAAGGCGAATGAAACCGGTCAGGATATTCTTAGCAAATTCCTCCTGGATTTCATAGAAATCGCTCTCGTCGGCCAGTTTGTGGATCAGCTCTTTCATGTCGTAGGGGGTGTTGGGATTGTCCGGGATCAAGGTGTCCAGGCTGGCCTCGATGCGGCCCGGTTCGTCAAAGAACGGCCGCACCGGTGGCTTTTCGCGGTTGTTCAGCGGCAGGAAATCAAACAGGCGGCGCACCTCGGCCAGCGCCTCGACGTCGTTTTCAAAGGCGCCGTCGGCAACGCTGGATTTTTTGGTGTGGGTGGAGGCGCCGCCCAGCTCCTCGGCGGTGACCGTTTCATTGGTCACGGTTTTCACCACATCGGGGCCGGTGACAAACATATAGGAGGTGTCTTTGACCATGAAGATAAAGTCGGTCATCGCCGGGGAATAGACCGCGCCGCCGGCACAGGGGCCCATGATGACCGAGATCTGCGGCACCACCCCCGAGGCCAGCACATTGCGCTGGAACACCTCGGCATAGCCCGCCAGCGAGGCGACGCCTTCCTGGATGCGGGCGCCGCCGGAATCGTTGAGGCCGATCACCGGGGCACCGTTTTGCATGGCCATATCCATGATCTTGCAGATTTTCTGGGCATGGGTTTCAGACAGCGAGCCGCCAAAGACGGTGAAATCCTGGGAATAGAGATAGACCATGCGACCATTGATGGTGCCCCATCCGGTGACCACACCATCGCCTGCCGGTCGCTGCGCCTGCATGCCAAAATCGGTGCAGCGGTGGGCGACAAACATGTCGAACTCTTCAAAGCTGTCTTCGTCCAGCAGCAGTTCGATGCGTTCGCGGGCGGTCAGTTTGCCACGCGCGTGCTGTACGTCGATGCGGCGCTGACCGCCACCCAGCCGCGCATCCTGGCGGCGGCTTTCCAGCTCGGAAAGAATGTCTTTCATGGCCCATGTCCCCTAATGATTTGACGCAACCCTATCTTGCACCCCAGCCAGACCCAAGGCAATTGTCGCAAATTTGCAAAGTCCCTACAGGGGCATGTTAGCAAACTGCAAATCTGCTAATAGGTACACATAAGATGTAACGCGCCGTTTGATTGGACAAGAGGCCGCTGCTGGCCTATTCGGAAATGATGCAGAACACCCCCAAACGCTATCTAAACCGCAACTCACCGCCGCATATTTCCACCCTGATCCTGCTGGCAGGCCTGGCGGCTCTGGCGATGAACGTCTTCCTGCCGTCGCTGCCGGGCATGGCGGTATACTTTGAGGCCGACTATCGCCTGATGCAATTGTCGGTGGCGCTGTATCTGGCGATGAATGCGGTGATCCAAATTCTGGTGGGGCCGATTTCTGACAAGATGGGGCGGCGGCCGGTGATTCTGACTGGGATCGTGCTGTTCCTGCTGGCGACACTGGGCTGCATCTGGTCCCCCACCGCCGAGATCTTTTTGACCTTCCGCATGGCGCAGGCGGCGATTGCAGTGGCCATGGTGCTGAGCCGTGCCGCGGTGCGCGATCTGTATGACCAGGACCAGGCCGCCAGCATGATCGGCTATGTCACCATGGGCATGGCGGTGGTGCCGATGATCGGGCCGGCCATTGGCGGCGCGCTGGACCAGGCCTTTGGCTGGACTGCAAATTTCTGGCTGCTGTTTGGGCTGGGCGCCGTGATTCTGGCCGTCACCTATTTTGATTTCGGCGAGACCGCCCACAAGAGCGGCAAGACCCTGATTGCGCAATTCCGGGAATACCCGGAGCTGCTCAGATCGCCGCGGTTCTGGGGCTACTCATTGGCCTCCGGCCTCGCCTCGGGGGCGTTCTTTGCCTATCTCGGTGGCGCCCCGTTTGTCGGCACCGAGATCTACAGCCTGTCCACCGCGCAATTGGGGGTCTATTTCTCGGCCCCGGCGGTGGGGTATTTCGCTGGCAACTTCCTGACCGGGCGCTATTCCACCCGGATCGGCATCAACCGGATGGTCCTGTGGGGCTGCTGGGTCAACGGATTTGGCATCGCATTGTCACTTATCGTGGCGCTGGCCGGGCTGGATACGGTCTATAGCTTCTTTGGCTTCATGACCTTTGTTGGCCTTGGCAATGGCATGGCCATTCCCAATTCGACCGCCGGTGCGCTGTCGGTCCGCCCCCATCTGGCCGGCACCGCCGCCGGCTTGAGCGGCGCCCTGATGCTGGGGCTCGGCGCCGCGCTCAGCGCGCTGGCGGGCTGGTTGCTGGGGCCGGGATCAACCGCAGTGCCTCTCCTGCTGATCATGTTGGCGACAGCTGTTTTGGGCCTGGTCTCGATCCTGATGGTCATCCGGCGGGAGCGACGGCTGGGACTATAACCCCAGGCCGGGCACTACGACACCCTAGCCCTTGCGGCCAGGACTTTGCAATTCTACAACTCAATGAGTTCGGATTTGCAAAGGCGTGACATCATGGCCCCTCAGAAACTCTATGCTGGCGCAAAACTGCGCGAGATGCGGACCCGGCTAAGCCTGACCCAAAAGGGTTTCGCCGCCAAGCTGGGGGTGTCGCTGCCTTATCTGAACCAGATGGAGAACAACAACCGCCCCGTCAGCACCACCGTGGTTCTGGCGCTGGCGCAGGAGTTTGGTCTGGATGTGACCGAGCTCAGCTCGGGCGATAGCGAGCGGTTGGTCAGCGACATGCGCGAGGCGCTGGCGGATCCGGTGTTTGGCGAAGGCGCCCCGCCGCTGGCGGATCTGCGGCTGGCCGCCTCCAATGCGCCGGCCCTTGCCCGGGCCTTTCTGGAGCTGCACCGCGCCTATCGACAGACCCACGAGCGGCTGGCCTCGCTGGACGAGGCGCTGGGGCGTGAAGATTCGCCAATTCAGGCCAGCCCCTGGGAAGAGGTGCGCGATTTCTTTCACTACTGCGACAATTATATCGACGCGGTGGACCGGGCAGCCGAGCATTTCACCCGCGATGGCGACGCACGCGAGGCCGCCATCGCGCTGTTGAAAACCCTTGGTATCTCGGTGCAGGTGAGCAATATGGACAACCTGCGCCACTTTGACAGCGGCCGGAGCATTCTGCATCTGTCGAACCGGGCGGCGCCGCAAACACAGGTGTTCCAGATGTTGCTGCAGGTGGCGCTGCTGCGTCAGAACGAGCTGCTGGAGGCAACGCTGGATGCGGCCCGATTCAACAGTGACGAAGCCCGCGCAATTGCCAAGATCGGTCTGGCCAATTATTTTGCCGGGGCAGCGCTGATGCCCTATGGCCGGTTTCTCGCCGCGGCGCAGGAATATCGCCATGATCTGGAGCTGCTGGCAACCCATTTTGGCGCTTCGATCGAGCAGGTGGCACATCGGTTGTCGACGCTGCAACGCCCCGGCGCCAAGGGCATTCCGTTCTTCTTTGTCCGGGTCGATCAGGCCGGCACCATCACCAAGCGCCACTCGGCCACGCGGTTGCAGTTTGCCCGTTTTGGCGGCGCCTGCCCGCTGTGGAATGTGCATCGCGCCTTTGAGACGCCGGGGCGGTTTCTGCGCCAGCTGGCCGAGACCCCGGACGGGGTGCGTTATATCTCGCTGGCGCGGGATGTGTCGAAATCCGGCGGCTCGTTTGGCTCACCGGTGCAGCGCTATGCCATCGCGCTGGGTTGCGAGGTGCGCCACGCCGATATGATCGTCTATGCGGATAATATGGGCGTCGACAATGACAGCGCCTATGAGCCGATCGGCATTTCCTGCCGGATCTGCGAGCGCCAGCAATGTCACCAGCGCTCGGTGCCACCACTGGAGCGGCGGCTGACCATTAACACCGACAGCCGCGGTGTATTGCCATATGAGGTGAGTTGAGGGCCGCGACAGCCGCCGGAAAATTCGAATTTTCCGACCCATTTTCTATGCAGAAAATGATACCGTCGCAGCCGTGAGGTCAGGCCTTGGACAGCATCCCCCAGATCTCATCCTTCAGAGCGCCGCGCGTCCTGCGCAGATCTGCCTCGGCCTGATCGCTGATCGGCTCCACATTTGTTTCCGCCCGGTGCACCGCCCGGTTGACGGTGTGGTACTCATCCGCCAGCTTGGCAAAATGCGCATCAGACTGCTTTAACGCACTGATCATCGCTGCCTTTTCGGGGAATTCCTCGGCCAGTTCATGGGGGGTATTTGCCATCTGTTCGCTCCTTAGTTTTAGGGTCGATCTCAGGCTAGCTCACCCAGAGGCTGCGCACTTTGACCGGGATCAAACAATTATGACGTTGGTTAAAAATCAAACAAAAAACCCCCACATATGCAGGGGCTGTTTGCTGGTTTTTGATGGCGGGCCTAGCGCTGTGACTGCAGCCAGTCCGGATGGTACCAGGGCTCGGCGTTGGAGGCCGACAACGGGCGGTCCAAGATGTGATCGGCGGCTTTTTCGCCGGTCATGATCGAGGGCCCATTCAGGTTGCCATTGGTGATGCGCGGGAAGATGGAACTGTCGGCCACCCGCAACCCATCAACACCGATCACCCGGCATTCGGGGTCCACAACCGAGGTCATATCATCCGCCGCCCCCATGCGGCAGGTGCCACAGGGATGAAAGGCGCTCTCAACGTGCTCGCGGATAAAGCTGTCCAGCTCATCGTCACTTTGCAGCTCGATACCCGGCTGGATCTCGTGTTTGACATAGGGCTTGAACGCCTCCTGGCCAAAGATCTCGCGGGTGAGACGTATGCATTTGCGGAAATCCACCCAGTCCTGTTCGCAGGACATATAGTTGAACAGGATGTTGGGGGCGTCTTTGGGGTCACTGCTGGCCAGGGTCACCGCACCGCGGGACGATGAGCGCATCGGGCCGACATGGGCCTGGAACCCGTGCCCCTCGGCGGCGGCCTGCCCGTCATACCGCACCGCCATGGGCAGGAAATGGTACTGGATATCCGGGTAATCAATACCCTGACGCGAGCGGATGAAGGCGGCGGATTCAAACTGGTTCGAGGCCCCAAGGCCGGTTTTGGTGAACAGCCATTGCGCCCCGATCAGTGCCTTGCTGAACAGGTTCCAGTGTTTGAACAGGGTGATCGGCTGCGAACAGGCCATCTGCAGATAGAGCTCCAGGTGGTCCTGCAGGTTCTGCCCGACACCGGGGCGATCCGCCACCAGCTCAATACCATGCTCGGCCAGATGCTGTGCCGGGCCGATACCCGACAACATCAGTAACTTGGGAGAGTTCAGCGAGCTGGCTGACAGAATGACCTCGCGATTGGCCCGGATCACCTCAATCTTGCCACCGCGCTCAACTTCGACCCCAACAGCCCTGCCCTGCTCGATCACTACCCGGCGCACAAAAGCCCGCGTCAGCGTACAATTGGGCCGCTGCAAAGCGGGACGCAGATAGGCATTGGCCGCCGACCAGCGGCGACCCTTGTAGACCGTCTGCTCCATCGGGCCAAAGCCCTCTTGCTGGTGGCCGTTGTAATCGTCGGTGACCGGATAGCCCGCCTGGCGCCCGGCCTCGACAAAGGCGCTGTGCAGCGGGTTGTTGCGCGGCCCGCGCGAGATATGCAGCGGACCGTCCGTGCCGCGCCAGTCGGCATCGCCGCCCTGACCACCGTGGTGCCAGGTCTCCATCCGCTTGAAATAGGGCAGCACATCGGCATAGCTCCAGCCTTGGGCGCCGCTTTCGGCCCAATGGTCATAATCACCAGCGTGACCGCGCACATAGACCATGCCGTTGATCGAGGACGAACCGCCGATCACCTTGCCCCGCGGAGTGACCAGCTGACGCCCGCCCAGATGTGGCTCGGGCTGGGATTTATAGCCCCAGTCATAAAGGCTCATGTTCATCGGATAGCTCAGCGCGGCCGGCATCTGGATCAGCGGCCCGGCATCACTGCCACCGTGCTCGATCACCTGTACCTGATGGCCCGCCTCACTGAGACGATAGGCCAGCGCACAACCCGCCGAGCCGGCCCCTACGATTACATAATCTGCATTCATCTCGACTTGCCTCGATCTTTCACTGGTCAACCAAGGGAGAGGACAGCGTCCCCTCCCGTTCTGATCGCCCCTTTGGGCGACGGGGCGGGTGGGTGGGCGTGGCCCAAAGGGGCGGTCAGAACGGCGCGTCCACGTCGCCCATGCGCACGTAAACGGACTTCACCTGGCTATAGTGATTGATCGCCTCTTTTGAATTCTCGCGCCCAACGCCCGAGGCCTTTACGCCGCCAAAGGGCGCCTCGACCGGTGCGTCATTGTACGAGTTGATAAAGCAGCTGCCTGCCTCCATGGCGCCAATCACCCGGTGGGCGCGGCTTATATCGCGGGTGAACACCCCAGCCGCCAGACCAAATTCGGTGTCATTGGCACGGGCAATCACCTCCTCCTCATCGTCAAAGTCCAGCACCGCCATCACCGGGCCAAAGATCTCTTCGCGGGCGATCACCATACCATCATTGACGTCGGCAAACACCGTCGGCTGGATATACCAGCCGTCGCGGTCCAGCTGTTTGCCGCCGTAAACCAGACGCGCCCCTTCGGCCTCCCCCTTGGCAATATAGCCCAGCGCGATGTCGCGCTGATTTTCGCTGACCATAGGACCAAAGGTGGTGGCCTCATCCATCGGATCGCCAATCACCGCCATCTCCAGCCGTTCGGCCAGACGGGCCAGAAACGCCTCTTTGATGCCCTTTTGCACAAACACCCGGGTGCCATTAGAGCAGATCTGCCCCGAGGAATAGAAATTGGCCAGGATGGCGCCGCCAACTGCGTTCTCCAGATCCGCATCGTCAAAGATGATCAGCGGCGATTTGCCACCCAGCTCCATGGTGACATGCTTCATGCCGGCGGCGGCTGCCGCATAGACTTTTTTGCCGGTTGGCGCCGATCCGGTCAGCGAGACTTTGTCAACGCGCGGATCAGTGACCAGCGCACCGCCCACCTCGCCCCTGCCCTGAATGACGTTGAACACCCCCGCTGGCAGGCCGGCCTCAAACAGGATCTCAGCCACTTTCAGCGCACAGAGCGGCGTCGTCTCAGAGGGTTTAAACACCATCGAATTGCCACAGGCCAGCGCCGGTGCGGCCTTCCAGCAGGCGATCTGGGTCGGGTAGTTCCAGGCGCCGATGCCAACGCAGAGCCCCAGCGGTTCGCGCACGGTATAGACCCAGTCCTGCCCCATCGGGATATGCTCGCCGGTCAAAGACCCGGCCAGGCCGCCAAAATATTCCAGCGCATCAGCCCCCGAGGTGGCATCCACATAGAGCGTTTCCGACATCGGTTTGCCGGTGTCATAGGTCTCCAGCACCGACAGATCATGGTTGCGCTCGCGCATGATATCGGCGGCCCGGCGCAGCACCCTTCCCCGCTCGGTGCCGGTCATCGCCGCCCAGGCTTTTTGCCCGGCCTTGGCCGAGGCCAGCGCCATTTCAACAATCTCGGGGGTGGCGGCATGCACCGATGCAATCTGCTGACCAGTGGCCGCATAAATCACCGGGATTTCGGCGCCGGCGGTATCTTCGACATAGGCGCCATTGATGAAATGGCTGGCCTTGGGTTGAACGGTAACAGTCATTTTCTATTTCTCCGACGGGATAGCATGGCCAAGGGCAGTGGCCGGTTTAAAAGGTCGCATCAGCAAAGCCGGCGCAATCGCTGCCGACAACAGGCCCGCGGGACTGGGGGACCTGGGGGCCTGCGCGTTTCTGGCGTTGAGTCCTGTCATATCACCCCTTTCGGTACGTTCAAACAATTTCTGGTACCGGGGATCAGGTTTCTCATCGATCCACATCAGCAGTTGCAACCGCTAGGCAGCTGACGCAATTATGCAGCATGAGCAGGAAACGCATTCGAGACATTCGCAACGAAGAACTGATCGAGGCCACCATCGTGTCGGTGCACCGGCATGGCTATGGCGTTGTAACCATGTCAGACATTGCCCGCGAGGCCGGGGCTTCGGCGGCCTCTATCAACTATTATTTCGGCTCCAAAGAAGGTCTGATGGAGGCGACAATGCGCCACCTGCTGCGCAAGCTTCGCACCGCGATGATTGCGGGATACAGCGCCGCATCAACACCGACGGATCGGCTGCATGTGGTGATGGATGCCAATTTCTCGGATCAGCTGTTCACCGTCGAGCAGTGCAGCATCTGGATGCAATTCTGGGCCAGCGCCCCATATTCTCCACATCTGGCGCGTCTGCACCGGGTCAACCGGTCGCGGGTGCGCAGTCACTTTCGCGCCGAGCTGCGCCAGCTGCTGCCTGTCGAGGGCGTCGAGACCGCCCGGCAGGCCTTGCAGAACTACATGGATGGCGCCTGGCTGCAAGCGGCGCTGTCGGACCAGCCGCTGGATGCGCAGCAGGCCCGCTCGGCGGCGCGTCGGGTGGTGGATCTGGTGCTGTCCTAGCGTCCAGCCCTCACACTTTGATGGCGGTATCCGGCTTGATGGCGGTATCCGGCGGGGTGATGGCGCGGCGCTTCAGAACGGCTTCGCGCCAGGTGATGAAACTGACCGCAGCCAGAATCAGCCCGCCACCACAGACCACCCAAATATCCACCGGCTCGGCAAACACCAGCGCCCCCAGCGCCGTGGCCCAGATCAGCTGCAGAAAGGTCACCGGCTGGGTCACCGTCAACGGTGCCGAGGCAAAGGCCAGCGTCATCGCATAATGGCCCGCGGTGGCAAAACAGGCGACCCCGAACAACAGCGCCAGTTCGGTGAGCGTTGGCGTCACCCAGACCGCCAGCGCAAAAGGCGTCAGCCCCAGCGTCACCCAGATCGATAGCATCGCCACAACAACCACCGGATTGGTGCCATCGACGGTGAATTTGGCCAGCAGATACGAGGCGCCAAAGGCAATGGCGGTGAACAGCATGGCGATATGCCCGGGTGAGATCTCGCGGAAACCGGGGCGCAGGATGATCATCGCGCCGACCAAAGCGGCCAGGATGGCGCCAACCCGGCGCAGCGCCAGACGCTCGCCGAGAAACAGCGCCGCCCCCAGCGTCACATAGACCGGCGCCAGGTAATTCATCGCGGTGACCTCGGCCAGCGGGATCTGGGTCATGGCATAGAACCACAGGATCACGCCGCCGGTATGCACCACGCCCCGGCTGGCAAACAGCCCCCACATGCGGGCGCTGATATGGGTCCGGCGCAGGGTGCCAAGCATCGGCAGCAGAAACACCAGCCCCAGCATATAGCGCAAAAAGGCCATCTCGGCGGGTGGCAGGCGACCGCCCATATATTTGACCAGCGCCGTCACCGCCACAAAGCAAAGACCGGTGACCAACATCCATATGGCCCCCATCAGGGGCTGGTTCTGTGTGTTCTTTTTCATGATCTGGACCCAACACCTAATCAATGGCAGGCACAACCCTACACATGACAATCAATTACCATGCCCGGCATTTGCAGATCCCAGTGTTCAACCGCTTTGCAGGGCGGCACAGGGGTGGGCGGGTGGGCTGGGCTGGGCTGCAAAGCCTTTCCCCACAAGCGACCACCGCGGCCGGGTCACATCAGCAGCAATCTCACCGCAATCGCCCACATGGTCAGCCCCACCAGCAGATCCAGAATCTGCCAGGCCCTTGGGCGGGCAAACAGCGGTGCCAGCGCCGCCGCCCCATAGCCCAGCGAAAAGAAAAACGTGAAACTGGCCAGTGCCGCGCCAATGCCAAACCACAGCGGCTGCGGGTATTGCGCCGAGATCGCCCCCAGCAGCACCACCGTATCCAGATAGACATGCGGGTTCAGCCAGGTCAGCGCCAGCACCGTTGCCAGCACTGGCAGCAATGCCGCCCCTGCCCCAGTCGCCTCGGCCTCCAGACTCTCCCCGCCCCGCCAGGCCGCCAGCAGGCTGCGGCCGCCGTACCAGATCAAAAACCCCGCCCCGCCCCAGCGCATCGCCTGCTCAAACCACGGCCAGAGCAGGGTCAGCGAGCCAAACCCCATGACGCCGCCAGTGATCAGCAGCGCATCCGAGGTGGCGCAGGGCAGGCAGATCCAGAACACATGCTGGCGCCGTAAACCCTGACGCAGCACAAAGGCATTCTGCGATCCGATCGCCATGATCAGGCTGAATCCAAGGATAAATCCGGCATAGAGGCTGGGGGGAATAGCGGGCATGGGGCGTCCTGTTGTCTGTTTCGGCCTGACTAAGCCAGCCCCGGCGCGCAATCAAATTAAAGATGCTCACCCCACTTAAGCTCTGCTAATGATGGTCCGGACCACCAGGGCGCCAAACAGTCCCCGCAGCAAGGAACCGCAATGCAATTTCCCCCTCATCATCTGGCGGCCCTGTCGCAGGTCCTGCGGCTTGGCAGTTTTGACGCGGCGGCGGCGGCGCTTTTGGTGACACCCTCGGCGGTGTCACAGCGCATCAAGGCGCTGGAGGATCAGGTGGGCAGCGCGCTGGTGCGGCGCGGCCCGCCCTGCAGCGGCACCGAAGCGGGGCTGCGGATTGCCAAACATGCCGAGGACATCGGCCTGCTGGAGGCGCAGCTGAGCCGCGAGCTGGCGCTGGACCGGGATCCCATAAACGCCCGCCTAAAAGTGGCGATCAATGCCGACAGTCTGGCAACCTGGTTTATCGAGGCGATGGCCTCGGTCGGCGGGGTGCTGTTTGATCTGGTGATCGACGATCAGGACCACAGCGCCGACTGGCTGAAACGGGGCGAGGTTTCGGCCGCCATTACCGCCCATGACAAACCGGTGACCGGCTGCGATGCCCATGCGCTGGGGGCGTTTCAATATGTGGCCTGCGCCAGCCCGGCCTATATGCAGCGCTGGTTCCCCTACGGGGTGACAGCCGCGGCGGCGGCGCAGGCCCCCTGTCTGGTCTTCAATGCCAAGGATGCCCTGCAGCGGCGGTGGCTGGAGCTGAATGTGGCGCCGAATCTGGCCCCCCCGGCGCATTTCCTGCCCTCGACACAGGGGTTTGTCGATGCTGCGGTTGCCGGCATCGGCTGGGGCATGAACCCCGCCAGCTTTGTGCGCCCGCTTATTCAACAGGGCAAGCTGGTACCCCTGCGGCCACAGACCGAGCTGAAAATACCTTTGACCTGGCAGGTCAGCCGGGTGATGGCCCCGGCCTTGGCCGAGGTCACCCGCGCCGTGATCAGCACCGGCCGGCGTCATCTGACACAGGATCTGACACAGGCATGACACTCGCGTGACAGCCGCTACTCTGGCTTGATTTGGCGACACCATTCGCTCAGGCTGCCGCTATGACTATTCGCGCCCCCCTGGCTTTGCCTCATAGTTTCTGGCTGCACCTTGTGCTGCCCCGCGCCGTGATCCTGCTGGCACTGACGGCAACGGATGGCCTGCTGCGGCTGGATATGCGGCTGCTCTACGCGCTGCTTGCGGCTGATGCGGTGTTTTTCATCTGGCAGGTGCTGCGGTTTCAGGCCAGCGCTGACAGTCACCTGCGGGGCATGGGCGGCATGACGCTGATCTGGGGCGGCTATCTGGTGCTGCTGATCTCGGGCTTTGCCTCGATCTCGCTGTGGTGGGGGAGCTTTCTGTTTGCCGCACAGCCTGAAACCACCGAGCTGTTCACCGACCGGATGGACCGTCTGCATGCCGCCCAGTATCAGTTGAGCCTGTCCGACGATGACACCGCCCTGACCTTCAACGGCACTATCACATACGGTTTGACCAAACGCGCCACCGAACTGCTGGCCGCGAATCCGCAGCTTGTCAGTGTTACTCTGACCAGCATCGGCGGCCATATCTACGAGGCGCGCGGCTTTGCCAATCTGATCCGCGCCCGGGGCTTGAACACAGTGGTCGAAGGCGATTGCAGTTCGGCCTGCACATTGCTCTTTGTCGCCGGAGCCCGCCGCCGTCTGGCCCCTGACGCGCGGCTGGGGTTTCACCGCTATGCGCTCGAACCCGGCCCGCTGCTCCCCAATCTGGATCTGGCAAAGGAACAGAATAAGGATCTTGCCTTTTTCCGGGCTCAGGGGATTAGCGAGGCGTTTTTGATGCAAATGTTCAAGCAGCCCAGCAGCGCGCTGTGGTATCCCAGCCGCCAACAGGCGCTGCAGGCCGGTTTACTGGTCCAGTAGATCACGACCAACCGATCATACATAAATGACGGCAGTGTCCGCACACATAAAAAAGGCCCGCCGATCCGGCAGGCCTTTGCAACCAATAAGCAGGTTTTTTACAGCTGCTCCATCACCTCGTCCGAGGCCTCGAAATTGGTGGTGACGCGCTGAATATCGTCGTCATCTTCCAGCGCATCCACCAGCTTCATCAGCTTTTGCATGGCAATCAGATCCATTTCAGTGGTGATGGTGGGTTTCCACACCAGCTTGGTGCTGTCGGATTCGCCCAAAGCGGCCTCCAGCGCATTTGACACCTCATTCAGATCAGAGACTTCGCAATAGATGGTATGGCCATCTTCCGAGCTCTCAACGTCTTCGGCACCGGCCTCGATGGCGGCCTCAAGCACCGCATCGGCATCGCCAACAGAGATGCCGTAGGTGACTTCGCCCTTGCGGTCGAACATAAAGCCAACCGAGCCGGTTTCGCCCAGATTGCCGCCATTTTTGGAGAAGGTGGAGCGCACCACCGAGGCGGTCCGATTGCGGTTGTCGGTCATCGCCTCGACGATCACCGCCACCCCGTTGGGGCCATAGCCCTCATAGCGCACTTCTTCGTAGTCGTCGCCCTCACCGGCAGCCGATTTCTTGATCGCGCGATCAATCACATCCTTGGGTACCGATTGCGACTTGGCCTCTTTGACCGCCATCCGCAGACGTGGGTTTTTCTCAGGATCCGGGTCGCCCATTTTGGCGGCAACGGTGATTTCCTTGGAGAGCTTTGAGAACAGTTTTGAGCGAACCGCATCCTGGCGACCTTTACGGTGCTGGATGTTTGCCCATTTTGAGTGGCCTGCCATGGTCCATCCCTATGCTGATTATACCTTTGGCGCACATATAGCCCCGTCTGGTGGCAGCTTTCAAGCGCTGGCCCCGCGATCAATGCTTGTTCCGGTCCCCGCAGCACCTAAAGTAGCCTTATGACATTTGACCAGATCACATTGTTTTCACTGTTTGCCGCCGTCTTTGCGCTGCTGGTCTGGGGCCGGTACCGCTATGATCTGGTCGCCTTTACCGCGCTGATGGTCGGAGTGGTGCTGGGGGTGGTCCCCACCAAAGATGCCTTTGCCGGATTCGGCCACCCGGCAACGCTGGTGGTGGCGCTGGTGCTGATTGTCTCGGCCGGCTTGGTGCGGTCGGGGGCGGTGTTCCTGATCACCCGCACTCTGGTGGATGCCTCGCGCGGATTGGGCAGCCATATCGCACTGATGGGCGGCATCGGCGCGGTGCTGTCGGCGTTCATGAACAATGTGGCGGCGCTGGCACTGCTGATGCCGGTGGATATCCAGACCGCCCGCAAGGCCGGGCGCGCCCCGGGGCTGAGCCTGATGCCGCTGTCCTTTGCCACCATTCTGGGCGGCATGGTGACGCTGATTGGCACCCCGCCCAATATCATCATCGCCTCGATCCGCGCCGAAACATTTGGCGAGCCCTTTGGCATGTTCGACTTTGCCCCGGTGGGTGGCATTGCGGCGATAACCGGGCTTATTTTTGTTGCACTGGTGGGCTGGCGGCTGATCCCCACGCGCGACGACGCCGGACCCTCCGAGGCGCAGCTGGCACAGTATATTGCCGAGCTGACGGTGCCGCAGGACTCAGGCCTGATCGGCACGCGGCTGGGGGAACTGGACGATGAGGCCGAAAAGGCGGATGTGGCCATTCTGGGTCTGATCCGCGACGGCCAGCGGCGCTATGGCCGCGCCGCCGGATCAATATTGCGGGTCGGCGATGCGCTGCTGCTTGAGGCCACCCCCGAGGCACTGGACGAGTTCCGCACCACAATGTCGCTGGATTTCTCGGATCAGGCGCGACAGGACAAGCTGACCGCCGAGGGCGACGGTCTGGAAGTGGTTGAGCTGGTGGTGCCCGAGAGCGCCCGCATTGCCGGACGATCAGCGCAATCCATCGGCCTGGCATGGCGCCAAAGCACCGTGTTGATGGGATTGTCGAGGCAGGGTCGTCAGCTGACCCGCCACATTCGCCAGACCCCGATCGAACCGGGTGATATCCTGCTGCTGCTGTGCCCGCGCGACCGGGCGGGCGATGTGACCGAATGGCTGGGCTGCCTGCCGCTGGCCACACGCGGGCTGGCGGTGACCGCCAATGACAAGACCTGGCTGGCGATTGCGATGTTTGGCGCTGCGGTGCTGGCCGCCTCGGCCGGACTGCTGTATCTGCCGGTGGCGCTGGGGCTGGTGGTGGTGGGCTATGTGCTGACCAAGATCCTGCCGGTGGCCGAGATCTATGACCATATTGAATGGCCGGTGGTGGTACTGCTGGGATCAATGATCCCGCTGGGCTCGGCGCTGGAAGGTTCGGGCGGCACCGCGCTGATTGCCGATGCGCTGATCGGGCTGACCCAGGGCCTGCCGGCCTGGGCCATTCTGACGGTACTGATGGTGGTCACCATGACCCTGTCGGATGTGCTGAACAACACCGCCACCACCATTGTCGCCGCACCGGTGGGGATCCAGATGGCCACTACGCTGCAGGTCTCGGCGGATCCATTTCTGATGGCGGTGGCGGTGGCCGCCTCGGCTGCGTTTCTCACCCCGATTGGTCATAAGAACAACACTCTGATCCTAGGTCCGGGCAGCTATCAGTTTGGCGATTACTGGCGCATTGGCCTGCCACTGGAAGTGTTGATCGTGGCGGTCAGCATTCCGGCGATATTGGTGTTCTGGCCGATGTGACCGCGACGACAGCCGGAAAATTCGAATTTTCCGGGGCATTTTCTTGCAAGAAAATGGGGTATTGATCGCTCCCCTCAAGAAAACCGCCAAACAGTTTCCCCTACGACAGTTGGCAAAACAATTACCCACTCACCTTCCGGTCTTTTAGGCTGGCCAGGATCGGATCACGGAGAGGCCAAACATGGGCAGCAACATCGCAGATGTCATCATTGTCGGCACCGGGCTGGCCGGGCTGGCGGCAGCGGCCGAACTGGGAGATCGCGGCAAGCGGGTGATCCTGCTGGATCAAGAACCGGCGCATTTTCTCGGCGGGCAGGCCCATTGGAGCCTCGGCGGTCTGTTCATGGTGGATACCCCTGAGCAACGGCGCATGGGCATCCGCGACAGTCTGGATCTGGCGCTGAACGACTGGATGGGCAGTGCCCAGTTTGACCGGGTTGAGGATCACTGGCCGCGCCAATGGGCCGAGGCCTATCTGGAGTTTGCCGCAGGCGACATGCGCCAGTGGCTGCATGACATGGGGCTGCGCTGGTTTCCGGTGGTGGGCTGGGCCGAACGCGGTGGCGGCATGGCCCAGGGTCACGGCAACTCGGTGCCGCGGTTCCACGTCACCTGGGGCACCGGCCCCGGCGTGGTTTCGCCCTTCGCCAACCGGTTGCGCGCCCATATTGAGACCGGCCTGATCGCGCTGCGCAGCCGTCATCAGGTCAGCCATATCCTGACCCAAAACGGCGCCGCCACTGGGGTTGCGGGCGAGATCCTGGCCGATGACAGCGCCGCTCGGGGCGCCAGAACCAACCGCCAGCAAATCGGCAGCTTTGAGATACATGCGCCTGCGGTGATCGTCGCCTCAGGCGGCATTGGCGGCAACCTTGAACTGGTGCGCAAAAACTGGCCGCGGGATCGGCTGGGTGAGCCACCCAAAGACATGGTCTCCGGGGTGCCGTTCCATGTGGATGGCCGGATGATCCCCATTGCCGAGGCCGCGGGGGGCCAGGTGATCAATGGCGACCGCATGTGGCATTACTGCGAGGGGCTGCGCAACTGGGATCCGATCTGGCCCAACCACGGTATCCGCATCCTGCCCGGTCCCTCGTCAATGTGGTTTGATGCCAATGGCGACCGCCTGGCCGCCCCCTGCCTGCCGGGGTTTGACACCCTTGCCACCCTGAAGGAGATCCTCAAGACCGGGCAAAGCTACAGCTGGTTTGTGTTGAGCCAGAAGATCATCGAAAAGGAATTTGCCCTGTCCGGGTCCGAGCAGAACCCCGATATGACCTCGGGCAAATGGCTTGAGGTGATCCGGGCGCGGTTGCTGTCACGGGGGCGGGCTCCGGCACCGGTCGAGGCCTTCAAGACACACGGCGCGGATTTTGTGGTGGCCAATGATCTGGCCACCTTGGTCGCGGGGATGAATAAGATCGCCGAGGTGCCGCTGAATGAGCCGCATCTGCGCCGCCAGATAGAGGCGCGCGACAGTCAGGTCGACAACCCCTTTGCCAAGGACGCGCAGATCATCGCCATCCATGCTGCCCGCAACTATCGCGGCGACCGGTGGGTCCGCTGCGCCAAACCGCACCGCATTCTGGACCCAAAGAACGGACCGCTGATTGCGGTGCGGCTGAACATCCTGTCCCGCAAGACGCTGGGCGGGTTGCAAACCAACCTGGACAGTCAGATGATTGGACAGGATGGCGCGGTGGTTGCAGGGTTATACGCGGTGGGAGAAGCCGCCGGCTTCGGTGGTGGCGGTTATCACGGCTATAATGCGCTAGAGGGATCCTTTCTGGGTGGCTGTATCTTTTCCGGACGCAACGCCGGGCGGTCCAGAGATATTGCCTAAGTTCTGCAGGGCCGACTGTTACATACTCTTTTTGCCCGGCGGCACCGCCGGGCAGCGCCCGACCCTCCCCGTCAAACCGGAGGTTTGCCTTCGGCAAAACGGGAGGGCGCTTTGCACCCACCCAGGGTCAGGCGCTGCCCTTTGTTGCATTCACTTCTCTAGTGTTAAACGCATCAACACGGTGCCATCCGCCGCACGCATTTGCATCAGCGGCCCTTGGCGTTCAATTGACTTGACCGCGGCCAAGGCTGCCAGAAAATTATTTTCCTGAACATCCAACCCCGGCGCACAGGCCATCATTGTGCCGGCCAGCCTATCGGGGAAACTGATCTCATTGCCGTTCAACTGCGCCTGCCCCATAAAGCGATTACACCCACCCGAGGCTGAAAACTGCCCCTCCGTGGTGAAAACAAACCCCGGGTCGCGGCCCCTGTCCACCGCAGCGCCGTTCAGTTCAATCAGGCTCCAGCTGGTGTTGTCCAGTTGCATATCCGCGGGTCCCGATGCGGCAGTTGGCACCGGTTTCACGATCATATCGACCCTGTGCCCTGCCCCACGAGTCAGCACCGGATAGGCCGTATCGGTGATAAACAGCACTTTGCCGTCCAGTGTGATCCGCGCCGACACCGCATAGCTGAGGCTGTCGACAATGTCGCTGTCCGCAAAGCTGAGAGCATAGTCGAACGGCACAGCCGACAGATCATAGTCCTGCGCTGTCAACAGCTTGGACGGCGCATCCATCAGCGATACATCGCGCAATTCCACCAGAAGCCTGGCCCCTGGAGGCACTGCGATACGCTGCAGATAGGTGACGCTGCCGTCTACCGTGCCTGCCCTGACCATCGAAGCACCTGCAATTGCAGTTGATGCCGCAAGGACCAGAGCCATGAAACCTGTTTTGATATCCATCTTCAGTGCCCCGTAAGAAACTCAATCCCAAGTCATCTGGGGATTGAATCACAGATTACACCCTCGCATCGCTGCAATTGGCAATAACGCGCCGAATTGGCCCTAGTTCAGGGGCCAAAACACCGGGATCAGCGCCGACGCCAGCAATCCGATGCTGAGATTCAGCGGAATGCCCACCTTCAGGAAGTCGGTAAAGCGATAGCCGCCGGGACCATAGACCATCATATTGGTCTGATAGCTGATCGGGGTGGCAAAGGTGGCACTGGCGGCCACCATCACTGCAATCACCAGCGGCCGCGGCTCTACCCCCAGAGACAGCGCCAGACCAATCGCAACCGGGGTCAGCACCACCGCCACCGCGTGGTTGATCAGCTCGGACAGCACCGAGGTCAGCAGGTAGACCGCCCAGACGATGAAGAACGGCGGCAGGCCACCGATCAGCGGCGCCAGCGCATCGACGATCAGTTTGATCGCGCCCGAGGTCTCCAGCGCCGTCGCCACCGCCAGCATGGCAAAAATCAGCGCCAGAAGCCGCCCGTCAATAAAGGAAAAGGCCTCATCGCTGTCGATGCAGCGGGTCAGGAACACAGTGGCCATGGCCAGCACTGCCAGCAGCAGGATCGGCGCCACTCCCATTGCCGCCAACACCACAATGCCCGCAATGGAAGCAAGCGCGATGGGCGCGTGGCTGCGGCGAAAGGCACGCGCCGAGGGCTTGGTCACATCGACCATATCCATATCGGCGGCCAGTCGCTGGATATCATCCGAGCCGCCCTCGAGCAGCAGCGTATCGCCGACCCGCACCACCAGATCGTCCAGCTGTTGACCGATATTCTGGTTGCGCCGGTGCACTGCCAGCACATAGACCCCGTAGCGACGGCGCAGCCGCATCGCCCCCAGCGCGCGGCCAATCAGCCGACACCCCGGCGTGATCAGCACCTCGACGGTTGATGTTTCCACCGCTGACACCTGATCGACCCGCCGCAACTCCTTGTTGCGTTGCAGGCTGAGCAGCTCGGCCATCTGGGTGCGCAGCACAACCCGGTCACCAGCCTGTAGTTCGACACCCTTAAGATCGCGGCGCAGCGAGACATCGCCGCGGATCACATCGATCAGCCGCACCCCGGCCCGTTTGAACAATTGCACCCCCGACACCTCGCGCCCCACCAGATTGCTCTCGGGGGGGATCACCGCTTCGGTAAAGAACTTCATCGTGTGCTTGCCCGACAGCAGCGTCGCCATGCTGGAGCGATCCGGCAGCAGGTGCGGCGCAATATAGCGCAGGTAGATCGCGCCCCAGGCCACCAGGAAAATGGCCAGCGGGGTGATCTCAAAAATGGTGAACGGTTCCAGCCCATTGGCCCGCGCCACCCCGTCCACCAGCAGGTTGGTCGAGGTGCCGATCAGGGTCAGGGTGCCGCCAAGAATAGCCGCATAGCTCAGCGGGATCAGCATCTTGCTGGCAGCGATCCCCAGCTTTCTGGACAGTTGCACAAACACCGGGATCATCACCACAACAACCGGTGTATTGTTCACAAAGGCCGAGGCCACCACCACAAACAGCATCAGCGCGCCGATCGCCACCGCGGGCCGTGAATCGGCCTGCGCCTCGGCCAGATCGGTGAACCATTGCAAGGCACCGGTGCGCACCAGCGCCCCCATGACGATGAACATCGCCACGATGGTCCAGGGTGCCGGGTTGGACAGGACATGCAGCGCGGCGTCATAGGGCAACACCCCCAGCGCCAGCATGGTTGCGGCGCCGCCAATTGCCACCACCTCGGCCGGGTAGGATTCGCGCATGAACAGGATGAACATCACAACCACAACGACAAGGGTGGCAATCGCGCCGCCGGTGTCCGAAAAAGCCACTAAATTCATGCCACCGCCCGTCATCTTCTATGCACTACATCCTGACCCGCTTTGCCACATGGTGCAAGCAAAGCCGCAGGGATGGACCGATGGGTTACGGCACTGAGTCCTGCAACAATCCACCGGACCGGATCATGCGGATCTCTTTGGTGGCGCCGGTGCGATCATCCGTCGAGATAAACACCCCCGACAGGGTTGCCTCCCCGGTTGCCGGGGTAAAGCGGCCTTTGGGCATGCCGGTGATGAAACGGCGCATCGGCTCGGCTTTGTCCATGCCAATCACCGAGTTGTAATCGCCGCACATGCCCGCATCCGTCAGATAGCCGGTGCCGCCGTCGAGGATCTGCGCATCGCCGGTTGGCACATGGGTGTGGGTGCCCACCACCAGCGAAGCCTTGCCGTTGCAGAAATGCCCCATCGCCATCTTCTCCGAGGTCGCCTCGCAGTGCATATCGACGATAATCGCCTGCGCCAGCCCGCCGCGCGGATGTGATCTCAGCACGGTTTCGACGGCAGAAAACGGATCATCAAAGGCGCGTTTCATGAACACCTGCCCCAGCGCCTGCAGCACCAGAACCTTGCGCCCGCCAGGCGCATTGAACAGCCGGTAGCCCTTGCCCGGCGCGCCCTTGGCATAGTTCAGAGGCCGCAGGATACGCGGTTCCTTCTCGATGAACTGCAGCATGTCCTTTTGGTCAAAGGCATGATCGCCCAGGGTCAGGCAATCGACCCCGGCGTCCAGCATGGCCTTGGCGTGATCGCCGCTCAGCCCCATGCCGTTGCTGGCGTTCTCGCCATTGACCACAACAAAATCCAGCCGCCATTCGTCGCGCAAACGCGGCAGATTCTCGGTGATAGCCTTGCGCCCGGCGCGGCCCATCACATCGCCTAAAAACAGAATTCTCATGGCCCGTGCTTAGGCCGTCGCAGGGGGCAAGGACAACCCCCTTTGGCGCCTCTCAGAGCCTCTCAGCAGCCTTTTGTTGCACCTGTTGCACTGCGCGCCAGCGCGGTGCCACGCCCAACGGGCGGCAGACCTGCGAAGCCAGGTCAACAACGGGCGGGAGCCGCGCGCGTCAGCGGAGGAACTGCAGCACCCGGCTTTCGGTGATCAGCATGTCCAGCGGCTGGTCGGTGGGCTCCAGCGGCAGATCCTGGGCTTCTTGCGCGTCAAAGGCAAAGCCGATGGCCAGGGTTGGCCGCTTGGCGCGCAGCCTCTCCAGGGTGCGATCATAGAAACCGCCGCCATAGCCCAGCCGCCCACCGCGGACATCAAAGGCAACCAGCGGCACGATCAGGATCTCGGGCTCGAAAAAGTCGTCCACCTCGGGGACCTTTGCGCCAAAGGGCCCGTCGCGCAGCGGCGCTTCGGGTTGCCAGCGGCTGAATTTCAACGGCTGCCCCGCCGCCAGGATCACCGGCACCGCAACCGGACCATGCGCCGCTGCCTCAGCCATGGCGGCCAGCGGATCAATCTCGGTGCGAATTGGCATATAGCCCGACAGCGGCACCCCGCGATAGCCGGCCAGCACTTCGGACAGATGGCCGGCAACACCGGGTTTATGCATCGCATATGCGTCCTTGCGCCGGGCAAAGGCCGCCTTGCGGGCCTGGGTTTTGGTCGCAGTCAGATCTGTCATACCCTGTCTCCTAGAACAGAACCGAGGCCGCCAACCCCAAAAAGGCAAGGAACCCAACCACATCCGTCACCGTGGTCACAAAGGCACCAGAGGCCAGCGCCGGGTCGATCCCGGCCTTATCCAATAACACCGGGATCACCGTACCGGCCAGCCCGGCCACGACCAGATTGATCACCATTGCGACCGCGATCACCAGCCCCAGCGCACCCGATCCAAACCAGACCAGCCCCACCAGCCCCATCACCACCGCAAAGATAATGCCGTTGGCCAGTCCGACCAGAACTTCGCGCCGGATCACCCGCCAGACGTTTGAACGGGTCAGATCCTTGGTGGCAATTGCCCGCACCGCAACGGTCAGCGACTGGGTGCCGGCATTGCCGCCCATCGAGGCGACAATCGGCATCAGGATGGCCAGCGCCACCATCTCGGAAATGGTCGCCTCAAACTGAGAAATCACCATCGAGGCCAAAATCGCCGTCACCAGGTTCACCGCCAACCAGGGCAGCCGCCGCTTAATGGTGTCCTTCACCCGGTCCGACAGCGCACTTTCACCGACCCCGGCCAGCCGCAGAATGTCTTCTTCGTGTTCTTCGTCCAGCACCACCATGGCATCATCAATGGTGATCGCCCCCACCAACCGGCCCTCACCGTCCACCACCGGCGCCGAGATCAGGTGGTACTGGTTGAAGGCATAGGCCACATCTTCCTCATCCTGATCCGCCGGGATCACCTGAAAGATCTCTTCTTTCAGCGAGGTCAGCTTGACCTTGCGGTGGGCGCTCAACAGCCTGCCAAGCGACACATTGCCCACTGGTTTCAGCCGCGGATCGACCAGCACCACGTGGTAGAATTGCTCGGGCAGGTCCTCGGCGTCGCGGATGAAATCAATCACCTGACCGACAGACCAATGCTCGGGCGCCATCACCACCGCGCGCTGCATCAATCGGCCGGCTGAATTTTCCGGATAGGCCAGCGCCTGCTCCACCGCGACCCGGTCGGCCTGCGCCAGCACCTCAAGGATCGCCTCTTGCTGCGGCTCTTGCAGATCTTCGACCAGATCAACCACATCATCGGTTTCAAGATCGCGCACCGCCTCGGCCAGAACCTGCGGGTGGAGGATGGCGAGCACCTCTTCGCGCACCGATTCGTCCAGCTCCGACAGGATTTCACCGTCGAACTGATAGCCGAATAATTCAATCAGCCGGGCCCGGTCATGGCTGTTAATCTGTTCCAGAAGATCGGCAATATCAGCCGCGTGCAGTGGCGCCATCAACTGGGCCAGCTGGTCCTTGTCCTGCACATCCACCGCATAGAGAATGGCGGCAACCGCCTTGCGGTCCAGCTCATAGGCATCCTCGCGCGGGTGATCGCCGCTACGGGTGCTGCTGTCGTGATCGCTGCCTGTGCGCATGGGCTGACCTCCGCCTGATTGATTGCAAACTAGAAGAAGCTGCTACCGAAAAACAATGACAATGGCATAATTTACCGCAACTGCTGCGGCGGGTACCCTGTGGGGCACAGTTTGGCAAGAAAAGGACGCGCATCATGAGCACCGAGACTATTCTGAAGGGGCAGGTCCTGTCCTTCTCGCGCTCGCCCTTTGACGAGGGCGCACCGCAGGATGCCGCGCAACTGTCTGAGGCTGTTGCCATTCGGGATGGGCTGGTGGCCGGCACCGGGTCGCTGGACGACATGCGGGCGCTCCTGCCGAGGGCGCCTCTGGTGGATCACAGCGACAAGCTGATCCTGGCCGGATTCGTAGATGCCCATGTGCATTACCCGCAGACCGCCATCATCGCCAGCTGGGGGAAGCGGCTGATCGACTGGCTGAATGCCTATACATTCCCCGAAGAGATGCGCTTTGGCGATCGCGCCTATGCCGATGAGCTGGCCAATCGCTATCTGGATCTGACCACGGCCAATGGCACCACCACGGTCTGTTCTTTCTGTACCATCCACCCCGAAAGCGTCGATGCCATCTTTGCCGCTGCCCAGGCGCGGGGCCAACGAATTGTGGCCGGCAAGACCTGCATGGACCGCAATGCGCCGGAAGCTCTGCGCGACACGCCGCAATCGGCCTATGATGACAGTGAGGCGCTGATCACCCGCTGGCACGGGGTGGACCGGCTGGGCTATGCCATCACCCCGCGGTTCTCGCCGACCTCAACCCCCGAGCAGTTGCAGGCGATAGGGGCGCTCTGGGCCAAGCATCCGGACTGCCTGATGCAGACCCATCTGAGCGAGCAGTTGGATGAGATCGCCTGGGTTAAGACGCTGTTCCCGCAGGCGCGGGACTATCTGGACACCTATGAGGAGTTTGGCCTTTTGGGCGCCCGCGGATTATATGGCCATGCCATTCATCTGGAGGAGCGCGAGCGCCACCGGCTGCGGGAGTTTGGCGCCGCACTGGTGCATTGCCCGACCTCAAACACCTTTATCGGTTCCGGGTTGTTCGACATGGCTGGTCTGATGGCTGAGGGACATCGCATTGGCCTGGCCAGTGACACTGGCGGCGGTTCCAGCTTTTCGATGCTGCGCACCATGGCGGCGGCCTATGAGGTTGGCCAGCTGCGCGGCACCCCGCTGCATGCGGCGCAGCTGTTGTGGCTGGCCACCCAAGGCTCGGCCGCAGCGCTGCGGCTGGAGCATAAGATCGGCAATATCGCCGCCGGCATGGAGGCTGATCTGGTGGTGCTGGATCTGGCCTCGACCCCGGCGATTGCCCAGCGCACAGAGCGCGCGGCGGATCTGTGGGAGGCGGTGTTTGCCACCATCATGATGGGCGACGACCGCGCCGTGGCCGAGGTCTGGATTGGCGGTCGGGCGGTTTAAGATCGGCGATCTGAAAAAGATGCCCGCTGGCGCGGGCGGGCCTCCGGCGGAGGTATTTCAGACAAGAAGAAAACAAGCGGCGCGCCCCTGTCAGCAGCCCGGGCGCGCCAGCACCATGACCCAGATATCGCCCGATGCGCGCACCAGCGCAAACTCGCTGACGGATCTGTTCAGCATATTCTTTCGGTGACCGCGCGACAGGGTCCAGGCGCGCATCACCGCCGCCAGTGTCGGCTGGCCCGAGGCGATATTTTCGGCGGCGGTGCACCAGCCATAGCCGCTGCGGGTCAAGCGGTCGCCGATGCCTGATCCATCGCTGCCGCTGTGGGAAAAGACCCCCCTGCGGACCATGTCCTCGGCGTGGCGACGGGCGGCTTTTTCGAGTTTCATGGAATACAACACCCCTGCAAGCTGGCTGTCGGCCCGCAAGGCGTTGAGGTGCTGGGTGGCGGCGTTGCGGTCCACCTCAGCGGCCGAGACCGGCAGCGCCGATAGCAGGAGGCTGATCACCAGCATGGCCCGCAGTTTCATGTGGTCAGGCCCCCATCAACCGCTGCGCCAGCGCCTTGTGTCGCTGTAGCAGCTGCGGCAGCTCAACAGTGGTGATTTCTCCGCCTCGCACAATCTGGCGGCCTTCGACAAACAGGTGTTTCACCTGGCTGGGGCCCGCCAGCAGCAGCGCGGCGGGGTCCCAGCTGCCGCTGGAACTGACGCCAGTGGTGTCCCAGATGGCGATGTCGGCGCGTTTGCCGGGCGCCAGCCGGCCACAGTCGGGACGGCCCAGAACATCGGCACCGCCGCGGGTGGCAATTTCCAGCGCCTCATAGGCGCTCATGGCGTCGGCGCCGTTTTGCACCCGTTGCAGCAGCATCGACTGGCGCGCCTCGCCGATCAGATTGGCCGCGTCATTGCTGGCTGAGCCGTCAACGCCGAGGCCAACCGGAACACCGGCATCGCGCATCTGGCGCACCGGGGCGATGCCGCTGCCGAGGCGGCAGTTGGAACAGGGGCAATGGGCAACACCGGTGCGCGAGCGGGCGAACAGGTCGATTTCGACCACATCCAGCTTGACGCAATGGGCGTGCCAGACATCGGCGCCGGTCCAGCCCAGGTCCTCGGCGTATTGGCCGGGGCGGCAGCCGAACTGGGCCAGGGAATAGGCAACATCTTCGTCATTTTCGGCCAGGTGGGTGTGCAGCATCACGCCTTTGTCGCGGGCCAGCAGCGCGGTGTCCCGCATCAGCCCGCGGCTGACCGAGAACGGCGAGCAGGGCGCCAGCCCTACCCGGCACATCGAACCCTCAGCCGGATCATGAAAGGCATCCACCACCCGGATCATATCGTTGAGAATGGCCTCTTCGCGTTCCACCAGGGCATCGGGCGGCAGGCCGCCATCACTTTCTCCGATGCTCATGGCGCCGCGGGTGGGGTGAAAGCGCAAGCCAACCGTGGCGGCGGCGTCAATGGTATCCTCCAGCCGGGCGCCATTGGGATAGAGATAGAGGTGATCGGAGCTAAGGGTGCAGCCGGACAGCGCCAGCTCAACCAGCCCCAGTTGCGCCGAGGTGAACATCTCGTCCGGGCCAAAGCGGCCCCAGATCGGGTAGAGCCGTTGCAGCCAGCCAAACAGCAGAGCGTCCTGGGCGCCGGGCACCGCGCGGGTCAGGTTCTGGTACAGGTGGTGGTGGGTGTTCACCAGTCCCGGCGTCACCACGCAGCCGCGCCCCGAGAGGGTCTCGCCTGCGTGGTGCAAATTTGGCCCCACGGCCGCCACCACACCATCACGGATCAGCAGATCGGCGCCATGATAGACCCGGCCGCCATCGTCCATGGTGATGATGGTATCGGCGTTTTGAATCAGGATTTCGGACATAGGCCCCTCACACTTCGTATGTTGGCCCGCTTCGGTACGAAGTGTGTATTTGGGCCGACAGAAGGGGCAAAGGACTCGGCATTTGCAAAATAGCCGAAGCTCCGATCCGGCTCAAGCTTTTTTCAGCAGCTCCAGGGCGACGGCATGCAGCTGCGGATTGGCCGCCGCCAGGACCCGGCCGCCATCATGGGCCGGGCCGCCCTGCCAGTTGGTGACAATGCCGCCAGCCGCCTGGATCACCGCGATGGGGCCCTGGATGTCATAGGCGTTCAGCCCGGCCTCGATCACCAGATCCACCTGCCCCGCCGCCAGCAGCGCATAGGCGTAACAATCCATGCCATAGCGGGTCAGCTTGACCTGCGCCGAGACACTGTCAAACCCGGCGCGCTCGGCCGGGCTGCCGACCTCGGGGAAAGTGGTGAACAGAATGGCCTGATCCAGCGTGGTGGTGGCGCGGGTTTGCAAGCTCTGTGGTCCCAGCGGCCCGGTCATCATTGCGCCATCAGCAGATCCGACAAAACGCTCGCCCGTATAGGGCTGATCGACAATGCCCAAAAACGGGCCTTTGTCGTCGCTCAGGGCGATCAAGACGCCCCAGGTCGGGGTGCCGCTGATAAAGCCACGGGTGCCGTCGATCGGGTCCAGGACCCAACTGCGCCCGGAGGTCCCCGGGCTCTGCCCGAATTCTTCGCCCCAAATGCCATCCTCAGGCCGGTGTTGCGCCAAGATCGCTCGCATGGCGAGTTCGGCCGCACGATCGGCGATGGTGACGGGGTCAAACCCCTCTTTCAGCTTGTTCTCGGCACAGAGGTCGGAACGGCGGAAATAGGGCAGGATTGCTGTGCCGGCGGCATCCGCCAGCAGATGGGCAATCTCGAGATCGGTAAACGCGGTTGAGGTCATCCCCATCGGTTGCCACTCAACCGCGTCTATTGCAAGCCTAAAGGCCAGGTTCACAAGCCTAAAGGTCGGGCATTCAAGCCCAATGGCCAGTCGTGATCAGGCGACGTCGCTGAGCACCCGAGCCAGTTCAAACAGACGGCGACGCTGGTTTTCAGGAATCGCATAGTAGGAGCGCACAAGATCCAGCGCTTCCTTGTCGCCCATCAGGTCGGCGGGCACCGAGGATTTATCAGATCCTGAATCGGCCGCCCCTTCCAGACCTTCGAAAAAGAAACTCACCGGAACAGTCAGCGAATCCGAAATATCCCACAGCCGCGAGGCGCTGACGCGATTGGCGCCGGTCTCGTATTTCTGGATTTGCTGAAACTTGATGCCAACCTGTTCGGCCAGCTGCTGTTGGGTCATGCCAGTCAACCAGCGGCGGTGCCGGATCCGCTTGCCCACATGCACATCTACGGGATGAGCCATGCTTCTCTCCTCATCTAAATTTTAGGTCAAATGCCTGGCTGCCAAATACCGACTGAAAGACTGTGCCAATTACCTAGCCCGTCCTCAATCTATCCCCATCCAACATGCCAAACTCAACCACTGTGTTAACATTACGCTCTTCTTGGTTGAATTCAACCCCACCCTCACCCGGCTGCCGGTGGCTTTATTCCAAATAGCTGATTTTACCGACCTTTTTTTCTCGTATCTGGTGTAGTGAAGTCCTGCGACTCATCCCCAATAATAGTGAGGGTGAATATTAATGATTCTAATTTTACAGATTCCATCAGAATCGGTTTAGTGACAGAAAAACAGGGGTTTTTAGTATGCGTGCGTATCATATGCCTGCCTCCGGCGGCCCTCCCCGGCTGCTGCAAATTGACGCGCCTCAACCGGGGCCGGAGCAGATACAGGTCAGGATATTCGCCTGTGGGTTGAACTTCGCAGATCTACTAATGCTGAATGCGACCTATCAGGACACCCCGGATCTGCCCTTCACCCTGGGCATGGAGATTTCCGGCGTCATCACCGCGCTTGGGGCGCAGGTTTCCGGGTTTGCCTTGGGTGATCGGGTTGCGGTGTTCTGCGGCCACGGCGGGCTGGCGGAAAGTGGCGTATTTGAGGCCCGTCGTGCGGTGAAGATCCCCGACCAGATGAGCTTTGAGCAGGCTGCCGCGTTTCAGATCGCTTATGGCACCAGCCATGTGGCGCTGGATCACTGTGCCCGGTTGCGCCCCGGCGAAACGCTGCTGGTGACCGGTGCGGCCGGCGGCGCCGGGCTGACTGCCGTCGAGATCGGCAAGCAGATGGGCGCCCGGGTGATTGCCCAGGCCCGCGGGGCCGACAAATTGGCGGTGGCGCGCGCCGCCGGCGCAGACCACCTGATTGATGCCGGTGACGATCTAACAGAGGTGGTGAAGGCGCTGGGGGGGGCGGATGTGGTTTATGATGTTGTCGGCGGTGCGCTGTGGAAAGCCGCATTCCGCGCCACCAACCCCGGCGGCCGCCTGCTGCCCATTGGCTTCGCCAGCGGTGACATCCCGCAGATCCCGGCCAATCATCTGCTGGTCAAAAACCTGACCGTCATTGGCTTTTACATCGGAGGCTATCTCAAATCCCACCCCGAGGTGGTGCGCGGCTCTCTGGACAGGCTGCTGGGCTGGTTTGTCGAGGGGCGGTTGACGCCGCATATCAGCCATTGCCTGCCGCTAGAGCAGGTGGCCGAGGGCCTGGCGCTGCTGCGGCACCGCAAGTCAACCGGCAAGGTGGTGATTACCATGCCGGGGCAGCCCATCTAGAGCCGTAACCAATTTGCACGGCCGATAGGTCAGCAGCGCCTGACCTATCGGCTAAGTTGACCCAACTCTTAGGCGGCATGCCAGTCCTTAGGCGGCATGCCAGTGCGGCGTCGCCAGCGGCGTGGAGACCGTGCTGAACGCCTGCCGCAGGAACCCCGACATCTCGGCGACGATATGGGATCCGCTGACCTCGGCCCCATATAGGTTGACCATCTGCACCGGCAGCTCCGGCAGGCTGCCGCCATGGTCGATCTGCACCAGATGCGGCGGTTCGGTGCCTTCAATCATCGTTTGGATCGCCAGATCCGCCGCCACCGTGGCTTCGACCGTGCGGTCACTTTCGGTTTCCACTACCAGATCCCAGGCGATGTCCATTTTGTCTAACTCGGCGACCACTTTGGGGCGGAACGCACAGTGAAGACAATAGGCCAGCGGCAGCGGCCGCTGCCGCCAGGCCGAGCCGTTTGGCGCGCCGATCCAGCACAATGGGCGCTCGGCCAGGATCTCGCTGTCTTCGGTGCTGGTGCTTTCAGTGGTGAGAATCAGATCAATCTTGCCTTTTGAAAACTGCTCTTTCAGATTGCGGGTATAGCTGGAAATCAATTGCACCCGCACCCGTGGATAGGCGGCGTGAAACCGTTGCAACACCTGCGGGATCGCCGGGTAGACAATGTCATGCGGCACCCCCAGCACAATTTCCCCCTCATAGACCTGATCGGTCAGCCGCCCGATCGCCTCGTCGTTGAGCTTAACAATGCGGCGGGCATAGGCCAAAAGCTGCTCTCCCGATCCGGTCAGCGCAATGGTGCGCCCAGAGCGATCCAGCAGTTGCTGGCCCAGCAACTGTTCCAGTCGTTTGAGCTGCATCGACACCGCTGACTGCGTCAAATGCAAAAAACCGGCGGCGCGGGTCACGCCGCCATTGTCTGCGACGGCCATGAATGACCGCAGGGTGGTGATATCCAAATTTCGCATCATCACAATCCTTGATGGAAGACTTCAAAAACATTCGTTTTCAATATCAATCATACTTCGTCATACACATCAACAGAATTGATCGACGACCGACAACACATCACGAACTCCGGAAAGGACAAGTCCAATGACCTATATCAGCCAAACCTGCGCCACCGCCCCGAGCCGCCCCTCGCTGATCGCCGGGCTGACCGAACGTCTCGCTGTCTGGAAACAACGCCGGACCCTGAAGGCGCTGGACGACAGTGCCCTCGACGACATCGGCCTGTCCCGGCGCCAAGCCAACACCGAAGCCCGCCGCAGCTTCTGGGATGCGCCGAATAGCTGGCGCTGCTGAGCGCGCAACCACTGCCCAACAAGGGCGTGAAAACGGCGTGAAATGGACGGGAGGCCAAAATGGCCCCGTCCTTTCGCGTTTTTATGCAATATCCGCAATGAAATACTTGAAAACAAACTCCGTTCACCCGATATTTAGCGGGAGCGCAGCCACAGCTGGCGATGCAAGAGATTTTAGACGGAGACCATGACACATGGCACAATTTGACACCACTCGATCCGCTGCGGGCGCCCGCACTGCCGAGATCGACGCGGGCCTGCGCGCCCATATGAACCAAGTCTACGGCACCATGTCCGTCGGCATGCTGATCACCTTTTTGGCGGCCTGGGCGATTGCGGGCCTGGCGGTAACCTCGGATCCGGCGGGTGCAGCGGCGCAAATTGGGGCTGACAAATACCTGACATCCTTTGGCTATACGATCTACGGGTCGGCGCTGAAATATGTCATCATGCTGGCCCCATTGGCCTTTGTCTTTGGCCTGTCAGCCATGATCAACAAAATGTCGGCCGCCACCGCGCAGCTGGTATTCTACGCCTTTGCCGCCACCATGGGCCTGTCGATCAGTTCGATCTTCCTGATGTATACCGGCGCCTCGATCATTCAGGTGTTCCTGATCACCTCGATCGCCTTTGCCGGCCTGTCGCTGGTGGGCTACACCACCAAGAAGGACCTGTCCGCCATGGGCACCTTCCTGATGATGGGGCTGATCGGCCTGATCGTGGCCTCGGTGGTCAATATTTTCATGCAGTCATCGGCGATGCAGTTTGCGATCTCGTCGATCGGCGTGCTGATCTTTGCCGGCCTGACCGCCTATGACACCCAGAAAATCAAGAACACCTATTTGCAGATGGCCCACTCGGGCGACAGCGAATGGCTGGGCAAGGCCGCCATCATGGGCGCGCTGAGCCTCTATCTGGACTTCATCAACATGTTCATGATGCTGCTCCACCTGTTTGGTAACCGCGAATAACCGCGCCACCACATACCAAATTCAACAGGGGGGCGGATCACAGCGATCCGCCCCTTTGCGTTTTCAACAAGTGAGTATTGTTTATGAAGATTATTGACATCCCCGCCGCCGACGCCCGGCGATTGGTGCCGCTGCTGCAGGAGCTGCATGCGCTGCATGTGACCCATCAGCCCGCGCGACACAGCCCAGAGCCGCAGCAGAAAGAGCTGGAGGTCTGGCTGCAGCAGTGGCTGGCAAGTGAGGGCCTCTATGCGCTAGGCGCTGAGAGCCCACAGGGGGCTCTGCTGGGCTATTTGATCTATCAGATAGAGCATCGTGAGGCGCTGCCGGTCCGCGCCGCTGAGACCCGCGCCATGCTGCATCACATCGCGGTGCAAAAACCCTGGCAGCGGATGGGGGTGGGCAAGGCACTGATGGCCAAAATGAAGGCCGAGGTCACCGCCAAGAACATCACGGTTATTGCCACCAGTTATGCACCGTTCAACGCGGCCTCGGCGGCCCTGATGGGCTGCATGGGATTGCAACCGGTTCTGACAGTGGCGGAATGGCGGGCCTGAGCCGCGCCATTCCGGTCACGGGCAGCAGCCAAGCTGCGGCACGACGTCCAAGCCAGCGGCGCCCAGCCAGTGACCAGCACCAAAACGCTCTAACCCAGTTGCTGCAACCGCTGCGTTTCAATCGCAGGGGGCGCGCTGACCACCACTGGATCCGCCTCGGGATCCGCCACCGGCCCTGCCTGGATCGCACCAGCCAGCAAAACCAGCACCGCCAGAGCCAGAATATTCAATAGGCGATTAGACCCCTGCATGACGCACCTCCAATACAATGGTAGGTTGCATTGCAAAGATGGCAACAAGATGAATTTTCCGGCGCGGACTCAGGGGTATTTGGCGACAATTTGCTTGAAGTTGACGATATGCGCCCACCAACGGCAACTGCCAGGGCCGCCAACGGCGTCACAGCAAAGACGGCTGGCATGGTGATCCGATCGGGCGGCACACGGACAGGCGGGCAAATGCGGCGGTGACGGCTCTGCCGGAGGCAGGCTCAACGGGCAAACTCAAAACCGCCTCGCCAAAACACAACGGGGCCCCGCATATGCGAGACCCCGTTGCTTGTTAGTCCTGACAAAAAGGCTTACTTGATTTTGCCTTCTTTGTACTCGACGTGCTTACGCACAACCGGGTCGTACTTACGCATGACCATCTTTTCGGTCATGGTGCGTGCGTTTTTCTTGGTCACGTAAAAGTGGCCGGTGCCCGCGCTCGAGTTCAGGCGGATTTTGATGGTGGTAGGCTTCGCCATGGTATTCTCCTGCGTCCGAAAAGGCAGGGGGCCTTCCGGTAAATTCCTATTTGAGCCCGGCTTGTACCTGCCTCAGTGTCTGAGTCAATAGCAATCGGGAGGGATTACTGCGCAGAGGGCCTATAAGCCGGATTTTGTTCCGGGGTTGCCCCCTTCGATGACCATTCCTCTAGGGCGCGCATTGCTGCGAACCTCAAGCTGCCAACCCGACCCCTCTTGGCTAAAGCCAGCCTAGCGGCGGTATCCCGGTTGCCCGGGACCAGCCCGCGCGGGGGTCCTATTTGGCATTGCTCCTGGTGGGGCTTGCCATGCCGCCCCTGTTGCCAGCGGCGCGGTGGGCTCTTACCCCACCGTTTCACCCTTACCCGTACGGATGCTCCTTTGGCGAACCTCTGGTCCGACGGGCGGTCTATTTTCTGTGGCGCTCTCCGTCGGATCTCTCCGCCCGGGCGTTACCCGGCACCACTGCCTTATGGAGTCCGGACTTTCCTCGCGGGGCTTGCGCCCCCCGCGGCCATCCAGCCCTCTGCGCGCCCCCGCCCTACGCCGCCGCATATCTGCCGTCAAGTATCAGTTATGGCACTGGAACGTCACTGGAACGATCCTGGGGCGATCCTTGAACGATCCTGGGGCGTTGCCCCTCTTGGCCTGCGGCCAAATATCCCGGAGCGCGAGGCAGAGCCTCGCCCAGAAATAAAGAAACCGCCACCCGCGCGCCGCACGGAGCGGCCCTGAGGTCAGGCCATCCGCCCCACTATCCGGCGCCGCTATCCTGCACAGGTCGGGCCGCAAGCCCCTGCAACCCCAGACGGCTCCAGTCGAACCGGAGGCCAGGGTCAAATTTGCGACCGGGTGCCATATCCGAGTGGCCAATCACACCCAGGGCGGGAATAGACCAGCGCGCCATGATCTCAGCCAGCAAGCCTTCCAGCACCACCATCTGGGGTTCGGCAAAGGGGTGGTCACCGCGATTGTCCAGCTCGATGCCAATGGAGCGAGAGTTGATATCGTCGAGCCCGCACCATTGCCCTGCCCCGGCATGCCAGGCGCGATGTTTCTCGGCCACCAGCTGCCAGCAGCCTCCATCGCCACCGATCAGGTAATGGGCCGAGACCTCAACCAAAGGGTCGCAGAGCCGCTGCAGCGCCGCGCTGGCGCTGTCCATAGCAGTGTAGTGGATCACGATCAGCGTCGGCGTCAGCCCATCGCGGCGCGGCCCGAAGTTCGGGCTGGGATGCCAGCAGGCGGCGGTGCTATCTGCCGCGCCGCTCAGTTTCTCACCGCATGCTGATATATAATCGGATCCCAGTCACAGGCGTAGCCATCGCCATCGGCATCCAGAGACAGCCGGTCGCGTTTTGGCCCACCGGCGTCAAGAAACGCCTGCTGGGCCAGGTCCGGCGCCCGGTATCCGGCACAGTTGCGCGCTGATTTGGCGCGCAGATTGATGCCTGTGCGGCTGTAGATGCGATTGCCCAGCGGATTGCTGGTGCCCAGCGCATAGGCGACCACATTAGGTCCGGCCTGACCCTGCCGCACCGGCACTGCAGTGGCTTCTATGACCTGATACTGGGAGCGGTTCTGGGCCAGCCGATCGGCGTCACTTTCGATACTCTGACGCGACGACACCGCGCCAAAATCGTTCTCGTCCGAAATTCCGCCATTGGCGATCGCCAGTGGCGCAGGGTTCGACGGGCTGGCCTCCAGCGGCACCTGACCCGAGTTGCCCTGCGCTGCCGACAGGGCTGCGGCTGCCTCGCTGGCGATATCGGCATTGCCCGACGTCGCACTGAGGCTGCCTGCGCCGGTTGAGCTGCCCGGGCTGCGCGGTGCCGCCCGGGGCGCGTCCAGCGAGCTCGTCTCGATCTGCACCGGCGGCACCAGCGGATCGCCGTATATCGTGGTTCCGGCCAGCGGTGCGCGATCAAACGGGCTGCTGTCAAAGCCCGCCTCGGCGCCGCTGTCCGGGATGGGTGGCGTACAGGCGGTCAAGGCCAGTACACTGCCCACAGAGATGAGGGAGACAAATACGCGCATCACTTCTACCTGCTGTTTCTTCTCATGGTTGCGACGGTACTTACCACCATTTGCCCGGCTTGGCCACAAAGCCGGCCGCCGTTTCCAGAGCATAGGCGGTGTTCAGCAAATCACCCTCTTCCCAGGGCTTACCGATCAATTGCAGACCCAGCGGCAGACCCTGGGCATCCAGACCCGTGGGCACCGAGATCCCCGGCAATCCGGCCAGATTGACGGTCACGGTGAAGACATCGTTCAGGTACATCTGCACCGGGTCGGCATCGATCATTTCACCCAGACCAAAGGCTGCCGAAGGGGTGGCCGGAGTCAGGATCGCATCGATACCGGCGGCAAAGACATCCTCAAAATCTTTCTTGATCAGAGTGCGGACGCGGCGGGCGCGGTTGTAATAGGCGTCATAGAAACCAGCCGACAACACATAAGTGCCGACCATCACCCGGCGCTGCACTTCGGGACCAAAGCCTTCGGCGCGGGTCTTCTCGTACATCTCGGTGATGCCGTCGCCGGCCTCAAGCTTGGCGCGGTGGCCGTAGCGCACACCGTCATAGCGGGCCAGATTGCTGGAGGCCTCGGCGGGGGCAATCACGTAATAGGCAGGCAGCGCGTATTTGGTATGCGGCAGCGAGATATCGACGATCTCGGCACCGGCGTCTTTTAGCATCGCTGCACCATCCGCCCAGAGGGTTTCGATCGCCGCCGGCATGCCGTCCATGCGGTATTCCTTGGGGATACCGATTTTCTTGCCGCGAGTATCGCCACTCAGCATGGCCTCGAAATTCGGCACCGCCAGATCAGCGCTGGTGCTGTCCTTGGCGTCATGGCCAGCCATGACTTCGAGCATGATCGCCGCGTCGCGCACCGATTTGGTCATCGGGCCAGCCTGATCCAGGGAGGAGGCAAAGGCCACTACACCCCAGCGCGAGCAGCGCCCGTAGGTGGGTTTGATGCCGACAGTGCCGGTAAAGGCAGCCGGCTGGCGGATTGATCCACCGGTATCAGTGCCGGTTGCCGCCAGACACAGATCCGCAGCCACTGCCGCCGCCGAGCCACCAGAGGAGCCACCCGGGGTCAGAGCCGCGGTATCATCGCCGCGCCGCCAGGGGCTGACCACATCGCCGTAAACCGAGGTTTCATTGGACGAGCCCATGGCAAATTCATCCATGTTCAGCTTGCCCAGCATCACCGAGCCACTGTCGATCAGGTTCTGCGACACCGTCGATTCATACTCGGGCTTAAAGCCCTGCAGAATGCGGCTGCCGGCCTGAGTGTCGACGCCCTTGGTGCAGAACAGATCTTTGATACCAATCGGCAGACCACACATGGCGGGCGCATCGCCAGCCTTGAGCCGCAGGTCGGCGGCACTGGCACGTTGCAGCGCAATCTCGGGGGTTTTATGGGCAAAGGCGTTCAGCGCACCGGCCGCATCGATGGCGGTGAGGCAGGCCTGGGTCAGCTCAACCGAGGAGGTCTCGCCCTTGCGCAGCAGGTCACGGGCCTCGGCCAGGCCCAGTTTGTTCAGATCACTCATGCTCTTATTCCATTACCTTAGGCACAGCAAAGAAACCCTCGCGGGCATCAGGGGCATTGGCCAGCACTTTGGGCTGTTGGTTGCCATCATTGACCACGTCCTGACGGCGCTTCAACCGCTGCGGCGTGACCGAGGTCATCGGCTCGATGCCCTCTACGTCCACCTCATTGAGCTGTTCAATAAAGCCGAGAATGGTGTTGAATTCCGCGGCAAGTGCCGGCAGGGCCTCTGCTTCGACCTTGATCCGGGCCAGTTTGGCCACGCGCGCGGCGGTGTCCTTGTCGATCGACATGGCTAATCTCCAGTTGCAACTTGGTCCAAGCGTTTAGCCCCGCTTGCCCGAGGGCGCAAGCGTCCGCCGTGATATCGCGCCGCGCCTGGCCCGGTGTCGCCGCTGATCCGCTGCATTCGGAGATCAGGCCGGGCATCCGCTAAGGCCGCTCAAACGCCAATCGGGCCTGCACCGCCTTCTGGCGACAATAACAACCTCTGGCGTGATCATTGATCAGCCCCATCGCCTGCATAAAGGCAAAGGCGGTGGTGGGGCCGACAAATTTCCAGCCGCGTTTCTTCAGCGCCTTGGACAGCGCAATGGATTCGGGGCTGGTGGTCTGGCTCTGCGGCTCTGGCAGGCTGTCGGGGTCCGGCTCAAAGCTCCAGAAAAACGCCGCCAGAGATCCGGCCTCAGCCTCCAGTTCCAGCGCCCGGGCGGCATTGTTGATCACCGCGTTTATCTTGCCGCGATGGCGGATGATACCGGCGTTCTGCAACAGCCGTTCCACATCCGCCTCGGTGTATTTTGCCACTTTGGCATAGTCGAACCCGTCAAACGCCGCGCGAAAATTGTCGCGTTTGTTGAGGATGGTGCGCCAACTGAGGCCCGACTGGAAACTCTCCAGACAGACCTTCTCGAACAGGCGGATATTGTCGCCGACCGGATAGCCCCACTCATTGTCGTGATAGGGCAGGAACTCCGGGACCGAGCCGCTCCAGCTGCAGCGGGCCTGACCATCCGGGCCTGTGGTGATATTGCTCACGGCTGTTCCTTTTCCTAATAAACTTACGACGCCTTCACCTGGAACATTGCAGGAACAGGTGCCATTTTCAATACCAACTGTAACCCGTTTCCGCCGCCAAGCCTTACCCATCCCCTTTTAAGTCGAAGGGCAGCGCCCGACCGAGGGGGGTGCAAAAGCACCCGCCGTGGGGGCGGGCGGGTGCTGCCCGGCCTATCGGCCAGGCAAAGCAAGGTTCAACGCAACCGGATCAACGGCGGGCGGCAAAGAACGCCTTTAGCATCTGTTCGGCCTCATCCTCGGCAATGCCGTCATAGACCTCAGGCACATGATGCGCCTGAGGATGCGAGAACACCCGGGCACCATGCGCCACCCCGCCCGACTTGGGGTCCGAGGCGCCATAATACAGTCGGCCGATCCGCGCTGCGGCAATGGCGGCGGCGCACATGGCGCAGGGCTCCAGCGTCACATAGAGATCATAGCCCAGAAGCCGCTCGGAGCCAGCTTCGGCACAGGCGGCGCGCAGGGTGAGAATCTCGGCGTGGGCGGTGGGGTCATGCAGCTCGCGGGTGCGATTGCCCGCAATTTGTACCACTTGCCCCTGCGGGTCGATCAGCACCGCCCCCACCGGCACTTCGCCCCGATCAGCTGCGGCGCGCGCCTCGCTAAGCGCCTGTTCCATATGAGATTTGAAAACCATGCTGCAAAATGCCTTGGATTGCGTGCTTTCGCAACCGCGCAGAATGGTCTAAGGGCGGGTTATGACCCAATCTCAGACCCCTCCTCCCGGCTCACCCCCGGCCGGCGATCGCATCGCCAAAGTTCTCGCCCGTGCCGGCATTGCCTCGCGTCGCGAGGCCGAGCGCATGATCGAAGCCGGGCTGGTGGCCGTCAATGGCACCGTGATCGACAGCCCGGCGCTGAACGTCACGCCACAGGACAGAATCACTGTCGATGGCAAACCGGTGGGAGACCCGGAACCGGCGCGGCTGTGGCTCTATCACAAGCCCAGCGGGCTGGTGACCACCAACAGTGATGAAAAAGGTCGCACCACGATCTTTGACCGCCTACCCGAGGATCTGCCACGGGTGATGACGGTGGGCCGGCTGGATATCAACTCCGAAGGCCTGCTGCTGCTGACCAATGATGGCGGCATCAAGCGCCAGCTTGAGCTGCCCTCGACCGGATGGCTGCGCAAATACCGGGTGCGGATCAATGGCCGGCCGCAGGACAGCGATTTTGAGCCGCTGCGCAAAGGCATGGTGATCGACGGTGAGCGGTTCCAGTCGATGCAGGTGACGCTGGACCGCCAGCAGGGCGCCAATGCCTGGCTGACGATCGGCATCCGCGAAGGCAAGAACCGTGAAGTCCGCCGCGCCATCGAGGATATCGGCTTTACTGTGAACCGGTTGCTGCGGGTGTCATATGGGCCGTTCCAACTGGGTCAGCTGAAACTGGGCGCGGTTGAGGAAATCCGCCGCAAGGTGATGCGCGATCAGCTGGGACTGGAGGCCGAGCCAGAGCCCGAGGTCACCGCAAAACCCGGACGTCCGCAGCGCAAACGCCGCAGCACGATGGCAGGCAAACCCGGGCTCCCGCGGGAGCCGGAAGAGGACAGACGCTCAGCCACTCGCGGCTATTCCAGCAAGGGCCCCGACCGCTCCGGTGGTGGTCGACCCACTGGCCGCACAGGCGGCAAACCCGATGGTCGTACAGGCGGCAAACCCGATGGTCGTACAGGCGGCAAACCCGATGGTCGTACAGGCGGCAAACCCGATGGCCGACCCGGCGGCTATTCCAGCAAGGGCCCCGACCGCTCCAGTGGCGGTAAGCCCACTGGCCGCCCCGGTGGCAACCCAACGGGCCGACCCGGCGGCCCCCCGACTGGCCGCAGCGGTGGCAAACCCAGCACAGGCAGACCTTCGCAGCGCCCTGACGGGCGCTCGGGCGGCAAGCCGGGCGGCAAGAATCCCCGTCGCTGATCCGACTGCGCGCGAGTTCCCCCTAGTAAGACGCCCCGCTATCGCCTAAATTCTAAGGCGGAACAGCGTCTTCGGGAGACCCCGCGTGCAGAAACTTGCCTTTGTGGCCCTATTGATCCTGATGCTCGGTCTCAGCACCGGCTGGATTGTGGGGGCCTAAAGCACATGGCCAGGAAATTCGGCGGACACTACAGCCCCAAAGGCGACCCGGACCGCCCTGAGGGTGCCCCGCCCCGCCCCGCAGCACCTTCAAATCCTTACACAAATGCCCAGCCGGACCCGATCGGCGCGGGCTCGAACCTGATGTTCGTACCGCCTGCGGTGATGGTTCTGTTTTCACTGCTGGACGGTGCTATGGGGCTGGCGCTGGGACTGCTGGCGGCTGGGATCTGGACCGCTGCCGCCTGGATGTTGCGCCAAGGCCTGCGGGCACAAAGCGCCTATGACGCCCGCCGGGTGGCCCGTCGCCCCGCCCTGCCCCGCAAGCTTGTCGCCTCGATCCTAACCGGGATTGGTGCCGCGCTGGCCGCCTGGAAGGCCGAACCGGGGCTGCTGATCGCGGCTATCTATGGCTCGGCGGCGCTGGCGCTGCATATGGCGGCCTTTGGCCTGGACCCGATGAAAGACAAGGGCGTCGAAGGCATTGACGAATTTCAGCACTCCCGGGTGGCCCGGGTTCTCGGGGATGCCGAGGCCTATCTGGCCACGATGCGGGAGGCGGCCCGGCGGGCGCAGGATCGCCAGATCGACGCCCGCGTGGCGCAGTTCCAATCCATCGCCCGCGAGCTGTTCCGCACCGTCGAGGAAGACCCGCGCGACCTAACCGCCGCACGCAAGTATCTGACGGTCTATTTGCAGGGCGCCCGTGATGCGACGGTGAAATTCGCCGATATCTATAGCCGCAGCCAGGATGCCCAGGCCCGCGCCGACTATCTGGCGCTGCTGGATGATCTGGAGCAGGGTTTCGCCGCCCGGAACCGCAAAATGCTGCTGGAAGATCGCAGCGATCTGACCATTGAAATAGACGTGCTGCGGGATCGGTTGCAGCGCGAAGGGGTCCATCTGGATCTGACCTGATGTTAATGAGGGAAGCCAATATGTCCGAGAGAGTGACGCAGAAAGCGACAGAGGCCGAAAGCCTGGTCCGGGAAACCACAGCCATTGTCCTGCCAGAGCCGGTTGCCGAAATTCAGACATTGGAGCAGGCCGACGCCGCCAAAAGCGACTCCATCCGCACCCGCATGGATCAGATCGACATGGGCGACAGTAACTCGATCATCTCGTTTGGCTCGGCGGCACAGGCGGAATTGCAGGTGATCAGCCAGGCGATGCTGGCGGATGTGCGCAACAAGGATGTGGGCCCGGCCGGCGACAGTCTGCGCGACATGGTCACCGCCATTCGCGGCTTCTCGGTGTCGGAACTGGACGTGCGCCGCAAACCCAGCTTTTGGGAGCGCCTGATCGGCAAGGCGGCGCCCTTTGCCCAGTTCACCGCCCGCTATGAAACCGTGATGGGGCAGATCGACAAGATCACCGACAATCTGCTGAGCCACGAGCACAGCCTGCTGAAGGACATCAAAGCGCTGGACATGCTCTATGGCAAGACGCTGGAGTTCTATGACGAGCTGGGGCTGTATATATCCGCCGGTCAGGAAAAGCTGAGCCAGCTGGACGGCAGCACCATTCCCGCCCAGCAGGCTGAGCTGGCGGTGGCACCTGAGGGCCAACAGGTGATGCAGGCGCAGGAGCTGCGCGACCTGCGCTCTGCCCGCGATGATCTGGAGCGCCGGGTGCATGATCTGAAACTGACCCGTCAGGTCACCATGCAGTCGCTGCCCTCAATCCGGCTGGTGCAGGAAAACGACAAATCGCTGGTCACCAAGATCAACTCGACCCTGGTCAACACGGTGCCGCTGTGGGAGACCCAGCTGGCGCAGGCGGTGACCATCCAGCGCAGCGCCGAGGCCGCCGCGGCGGTGCGCGACGCCAATGACCTGACCAATGAGCTGCTCACCGCCAATGCCGCCAACCTGCGCGCCAGCAACAAGATAATACGCCAGGAGATGGAGCGCGGGGTGTTCGACATCGAAGCGGTAAAGCAGGCCAATGCCGATCTGATCGGCACCATTCAGGACAGTCTGGCGATTGCTGATCAGGGCAAGACCCAACGCGCCGCCGCCGCCCGCGAGCTGACCAAGATGGAGGGTGAGCTGCGCGATACCCTGGCCTCGGCCAGGGCGCGCCAGGATGCGGTTGGCGACACCGCCGCCACCTCGGTGCCGGGCTGAAGATGCGCTGGGGCGGGCAAGATAATCGGCGCAAGTCACGGGGCATAGTCGCCGGTCTGATTGGACTGGCGGCGCTGCTGGCCTGCACCCCGCCGCCACAGACCACCCAGGTGGTGGCACCGCCGCCGCCGCAAGATCAGGCGCCGCCGCCACGTTCGGCTGCCAGCGAACAACTGGCCCATTATTATGCGGTACTGCAGCAGGATCTGCTGACCCGCGGCTTGCTGCGCATAGATGGCGGCGGGCCGGACACCCCATACAACGCAGATAAACTGGTCCGCAATTTTGAGGCCATCGCCTTTTTCGACGAATATGCCGGCAGTGGCAGCCGCGGTGCCGGTGGGCTGAGCCGCTGGCCCGGCCCGGTGCGTATCAAGGCCGAATTTGGCCCCTCGGTGCCGGTGTTGCAGCGCCAGCAGGACACTCGCTTTCTGGCCAGTTATGCGGATCGACTGGCCCGCATCACCGGTCATCCCATCACCGCCACCACTGGGCGCGGCAATTTTCATGTGATCTATGCCGGCAAGGATGACAGCGATTTCATCCGGGCGCGGCTGCAACAGATCCTGCCCAATATCAGCGCCGAAAATCTGGAGATCTTCGCCAACCCACCGCGCAGTTTCTACTGTCTGGTGCTGGCTGGCGGGCCGCAACAGGACCCGCTGTCTTATACCCGGGGTGTGGCGCTAATCCGCGCCGAGCACCCGGACCTGGTGCGGCAAAGCTGCGTCCACGAAGAGGTCGCACAGGGGCTGGGACTGCGCAATGACAGCCCTCGGGCGCGGCCCTCGATCTTTAACGATGACGATGAATTTGCGCTGCTGACCAGCCATGACGAGAAACTACTGACTCTGTTATACGATGCGCGACTGCACCCCGGGATGAGCGCCGCACAGGCCCGCCCGATCACCCGCGTCATCGCCGATGAATTGATGGGGCTGCCTGCTGAGACGCTGCCCCGCGCCTACTAATTACAAGGACCAGAACGATGGGAATTTTTGATTTTCTGACCGGTGAATTCATCGATGTCATTCAATGGGTCGATGACAGCCGCGACACTATGGTCTGGCGGTTTGAGCGCGAAGACCACGAGATCAAATATGGTGCCAAACTGACGGTGCGGAGCGGACAGGCGGCGGTGTTCATCCACGAGGGCCAACTGGCGGATGTCTTTACCCCCGGTCTTTATATGCTTGAGACCAACAACATGCCGGTGATGACAACGCTGCAACACTGGGACCACGGCTTTCAGTCACCGTTCAAATCAGAGATCTATTTCGTCAATACCACGCGCTTCAACGACCTGAAATGGGGCACCAAGAACCCGATCATCTGCCGCGATCCCGAATTCGGCCCGATCCGGCTGCGCGCCTTTGGCACCTATGCGGTCAAGGTCGCCGATGCCGCCCGCTTTCTGACCGAGATTGTCGGCACCGATGGCGAGTTCACCATGGACGAGATCTCGTTTCAGGTGCGCAATATCATCGTGCAGGAGTTTTCCCGCGTGCTGGCCAGCTCGGGCCTGCCGGTGCTGGATATGGCGGCCAACACCGCCGATCTGGGCAAGCTGGTGGCGGCTGAGATTTCCGCCACCATCGCCGACTATGGCCTGTCGATCCCCGAGCTCTATATCGAAAACATCTCGCTGCCCGCGGCGGTTGAGGCGGCGATGGACAGGCGCACCCAGATGGGCATTATCGGCGATCTGGGCCGCTACACCCAGTTTTCCGCCGCCGAGGCAATGACCGCCGCAGCACAAAACCCCGGTGGCGGCATGGGCGCCGGTTTGGGAATGGGCATGGGTATCGGCATGGCGCAGGCGATGGCAGCGGGTCAGGCCACTGGTCCCTGGGGCGCCCGCCCCGCCCCCGCTGCTGCCGCAGCCACAGCGCAGGCGGCGCCGGTTGCCGCCGCCCTGGCGCCACCGCCACCCCCCGTCGAGCACGTCTGGCATCTGGCCGAAGATGGCCAGACCAGCGGGCCGTTCTCCAAGGCCAGGCTGGGACGGATGGCCGCCGAGGGCGGTCTCAGCCGCACAACCCATGTCTGGACCCCCGGACAGGATGGCTGGAAACATGCCGAAGAGGTCATCGAACTGGCGCAGCTGTTCACCATTCTGCCGCCACCACCACCGCCTGCTGCCGCAGGCTGAACCCGCTTGCCCGCCAGTAATCTTCAGCCGCGGGCAGACCCATATTTTCACCTGTTCCAGATTTGAGCCCTGCCGTGTCTTCATCCCCACTGCCCCCACCGCCGCCTCCGCCAGCCGCACAGGCCGCACAGGGCGCGCAAACGCCATCTGACACAGCCGGCGAAAGCCACCGCTTTCCCTGTGAGCAATGTGGTGGCGACTATCGCTATGACCCCGGCAACCGCAGCCTGAGCTGCGCTCATTGTGGACATGCCGAGCAGATCGGCGCCGGGCCCTGGCAGGCCTCCAGCCTGCGCGAGTTGGATTTCGACACTGCCCTGGCCCAGCATCTGCCCGAGGCCGAGATCGAGATCACCCGGGTCTCGGCCTGCCCCAACTGCGCCGCGCAGATCGAATTCGACCCCAGCAGCCATGCCAGCGAATGCCCGTTCTGTGCCACCCCTGTGGTGCTGGGCACCGGCAAGAGCCGCCACATCAAACCCAAGGGCGTGCTGCCCTTTGCCATTGAGGAAACCAAGGCCCACAGGGCGATGAGCGCCTGGTTGGGGCGGCTGTGGTTTGCCCCTAACGGGCTGCAGGACTACGCCCGCAAGGGCCGCAAGATGCAGGGCATCTATGTGCCTTACTGGACCTTTGATGCGGAGACCAAATCCAGCTATTCGGGCCAGCGCGGCACCGTCTATTATGTCACCGAGTCGATAATGGTGAATGGCAAGCGCCAGCGCCGCCAGGTCGCCAAAGTGCGCTGGCGGCCCACCTCGGGCCGGGTTCGGCGCTGGTTTGACGATGTGCTGGTGCTGGCCTCCAAAAGCCTGCCCATATCCTATACCGAGGCGCTGGAGCCCTGGGATCTGTCGGCAATGGAGCCCTACCAGCCGCAGTATCTGGCCGGGTTCCGGGCCGAGGCCTATGCGGTGGAGCTGCAGCAGGCCTATGGCCAGGCCCGCGCCAAGATGGACCGGGTGATCGAACGCGATGTACGCTTTGACATCGGCGGCGACCGCCAGCGCATCCATGACATCAACACCGCCATATCGGATGTGACCTTTAAACATGTGCTGCTGCCGGTCTGGCTGGCCGCCTATAAGTACCGCGGCAAAACCTATCGGTTTGTGGTCAACGGCCAGTCCGGCCGGGTTCAGGGCGAACGTCCCTATTCCGCCTGGAAAATTGCGGCGGCTGTTGCGCTGGGGCTGATCCTCGCCGGTGGCATAGGATATCTGGCGGCCCAACAGCAATAGCACGAGGCCCCTGCGATCCGGGCCAACGGCACCGGCTCACTCAGGCTGGCCCCACTCTGGCTGGCCCCACTCTGGCTGGCCCCACTCTGGCTGG
>JABSSD010000034.1 GCA_013214575.1 Paracoccaceae bacterium | reverse complement strand
TCAATGCCGATTTGCGGTCACGGCGCTTGGTGACATAGCTTTCAAGCACCTCGCCCTCGTGATCCACAGCCCGCCAGAAATAATGGGTTTCACCGTTGATTTTCACGAACACCTCGTCCAAATGCCATTTCCAATTCGAATGAACACGAAGTTGCTGAACCCGTTTTCTTCGGATCTCCGCCGCGAACAACGGCCCAAAGCGATTCCACCAAAACCGCACAGTCTCATGACTGATTTCGATCCCGCGCTCATGCAGCAAATCCTCCACATTCCGGAGCGACAGGGGGAACCGGACGTACAACATCACCGCAAGGCGAATGATGTCAGGCGACGTTTTAAAATAACGAAATGGACTGCGTTTTGTCATACGGAAACGCTAGGTGAGCCGCCTGCCCTCTTCAACCAAGTTTTGTCTGACAGTACCACCTTGGCACATCGATGCCGTCGGGGGGCGGTTACATCATCAACGCCCATCTGATCGAAGCACACCAACGACCTGACTATCTTTCGATCCAATGACGGGAGTGCACGGTGTAAATCAAAGTCGCCAATGCCGCATGCGCGAGACGATAATTGTCTAATTGGCATCCATCGGGTCTGCGTCGGGGCACTGTGGCTCGAGAGCAGAATTTCAGCTCATGAAACATTTCTGGTAGTGAATGGTCTGGCGGCACGAATGTGCCACCAGTTTTGTTATTCAGGTCTATTGGGCGAGATCGAAGAACAAGATCTCTGCGGCGCTGCCTTGATCAAAGATCAGCGAACCGCTGCCATCAATGGCAAGACCGTCGCCCTTAGACAAAGCGATACCGTTCACCTTTAGAGACCCATCAGCAACCTGCACCCAGCCTTTGCGTCCCGGCTTCAGATCAGTGCTGATCTCTTGGTCGCCCTCCAATGTCGCAGCATAGACCCGTGCATCTGCTTGGGTAGCCATAGAGCCGTCGCACCCATCGCGAGAAAGGAACAACTTAAATTTCCCGCTCTTGTCCTCGTTTGACAGATAAATAGTGTCATAAGCGGGCTTGGTATTCTCTGTCGCGGGCAACAGCCAAACCTGCAAAAACCGCATCGATTCAGCCGAAGATGGATTGAACTCGGAATGGGTCACGCCTGAGCCTGCGCTCATGTATTGCACGCCGCCCGCGCTAACGACCGAGCCGTTGCCCATCGAGTCCTTGTGTTCAAGCGCTCCGCCTAACACATAAGAGAAGATCTCGGCGTTACGGTGCGGATGCTGTCCAAACCCTTTACCGCCCGCGACTAGGTCATCGTTGATGACGCGCAGATTTCCAAACCCCATATGCTTTGGATCATAGTACTCCCCAAAGCTGAAACTATGCGCTGACCTTAGCCAACCAAAGTCAGCCTGCCCACGTTCATTGGAGGGGCGAACGGTTAAATTCAAGCCACCTTGCTGGGTGGTGTTTTGGTCGATAATCATGCTGCTACTCCTTCGCAGGCAATGGGTTATGCCGCGAGCCTGCGACGGTTATTGGCTCGGGGTTCAGGCTTTGAGCGCCTGGGGAATGAAGCTGTCGATGATCGGCAGTTTGCGAAGAGCGAAGGGGCCACTTCCCTGGGCCGCGACCGCAGAGGCCAGAACCACCAGCAACAGCGGAAATTCCCAGCCGCCACCTTGGGAGCTGAACAACCAACCATTGCCCGAATGTGCCCAGAGCGCGCCGACCAACAGCGGGATCGACAGAAGGGCAGCAAGCCGGGTGTAGAGCCCCAGAAGGATAGCCGCGCCGCCCGCCAATTCTGCAACGATGGTCAGATACGCCGCTGCCGCAGGTAAGCCCAGACTTTCAAAATATGCCACTGTGCCGGGGACCGTGAAGACCATCACCTTCAGGAGCCCATGGGACAGCAGAACGCCGCCAAGGGACAATCGGGTGATCATTGCGCCATAGTTTGTGTTGGTTTCCAGTGTCATTGCCATTCTCCAAATGTGTCGTGTTTCCGTCTGGGGCCAATGTTGCATTGCAGGATATGATTGATAATATAGCGATTCACAACTTCACTCATTCCAAATGGTTGCCAATAGAATGGATCACATATCGCGTGTCGGGATCGTCATTGCAGTGGTTCAGGCCCGCAGCTTCGCAGGGGCGGCACGCGTTCTGGGCATCACCAGTTCCGCTGTGTCCAAACAGGTCCAGAACCTGGAACTGGATTTGCAGGTCAACCGCACTACGCGGAACGTATCTGTGACCGAAGAAGGTGCCATCTATTTTGAGCGCGCGAAACGAGCGTTAGAGGATCTGCAAGAAGAACAGGAACAGATTTACGAATTGAAGTCCCACCCTCCCGGGCCCTTGAAGGTTACCCGGCAATGGCTGCTTTGAGTTAGCCAGCGTCGGTTTCCACTGATCCAGTGAGCATTCGAAGAAGGTCGTTCAGCTCGCCTCTTTGCTTGTGGGAAAAGCCATCCATCAGCCGGTGCTGTGTCTTCACATGGTCGGTCACTGCGGCCTCAATTTTTGTCATACCGTCTTCGGTCAGACGGATAAGAAAACCACGCTTGTCTTCGGGGTTCGGAATCCGCTCAACAAGGCCCCCCTTCACCAGCTGGTCGACGCGATTGGTCATTGTTCCGGACGTCACCATTGTCAGGTCAAGAAGCTCGCCCGGGGATAATCCATCCGGTTTCCCGGATCTGCGTAGGGTCGCCAGAACATCAAAACTGGCGGGGTTCAGACCATAGGCCTTCCAGGTTTTTTCCATCTCACTTCGCAACATCGCCGCGAGGCGATACAGTCGACCGATGGTTTCCATTGGTCCAACGTCAAGGTCGGGGCGGGCGCTGTTCCATTGCGCGACGATGCGGTCAATTTGATCCATGAGGTAGTGAGTACTGATAATTTATCTTGACGTCAAGATTTCTCCATGTATCTTGACGTCAAGATAAGTGGAGCATCAACATGAACCGACAAATTGACATTGCCCTCACGGCCATCGCGCCCTTGGTCTGGGGCAGCACCTATTATGTAACGACAGAGTATTTGCCTGCAGGCTATCCAATCACGATGGCCGCGCTGCGCGCCTTGCCCGCCGGGTTGTTGTTGCTCGTACTGGCCCGGCAATTGCCGCAAGGGATTTGGTGGGCACGTATATTTGCGCTTGGGGCGCTAAACTTTACACTGTTCTGGGCCTTGCTGTTTGTCGCCGCATACCGGCTTCCGGGTGGCGTCGCCGCGACTGTTGGGGCGGTTCAGCCGCTCATCGTTGTGTTCCTCGCCTCAATCGCCCTCGGGTCCGCTATAAGACCTACATCACTCGCCGCCGCGGCCATGGGTATTGTCGGTGTCGGCTTTCTTGCACTTGGCGGGGGCGTTGTTCTGGACCCGGCTGGGCTGGCGGCGGGGCTTGGCGGTGCTGTCTCTATGGGGGCCGGGACCGTGCTGACGCGCAAATGGCAACCTCCGGTACCACTCCTTACCTTTACCGCTTGGCAATTGACGGCGGGGGGGCTGTTGTTGGTGCCGCTTGCTGTTTTGCTTGAGCCACCTCTGCCAGCGTTGGACGCACAAAACATCCTCGGTATTGGTTATCTTGGCCTCATCGGAGCAGCACTGACCTATATCCTGTGGTTCAGAGGCATTTCGCGCATCGAACCGGGCGCGGTATCTGCCCTTGGTTTCCTCAGCCCGTTGTCCGCCGTTCTGATCGGCTGGGTGTTGCTTGGTCAAGCTCTCACCGTCTGGCAGATCGCCGGGGCTGGAATCGTTCTTTCCGCAATATCGCTTGGGCAGCTCTCCGGTCGGTCCCCGCGCGCCCCCCTACAACACGAAATTCATACAACCAACTAAAGGAAATCCCAATGAAAATCATCGTATTTGGAGCAACCGGTGACGTCGGCTCTCGCGTCGTCACAGAAGCCGTCACTCGCGGTCATGACGTTACCGCGGTGGTCAGAAACGAGGCCGGGCTCGCCAAGCTACCGGAAACCGTCACGGGTCTTATCTCAAATGTCAGCGATCCCTCGGCCGTTGCAAAAGCCATGGCAGGCCATGATCTGGCGATCAGCTCTCTTCGCACGCCGCGCGGCCACGAAGGCGACGTCGTCAGCCTCACGCAATCCATCCTCAAGGGCGCTTCGATCACGGATGTCCGGGTGATCATCGTGGGCGGTGCCGCGCGGTTGCGCCTGCCAAACGGCAGTCCGCACACTGTTCTTTCCGACCCTGATTTCCTGCCCGAAAGCATCGTTCCAACCGCCAGAGCCTCGCTCGCGCAGGCTGAGCTTTGCATAAACACCGTCGATGCGGACTGGACCTACGCCAGCCCCTCTGCCCTTCTGCAGCCCGGGATACGCCGGGGGAAATTCAGGACTGGCACCGATACGCTTTTGGTCGACGCAAATGGCAACTCGGAAATCTCAATGGAGGATTTTGCCGTTGCTTTGGTGAACGAAGCGCAGAGTGCACAGTTCATACGGACCTCTTTTACCGTCGGGTATTGAGCACCAGCGCCTATGATTGGGGTGGTCGAGCTGCATGTATCTTTGCTGCGCTGTGGCCCAATCGTGTTAGTGGCTTGGTTAGTTGCGGGCGGGGTTATAATATTCAGGATATATCAAATGCTTGGAAACCCGCCGTTGCTGCCCAAGAGGCCCGTTATTGGTATATGTATTACTTCAATACCCGACGTGGCGAGGCCGGTTTGAACAAGAACCGCAAGGAACTTTGTCATCATATCTGGGGGCTTTGGTCGCCAACATGGAATTTTGACCAGCCAACATTTGAAGAAACGGCACGATCCTTTGAAAACTCCGACTTCGTAGACATTGTGGTTCACTCGTATCGCCATCGTTTTGGCGATGTTGGCGGCGATCCGAGGCTAGATGAAACCGAAGCCAAACTTGCAGAACAGCCCGATATTTCTGTCCCTACCGTTATTATGCTAGGAGCGGATGATGGCGTCGATCCGCCGTCCGTCGAAGACTTTGACCGGCCACACTTCATAGGTGACTACAGGCGGGTCATTACCAGAGGAACGGGGCACAACTACCCACAGGAAGCCCCCAGGGCCTTCGCAGACGCAGTGCTTTCATTGGGTATTGCCAAGTTGTTCGTCGTGTCTGATCTGGCTATTTTAGTCTGATGAAGACTCCAACTAATATGCCGCGCCTCAAGGGTTTTCGTTATCCTCGTGAGGTAATAGCTTGCGCGATCTGGGCTTACCATCGCTTCGCGCTGAGCACAGCTGATGTTGAAGACCTGTTGGCAGCGCGGGGCGTGATTGTCAGCCGGGAAGCGATCCGGCTGTGGGTTAATCGCTTTGGTCGACACTTTGCAGATTGCATCCGGCGGGATCGGCCGCGGCCGAACGACAAGTGGCACATGGACGAAGTCGTGATCACGATCTGCTGCAAGAAGCTTTGGCTGTGGCGGGCGATTGACGCAAATGGCGACGTTCTTGATATTCTTGTACAAACGCGGCGGAATGCCAAAGCAGCAAAGCGGTTTTTCCAAAGATTGGTTGCCCGGTTTGGCGAACCAAGGGTCGTCATCACCGACAAATTGCGCAGCTATTTCAAACCGATCAAAACACTGGACCCGGACGCGGACCATCGCGCCCACAAAGGACTGAACAACGCGATCGAAGTGTCTCATAGGCCGACGCGAAAGCGAGAGAAGGTGTTTGGCAGGTTCAAGTCCCACCGGCAGGCTCAGAGGTTTTTGGCTGCGCATGACCAGATCAACCTGATCTTTCGTCCCCGCCGCTACCAACTCACCGCAACCTCATACCGCCATGCCCGCAACGACGCATTTAACCTCTGGGCGGACTACACCGCCGAAATGGCGGCATGAGCTAGCCTCGGTCAATACATAACAATCGGTCGCCAACAACTTGACAATACCCAATCAGCGGAGCCGCGGTGAAACACAGATGGGTCGCTGGAAGGGCGTCAACGGGCCAAAACTGAAAGCGCGAAACTTCGAAAACCAGAAGACGGAAGTCAGGATCGGCGTCAGCGTTCTCAACGAAATGACCAAACAGGGCCGCCCTGAATTCGAGGCGGTCACGTGAGGCAATTCATGGATAAGGGCGCGTTCCGGTTAATTCTCGATCTATGCAACACGGTCTACAAAAGGCCTCAAACGGCCTCTTAATAAGAAACAAGCCAAGCGACGTTATGCGGGGTCCTTTATTGGCAAAGCCGTTTCATATTTCACTCGATCCAACGCTATCGAAGATCGTATCCCCGAGACCCCTTCAACCGTCGTCAGCCGGTTTAAAACAAAATTTCTCAGCTCAGCCACATCAGCTACGATCACACGTAGCAGATAGTCGGAGTCGCCCGTCATCAAATAGCACTCCAAAACCTCAGAGCACCTATCAATTGCGGCCTGAAATCTCTGCAAAACGGGATCGGACTGATTGACCAATGAAACGTTGATAAAGACCGTTAGCTTCAGTCCTAACAGCTGCGGGTCAAGAAGCGCCACTTGCCGCTTGATCAACCCAGAGCTGGTTAGGGCCCGTACCCGCACCAGACAGGGAGAGGCCGACAGGCCGACCCGGTCAGCGAGCTGGACATTTGTCAGGCTCGAATCCGCCTGCAGCTCCCGCAGAATCCTGACATCCACCGCATCTAAATCAAGTTTCGGCACAAAACACTCCAGTCCCTCTTCACAGCGGCATATCATACCTGATCTAAAGCGGAAAACCGATTTATTCGGTAGGACACGCTGCACTGGTTCCAGCTAAAGTTGCATCAACAGGAACGCGGAACATCCGGCGATCCATGGCTTGGGGCTGACTATGACTAATGAAGGCATCACCGATGCGCATCACCTGAAGACCATTGAACAACGGCTGTTATGGCTGTCGCATTGGATGATCCATCATGCCAACCACATCCGGCCTAAGGCGGATGGCATCAAGGTCGGTGGCCATCAGGCCTCCTCGGCGTCGATGGTGTCGATCATGACGGCTCTGTATTTCTCGGCATTACGCCCCCAAGACCGGGTGGCGGTAAAGCCACATGCCTCGCCAGTGTTTCACGCCATTCAGTATCTGATGGGCAACCAGACCCGTGAAAAAATGGAAAACTTTCGCGGCTTTGGTGGCGTGCAAAGCTACCCCTCGCGCACCAAGGATATTGACGACGTGGATTTCTCCACTGGTTCAGTTGGGCTGGGGGTGGCGATCACCTCTTTTGCCTCGCTGGTGCAGGATTACATCCAGGCCAAATCCTGGGGCGGTGACTGGGACCTAGGTCGCATGGTGGCGCTGGTGGGTGACGCCGAAATGGACGAGGGCAATATCTACGAGGCGCTGCAAGAGGGTTGGAAAAACGACCTGCGCAACACCTGGTGGGTGGTCGATTACAACCGTCAATCGCTGGACGGGATTGTACGCGAAGGCCTGTTTGAACGGGTTGAAAAAATCTTTGACGCCTTTGGCTGGGATGTAGTGCGGGTGAAATACGGCGCGCTGCAGCGGGCCGCCTTTGCCGAACCCGGCGGCGCAGCTCTGCGGGATTGGATCGATGGCTGCTCGAACCAAGAGTATTCGGCGCTGACCTTCATGGGCGGTGCGATCTGGCGCGACCGGCTGTTGCGGGATTTGGGCGATCAAGGCAATGTGTCTGCGCTGATCGAGGCGCGCAGTGATGCTGAGTTGGCCGAGCTGATGGAAAACCTGGGCGGCAATTGTGTCGCCACCATGGCCGAGACATTTGCCGCTATAGATCACGACCGTCCGGTGTGTTTTCTGGCCTATACTATCAAAGGCTGGGGCACGCCAATCGCAGGTCATAAGGACAATCACGGCGGGCTAATGAACAAGACCCAGTTCGCGGCTTGGCAGTCCCACATGGGCGTAGAACCGGGCGCGGAATGGCAACCTCTAGCCACCGCCCAAGACCCGGCTTCGGTGCAATCCTTCCTGGATAAAACGCCGTTTTTCGCCAAGGGTCGCCGCCGGTTTAGCGATGACAAACTGCCGGTGCCCGCCATCACGCTTAGCTCGGACCGCGAGATCTCGACCCAGATGGCCTTTGGCAAGGTGCTGGATAATCTGTCCAAGGGCGACAGCATTCTGGCCAGCCGCATCATGACCACCTCGCCCGATGTCACCGGCACCACAAATCTGGGGCCTTGGGTCAATCGGCGCAAACTGTTCGCCCGCACCGCGCAGTCGGACGCCTTTATCGAGCATCGGATTCCCTCCACCGCCAAATGGGAGTTCACTCCGGAAGGTCAGCACATCGAGCTGGGCATCGCCGAGATGAACCTGTTCTTGTTGCTGGGTGCTGCGGGCCTGTCGCATAGCCTGTTTGGCAAGCGATTGATCCCAATTGGCACCGTCTATGACCCCTTTGTCTGTCGCGGTTTGGATGCGATGAACTATGCTTGCTATCAGGACGCACGGTTCATGATTGTCGGCACCCCCTCGGGTGTCACCCTCGCCCCCGAGGGGGGGGCGCATCAATCCATCGGCACACCGCTGATCGGCATGAGCCAGGACGGTCTCGCCGCCTTTGAACCAGCCTTCGCCGACGAGTTGGCGGTGATTATGCAGTGGTCTTTTGACTATCTGCAACGCGACGGTGAGGGCAATGCGGATGAGCGCACCTGGCTGAGGGATGAAACTGGCGGCTCGGTCTATCTGCGCCTGACCACCAACCCGATTGAGCAGCCCGGCCAGCGTCACGATGATGCCTTTCGTCAAGGCGCCATCGACGGCGCCTATTGGCTGCGCCCACCGGGACCGAACTGCGAGGTGGTGATTGCCTATCAAGGTGCCGTCGCCCCCGAAGCAATCAAGGCGGCCGGAGCTCTGGCCGAAGGACGGCGTGATATTGGCGTGCTGGCAGTGACCTCAGCCGATCGGCTGAACGCCGGTTGGACGGCGGCCCAACGGGCGCGCTCACGCGGGACAACGGCGGCGCAATCTCATATCGAGAAACTGATGCAAGACCTGCCGCGCGACTGCAAATTGGTCACGGTGATCGACGGACACCCGGCCACCCTGTCTTGGCTGGGCAGTGTCGAGGGTCACCAAACCATCCCATTGGGGGTCGAGCATTTTGGCCAGACAGGAAGCATCGTCGAACTATATCGCCATTTCTGCATCGACGCCGCTGCCATTGTCGAAAAAGTTCAGGGGCTAACGGTTGGGCGACCGTTCCGTAAGATTCTGCAGTCCAGTTAAACGGACCCATGCACAGCGCAGCACCGACTAGCGGTCATTGCGCTGTGCCCGGCCAATCAGGTTTCTCCGGCGTGGGCCTCGATCTCGACCAGAAATTCCGGACGCGTAAAACCCGACACAATCATTAGTGTGGAGGCGGGTTTGGGTTCAACGTTACTCAGAAAGGCGTCGCGCGCCGCCATGTATTCGGCCATATGGCGGCGATCAGTGACATAGGCGTTCAGCCGCAAGATATGACTGCGGTCCATCCCGGCCTCCCTCAGGATCGCCTCGATGGCCTGCAAACAGATATTGGTCTGCTCGGCAACACTCGAGGGGACCGTTCCATCCGCTGCAAGCGCCAGCTGGCCAGAGGTCAGGACAATCCGCCCCCCATGGTGTTCAATTCCAGGCGAATAGGCGCCAAAAGTCACCGCGCCATGTGTTGGGGTTAGGGCTTTCATGATGATGCCTCGTCGGGGATTGGCTGTAATCCGCAGCGCCTTAGGAACAGTTCAGTCACTTCGGCTATGATTGGGCCTGGGTCCAGTTTTTCATCGTCTGGAGTCCCCAGCAGAAACCGGGCCTGCGCCTCATATTCAGCATAGTGCTGGGTCACCGCCCAGATGTTCATCTGAAACATCACCGGATGTACCGGTTGAATCTGCCCCTGGGCAATCCAGCCTTCAATCACCCCAGAGGCCAAATTGACATTGTCTTGTAGCCCGGCCCAGTGCTGGCGCAGCACCGGAGCGCCCCTCGCGACCTCGCGGGCAAACAACCGTGATGCATCGGGAAACTCGATCGCATGATGCACTTTGCGCGCGATGTAATCTGCAATCTCGCGGGCCGGATCCCCAGGGTCCGCAGAGAAGAAAAACAGCCCTTTCCATAGCTCGACAATATGAAGCAGGGTGTCCTCGTACAGCTCCTCTTTTGAGGAAATGTAGTAATGCAGCTGCGCCTTGGTGATCCCTGCCGCTTTAGCCAAGGTCTGGGTCGATGTCCCTTCCAGCCCCTCGCGGGCAAATTCGCTGATCGCCGCATCCAGGATGGCTTGCCGGATCTCGGCTCTGCTTTTCCGGGTTTGTTTCATCTATTTCTCCATCGATGACACGGCCGGGACAGAGACTAAGGCTTTTCGTGAAAAGACCCGTTTGACACGTGCAAGGAACCGTTGCCGGTCCCGCAAAGTCGTATTGTTCATATTATGCAATTGCAACCACCGCACCCTGCACAGGGGGTGGAACAACACGCGATAGCCCCGCGCCAGCATACTACGGCCGGGATCGCGGATCACACGCAGCCACCACCACGGCGACCCCGAAGTGGTGACAACGGTAAACTGCCGGATATTGCGCAAAAGTCCAGTAGCGCGTTTGCCCTTGGCCGGGGCAATGTCAAACGCGATGCCGGGAAGCCAGACTCGTTCTAGCCAGCCCTTCAACATGGCCGGCGGGCCATACATCCAGGTGGGATAGACCAGCACCAATGCCTCGGCCCATTGCATGGCATCCACATGGGATTGCACCCCGGCAATGTTGGCCTGGGTATCGGGAATGTAGCTATCCCATTCATCTTGGCTCAGGACCGGGTTGAACCCCTCTTCGTAAAGATCAATGACCCGCACCTCGTGTCCTGACTGTTCCAGGGCGGTGCGGGCCGTCAGAAGCAGGCTCGCGCTATAACTGTCTTTGCTTGGATGGCAAAATACAATGAGGTTTCGCACGACCTGCTCCCTGCTTAGTTACTTGCGGTCAAAGTGGCTTTGATATCTAAGCCATGACCTTTGTTCACAAAGCTATAGTCTGCCACCTTAGACAGGTCGACGCTGCCGTCTTCGACAATCCCTGCAGCGATCGCGATGTTGTAGAAATCGGCAATACGCTGTTCGCTCATGGCACCAATTCCCTGCTCCAACGCGCCCGCGACATCAATGATGCCCAACTCCTCCATCTGCTCCATTTCAGTGTCCAGTTTCGCGGCAGTCATTTCCGGGTTTGACGCAATAATCAGGGCATAAGCCGCAGCGCGATCCCCGTAGATAAAGTTGTACCACCCTTCGATGGTCGCATTGACAAAACGCTGCACCAATTCGGGGTTTTCATCGATCAGCTGCTGCCGGGTTTCCAGTGTGGTGGAATAGGTGCTCCAGCCGTAATCAGCCAACAGGAACGTATCGACCGAGGCCCCCTGGGCCGCAGCATACAGCGGCTCGGCCGTGCCATAGGCTTGTTGCACCATGTTTTCATCGCCTAGGAACTGCGCCAGATTATAGCCGTAGGGGCGCAGTTGTTCATTGTTGAAGCCATGCACATCAACCAACCATTTCCAGAAACTGAATTGCGCGTCTTTCGACATCAGCACAGTTTTGGCTTCGGTCAGACCTTTGAACCCGTCGTAGGCTCCGGTATGTGCCATCAGGGCCTGCGGGTCTTTCTGGAAAAACGCCGCGACAACACGGGTGGGGATTTCGTTGCGCACATGGTCAAACGACAACAGCAGGTTGCCCGCCATCAGGAAATCAAGACGCCCAGCCGCCAGCATTGGGCGGTTGTTCAACTGTGGGCCGCCCATCATGATTTCAACGTCCAGCCCGTATTTTTCATAGGTGCCGTCGGCAATCGCCTGATAGAATCCGCCGTGACCGGCCTGCGCCAACCAATTGGTGCCCATGACAACCTTGTCACCTGCCATGGCCATCCCGGCCGTCATCACGGTTGCCGCAACGGCAATGGCCTTTGAGATTAGATGTTTCATTACATTCTCCCTGTTCGCTAGAAACTGTTGGATTTAGTCTTGCCGGGCCATATCTGCGGTCCAGCCACGGGTTTTTCCCGGGTTCATCAAGCCATAAGGATCGGCCTGTTTTTTGAAATCGATTTGCGCAGAGTCGATTTGCTTCATGCCACCGTCCTCGATGGTCACAACATGCGGGTCAAAGATGGTGCAGCCGTCCTGCTCTTCGAGTTCGGCCATCAGCGCGTACATGTCGTCCTTGTTGGTCCAGCGCACCAGCGGCAGCGCAAAGATCTGGATCTCGCCCTCCATACGGGCCATTTCGTGATGCCAAAACAACCTGTCGCCATAGCGTTCCATTTGCTGCATCACCAGTTTTGGATCAAAGGGACGCGGATAGGCGACCTGCAAATAGGTCCAGCCTTTGTCAGCTTTGAGGGCCTGTAATGTGGTGTGGTTCCAGCCGCACTCATAGGCCGGCTGCAGCTTGTTTTCGTGAATTTCCGCCTTGGTCATCGCAAAAGAGATCCGTGCGCCCATCGCTTCGACCCGGGCCGTAAATCGATCCATCTCACTTGGCGCAACCATGGCAAACACTGCGTCGCGGTTCGTGGGAAACAGGTCGCCGAATTTTGTATAATAGGGTGCAAACCGGCGTTCGACGGTCGTCAGAAGATAACAATCCAGCCCTTCTTCCTGGGCGGATTGGGCAAAGATCAGGGCCTGGTCATAGCCATCAAACAGCGCCGCGCAGTGGATCCAATCGGTGGCCGGTGTCAGTGCCACCTCCAGCTCGACGATAATACCATTGGTCCCATAAGCATGATGAATTTTCTGCGTGTCCTCGCCGTATAGCTCAATGATCTGTGGCTTGGGTTCGACGGTAATGATTTTAACGTAGCGCGTATTGCCCGGATCTCGCAACATGCCGTGGCGCAACGAGCCGATGCCACCAGACCCACCAGCCAGAAAACCGCCGATGGTGGCCATCTGCCGGGTCGAGGGGAACATCAACAGCTCTTGGCCAGACTCGCGGACCGCGTCGTCCAGCCGTGAAATCCGCGCACCAGCTTCGACCCGCACATGACCCGGCTGAACGTCGATCACTCTATCTAGCCGGGTCAGATCCATCACCACTCCGCCTTCCAGCGGCACACATTGGCCGTAGTTGCCAGTGCCGCCGCCGCGCAGGGTCAGTGGGATACGATGGCGCGCCACAGCTGCGGCAACCCGAATAACCTCGTCCTGACTGCGCGGCACCACGATCAACTCACCGACGAGTCCGTCCAGTTTTTCGCTTAATATTGGGCTGTACCAAAAGTAGTCCCTGGACCGCGCCGCAAGAAATTTAGCGTCGTCATAGGTGGGAATGCCGTCGATATCATTGCGAAAACTCACCCAGTCAATTGCCGCATTTGGGCCGGTGTGTTCGTTCATTTTGTCTCTCCTTCAGGGTCAGCGCTCAATGGGCGACCCTGTCGCCAAACGGTTCGCGCCACGCGGGGACGACTGATAATATCGTCAATGTCCGTGGCGTCGTAGTGAATGAAATCAGCGCTTGCGCCGGGGGATATTTCTGTTGCCTGGCCACAAATTCGGGCTGGTATCGTGGTGATCGACGACAGCCAGCTGCCGGCATCCAGACGCCCCGCCAGCACCGCAAACCGGTACACATCCATCAGGTCATAATCGCCATGCGGATAGAACGCGTCGCGACAATTGTCCGAGGCCAGCAGCACCTCGACACCGGCCGCACGGGCCTCGTGCAGCGGCGCTATCCCGCGCAACCGTGGGGTGCGTCCGGGCGTAGCATCCTGAAGATAGCTGTTGGTGGTCGGCAATACACACAGCGCCACGCCGGCGCGGGCGGCCCGTTCCAGCAGATCTTGCACCACCTGTTTAGGGCGCACCGACAGCGCGCAGCCATGGCCACATAATACCCGTCCGCTATAGGCGCGCTGGGCGGTCTCGGCGATGATCACGTCAATGCCCTGAGCCTCGGGGTCCAGCCCTTCGTCGACGTGGAAATCCAGATCCAGATCATGCTGTTCCGCCAGGTCGAAAAGCTGCGAGACTTTGGTCACCAGCATATCATTGCGATACACAAACGCCCCAAGCACCCCGCCATCAGCCGCAACACGTTTGGCCACGGCGGCCCCGGCCTCGGGCACCAGATCCAGCGGCATCAACGCCGCCAGTTGCAGCTCAACCCGGCCCCGCCACTCTTCCCGAAGTTCGGTCAATATCTCCCAGGGCAGTGGCACTCCGGGTTCAACCCAATCCACATGGCTGCGCATGACACCCGTTCCATGTGCATAGGCCTTTTTCAGGGCACTGGTGGCCCGGGCACGCAGGTCTTCACGGGTCCAATTCACCTTGTCCGACTGGGCCAGTTCTATTGCCTCAAATAGCGTGTTGGGACGCCCATGCAGCCTGCCTTGGGTCAGGGTCTTATCCAGGTGAACATGCGCATCGGCCATTAAGGGCAGGATCAAACCACCATGCCCTTCGGGAACCGAGGTCATTGAGGCAATTAGCCCCTGCACAATTTCCAGATCATAGCGGCCAGTTTGTCCAGCCACGGCGACCCCGCGCACTACAGTGATTTGATCCGTGTCATAGGCCATTTGATCACCTTTCCCGCTTAATTTCACTCTCATGCCAATGGCCAAGAACGGCTTTGCTCAGCCAGCTGGTGATAAGGAAAATGATGATGCCGAGGACCGAGACCAAAAACAAAGCCGCAAACATTCGCGGAATTTCACTTCTGAAGGAAGATTCCAGGATGCGCGATGCCAATCCCGTGTTCTGTCCCGCCGTGCCAGCGACGAATTCGGCCACAACGGCACCGATCAGCGCCAGGCCACCGGCAATCTTCAGGGCGGCCATGAAATACGGCAAGGCGGATGGGATCAGCAAGTACCGAAGGCGCTGCCAGGGGCTGGCCCGGTACATGGTAAACATGTCGCGCAAATTGTGATCTGCACTGCGTAGACCGATCGCGGTGCTGGACAGGATAGGGAAAAATGCCATGATCCAGGCGCAGATCAGCAGCGCATAAAACGTGTTCGGAACGTAGATCAGGATCAATGGGGCGATGGCCACAACCGGAGTCACTTGCAGGATCACCGCAAAGGGAAACAGGCTAATCTCGACCACCCGGGACATAGCAAACACCGTGCCCAAGGCAACGCCGCCAATGATCGCAAGCGCCAAGGACATAAGCGTCAATTTGACGGTGAACCACATGGATCCCATCAGCGACCACCAATCGGTGATCAAAGTGGCGGCAATCCGGCTGGGCGCTGGGATCAAATAGTGCGGCACCTCATGGTACCAGACCAGAAACTCCCACATAGCCACGGCGCTAAGCAAAGTGAGTACCGGAATGACAAGGCGCAGCAGCCGATCAAATTGGGCGTGCCGACGCATTCTTTTTTCAATGGATATCCCGGTAGGGTCAGTGGTTGATATCGACATGATCCATTGTCTCCTCTAGCGCCTGACTGACGACGCGGCAATTTTCGGCATAGGCGGCGGTCGTGCGGTATTGTTCGGTTCGGGGATAGTTGTCGTGCTGCGCAATCTCGTTCACCACCCGCCCCGGGCGGGCGGCCATCACCACCACGCGGCTAGACAGGTAAACCGATTCAAAGACCGAATGGGTGACAAAGATCACCGTCAGATCCCGCTTTTTCCACAGCGCCATGACATCGTTGTTCAATCTGGACCGTGTCATCTCGTCCAGGGCTGCAAACGGTTCATCCATCAGCAGCAGCTTTGGCTTGGTCACCATGGCCCGGGCAATCGAGACCCGCATTTTCATGCCGCCTGACAATTCCCGCGGATATGAGTCATTGAATTTTGACAGGCCCACCGATGCCAGGGCGGCTTCGACGTCGACCTGCGCGTCGGGGCGGGAGACCCCTTTCAGCCGCAGGGGTAGATAGACATTGTCAAACACCGTGGCCCAAGGCATCAGCGTTGCTTCTTGAAACACATAGCCAATGTCCTGGCTTTGCCCTGGGGGATGGCCGTTGACCGTGATCTCGCCGGCAGAATGCGACAAAAGCCCCGAGATCATCTTAAGAGCGGTGCTTTTCCCACAGCCCGACGGGCCAAGAAAACTGACAAATTCGCCCTGCTGGACTGTCAGGTTCAACCCCCGGACAGCGATCGTCCCATTGCCGAATACCTTGTCGACACCGGACATTTCAATCTGAATCGGGGCCTCAACCCCTGAGTTATTTTCGGTATTCATGTCATCACCATGCAGGTTTCTCGTCGAGCCACGACACAGGAAGTTGGTCGATTTCATTGAGGACTTCGACCAGCTTGTCAGTGGCAAAATCCAAGGTGGTCTGGCCTTTTTCCGCAGTCGCAAGATGCGCTTCGCCGCAGGCACCATACGGATTCATATCCTGTATTTGCCAGCCGGGTTTTGCCTCACCTGCCAGCGATAAATGCTGGTAATCCTCAGCCAAGTCCTGCCCACGCGAGCGAAAGTCCTGCGCTTGGCTCATGTCGACGTTACCGGGATCCAGCGCCAGCATCACCGAGGTCTCCATGTCGCCTGCGTGAATACCAAAGCGGGTTTCGGTCTCAGAATAGACCCCTTCGGGCATGCCCTGTCCGAACCAATTTACCGAGAACACCATCATGTCATGATTTACCCGCAGCTCTCTGGCGACAATATCCATGGTCGAAATATTGCCGCCGTGACTGTTCAGCAGCACCATTTTGCGCACCCCAGATCGGGCCACGCAGGCGCCAATCTCGGTCCAGACCCGGATCAGCGTCTCGGCCGATAAAGTCAGCGTTCCGGGATAGCGCAGGTGTTCATTACTTTTACAGATGGCTTGCGTGGGCAGAAACAGGACCGGGCTTGCCTCTGGCAGTTTTTGCGACAGGATATCGACGAGCCCATCCGCAACGCAGGCATCCACCGACATCGGTAGATGCGGGCCGTGCTGCTCAATTGCCCCCACTGGCAGCACCGCGATCAGTCGATCACGGTCAAGCTGTGCAAAGGCTTGGCTCGAGTAATCAGACCATTGACGTTTCATAGTTGAAGCACAGAGATTTCGACTGCCTCCGACCATAAATGGTTCCGTTTCATTGCCGATCCCTCACATTAGATGAGTCAACTATGCATATTTCATACCAATAGGTCAAACCATTTGGTATGAAGCTAGAACGACCATTTTTTGCATATAAATCAACAATCTCCTTCAACTATGGGATCCCTGAGCGCCCAATGCAGGGTGCTCTGTCACAGATCTCGACCTCAGCTTCCCCAAAAATACCGCCCTTCTAAAGACAGAAGGGCAAGAATGCATTGCCTGGGTATTGCCAAGTTGTTGCTTGCCGTTTGTGACGTTTCTTTTGACACGGGGTCAGGCCACCATTTCAGCGGAATATTCGGCCCAGAGGCTGAACGCATCGGAGCGGGCGTGGCGGTATGAGGTTGCGGTGAGTTGATAGCGGCGGGGGCGAAAAATAAGGTTGATCTGGTCATGCGCGGATAGAAACCTCTGAGCCTGCCGGTGAGATTTGAACCGGCCAATTATTTTCTCTCGTTTACGGGTGGGCTGGTGCGAGACTTCGATCGCATTGTTTAGGCCTTTGTGGGCCCGGTGGTCAGCGTCCGGGGCCAGTGTTTTAATCGGTTTGATATAACTGCGCAATTTGTCGGTGATGACGACCCTTGGTTCGCCAAACCGTGCAACCAGTCTTTGGAAAATCCGCTTGGCAGCTTTGGCATTCCGGCGGGTTTGTACAAGAATATCGAGAACGTCTCCATTCGCGTCGATCGCACGCCACAGCCAATGTTTCTTGTCACGGATCGTGATCACAACTTCGTCCATGTGCCACTTGTCGTTCGGCAGCGGACGATCCCGTCGAATGCAATCTGCGAAGTGTCGGCCAAAGCGATTGACCCACAGCCGGATCGCTTCCCGGCTGACAACCACACCCCGAGCTGCCAACAGGTCTTCAACATCTGCCGTGCTATTTGCGAAGCGATGGTAAGGGTGCTGTCAGACCAATGCGAACCAGTCTCTGCAGGGACAATATGGCTGTCCCTTATTCCGCGCCAAGTTGACGCCACTCAGCGAGAGCGGCGGTGCGGTTGAGCTTGAAATTGTCGCGTGAGTAAAGGTGACGTTCCTGGTTGAAGTGGTTGTGAACGGAGGCGTGGACGGAGACGAACTTTTGCAAGGTTCGCGTTCGTCGGAAGCGCAACATTGCTCGTTCTCGTCGTCGAAATGGTAGATGTGAATTCTCAGCGCGGTTATTCAACCAACGGCCGGTTTCTTGTCGGTCAGCATTGCCGATGACCTTCAGCGCGGCGCCGTAAGACCGCAGTAGGTCGGTCACGATGACATGCGGTGGGCCAAAGCGCTTCATTGTTTTTCTGAGGAATTTCAACGCCGCTTTGCGATTCCGGCGCTTGGTGACATAGCTTTCAAGCACTTCGCCTTCATGGTCAACGGCCCGCCAGAGATAGTGGGTTTCTCCGTTGATTTTTACGAATACCTCGTCCAAATGCCATTGCCAGTTCGAATGAGCACGAAGTTGCTGAACCCGTTTTCTTCGGATCTCTGCGGCGAACAACGGCCCAAAGCGATTCCACCAAAATCGCACAGTCTCATGGCTGATTTCGATCCCGCGCTCATGCAGAAGGTCTTCCACATTGCGTAGTGAAAGCGGATATCGAACGTACAACATCACCGCCAGGCGGATTATTTCCGGGCTGGTCTTGAAATAGCGAAATGGGCTGTGTTTGGTCATGCCGAGAAGCTAATTCGCCGCCTTGCCCTCTTCAACTAAGTTTTGTCTGACAGTGCCCACCAGTCTGCTTATCCCGGGCAGGTCCAACTCGGATTGAACGGCTCCATTTTTCATGGCCACAGCGGGCATGCCATAAATAACACAGCTTGCCTCGGACTGTCCGTATGTCTCGGCGCCAGCATTGCGCATTTCCTTCAAGCCTTGAGCGCCATCGTTACCCACGCCGATCATAATGATACCAATAGCATTTGCACCGGCGACTTTGGCTGCGGAGCGGAATAACACATCGACCGACGGGCGATGGCGGTGGCGGTGGCGGTGGCGGTGGCGGTGGCGGTGGACCAATGGCCCGTCGCGGACTTCAACGCAATAATTTGCACCACTGCGGCTCAATATTGTGTGTGTCCCTCCGGGCGCAATCAAAGCCTGCCCCCGCAGTACACGATCTCCGTTACCGGCCTCTTTGACAGTAATCTTGCAATGGCTGTCCAGCCGCTGCGCAAAGGCCGAGGTGAACCGTCGATGGCCGCATTGGGCCGTGAAAGCTAGTTCAAAAATACCTGATGACTTGCAAACCGCTGAGATTTGCAGCCAAACTGTGTGGGACTTTCAGATCTACGGAGGATCAAGGAATGCTGCCTTCTGCAGACGAAATCAGTCATCCAGTCAGCACCAACCTGACAACGCAGTTAAAGGATGTTCAAAAGACGCTGCCACTGCGGGTTCTGTCGAAAGAGGATTGGCAGCACTGGATCGCCAAAGGATACGTCGTTGTGAGACGAGCGGTTCCGCCGGCGCAAACTAAAGCACTGGTAGATGTTCTTTGGGAGTTTGACGAAAAAGACCCGAACGATCCTAGCACATGGTACGCTCCCGAACGGCGGTCTCACGTCCGCAAAGAGCTGAACAATGCAGGCATGGTTGAAATATATCACCATCAAGCCCTCTGGGATAACCGGCAGACCCCCCGCCTCTATGATGCATTCGTCGACATCTGGGACCGAGAAGACCTATGGGTGACCATTGATCGCGCGAACCTGAACCCGCCAAAGAAAGGCGCGACTTCGAAGGACGGCTTCATTCATTGGGACGTCAATACCTCAATTTACCCCCTGCCGATCGGAGTGCAAGGCGTTCTCAGCCTCGATGCGCAGGACGAAGAGACCGGCGGGTTTCAGTGCGCTCCTTATCTTTTTGAACATTTTGACGAATGGATCGCAACGCAGCCATCAGATCGAAATCCTCTTATGCCGGATATGACAGGGATTGAACGCGAGAACATCACACTGGCCCCTGGAGATTTGATGATTTTCAACTCGCTGCTGGCCCATGGCGTGCGCCCAAATATCTCGAAGGACCGTGTGCGGCTGGCACAATACATCTCGATGCATCCAGCGGAACCGTCGAATTCAGAGGAAAAAGCTGAGCGCATCCGGCTCTGGACTGAAATCGAGCCTCCAAAGCGCCCTGATTTCCCGGGAGATCCTAGAGATTGGGAAAAGAAATTCGTCTCACCAGCGGTGCTGACGGACTTAGGCCAATTACTGCTTGGACTGAAGGACTGGTGAGCTGTTATCGTTTTCTATCACTTCGAATACAGGCTCGCAGGCATGAAAGCGGCGATTGGCCGAAGCTCAATCAAAAGCGGGATTGCCCGCGCTGAAGTCATTCCTTTTTGAAAAATGCTGCATCCTCCACGAATGACTGGAATGCGAAAGCTGCACTGCGGCGATTGTTGGGCAGGCGAATGCCCGGAATGGGCCATTCACGTCGGTTTGAGTGACCGTTTCAGGGAACTCGGTCAACCATTTCGCACCTGCAGCAGACCACCACCTTCCGCCCTCTTTGCCATCCAAATGGTATGCGGGTGAACGGCCGCCTCTGCGTTGCCACTGAACTCCGTTTCGAAGCCGGTGACGTTCGCCTGCCATCTGATTTGACAAACTGCAGCTCGAGAGTCTCATGAAAATCCCCGCAATATCTGTGACTTAAAGTTGTGAACCAACACATCCTTAGTCAACAGCTTTGGAGAATACCGGGGGAGGGAGAACCATTTCAGGCCCTGCTACCGAAGTGGCAGGGTAATCCCCCCATTTTTAACGGGGTGCGGCTGTAGAACTTACGCGGCCATTTTTAGTTTCTGGGCGGGGGTTATGCCGCCGATGCCCATATTCGGGCGGTCATTGTTGTAAGTCCATAGCCATTGTGTGGCGAAGTCCTGTGCCTCCTCTATGTTTTCAATGATGTGTTGGTCCAACCATTCATGCCTGACGGTGCGGTTATAGCGCTCGATGTAAGCGTTCTGTTGCGGCTTTCCCGGTTGGATGTGCTGGATGCTAATCCCTTGCTTTTCCGCCCATTCCAACAGCTTTCCACTGATGTACTCCGGCCCGTTATCGACCCGAATGGTTCCTGGTTTCCCCCGCCATTCAATGATCCTATTAAGGCTGCGAATGACCCTTTCGGCTGGCAAGGAAAAGTCGACCTCGATGCCAAGCCCTTCACGGTTAAAGTCGTCCAGCACGTTCAACAGCCGGAATGCCCGACCATCCCCGAGGCGATCTGCCATGAAATCCATAGACCAGGTCACATTCGGTGCGTCCGGCACTGCCAGCGCATCAGGTTTGTCCCGCTTCAAGCGCTTACGAGGCTTAATGCGCAGGTTCAGTTCCAACTCGCAGTAGATCCGGTAAACTCTTTTGTGGTTCCATGGATGGCCCTGCACGTTACGTAGATGCAGGAAACATAGCCCAAACCCCCACGTCTTCCGTGCGGCCGTCAGTTCGACCAGCAGATCTGCAATCTCTTCGTTCTCATCGCTCAAGAGCGGGCTGTAACGATAGCAGGTCTCACTGACATCAAAGGTGCGGCAGGCCAGCGCAATGCTGACCCCATGGCGCGCTACCGCTTTTTCGGCCAAACCCCGACGTAGGGCTGGCCGGATCACTTTTTTCCAAGGGCCTCCTTCAGCAATTCTGCCTGCATGCTCATCTCGGCATACATTTTATTCAGCCGTCGGTTCTCGTCCTCAAGCGCCTTCATCTGGCTGATCATCGACGCGTCCATACCACCGTATTTTGATCTCCATTTGTAGAACGACGCGTTGCTCAGCCCGTGCTCGCGGCACAGCTCAGACACCGGCACGCCGCCTTCGGCTTGGCGTAGGATCGTAAGAATTTGGGGTTCGCTATATCTCGTCATCTTCATCAAAATCTCCTCAGATATCTTGCCGAGAAAATTCTACTTCCGCATCCCCTTAGTTTCGGGGGGGATTACCGCAGTCAACAGCCCAGCCGCTACAACCTTTGAAAACAACAAGAAAATCCGGCGGTGGCCCAAAACGGAGAATGGGTTTTCTTTGGCAAGTGGCGGAGGGAACGGACCTGCCAGCGAACATTCTCTGAGCAACAATTCCTCCACATTCCGGAGCGACAGGGGGAACCGGACGTACAAAATCACCGCAAGGCGAATGATGTCGGGACTGGTCTTAAAATACCGAAATGGACTGTGTTTTGTCATGCCGAGAAGCTAAATCGCCACCCTGCCCTTCACAACCGAGTATCCTCGGACAAGACCCTCACAACTCCCCCACCCATGGAGAATTGGCCCCGGCGCGTGACACAGTGATCGCTGCTGCCCTTGTGCCATAGGTAAGCGCAGCCCGGACGTCGTTGATGCCAATCTGTCTCAAAGCGACTTTCGTCACCACCTCAAGATCGAATAGTTTAGCCAGAAATCCCGCATTAAATGTATCTCCGGCTCCCACGGTATCGACAACTTTGACCCGCTCGCCGGTTACAGAAACCTCGTGTCCTGCCGCAGTAAATGCAGAGGCACCTTTTGCACCCTTAGTTAAGACAACAATTGAAGGACCTGCTTTGAGCAGTAACGTCACCTTGGCAGCCAGCGTATCGGGCGCCGGATAAATCCAATCAAGATCCTCGTCAGAAATCTTTACAATATCTGCCATTGAGATCAATCGTTCCAAGCGCAATCGAAACTGTGGGATGTTCTTGATAAAGCCGGGTCGGATATTGGGGTCCAGCATCACCACTTTGTCGCAGGCGGTGCGGGCAGCCAGATCGGCATAGGCGTGCGCGCATGGTTCGCAGATGAGGCTGATGCCGCCGAAAAACAGAGCGGTAACATCCTTCGAAAGCGGCTGAATATCACTCGGCGCAAGCATTCGCCCCGCTGAGTTTTCATCGAAAAAGGAATACGTGGCCTGCCCGTCAACCAGCGTGACAAAGGCCAGCGTGGTAGGCCGATCTGACCAGATCACGGGGGACGTATCCACCCGACTTGCAATAAGCGATGCTTCAAGCTGGGCTCCGAACATGTCGGTCGAAAGCCCGGTCAGCATTCCGGTTTTCACGCCCAGCCGTCCCAGCGCAATTGCGGTGTTGAAAACCGCACCACCCGAGTGGGGCACAAACCCATCTGATCCAGATTGGGTTGGAGTGGGAATCATATCGATCAACGCTTCTCCGCAACATAGGATCATGGGCTTCCTTTTTCAGGTTTTGATGTGAAATTGCCAGTGCAGACAGGCGTGAGGAGATTAAGGCGCGATACGCTTCTCAGTTTTTGGGTTAAACACCACGGCCTTTTCCATATTCACGGCAAAGTCGAACATCTGACCCGAGGCAACATCGCTATCGGCTCGCATCCGCGCGATCACAGCCACATCGCCAAGTGTTGTTGTGACAAAAGTATCCGCGCCCGCAGGCTCGATCACGTCCACGGCATTTTGCAGCGTCACTATGTTGCGAGACTTGCGGTCCGCGCCTTCTGGATCTGTCAGGGCTTCGGGGCGAATGCCCAAAAGGACTTCTTTGCCCGCCCAATCAGCCATGTTGGCCTGGCTGAACCTAAGGCTGGCGGTTTGACCTGCACCGTTGGTGATCTCGGCATGGGGAACGCCCTCGATCATCGACACCTTGGCAGGCAGAATGTTCATTGCTGGCGAGCCCATAAAGGTCGCTACAAACAGATTGGACGGCGTGTCGTAGATTTCCTTGGGTGTGCCCAATTGCTGTACGTAACCATCATTCATCACTGCAATCCGGGTGGACAGCGTCATGGCTTCGATCTGGTCATGGGTGACATAGACAATTGTGGTTTTCAGCTTTTCATGCAACTTCTTGATTTCGGTGCGCATATCGACGCGCAGTTTTGCGTCAAGGTTGGACAGCGGTTCGTCAAACAAGAACACATCCGGTTCGCGAACCAGAGCCCGGCCCATGGCCACTCGCTGACGTTGCCCGCCCGACAGCTGGCCGGGTTTGCGGTCCAGAAGCTGTTCGATCTGCAGTAGCTTGGCAACATCCGCCAGCGCCTTATCACGCTCGGGCTTGGCAACGCCGTGCATCTCCAGCCCAAAAGTCATATTCTGGCCGACGGTCATGTTTGGATAAAGCGCATAGCTTTGGAACACCATGGCGATGTTGCGCTTGGACGGATGCACGCCGTTCATAACGCGGCCTTTGATGGAGATGCCGCCGCTGGTGATATCTTCCAGCCCGGCAATCATGTTCAGCAATGTGGACTTGCCGCAACCTGAGGGGCCGACCAGCACCAGGAACTCACCTTCGTCGACGGCGATGTCCACATGATGCAGGACTTCGATGTTGCCGTAAGATTTGGTGACGTTTGAGATGTCGAGAAAACCCATGAGATTAGCCTTTTACGGATCCGGCCATCAGACCGCGGACAAAGTACCGGCCCGCGACGATATAGACGAGAAGAGTGGGGAGGGCGGCGAGGATTGCGCCGGCAAAATGGACGTTGTATTCTTTCACCCCGGTTGACGATTGCACCAGGTTGTTCAGCGCCACCGTCATCGGCTGGGTCTGGCCGCCAAACGAGGCGCCAAACAGGAAGTCGTTCCAGACGTTGGTGAACTGCCAGATCACAGACACCACGGTGATTGGTCCGGAAACTGGCAACATGATGCGCCAGAAGATGCGAAAGAAACCAGCTCCATCGATCATCGCAGCCCGGACCAGTTCGTTCGGAAATGAGGCATAATAGTTGCGGTAGTACAGCGTGGTAAAGCCAACGCCATAGACCACGTGGACTAGCACCAATCCGGGGATCGACCCGGCCAGGCCGATTTTGCCCAGGATCGTCGCCATTGGGATCAGCACGATCTGAAATGGGATAAAGCAGGAAAACAGCAGCAGGCCAAACAGGATTGTATCGCCGCGAAACCGCCATTTGGTCAGCACATAGCCATTCAGCGCGCCGAGCCCTGTGGAAATGACCACAGCGGGCACCACCATCAGGATGGAATTCAGGAAATAGGGTTTTAACCCGGTTGCTTCGACCCCAATCTGAGCGGTGGACCAGGCCTTGAGCCAGGGTTCAATCGTCCATGTTTGCGGCAGGGCCATCATGTTGCCGCCGGTGATTTCATCCAGAGGTTTCAACGAATTTACCACCATGACAAAGAACGGCAGCAGGTAGAACAGGGCCGAGAGCAACAGCACGAGATAGATAAATACGCGGGTAATCTTACCTGAGCTGACGGCGGTGTCTTGTGTTGCAGCGGCCATCACGGCTTCTCCTTCAGCTCAGCATACAGGTACGGCATCATGATCGCCGCAATGGTCATCAACATGATGACAGCGCTGGCGGCACCGGTTCCCATCTGGTTGCGGGTGAAGGTGTAAGAATACATGAAGGTCGCAGGTAACTCCGTTGCGCGACCCGGTCCGCCGCCGGTCAGGGCAATGACAAGATCATAAGATTTGACCGCCAAGTGGGCCAGGATCACAAAGGCCGACAGGAAGGCCGGGCGCAGCATCGGGATGACAATACGACGATAAAGCTGCCAGTTTGAGGCCCCGTCGATCTGCGCCGCTTTCAGGATTTCATTATCGATGCCACGCAGGCCCGCCAGGAACATCGCCATCACAAAGCCGCTGGTTTGCCAAACGGCTGCGATGACAATGGTGTAGATCGCCATGTTGCGGTCTTTGATCCAGTTAAATTCAAAACTCTCCCAGCCCCACAGATGCATGGTGTTTTCCAACCCGATCCCCGGATCCAGAAACCATTTCCAGGCGGTGCCGGTGACGATGAAAGACAGGGCCATCGGATAGAGGTAGATTGGTCGCAACATGCCCTCTCCGCGGATCTTCTGGTCCAGCAGAATGGCGAGCGTCAATCCGATCACCGTGCAGATGATGATGTAAAGCGATGCAAAAATGGCCAAGTTGGTGACGGCCGTCCACCAGGTCGAAAGACCCCAAAGACGGACATAGTTGTCAATGCCGATCAGGTCATATTTAGGCAGCATTTTCGAGTTGGTGAAGCTGAGATACACCGTATAAATGATGAATCCATAGACAAAGACTAGCATCATCGCGATTGACGGCGACAGCACCAGTTTCGGAATCCAACCCTGAAGTTTCGTGCGGAAATCCGCGCCAGAGGCATAGTTTGCCATCTTTCCCCCATTTGTCGGCGCACCAGCACCAACTAGTCTTTCAAAGATGGGCCGGGGGTCTCCCCTCGGCCCAGAGTTCGTGAAGCCATTTCGCCAGCTTCACAAGGGAGTTTACATCGCGGATTCCACTGCGTTGACCATTTCCTGCGCCGCAGTCTCGGCGTCGTATTCGCCGTTGAAGTGGGCGGTGACGACGTCATAAATTGCGTTCTTCACCGAGGCTGGCACCGAGTGACCATGCGCCATCGAACCAAACAGACGCCCGTTGTCACCAGCGTCGGCCAAATCCACCATGCCTTTTTTGCCGCAGTCATCAAAGTCGGTGTTTGGCACGTCTGTGCGTGCCGGCACCGAACCTTTGACCACGTTGAACGCGGATTGGAAGACCGGGTCCATCACGGCTGAGGCCATGGCCAATTGCGCTTTGTTGCCTTCATCGACTTTAAACATGACAAACTGGTCAGAGTTGAAGGTGACCGCGCCCTGAGTTCCAGGGAAGCGGATGCAGACAAAGTCCTCGCCGGGTTTCTGATCTGCGCGCAGGAACTCACCCTTTGCCCAGTCACCCATCATCTGCATGCCGGCTTCGCCATTGATCACCATCGACGAGGCAAGGTTCCAGTCACGACCCGAGAAGTTATCGTCCACATAGCCGCGCAGGGTGTCCATGCGTTGGAAGGCTTCGACCATTGTCGCGCCGCCCAATGCGTCTGCATCCAGGTCAATCAGCGCCGATTTGTAGAAATCATCGCCAAGGCTGAGCACCACTGCATCAAAGATAGTGGCGTCCTGCCAGGCCTGACCACCATGCGCCAGCGGCGTGATGCCATTGGCCTTCATCGCGTCTAGAACAGCGACCAACTCATCCCAGCTTGTGGGCTCCCCAAGGCCGGTCGCATCCAGCGCCGACTTGCTGATCCAGACCCAGTTGGTCGAGTGAACGTTCACAGGCGCCGCGATCCAGTTGCCATCGTGCTTGGAAAAGAACTGCAGTGCCTCGGGAACAACCGCGTCCCAACCTTCGGCTGCGGCTACTTCGTTGAGGTTGCCCAGAACGTCTTCGTTGGCCCAGTCAATAATGTCAAAGCCTAGCATCTGCACCGCCGTTGGCGCGTCGCCTGCAGTGACGCGGGCGCGCAGCGTTGTCATTGCGGCCTCGCCGCCGCCGCCAGCAACCGGCATATCAACCCAGCCAATATCTTGGCCCGCCAGATTATCCTTCAATACATTCAAGGCCGCCGCTTCGCCGCCAGACGTCCACCAATGCAGGACTTCTACGTCTTCAGCGTAGGCGGATCCCGAAGTGAGAGCGACAAGCGCCGCGCTGGCCATCAGTTGTTTGAGTTTCATAATTTCCTCCCAGAAAAATCCATGACTATTTATAACGTTAAAATAGATAAGTCTGTCAAGGCTCATGAATCGCTCCCACTTTGCCACAATCATCATGTAAAATACGGACATTTCGGAAATGTTGGCAAGTCATGATAATTTTCTTTCGAGGGGATTGCCTGTTAAATCGTAATAAATTACCATGTCAGACACCTTTAGAGCAGTGAGTTATGTCAGAACCATCAAAGACCAAACGCCCAACACAGCGCACCATCGCTGCAAAAATGGGGATTTCCGTGGGGGCTGTTTCGCGCGCTCTGGCGAATGATCCGCGGATGGCAGAAGAGACTCGGGCTTTGGTGCAAAAGATGGCGAAAGAGCTTGGCTATTCGCCGGATCGCGCAGCCCAACGCCTACGGACCGGGCGCACGCAAGTGATCAATCTGATCCTGCCACCTCACGAAGAAATCCTTGGGTTTGGCACGTTTTTGATCCGGGGCATCAGCGAACGGTTGGAAAATACCGGTTATCATCTAGTGGTGTTGCCTGATTTTGGCCCAGATAAATCGGCTGACCAGATCCAGCGTGTGGTCCGCGATAAACTGGCCGACGGGATCATATTTTCGCGCACCATGCCTGAAGACAACCGTATCAAATTCCTGCTCGAAGCGGATTTCCCTTTTGTGTCGCATGGCCGTTCAGAGCTGGCGACGCCGCATCCTTTTGTGGATTGTGACAACTATGCTTTTGCCCGCCAGGCGGCGGAAACCCTGATCAATCGAGGTGCCAAACGGTTAGGCATTTTGCTACCACCCGAACAGCTCACCTTTCGTCAGCACTTGTTGCACGGCTTCATGACAGCAGTCCGAGCGGCGGGTATAGATTATGAAATCCTCGATGGCATCTCTCTGGATAGCAATGCTGATACCATTTCGGCCAATATTCTCAAACGGTTCACCGCACCGAATGCTCCAGACGGGCTGGTTCTTCCCGGCGATGTCTCCGGCCTTGCCGCGCTTGCTGCTATCCAGGATTTGGGGCTGGTTCCGGGTCAGGACGTCCAGCTATTGGTCAAGCAGACTTCTGGTGTCTTTGATCTGGTGCGCCCAAAGGTACCCAGCCTCTACGAGGATCTGTCGGAAGCGGGTGAAAGGCTGGCGGACCTGCTGCTGAAACGCATCTCGGGCGCACCGGTGAACGAGCTGCAATATATTCAACCAATTTTGGGCAAGCCGCCTGCAAACGAAACCCTTTCCTATTCACAATTGCACGCACCTGGCGTTCGCTGACATAAACGAGACCTCCTTTGGAAAACCCATCCAAGACACACCATCACAACGCTGACCTTTTCCGCTTCGGAGCCTCTGCCCATCGGGATTTTCTGCGCGCAGATGCCGCGCGACAATTTGATTTTTTCCGTGCCAGTGTACGCCCTGATGCAGGATTTTTTGTGCTTGGTTACGACGGGGCCCCACTGGCTGATACCGTTCAGGAACTTCACACCACCGCCCGCTTGACCCATTCCTATGCACTGGGAAAGCTGGCAGGGTTTCCGGAGTGCGACGAGGTCATCAACAAGGGGATGGAATATCTGTGGAGCCACCACCGCGATCGCGATCATGGGGGTTATCTATGGGCTCTCGACGGTGAGAACATTCATGACGGGCGCAAACTTGCCTACGGTCACGTGTTCGTACTACTGGCTGGGGCCAGTGCAAAACTGGCTGGGCATCCAGACGCCGACCGCCTGATTGACGACGTAACAGCCATTCTTGAGACGCGCTATTGGGAAGAGCACATCGGTCTGTTTGCCGATGAATATAACCGCGACTGGGCCCCGTTTTCCAGCTATCGCGGGTTGAACGCCAACATGCACGGCGTCGAGGCGCTATTAACCGCCTTTGAAGCGACCGGTCGCGAAACCTACCTGAGCATGGCGAGCCGTATCCTCGATTTCTTTGTCTATCGGATAGCGGCCACCGAAAATTGGCGGCTGCCAGAGCACTATACATCGGACTGGGAAATCGACCGGAGCTATTCGGGGAACCCAATGTTCCGCCCCCGTGGCACGACTCCGGGGCATTCCTTTGAGATGGCACGGCTATTGTTGCAATATTGGGATCTTATCGGCCGCCCGGATGACAACTCCCGCGATACAGCATGGTCTTTGACCGAAAGAGCGCTAACAGATGCTTGGGACAGCAAAAAGGGTGGGTTCGTCTATACGATCGACTTCGATGGAGCACCTTTGATTTCTGATCGCTATTGGTGGCCGATTACCGAAGCGATAGGGGTACTGGCTAGTTTCCTCAAGCTTGGCGGAAGTGACACACAAAAGGCGTGGTATAGTCGCCTGTGGAAATTTGCCGATGAGCATTTCATTGACCACGACCATGGCGGTTGGTTCCCAGAAATCGACGCGCGGGGCGTGCCGACAGTGACCCAATTCAAGGGCAAGCCGGACATATACCATTCCATTCAGGCGGCGCTCATTCCGCTGGCACCCAAATTGTCCGAGTTAGGTAAGGCGCTTGGTCGCGGGTTTGAGTATTGAGTTTGTTTTTCGGGCGCCAAATTGAAACTCTAACATTGTTCCTCGGTGCGGAGTAATCATGGCCCATTTTCGAGCGTCCCAAAAATGACGAGCCTAATTTGATTGGCTTTGTTGATGGCGTGGATGCCCCAGTTGGTGAATTCTTCTGGCAGGCTTAAGGCAATGGGCACCTCTAGTAATTGCAGTTAACCTGAGCGCGCTGTAGATTTACGTTATGATACGGCGGAGGGATGGCAGTCATGGCACAGATGGGTTTCTTCGATCTTTCAGATCGTTACGCGAGCTTGGATGCGAAGAAGGACCCACTGGTCGAGATCAATGCAGTCGTTCCTTGGGAAGAGTTCCGTCCGCTTCTGGAGCCGGCCTGGCGCAAGCCTAAAAATGAACGGAAATCCAATGCCGGGCGCAAGCCGATGGATGCGGTGCTGATGTTCAAGACGCTGGTGCTGAGCGCGCTCTACAACCTTTCGGACGATCAAGGTCGAATATCAGATCAGGGACCGGCTTTCGTTTATGCGGTTTCTGGGCCTTGGTCTTGGAGACCGGGTTCCGGATGCAAAGACCGTGTGGTTTTATCGCGAGGCTCTGGCGCAGGCAGGCAAGGTTGAGGATTTGTTCAAGCTCTTTGATGGGTGCTGTCAGACAAATTCGAACTCGTCTTTACTAGGCCAACATCACTGTCCTTCATGCAGCGCAAAGGCCGCGCCACTCGGCGAGAGCGGCGATGCGAGCGGCCTTGAAATGATCACGCTTTGAGAGGCTACGTTCCTGATTGAAGTGGTTGAAAACGGATGCGTGGGCAGAGACGAATTTCTGCAATGTACCCATCCGGCGAAAGCGGTGCATAGCCCGTTCTCGTCGTCGGAACGGCTGGTGTGAATTCTCGCCTCGATTGTTGAGCCAGCGACCGGTTTCTTGTCTTTCCGCGTTGCCAATTACCTTCATTGCAGCACCGTAGGATCGTAGTTTGTCCGTCACGATGATATGCGGTGGACCGTAGCGCTTCATGATTTTACGTAGGAATTTCAATGCTGCCTTGCGATCACGGCGCTTCGTTACATAAGTTTCCAACACCTCTCCTTCATGATCAACGGCCCGCCAAAGGTAATGGGTCTCGCCATTGATTTTCACAAAAACTTCGTCAAGATGCCACTGCCAGTTCGAATATGACTGTAGTTTCTGGACCCGCCGTTTGCGGATTTCTGACGCGAACAGCGGGCCAAACCTGTTCCACCAAAACCGGATAGTTTCGTGGCTGATATCTATCCCTCGTTCGTGAAGTAGATCTTCCACGTTTCTAAGCGAAAGCGGAAACCGGACGTACATCATCACCGCTAAGCGAATGATCTCGGGGCTCGTTTTGAAATACTTGAATGGGTCGCGTTTTGTCATGGCAAGACGCTAAGGGACCGCCCTGCCCGCCTCAACCAATTTTGCTCTGACAAAGCCGACCGGCGCGCCATCTGACGCGACCCGTACCATGGCGTTTCCAGGAACTGTTTGTCGATGATGGTCATGAACTGCAGGTTCTCAGCACTCTCGCCTTTCGGAGTGTAATACAAATTTGAACGCGCCAGCGACAACATTTGGCATTGCCGTCGTAGGCTGGTTTTTTGGTGATTTTTTTCAATGCACATCTGCCTGCGATCCTTGCTTAACGATCCCAGGCGCGTTTCAAAAAATCGCGCTCCACCATCAATTGCCCAATTTTGGAATGAAGTTTGTCTATCACGGCATCATCGATCTGTGCAGGATCACCGCTTCTCTTGGAAAATCCCGCGGCCATATTCTTGATGGCAGCGCGCTTCCAAGTCCCAATCTGCGTGGGATGCAGCCCATACTTCTTCGATAACTCCGCCATCGTCATTTCTTCGCGGATTGCTTCAAGCGCAACCTTGGCCTTAAAATCGGGCGAATGGTTCTTTCGTTTCGTCATTTGGGATCATCTTTCTCACAAGTTGATCCACCTTAACTACTGGTCCGAATTCCCGCGACCACCTCTGTTCCTCTGACAGGACCGGGTTTGCGACAAACGGCTCATACACTCGTGAGCCGCTCGCCGTGTTCATGTCTGGTAGGTGCTTTCCGTCAATTGACAGAGGCCATGAATTCATCAACCTCTTCCAATGTGATGTAACTGGCCTCTTTCGTACCGGCCTCGGTAAAGGTCCAGGTGACTGCAGGCGCGGACACATCACCAAAGCTGTCGAACCGGACATTGCCCGTTGCGCCCTGATACATCACTGTGCCGCCGCCTGATAGAATTTCAGTCGCTTTGGCGAACCCGGCGGCGTCTGCGGAAACAGCTGTGCCATTGGGATCCGTCACGTTGGCGACCTGCGCGGCAATCTCGCTGCCGGATGCGTCTTTGCCTGCGGCATGCATCGCCAGCAACGCAATCAGTGTAGCATCAAAGCTGTTGGACAGGCCGGGGCCGTTCGGTTCAGAGCCAAATTTCGCTTTGTAGAGATCGACAAAGGCGCTGGCAGACTCTGAGCGCGGCGATGCGGTGTCGGTTCCGGTGGCATTGCCCAGATACTGCAACCCTACATTGTCACGGAATTCATCTGACTTAAGAGAATTTGCAAGGATCATGTTCTGGGTGCCACCCAGCGAAATCCATTCCCGCACTGCTGCCGAACCCTCGGTTGGATAGAGCGCCAGATACAGGGCCTCGGGTTTGCCTTTCAGCGCCTGTGTTACTTCAGCCCGGTACGATGGTTGTGCGTCGTTCAGTGCAACGGATGTAGTGACAGTGATGCCAAGCGATTCAAGATCAGCGGCGATCAGCTTGCTGATATCCTGACCCCAGTCATCGTTTTTGTAGAGAATAGCGACCGAATTATAGCCCTTGTCACGGGCCACCATTGCGCCGACCGCAGCCTGAACGCCGCTGGTGGCAAACGTGCGAAAGAACAACCCCTTGGATTTGCCCTCTTGCGCGAGTGCCGTAAACCCGGTTGAGGACGAACAGCAAGACATCATCATAACGCCCGATGGCACCGCCACTGAGGTCAAGATCGGCATGGATACACCGCTGGAAACCGCGCCTAACAGCAATTGTACCCCGTCCAAATCAACCAGCGCTTTTGCGCCGTCAACACCGACCTTGGGATCAACCTGGCTGTCCCGCAATATCAGATCAACGTCGCAGCCTGACACGCCGCCAGCTTCGTTCGCAAGGTCGACAGCATATTGCGCCACTTCGGCAATCGGGCGACCCCAGTCAACCGATGTCGGCAGCACCGCGCCAACCTTGATCGAACAATCTGCGGCGGATGCCGATGTAGCAAACGCTGACATGCACAACAGCGCGCCTGCTGTTATTGTCCCCTTATGGGCTATTCTCTTGATGGTCACGATAGTCTCCCTTGTTGGATTGGATTATTTTGATTTACATCCGGATTGTGAAACGACCAGCCGTTCCGGGAAGAGACCTTGCGGCCTCCACAGTAACATGCCGACGATGACGAGGCCTATCAGAATGAATTGCATGGTTCCGGTATACAGCTGAACCTCGACCGGGGCAAAACGCGACAGGCCCCAGCCACTTGCGGACCAGGCGCCCCATATCAGGAACGTGCCAAAAATCGCACCCCGATTGTTGCCCGCACCGCCGACAATCAACATTGCCCATAATTGGAACGTTAATGTTGGCAAAACGTCCTGCGGGCTGACAAAGGCATAGAACGTGGCATAAAGCCCTCCGGCCAGACCAACGATGCAAGACCCGGTGATAAAGGCGGTCAGCCGAATGCGGTCTGGTTTTTTGCCCAGTGAACAGGCGGCTATTTCATCCTCGCGGATGGCGCGTAGCAGGCGCCCATAAGGCGAGCGGATCAGTCGTTCAAGAAACAGATAGGTGCAGACCAAAAGGGACGTGACGACCAGCAAAAACAGCACGTTATATGTAAATCCGTTATTCACGAAGGCCTCAAGGGGTCGAGTAAACCCGCGCAACCCTTTGGCTCCGCCGGACAGCCCTTCGGCGTTGCGCATGACGTTTTCAAAGGTGACCGCAACACCAAATGTAGCAATCGCAAAATAGTCGTGCCGCAGATGCAAAGTGAGCCGCCCGACCACCCAGGCCAGCACCCCGGCAGCAACGGCCCCGCCGAGCAGCGCCAGCGGATAGAACAAATCAAAACCGCCAATGTGATCGGATTGCGGGTCACCGCCCAACAAAAGGGTGCCATAAGCGCCTGCGCCAAAGAAGGCGACAACACCGCCATTGAACAACCCGGTATTGCCCCATTGCAGGTTCAGCCCCAGCACAGCAATGGCCAGAATTGATGCAATCGTTATGAAAAACACCAGATATGAGATAAGGCCCATCATGTCTGTGGCTCTCCGAACAATCCGTGAGGGCGCACCAGTAATAACGCCAGAATGATCATGAACGGCACGGCCGGACTATAACCTGATGGCAGCACCAGCAACGCCATGTTGGCCGCAATGCCCACGATGAACCCACCCAAAACCGCGCCATATACGCTGCCGATGCCGCCGACGATGGTGGCGGCAAAGATCGGTAACACCAGATCGCGCCCGATCACCGGGTTAATGTGGTTATTGAGGCCATAAAACACACCGGCGGCAGCGGCCAGACACCCGCCGATGATCCAGACCAAAGCAATCACCCGCGATAACCGGATGCCGGACACCTCGGCCAGCGACGGGTTTTCCGCAACCGCGCGCAGGGCATAGCCAAATGTGGTGCGCGACAGAACAAAATGCAGCACCAGCATGATCAGCAAGGCCGCCAGCAGTACAAACACCTGATCGGGTTTAATCAACAACATCGGGTCAGAGCTGATCATCACCGCAAACACGATATCATTGCTGTAAAGCTGTGATTTCAGTCCGAATATCAGCCCCAGAACATTGCGGATGATCATCGCCACCCCGAATGAGGCAAACACCATGGACAACTCATCGCCTTTTTCGCGGATACGTTTAAACACAAACCGGTCAATCAACATCGCCGACAACCCAGTCACCCCCATGGCGCAGAACATCGACAGGGTCAGCGCCCAGGTCATGGAAAACGGGCCAATTTTATTAGCCAGGATCGGAAGAATCCCCGAAAACAGCGCGTCGAACACCAGCGCGCTATAGGCACCGATCGACAACAATTCCGCATGGCTGAAGTTGGCAAAGCGCAGGATATGCATGACCATGGTCAGCCCGATAGCCCCCAGGGACAAAATCGCTCCGACAAGAATACCGTCTGCAAGGCTCTGGATCATGAGACATTCGTCCGTTTGCCACCAAGATAAATTTCGCCGACAATGGGGTCATCCAGCAGAATTGATGCGTCAGCGTCATGCTGATTGCGCCCCTCAGCCAGAATGTAGCAATGATCGGCCAGTCGCATCGCCTGTTTGACGTTCTGTTCGACCAGCAAAATTGTGACCCCTTGTGAGGTCAGATCACGGGCCAGTTGCAACACCTCCTGCGCCGCTTTTGGCGACAGACCAGCCGAGGGTTCATCCATCAGGATAAGCAGGGGATCGACCGCCAGCGCCATGGCCACCGCCAACATTTGGCGCTGCCCGCCTGACAATGTCCCGGCCTTTTCGGCTTGTTTTCCGGCCAGTGGGGGGAAACGGGTGAACATCTCAGCAATGCGGGCCGGGCCATTTTTGGACTTACGCAGCACCAATTCAAGGTTTTGCCGAATGGTCAGGGCCCGAAAAATGTTGTCCGATTGCGGCACATAGGCAATGGAATGCTGCGCCATCTGGTCGGGGCGAATGCCGGTGATGTTCTGACCACTCAGCGATATCTGACCTGATGTCACCGGAACCACCCCGGCAATGGCCTTGATAAAGGTTGATTTTCCGGCACCGTTGGGGCCGATAATTAATGTCAGCGAGGCCTTTTTGACCTCAATATTGACCTTCTTCAGAATCGGCAGGTCTTTGACATAGCCAGCAACAATATCCGTGGCGCGTAGCAGAATTTCAGCCATCAGCCTGAGCCCCCAGATAGGCGTCCAACAGGGTCGGACTGTTTTGCGCCTGTTCTGCGGTGCCCTGAAACACAATGGCCCCTTCGGCCAGGGCAATGACGGGATCGCAATGGCGCATGATGAAATCCATGTCGTGTTCGATGATCACAAAGGTTTTGCCCTGTCGGTTCAGCTCTTCTATGCGCTCGATCAGGATACGAGTCAGGGACGGGTTTACCCCTGCCGCCGGTTCGTCCAGCAAGATCACCGCCGGGTCGCCCATCAAGACCCGTGCCAGCTCCAGCAGTTTGGTCTGCCCGCCCGAGATTTTTCCGGCGGCCTGATCGGTCAGCTTTCCAAGCGTCACAAACTCTAGAATATCCAGCGCTCGCGTGCGAATTTCCTCTTCCTGTGCGCGCATCTTGCCAGCGTTTAGGAAGGGCCCCAAAATACCTTCTCCCACCTGTCCAAGAGGGGCCAGCATGACGTTCTCCAACACGGACATCCGTTTGAACGGGCGAGGAATTTGAAATGTTCGGGCCAGTTTTTTGGTAAAAAGCGCATCCGGCCCAAGCCCGGAGATGTCCTGCCCGTTCAGCAATACCTGCCCGTGTGTTGGGGTAAGGACACCAGTCAACAAATTGAAAAATGTTGATTTTCCAGCTCCGTTGGGACCGATCAACCCGGTGATCGATCCCGGTTTGATCGTCAAGGAAACGCTGTTGACCGCGCAAAATGACCCAAAATTCTTTGTCAGGTTGCGTGTTTCCAATATGGGGATCGACGCCTCAACCACTGCTGCCGCCAAGGGTCTGGTCGTCCGGTTTGGCATTCAGGTTGTATTTCATGATGCGCCCGTGGCGCCCGGTTCGGTCTCGTTCCAACGCAAACACTTCCCCGTTTGGCCCGTTTGCCTTTTGCAACATGTGATCCAGCGCCGCGCGATCCTGATCATCCAGTGTCACGTCAAATATCTCTAGCGTCATGGGCAGATGCCGCGCATATCGTGCACCGACAATTGCGGCGGCGACTTGTGGTTGATCCAGCACATAGCGTGAGGCAATTGCGGCAAGCGAAACACCGTGCCGGTCGCCAATCATCTTGAGCGTCCTCAGCAGGTTCTGAAACTTGCCCCAAGACCCGAACTCATCAATAATAAGCCGGTATTTGATCAGCGAACGGTTTTCAAAGTGAAATCCCGGGTCCGGTTCTCCGAGCCATTTTTCAGTCAGAAACCCACCGGCAAGCGTGCCATAACACAGAAATTGGACGCTGTTTTTCTTTGCCCATCTAGTCAGATTACCGGCAGGCCTTCGATCCAGAATCGAATACTGAACTTGCGCGGATACAATATCAAACCCATCGCGAACAAAGGGATCCATGTCGGCAACATCCCAGTTGGTAGTGCCAAGATTTCTGATTTTACCCTTGCGTTTCAGGTCCTTGAGGACGCCAAGCGAGTCAACCGCATTGCCCAGTTGCATATCCCACCAATAGAACTGCACCAAATCCAGTTGATCAACCTGCAACCGCTGCAAGGATCGGTCGATAATCGCCTCAACTTCCTCCGGGCGCAGGTCAGACAGGCGGGCAAGGTCGGGCACAAGTTTGGTGTGCACGCAGACCTGATTGGCCACTGAACTGCCCCGTCTGCGGCGCAGATCGGCGATAAAGTCGCCAATCATTTCCTCGACACCTTTGTAAATGTCGGCGCAGTCAAAAGTGGTTATGCCAGCGTCCAGAAACGCCTCCATGTCCGCCACTGCGCTGGCCCGGTCCACCGGGCCGTGATCGCCAGCCAGTTGCCAACAGCCTTTAATGACTCTTGATATCAAATGGCCGCTGCCGAGGTGCACAGTTTCGGGAATGCTCATTCGGGGGCTCCGGATTTTTGCCAATATGGGGTTGAACGTGCATCAGGCAGGCCGGTGGTTTCGGCATGCGAGAACCATCGCTTTGCGGTTCGTTCAATGCGGAAACGGGCCCCGCAATGAGGGTCAGGACAGGCGATTTCAGCGTCGGTCGACATCCAGTCATTGGCTTCAGTGTCGCGCTGTTTTGCAGGCAACAGCGGCAGCAACGCGGCCAGCGCATATAGTGAAATTGACTGACCTTCCTCAAAAACAAGGCTCTCGCCATGAACCTGAAAACTATCGCCCTCAACATGATGACAAACAGCGATCCGATCCCCAATCACCGTATGGACCCGAAGGTCATACAGCCAGAACCGCCCGGTGCCCCCATCGTCTGTCCTGTCATCCACCATTCACAATCCCCCCGGCACATCGATTCTTGCTTGATGTTATCTGTGATATTTGATCATATGTATTTCATCCAAGCTCAGTCAAACAATTTGTGCTGACCGGGCTTTGTGGCGTGTCTTGATGCAGAGTTGCGCGCAAGAGATAGGGTAGAAATGAACACATTCGGCATTGTAAAGATTGATCAGTCCAAGTTGCGTGAAGAGGTCTATGCCGCGCTGCGCGATGCGTTTACCCGTGGCGAATTTGCCCCCGGTGCGGTGCTCAACTTGCGCGGTTTGGCCGAACAATTGGGCACGTCCATGACTCCTGTGCGCGAAGCTGTGCGCCGTCTGGTGGCCGAAGGCGCGTTGATCGACACACCAAGCCGGACGCTTCAGGTGCCGCCATTTGACCATGAGCGGATGCTGGATTTGAAACGGGCCCGAGTCGGGATGGAAACCATGGTGCTTGAGATTGCCATGGACAATATGGACGACGCGACCATCGACGTGTTGGAAACGATCATTCAGACATCCCCTGACATGGCTAAGACCGGGCCGGATTTGCAGGCCAATCACAATTTCCATTTCACCCTGTACCGTAAAAGCAACTCGGCAGTCATGCTGCCGCTGATCGAGGCGCTTTGGCTGCAATATGGCGCCTATCTGCATCTAATCATCCGGCATGAAAATGCCCTGCGCGTGGATGAACATGAATTTCACAAGGAACTGATCCGGGCTTTGCGTGACGATGATCGCGATGCGGCACTGGATGCGTTGAAAAACGATATCGAAAGCAGTTTTAATTATCTCGCGGCGGAATACCTGGGCAACCCGGCCCCCATATCTGATCGGATACCCGAATGAACGCCCCTGTACCCAGCCAAATAGTGCTTGGTGAAACTCTGCAGATCAGCCGGGTTTTGACCGGGTTGTGGCAGATCGCCGACATCGAAAAAGATGGCACGACGATTGACCCGGAACAGGGCGCGGATGATCTGGATGCCTATTTTCGCCACGGGTTTAGCACCTTTGATATGGCCGATCATTATGGCAGTGCCGAAATTATTTCCGGACATTTGTTGAAGCGCTACAAAGACGCGCCTAATCGACCTATCATTTGCACCAAATGGTGCCCCGAACCCGGCGAGATGAGCGCCGAAGTCGTACGCGTCGGAGTACAAGAGCGGCTGGATCGGTTAGGCGTTGAAAAAGTTGATCTGCTGCAATTTCACTGGTGGATGTTTGAACATCCGGCCTGGCTGGACGCTTTGCACGAACTGACAGCTCTGCGCCAAGAGGGGTTGATCTCCGAGATCGGTGTCACCAATTTTGACGCGGTGCATCTGCAACTCGCCCTGTCTGACGGCATCCCTTTGTTAACAAATCAAGTGTCGTTTTCGCTGTTGGACCGGCGCGCGGCCGGGCCTTTGTCGACCCTGTGTCAGGCAACCAAAACACGGCTGTTTGGCTATGGCACTTTATGCGGTGGTTTCCTGTCGAATCGCTGGCTGGGCAAACCCGAGCCCGTCGAAATTCCAGACTGGAGCAAGATGAAATACAAGCGGTTCATCGACACCGCAGGCGGTTGGGAGGCGTTTCAGGCTCTGTTGGCAGCCGCCGCCGAGATTGGCAAAAAGCACGGCGTGTCCCTGTCGAATGTCGCGACCCGCTGGGTGTTGGAGCAATCCAGTGTTGCGGGTGTGATTATCGGGGCCCGGTTGGGTGAGCGGAATCACATGGCTGATAACACGCGCCTGTTCGGCTTCGCGCTGGATGCTGAGGATCACCAGTTGTTACGCGAGAATTTCACCGATGATGTGCCGGGCGATTGTGGCGATGAATATCGCAAACCGCCCTTTCTGACTGCCTCAGGTGACCTGAGCCACCATTTGACAAATTTTCACACTGGATTTGAGGCCACTCCGGTTGACCATCGGACCGGGGCGATGCGGGTTCTGAGCGGCAGCAAATGGGAAGATATTGCCGGATATTGCCGGGCCCATCGTGTTGGCAGTCGTATTCTGGTCTCCGGCACCACCGCAACGGCAGGGTTTGACCGGGCTGTTGCACCACAAGATGCGGGGGCTCAGACGACCTATATTCTGGACAAAATCCTGGCAAGCCTGACGGCGTTGGGGGCAAGCATGGACGACGTTGTACGTACCCGCATCTACATTACCGACGTCAACGATGTTGAGCGGGTGTCTGCAGCACATGGTCGAATATTTGGCTCGATCAAACCTGCAAACACACTGGTTGTTGTGGCGCAGCTGATTGGTAATTACCGCGTGGAAATCGAAGCCGAAGCCGAAATCACCGAACAGGGGGCGACTTAAGGGATCAACCCAGTGGCCGCCATTCCCGCCGCGGGTGCTGTCAGACCAATTCGAACTGGTCTCTGCAAGGACAATATGACTGTCCTTTATGCCGCGCCAAGTTGGCGCCACTCAGCGAGATCGGCGGTACGGTTGCGCCATACAACTCCTTGCCCTCTTCCGCTCCAACGCCTCGCGACTGTCTGTCGGCTTACGCCGCCACAGCCGGAGCCCTGTAAACTTCATTCTACACCATCAGCGCCCAGACGATCCGCGCCATCTTGTTAGCAAGTGCCACGCGCACAAGCATCGGCGGCTTGCGCAACAACATTCCGTCCAGCCATGTGCCCGGCCGCGCCAACGGATGGACATGCCGCTTTATGATAACGCTGTTGGCTCCAATGATCAGCAATCGCCGCAGTGATCGCTCTCCCATCTTCGTCGTCGC
>JABSSD010000033.1 GCA_013214575.1 Paracoccaceae bacterium | reverse complement strand
AATTGCCGAAGGCGCTGCCGAGCAGTCAACCGGCCTCTTCGAGATCAATACCGGCATGACGCAATTGGATCAGGTGACGCAGCAGAACGCCGCCATGGTCGAAGAGGCCACCGCCGCGAGCCACTTGCTGAAGTCTGATGCTGCAAAGCTGACCGAGCTGATGTCCCACTTCAAGATTGGTCAGGGCGGCGGTGCGGCGCCCAGCCGTAGCGCGCCAACAGCCCCAACTGCGCATGGCACCGATGACTGGTCGGTGGAGGCCGAGGCGATGACGCCAGTGGTGGCGACCGGCACCGACGGCAAGGCGCTATGGCAGGACTTCTAGTCCGCCACTCTCCGGTGGCCCTCTCAAGCAGAAGGCCACCGGAGCTATTTTTTGAGGGCCGGTCAGGCAACGCGACCTCTCGCCCTGCGGGGCGGACTGGGGTATGACCGCCGCATGTCACAAATTGAATCGCTTTTCGCCACCCGCCTGTACCGCGCAGCCCTGTCCGAACACGGACCCAAAATCGACGCGGATGAACTTGAAACTTCCTGTGTTGTCATCGCCAATGATGACGAGGCCGGCCAGAGCTGGTGCGAGGAGAACGGCTATCCCGGCTATACCTCCTACGCCTCGCTGAGCGATCTGCCCTGGCGCTTTCCGATCTTTGCCGATCTGGTCAAGGTGCTGGATCTGCATGTTGCTGAATTTGCCAAGGATCTGCAGTTTGATCTGGATGGCAAGGCGCTGACGCTCGAGGATCTGTGGATCAACATTCTGCCCGAAGGTGGTATGCACGCCAGCCACATCCACCCGCATTCCGTCATCAGCGGCACCACTTATGTGGCGATGCCCGAAGGCACCAGTGCACTGAAACTGGAAGATCCCCGGTCGGCGATGATGATGGCCTCGCCCATCCGCACCAAAGATGCCCGTCGCGAGCTGAAACCGTTCATCTACATGAAGCCGGACGTTGGCGATGTGCTGCTCTGGGAAAGCTGGCTGCGCCACGAGGTGCCGATGAACATGTCCGAAGACGACCGGATCACGGTGAGTTTTAATTATCGGTGGGAGTGAGCAATCTCCCTGGAAGCGCTCTGGGAGAGCGTTTCGCCTGCGAACCGGCGGAGCCCAATGGCAGCTAGCGAAACACGAGGGCGGCGCCTGACCCTGGGTGGGTGCAAAGCGCCCTCCCGTGGGGAGGGTCGGGCGCGGCCCGGGCTTTCAGCCCGATCCGAGGACCAATTCGGGCGCAGATTTCCATGAAACCATACCGATCCCGAAGCTCGAGTTTCAAAATCGACTAGAAAACCGTCTTAGGGATCTTTTTGCCTCCATTGACAGTGGCCCTCTACCCCTTCCAGAGGTGGTCTCGGGATTTCGGACCAGTAACTAAGATGGATCGCCTTGTGAAAGAGGTGATCCCAAATGACCAAGAGAAAGACCCATTCATCCCGCTGCCCGGCAGTCGTTTGCTTGCAAATGATGAGAGGGGGACTTCAAGGCTAAGGTTGCGCTTGAGGAGATCCGTGAAGAGATGACGGTTGCAGAGCTTGCACTGAAGTACGGCGTCCATCTCGCACCGACAGGACATGCAAGCCTATCCGATAAGAGACCCAGATCGGAACTTGGAAAGATACGGCGATCCACTGGCTGGCAGGGCATTTTATGCCCGAGAAGCAGCAATATGGCCTCGACGGTTGCCAAGCGAAAAGATGACGCCACATGTCCCAATGAAGCTGAGATTAACAAGCTGCATTCTGCCAACCGCAATGGTTTGCCTGCAAGTCAGGAGAGGGGAATATCGGCCAGTTGGTGCATCTCGGAGTGTAAACACCCCTGTCAGCCGACGGGTGGCGCGCGATTTTCCGAACGAAACCGGAATTGCAAAGCATCCGGGGGACGGTTGGCCCGGTGAAGGCCGGGTGAATGCCCGGGATGAAGGCCCGGGATGAAGGCCTGGGATCGCTAAGCAAGACGTGAGCCATTGAAGGCGCCATTGGTTCGCGCCCAATGGCGAACGGCAGATGTGGATTGAAAGAAGTCACCCGAAAGTCAGCCTGCGGTGGCAATGCAGGCTGTTGTCGTTGGCACGGTCAATCCTATATTGCGCCCCAGAAGGCGAGAGTGCTGAGAACCTGCAGTTCATGGAAATCATCCATTGTCCGGCAGGGGCATGCAGCGCCTGCTGCCGGGAGGGGGCAAACAGTTCCTGGAAACGCCATGGTACTGGGCGCGTCTCCAACTGTCAGTACCGGATGAATACTCCCCAAAAGTGCCCCCTTGAAAATCCCCCGGTTTTGAGCGCCGGCAAACTGTATCCGCCTGAATGCTCCCATTGGAGAGGAAGGGAATTCAGGTGGTAAGATTGAGGGAGATCGTTTTGATCCATGACTTACAAAGACAGGGCCTGAGCGTCAGCGCGTAAGCTGGGGGCCGAAAGATAGACAATTCGCAAGGATTTGAAGGCCGGCCTTGAGGCACCGGCTTATGGTCCACGCGCCGCACAGTCTCGGGTGGTTGATCCGTTTTGCGAGAGGCGCTATGGGGCATGAGGGCGGCTAGTCCTCGGTGACGGATTATCTGCGCCACATGCGTCCAGCGGAGTCCCCCGGTTTCCAGCGCCGTTTTGAAACCCCGCCGGGCTGCCAGGCCATGGATGAGCCTGGTGTCCTTCGCAGGGTTTGGCCGCTTTTTATGGTATTGGCTCATAGCCATCTCTCATTGATCACTGTGCGATCAACGGCCGGGCAGAGGGCAACCGGATGATGAAACGGATGACATACTATACCACCGAACGCCCGCATTCGACTCATGGGATATTAACGCCGAGCGGTCGGAGACCTAGCGGATCCCGGAAGCACTCTGGGGGAGCGTTCCGCCTGTGAACGGGCGGAGACCAAGGCCATATAGCAGAACACGAGGGCGGTGCCTGACCTTGGGGAGGTGCAAAGCGCCTTTCGTGTTGAAGTCGACTTCAGTTTCGACTTAAATTGTATTGCAGAAAGCTGTAAGTTGCAGAGATGAAAAATACCAAAGTCGAAACGGTCAGAGGTGGTGTGGCTTTGTTGCATAAATCGATTGAGGGGATTCATGTTGTGAATCCAGCGTGATAGCTGGCGGTGATGAGCAACTGGACACCAACGACTTACAAGACTAAGAACTGGTCGGACTACAATCGAGCCCTGAAGCAGCGTGGTT
>JABSSD010000032.1 GCA_013214575.1 Paracoccaceae bacterium | reverse complement strand
CGCGATTGAACGAAACGACTGCTTTGCGACAAGCCCACGGGAAATCTCCTCCCGTTCAATCAGGCTCAAGGTCCATCGCGACCGCGTGCGATCAGCGGGCCGGATCCCACCAGTTCGCGCCAAATGAGGGAAGATCGAAGACGACGCACGATTGAAGTGACGTCCAATCGAACTCATTGACTCACCGCGTTGCCAGCGCCCCCACATCTCGGACTTCTGTTTGTCCGTATAAAACACCCGTGTGCGATACTTCATTCAAAGCACTCCATCTTTCTCAAAAGATTAAAGTGTTGCGACGACCCATTGAAACCACAGCCCGAAGCGGACTTCCCGACAGCCACCCGTCTGCCGGCGCTGCTCACGCAGTAAGGGCGGTGAGCTGACGCTCGCTGCACATCATACCAACGGCAGCTTTGCGTAGTCGTATACATTGCGGAGATATATGGGTGACGTGATTATAACGCGCGGTAGCGTGTCCAGCGCAGCCAGCCTGATGCTTTAGGATTCGATCTCAAAACTCAAACGCTACCGCCTTCGGAATCGTTGACCTCCAGATGATGTGACGCAAAGTCATAGTCCGGCAACCCTTCAAAACGGGCATCTTCGGTTTGCAAGAATTGCATGGCTCTTTCCTTTGCAGCATGGTGGCGCAAAGACATGCATCCCATAGGACACCCATCATGCGTGCGATCACTTATTCCAAGCTTGGCACAGCCAAAGACGTTCTGCATCTGCAAAACCTGAATGACGTTGCACCCCAAACGGGCGAAGTGCGCGTGGCGCTGACCTTTTCCGGTGTGAACCCGTCAGACGTGAAATCGCGCAGAGGCCGTCCGGGATTGGAGCGGCCCGCCTTCGAGACCGTCATCCCGCATAGTGACGGCGCAGGCGTGATCGAGGCTGTGGGCGGTGGCGTGGACCCTGCCTACGTCGGCACACGCGTCTGGATCTGGAACGGTCAATGGCAGCGCGCCCATGGCACCGCAGCCAGCCACATTACCCTCCCCGTCGATATGGCCGTGCCATTGCCAGACGCAGTCAGCCTTGAAACAGGCGCGATCCTTGGGATTCCCGGCCTGACTGCCGCACAGGCGGTCTTTGGCGGTGGTGACATCGCGGGGCAGACTGTGCTGATCCAAGGCGGTGCGGGCACAGTCGGCCTGCTGGCCGTGCAACTGGCGAAATGGGGCGGTGCAAAGGTGATCACCACATGCAGTCCGCGTGATATGGAACGGGTAAAGGCAGCCGGTGCCGACAGTGTGCTTGACTATAGCGCAGCGGATCTGGCCGCCCAAATCCTCGCCGCGAACGGTGGTGCGTTGATCCCCACAGTTGTCGAGGTCGAATTTGGCCTCAACGTGGCACTAGACGCCGAAGTGATTGCCCCCAATGGCCGTCTGGCCGCCTACGGTTCAGCCAAAAGCATGGAGCCGACGTTGCCATTCATGCCCTTGCTGTTCAAAGCCGTGACCATCGACATCATCCTGATCTATCTGCTGCCAAAGCCTGAGCGCGACGCGATGATTGCCAAGCTGCACAGCGCCTTGGATGCGGATGCACTGTCCTGTCCGGTTGAACGTATCTATCCGCTGGAGGACTGCATCGCAGCCCACGAAGCCGTCGAAGCAGGCGGGCGTATCGGCGCAATCTTGGTCAAATGTGACGGCTGAACGCAGCGCGAATTATTGTCGGTCCGAGCCTGCGTTTAGCAGCGGCTCGGGCCTTCCTTCACGCCCCAATTGCCAAGCAGGACTATCGCCCGATAGGGCCATGTTGCACAAATAGCTAAGTGCAGGGATTCACGTTGTGAATCCAGCGTGATAGTTTGCATGTATGAGTACATTTGTCCCGCCGATTTATCGCACAAAGAACTGGCCTGAATATAATAGAGCGCTGAAGGATCGCGGATCTCTAACCATTCATTGACCGGCAGCACATGCCTGCATGTGTGAGAGGTTGGTTCAACCCTGAGGCCACGTGGAAGGCTGCGCCGACCGGCAAGCGAGGCCGACAACCACGCTATATCGATGCTGCGATACAAGCCTGCCTCACAATCAAGGTTCTGTTTGGGTTACCGCTGCGGCAGGCGACGGGTTTTGTGGAAAGCCTGTTGAAACGGATCCATCTGGACTGGGAGGTGCCAGGTTTCAGCACGCTGTGTCGGCGTCAAAAGACCCTGTCGGTTTGCATTCCTTATCGCGGCTCCACTGGGCCCTCTGCACCTTCTTATCGATAGCACCGGCATCAAAGCCGCCTCTCGGCAGCATCCGGCGGATGCGCCAGCCGGGCAGTGGAGGGCGAAGGCCCCCTCTCGGCAGCATGCCTTGCATGCGCCTGCCGGTTGATAAGTAGAATGCACGTAAGCATCCCTCTCATCGAAACTGCGTTTCGACTGCCGGGCAATGGGTGGCCCCAAGCGCCGACTCTGGCGCAAGATACATATCGGGATCGACGAAGAAACACTGGAGGTCCGTGCCATTGAGGTGACCGGCAATAACGTCGGTGACGCGCCCATGCTGCCTGACTTGTTGGGAAAGATCACTCCTGATCAGGAGGTCGGGTCTGTCACGGCCCCCTCTCATGCCTGTAAACATGCACTGCCGGGCAGGGGATGGGGCTTATGACACAGGCAAATGTCACGAGGCTATCGCTGCGCGGAATGCCCATGCTATTCGTCAGGGAATTGATCCCCCAGACCAATTTCTGCTCTTCCTCACTCCCGCCGCGCAAGAATGCAAAGCCTTGGAAACCGGATACGCCGGGAGCGGTCGCGCGAAACGAATCGATACGTTTCTCGCACTATTTAGGCAGAGCTCTGTGGCGAAGCCTAACAGGATACCACCGTAGAAGCCGCGTCGAGACAACCCTCACGGGATTATGCTGCGCATAACCCTGCCGGGGCAACGGATGAACTGTATAAAACTACTGGGTCAGCGCCTTGCAGCGCGCGACTTCGATCGGCAGGTCGCCGAGGTTCAGATCCGCGCTGCCATCCTCCACGGATTTACCGCTCTCGGCATCCCGCGCACCGCTACCCTCGGATAAATCCGTCAGGGGTAAGGGGAAGCTCGGTCTCAGGACGATTTATGCAACAAAGCCCTCGATGGATGGTTTTTCAGAGAAACTTTGGATTCATTGGATGTTTCTCAGAATTTTGTCCAAAATTAACCGCTAATACCTTGGAACGAAGGGCGAGCTGCATTAAGCTCGCCCACGAGTACTACAGCCCAACTATGCAGCGGCATGAAGCGTGCCGAGGCCAACGACGGCCTTCACAAATCCCTCAAATTGTTTTTCCGGGGCATAGGGCTCCGGGTTCAATAGACCGCGCTGCAGTGCTGGCCGTTCTGACACACGATTCCACCAGCGGTTTAGATTACCATTCTGCTGCAACGGCAGCTCGGCACATGCCGGATGGATGGAGCACAGACGAATCCAGGGGGCCACAGCCATATCGGCGATAGTATATTCGGCCCCTGCCAAATAATCCTGACCTTCAAGGCGGGTGTTCAATACTGCCATGATGCGGGACACTTCGGCAAAGTACCGGTTGGTGACTGCTGGGAACTTATTGTCCCAAGCTGCGGCGAATGTAAGAAGCTGGCCAAACATTGGCCCCAAGGACCCCATCTGGAACATCAGCGCCTCAAATGTCGCTGCCCGTGATTTGGGCGCGCTTGGCAAAAACTGGCCCGTCTTTTCAGCAAGATAGATCAGGATCGCTCCGGATTCTGTCAAAACAATCCCGTCATCCACAAGCACGGGGATTTTCTGATTTGGGTTCATGGCGGTGAATTCCTGCGTCATCTGGTCGCCGCCCAAAAATATTTGGTGGGTATCGTAATCCAACCCCATTTCTTCGAGGGCGATGGATATTTTCAACCCGTTTGGTGTGGCGTCAGTGTAAAGGTCCAGCATTGTTCTTTCCTTATCCGGTGCGCAAATGGGCCATCCAATGCGTCAACCTGGACCTAACCGCCCTATTAGCCCGCCACTATCCTTGAAATATCCATAACGGTGGTGCAAATATCAACCGATGTATAACTGGGATGACATTCGGTATTTTTTGGCGGTCGCGCGATCTGGTTCGGTCCGGGGTGCCGCTGCCACTTTAGGTGTGAACCATTCAACAGTTCTGAGGCGGATCTCTAATCTGGAAAACCATCTGGATGCTCATCTGTTTGAAAAACTTCCATCCGGCTATTGCCTGACCTCTGCAGGAGAAGACGTTATGGATCTGGCGATATCGATGGAGGAAAAATCGTCGCTGTTGCAAACGCGTGTTTTTGCCCGCGATCAACAACTGGCCGGACCGTTGCGGCTGGCCTTGCCGCCGTCTTTGGCAACCGAATTGCTGATGCCGGATCTTGCTGCGTTTACACAGCTGCATCGCGAGATCGAGTTGCAGATTGTTTCGTCCTACGACACCGTGAACCTGACAACGCGGCAGGCTGATCTGGCGATCCGGCTGGTTTTTGATCAGATGACTTTGCCGCAGCACCTGTTTGGCACTCAATTGCACGACGTCCATCGCAGCGTCTATCTTTCACGCACCTTGCAAGTGCGCCTTCGCAATGGCGACCAATCCGCGGCGGCCTGGATACTAAAGGAAGAAGATGGCGAGGTGCCGTCTTGGGCAGCCAAAGTTGTACTGCCAATACGCTCACCGGCCATAAAGGTCTCTGACCTAAACACACAGCTAGCAGCGGTGCGCGCTGATATGGGACTGACCATTCTACCGTGTTTTGTCGGTGATCGTGATCCTCTGCTGGTCCGGGCGCAGGGCAGTGGACCAGAACTTTACGGTCGGTTGTGGATACTGACACATGGCGAAACCCGGAAAACCAAACGTGTGCGGGTGTTTAGTGATTTCATCAAAGGCCGACTTGCCGCACATGCCGAGATTCTGAACGGTGGGATGACGTCGGATGGCCTTGCATAAAGTTGATCTCTGGTGCGTTTGCGCGCCGGAGATGCGAAAAATCCATCACTAGTGATGCAAAAATTTTCCCCGATCTGGATCATATCGAATGGAGGAAAACACATGTCTCAAATCCCAGTTCACTCCGTCGCACCGGTAAAAGGGGCTATCAGAAATTCGGCCAACGCAAACCGTTTCATGGTAGTTCAGCCAGTTGAGAAGGCGATCACAATAAATGTCGGGGACGATTTGGTTGTTCAGACCAACCACGCCCTGCGCGTGATAGACATCGGTACCCAAGCCTATCAACCCCGGGTGTATGTCTCCGAGCGCGATATCAAAGTTACACTGAGTAAGTGCAGCAAAACCACCCACTGTCCGCTGAAAGGCAATGCCATCTACTATGCCTTCAGGGAAGCCGAGGTGGGCTGGCGCTACGACAGGTTTGACTTTGCCGACATCCTGTCGGGGCACATTTGCTTAAGCGCGCCCAATATGCGGATCACCGAAGGCGTCTGATCCCTTGCACTCGCTTAGAGACCGCAATGGCACAAATCACCAAAAAAGTAACTGTAAACGCCCCACTGCCCGAGGTTTGGAAAAGCTGGGATGCTTTCTCCGACATTTACAGCTTCATCCCGGCCTTGAAAATTCCTAGATGCTGGAGGGGAGCAAACCAACTGGCAAAGGAGCCAAGCGCCGCTGCGATTTTGTCGGGGGAAGGAACCACATTCCTGAGGAAATTGTCGCCTATGAACCCGAGAGACAGCTGACAATTAAGATCTACGATGGCAATATTCTCCTGAAGGTTGCCTTTGTCACCTTTACCTTTCTCGCCATTGAGCCACCGCAAACACAAATCTCTGTAGCGGCTGATTTCCCCGATCATGCGTAAGCAACTGAGCGTGGGCTTGGGGGGCTTACTGACTGGCAATTCGGACTTTATGGAGGACCTTGGCCAAGCGGCCTAGGTCAGAATCTACACGCAGAATATCGAAATTCCAAAGGCTGGCGCTCATGTCAGCCTTTTTCATTCCTTCCGCTTGATCCCGATCAAACCAGCGCTCGGTGTGTTACCCGTGATCAGGCGTCAGCACCGCAACCCCAAACAGTTGCTCGGCATCCATCCAGATCTGATCAGTGTACCAGCCTTGCTGGCGGGCGATCTCCTCCAGTTGACCGGGGGTGTATTTATGCGAATTTTCGCTGTGAATACTCTCGCCTCTGACAAAGGCAATTGTCTGGCCAAGGATCTCGACAGTTTGCAGTTGTCTGCTCACCAGATGCATTTCAATACGGTTTTTGTCACTGTTCCAGCGGGCCTGATGCTCAAACCTATTGAGGTCAAAATCAGCCCCAAGTTCGCGATTGATCCGAGTCAAGAGATTCAGGTTAAACTCCGCTGTCACGCCGCTTGTGTCATCATACGCCCGGATCAGGGTTTTGGCGGTTTTAACCAGGTCGAAGCCAATGACAAAGGCCACAACGCCAGAGACCCGGCGCATCCGGCCCAGCAGGCTGGCTGCGTCTTCGGTTTCGAAATTACCAATAGTCGAGCCTGGGAAAAACAATATCTTGGCGGCGTCATCCAGGACGGCGGGCAGGGGAACATCCGCCGTAAAATCAGCGACAACCGGCAACACTTTCAGCGCGCTGTACTCTTGTGCGACACGGCGTACGGCCGCTTGCAGGTGGTCTTTGGAGATATCAATGGGCACATAGCTGTGCAGCCCCGGCAGTGCATCCAGCAAAATGCGCGTCTTAACGCTAGAGCCGCTGCCCAGCTCAAACAGTGCCGTGTGAGAGCCGACATATCTTTGCAAATCAACGGCGTGGCGGCGCAGAATGCCAAGTTCGGTTCGGGTTGGGTAATATTCCTCCAACTCGGTAATAGCATCAAACAGTAGCGACCCATGGGCATCGTAGAGCCATTTGCTTTCGATGTATTTCTGCGGGGCACGCAACCCCGCCATTATGGATTGGGCAAAGACCGGGTTGGCTTTTGACCGGAAACTTGCAGGGGGCGGGGTGACAGCCATTTGTGGTATCCTTTGTGTTTCAAACGTCATCTGCAAGGCGGGTGCCAAGCATCTGCCAGCGCTGGTGCGGGTAAAAGAATGTGCGATAGCTGGGCCGCATCTGGGCAATCGGGGTGGCACAGGACCCGCCACGCAACACAAACTGGTTGCACATGAATTTGCCGTTGTATTCGCCCACTGCACCTTTGGGGGTGCGGAAACCCGGATACGGGGTGAACGGGCTTTGCGTCCACTCCCAGACATCCCCCCAAAACTGTGGATCTGCCGGATCATTTGGGGCCGTTGGGCGACAGGTCCCGTCGCCCAGGAAATTGCCCCTGATCGGATAATCGCGGGCGACGACCTCCCATTCCGCCTCGGTGGGCAGGCGTTTCCCGGACCAGCGGGCAAAGGCAGCCGCTTCGTAATAGCTAACGTGAACCACGGGTGCGTTTAGATCAACAGGCTGCGGTCCGTGAAGGGTATAGCTCCACCATTGCCCGTCTTGCTGCCACCAATAGAGCGGCGCGTCCCAGCCTTCGCGTTCCCGTGTGGTCCAGCCGTCATACAGCCAGTATTCCGCGTTCTCATATCCGCCGGCCTGCATAAAGTTGGCCCAGTCACCATTGTTCACCAGACGCGAGGCCAACCGGAATGGGCGCAGGTACACCTTGTGGCGTGGGCCTTCACAGTCATAGGCAAAGCCATCCCCATCATGGCCGATCTCGACCAGTCCTCCGGCATGGTCGATCCAGCCCAGTGGCGCGGCTTTGGTGACCGGTGTTGGCACCGGCCTGCGGTAGGACGGCAGCAGTGGGTTGTGAGACAGGGCGTGCAACAGGTCGGTGATCAGCAGTTCCTGATGTTGCATTTCGTGGTGGCAGCCAAGGGTCGCCAGTTTTCGGATTTCAACCGCATCCGGTCGATCCTCGGTCAGCAGCGTCTGCATTGCCGTATCAACATGGGCCCGATAGGTCAGAACCGCATCAACATCCGGGCGCGAGATCAGCCCCCGGTTTGACCTTGTGTGCCGGGGACCGATTTTCACGTAGTAAGAATTGAACAGAAAGGCGAACCGGTCGTCAGGGCTGGTATAATCCGCCTCGAATTTCTTCAGAATGAACTGTTCGAAAAACCAGCTGGTATGGGCCAGATGCCATTTTGCCGGGCTGGCATCCTCCATCGACTGCAGGCCCATATCCTCGGGTGACAGGCCCTGAACCAGGGCCAGAGACCGGGCCCGGGCCATCCCGTAGAAATCGACCTTGGCAGTAATTTCTTCTGGGTGTTCCAATAGGTCTTTTGTCGCCATTATGGCCATTCCCTTCGTAAGTGCATGGCGTCTCCCGGGCGGTGCAATGCATCCAACCGAGAGACTAAATCGTGAAGTTAGGTGGTTTAGATCAAATGCGTCGCAGCCAGTCCGCCAAGCCCTGGCCGATCAAATGTGGGTGATCTTCTTGCAGAAAATGGGTGCCCGGTCCGATAAAACGGGTTTCCAGGTTTTTCACATTGGCGCTCAGATACTCGACAACGGGTTTGGGCATCAGCGCGCCAGGCTCGGCATAGAACAACAGCTTTGGGATGTCGCTCGCCATCAGCCATGCGCCGTTCTGGGTTACCGCATCGGTTGTTGCTTTGGGTTCTCCGGCGATTGGAATTTCACGTGGCCATTGCAGGGTTGGCAAGCGGCTTTCTTCGGTTGCATATGGCGCGCGGTAGACTGCCATCTCGGCATTGCTGAGAGGGCGGAGCACCCCCATTCCCCCCAACACTTTTTCAACAAAAAAGTTACCCTTCAGGACCATGTCTTCACCGACGCCCGGTGTGCGCAGGGCTTTGAATGACTCGCCCGCCTGTGGCCCCATCGCTTCGTAACTTGGCGCGGGCAATCCGGGGGGAACAATCGCTTCCATAAAGGCCATTGCGGTGACGTTGTCAGCATTCAGCCGGGCATAGCGCATTCCAAGGGCCGATCCCCAATCGTGGATCACAAGAATGATGTCTTTCAGGTCCAGTGCGGCGATGAACCCATCCAGATACTTGGCATGTTCTTCAAAGGTATAGCCGATATCTGGCTTGTCACTGTCGCCCATGCCAATCAGGTCTGGCGCAATCGCCCGGTATCCTTCGGCGACGTAGGGGATGATATTGCGCCATAGGTACGACGACGTCGGATTGCCATGCAAAAACAGAACTGGCTGGCCCTGTCCTTCGTCCACATAGGCCATATCTGAGCCGTCGATTTTGATGGTTTTTTTGGCAAATGGAAAGTCGGACGAGATTGGCAGCCCATAAGGCGTGGTCTCATCTGCAGTTGCCGGTTGCGCGACAAGTGATGCCGAAGCCGCCAGAATTGGCAAAGTAACGGCTGATTTCATCAGGGTTCTGCGGCTCAGAACTGCAGATATCTTTTGTTTTCTTTGATTTATCACAATAGTTTCCCGAATTTGAGTTTACCTAAGGGCTTCAGTGAGTTGTGCACGATGAGCTGTCATTTCGGTGGTCCAGTGTTGTTGCCCAAGGTCGGCGCCAGTCTGGTGACGTCCTGTGATTTGATTTAGGAGGTGCGTATTGGCGGTGAAACTGCTGGATATTGCATATCTCTGGTGCTAAATTGCACCGATGAGTAATTGGGATGATATCCGCTTTTTCCTCGCCGTGGCGCGCAAAGGGTCAATTCGGGGCGCAGCGGCCTCTCTTGGCGTGAACCATTCAACGGTTTCCCGGCGCATTGATGCATTTGAAAAAAAGCTGGGCACGCGGTTATTTGAGCGCTTATCTTCGGGGTATTTGATTACCCGGGCGGGCGAAGAAATGAGCCTCTCGGCAGCCAAAATTGAGGCGGAAGTCAATACAATCGGGCGTCAGGTTGCCGGTCGCGACACCCAGCTGGATGGGGTCCTTAAGGTCACGCTTCACAGTTCGCTGGCGGATAAGCTATTGATGCCGGTTTTTGTCGATTTCCGACGCACCTATCCGGACATTGAACTGGATTTGAACATCTCTCACTCATTGGCGGATTTGTCTAAACGCGAAGCCGATGTCGCCATTCGGATATCAAATGATCCGCCCGATCATCTGGTGGGGCGGCGGGTTATCCGATATGCAACATCCATCTACGCGTCTTTGGCCTATCTGGAACAGACACAGAACCTTCAGGACAAGGAAACCCTCACATGGGTTGGCTGGAATGATGCGGTTCCCGACCCGCAATGGATTCGTGACAGCGCCTATCCTGATGTTCCGGCCCGCAACCGCATCCAACAACCGCTGACCCAGCTGGCCGCCGCCAAGGCGGGCATGGGGTTGGCCATGTTGCCTTGTTTTATGGCCGATACAGAACCAGACTTACGGCGGGTTCCGCTTGCGACAGTAAAACCCAATCGTGATATCTGGGTCTTAACCCACGAAGACTTGCGCCATACGGCCCGTGTCCGCCATTTTACAGATTTTGTGGTTCAAGGGATACTGGCCAAAAAGGACTTGCTGGAAGGCAAGTGCCCACTTTGATATCGAATGTTGCATGCGACAAGCCAGCTGACTGCGCCTGTATGAACCGCAATCCACGTTGATACGTAGCCGCCAGCTAGCTGTCCTTTGTGCATTACCGACGTTCTTTGCCGACTTTAAGAACACATTGTAGAGGCAGGGCGCGCTCAAGGCGAAAGCTGGGTGGACCTGAGTATTCGCCGAACGGAGTATTTGCAGGCCTAACGGTCATTGCCGGAGGGCAAAGCTGTCATTGCGACCTCAACCAATTGGGTCAACGCTTTCAGATCGGCGCCACCACTGCTCATCACGCCCAAGGCAAGGACCTGCCCGGCAAAGAATTCTCCAAGAGCATCCGCGTTTGCCTCTTTTGGAAGTTCGCCCGTCGCCTGGGCTGCTCGAAAGCGTTGAACAAAAGCATCGCGACGACGTTCCTGAATGGCGCGGCCAGGCCCCTCCAACGAAGGAGGTTGGTTTGCGCAGTCAACAACGCTGTTGATGGCAAAGCATCCGCCGGGCCAGGATTTATCAACCACGAAGGCTGCGATTGCCATTAGGAACCGTCGAATAACTGTCTCTAGAGGATCTGGTGAGGCAGCTAAGTCATCAACAAGGGGCAGGCCATATTTCTCGTAATACCGGTCAAGGGCCTTGGAGTACACTGCCTCCTTGTCGCCAAATGTGGCGTACAGCCCGGGTTTCGCCATGCCTGTACAGGAAGACAGATCGTTCATTGACGTGCCTTCAAAGCCTTGTTCCCAAAAGACTTTGATCGCTGCATCCAGAGCCGTGTCTGGGTTCGTCTTGCGAGGCCGGCCGCGTTTCATTGGTCAAAATCCCTGCACGGTTGCTGTTTTTTAATACCGAACTGTACTTTAATCCATTGACATCAAATTTCAAGCTCCCATTTAAGTAACGATCGGTATTTAAATCAGTCCGACCAAACACCAACAAGGAACTGAAATGACCAACACCAATTTGTTCAATAGCGTACGTCTGGGCGATCTAGACCTGCGCAACCGCGTTGTAATGGCACCTCTGACCCGCAACCGGGCGCTGCCCGATGGGGACGCTCCTCATGCGCTTAATGCAGAATATTATGCACAGCGCGCAGGTGCCGGGCTGATCATCAGCGAGGCCTCACAGATTTCGCCCGAGGGCAAAGGGTATGCCTGGACGCCAGGAATTTACAGTGATGCCCAAGTCGAAGGATGGAGGCAGGTGACCGATGCAGTCCACGCAAATGATGGCCGGATATTCATCCAGCTGTGGCATGTGGGGCGAGTTTCGCATACGTCTCTGCAACCCAACGGTCAGTCTCCGGTTGCCCCTTCGGCGCTGGCTGCGGAAACTCAGACATTTGACGGAACAGCATTTGTTCCGACATCGACGCCGCGCGCATTGGACACCTCTGAAATGGCACGCATCGTTGAAGAATACCGGATCGCTGCTCGCAACGCCAAGAAGGCAGGATTTGACGGGATCGAACTTCATGCGGCCAACGGATACCTGCTCGATCAGTTCCTGCGCGACGGTTCGAACAAGCGCACCGATGCATACGGTGGTTCAGTGGAAAATCGCACGCGCCTGTTGATCGAAGTCCTGGAAGCACTGCTCGAAGTCTGGCCTGCCGGGCGGATTGGCATCCGGCTCAGCCCCTTCTCGCATGCCAATGGCATTGACGACAGCGACCCGATGGCAACATTCGCCTATGTGATTTCCAAGCTCAACGGCTTTGGTTTGGCTTACTTGCATCTGGTCGAGGGCGAAACCGGCGGCACAAGAGAATTGCCCGAAGGCGCAAGTATCACCGCACTCCGGGCGCTGTTCGACGGCACCTACATGGCCAACAATGGCTACGATCGCGACCTTGCAGTCACGGCTGTTGAATCGGGCAGCGTCGACCTTGTTGCTTTTGGACGCCCGTTTATTGCCAACCCAGATCTCGTTGAACGGCTGGAACAAGGCTCTGACCTGAATGAAATTGATCCTGCAACTTTGTACGGCGGCGGAGCGGCTGGATACACGGATTATCCGACGCAGAAATCCAAAGCCGCGGCCTAATCGCTGCTTTGGCGAAAACAAAATTCTGGAAAACTAACGAAGAATGAGGATGCTCTAATGACTGCAGAATACAAAATTGGGCTTGAACCAGTAGGCGACGAAGCGGCAAGCGGTGTTGGCAAGGAGATCATGGACGCCACAAAGGCAGGTTTTGGCTTTGTGCCCAACATGTACCGAACCATGGCCAATTCGGCCGGCTTTTTAAGCACTTATGCACACGGGTACCAAGAGTTCCGCCAGCACTCCGGTTTCACCCCCGCAGAACAGGAGTTGGTCTTTCTTGTCATCAGTCGCGAGAATGGCTGTGACTATTGTACAGCCGCTCACAGCATGGTTGCAGCAAATGTATCGAAGTTGGACGCCCAAACCCTCGCGGCTGTCCGGAACAATACTGATACTGCCGATGAAAAACTGCGCGCTCTTGCAACGTTTACACAGCACGTATTTGCATCCCGTGGCTTGATCTCACAGGTTCAAGCGGCGGCGTTTCTTGATGCTGGGTTTGAAGAGAAGCAGATCATGGAGATAGTGTTGGCGATCGCGGTGAAGACCCTCAGCAATTACTCCAACCACATCTTCCATTCAGAACTCGACGACGTCTTTGCGCCCTATGCGGTACAAGAAATCGGCGCTGATGGGCTGGAAAATGCAGCCTAGGTTTTAAGCAAAAGGATATTCGCCCTTACTTGAGGCGGATATCCTCACTTTGCAGACCTCTTGCTTCTGTCGAGTTGAATATCGCAATCTGTTGAGGGTGAGCACTACCTGTTTTTCAACCGCAGCGAACACGACCGTCAGAGCATACGGAAGACCATACTCTAATCAGATGGCCAAAGTACCCAAAATTGACAATCAAAACCTTCGGCTTCGCAGCCGCTAAAAATGAGTGGCCCAAGGGACCCGCTTTAGGTAGACAGACGTTGTTCGAATGATCGGCTGGGTACTCTGGAATGGCATTGTTGCACAACTCAGTCCGCAGGTGATTCACATTGTGAATCCATGAGCTTAAATGTGTGGCATGACGAAGCCCTTACCCGCCCGCTACCGCACGACGAACTGGCCCAGTTACAATGCCGCCCTGAAGAAGCGAGGGTTGTTGCTGATCTGGTTGGACAGGGAGATGACTTGGCTTGCGCCGAATGAGGGCCGCCCTGGCCGTCCGACATTCTTCTCCGATGCCGCAATCCAGTTTTGCCTGACGATCAAGGTTCTGTTCAAGCTGCCCCTGCGGCAAACGACCGGCATGGTGGCCAGTTTGCTGCGGATGTCGAACCCTGACTGGCCGGTGCCCGACTATTCGACCCTATGCCGCAGGCAGAAGACTTTGGCTGTCCAGATCCCCTATCGCCGTTCGGATGAGCCGCTCAACTTGCTCGTGGACAGCACCGGCATCAAGTTCTTGGGCGATGCCGTCGATTTGAAATTCGCTGGCAGCAATACGTGGTCCCAATGCTCGCCCAACGCTGCCGAAACCCTTTTTTAGGGACCTTTAAACAGCTTAATCGCACTGCCTTATCTCTTAAACAGAACAACGCTCCATCCCCGATGGTGCGTTGTTCTGCTGAAAGGGCCTTCCGGTCCCCAAAATTGGACTTAGCAAAAATTCAAAAACCGGCCCTTTCTCAAGATCCACGCCTCGGGCATCAAGGCGGTGAGTTCTCAACAAAGGAATTGCCACATGTGGGCCACCCCTGTTTTCCTGCAAGGCACGCTGGTCAGCCTTGTCCCGCTCAGTCACACCCATACCACTGACCTGGCTGAGTCTTCGGCTGATGGTGACCTGCATAAGCTTTGGTACACCTTGGTACCCCCACCCGAAGGCGTCGAGGCTGAAATCACCCGCAGACTAAACCAGTGCGAAGCGGGCCAAATGGTGCCCTTTGCCATT
>JABSSD010000031.1 GCA_013214575.1 Paracoccaceae bacterium | reverse complement strand
ATCGACTCTCCGCGTTGCCAACGATCCCAGATCTCTGACTTCTGTTTATCTGTAAAAAAATGTCTGCGGCGATAGGCCATGATTTACACTCCATCTTTCCATAAAGACTAAAGTGTTGCGCCGACCCGTTGAAACCGCCGCCCAAACGCGACATTCATTCGCGCAATATCCCTGAAGCCCGGACTTGGCAGTATGGGCGGAAAGCGGGAGCTCGCTGCACTTAGCGGCAACGGCAGGTGAGCGGACTTTGCAGTCATTCGCTCCCAATGTTGCTAATGACTGCTTTTTGATATTTCCTTACTTAACGCTAGAACAATTTGGATAGGCAGATTGCTGCGACCCAAAGGCCAATACCGAAACTGAGATGTGCGAAGAAGCTCTTGAGCCGCGCAACGTGAGGGTTGGGCATGAACCGCGCAGCCAGTCCGGCTCCCATACACGGTTGAAGGATCAAGAAGGGCGCAACTACCGTCAACGCTCCAAATTTCAATGCAGGCAATAAACTGGGTGCTTCAAGCCAGCCCTGACCGACAATGGCAAGAAATCCCAATGCGAAAATGACACCTATCAAATAGTGCGCACTCCAGCCGAATAGGCCTTCCAATTGAACGGGCTCGCTCGCGGAGATGGGGCGATGTATGAACCGCCTTTGGACCATATGTCCGAGCCAGCGGCCTACCATCGCATAGTTAAGTGATTGCTGGGATAAAATGTGCTTCTGGGCAAGTGCGATCAAATCCATGAAGACCGTTGCGCCAATGCCAATCAGCACCGCGCTGGGAAAAGTATCTGTTGTCATGATTCTGGATCTCTACTTTTGTTGATGTTTTACCGAAGACGTGCAACTTGCAACTTCAAGCCAGCTTGAGGTCAAGGCCATGCTCGATATTTCCGAACTCTCTCGCGTGAGCGGGTTTTCAGCGTCAAAACTCCGCTATTATGAGGAAATTGGCCTGATCCGGTCGGCAGGTCGACGGGGGTTGAAGCGTCTCTATGAGAATGAGGTAATAAACCGTGTTTCCCTCATTTCTCTCGCGCAAACCGCCGGGTTTTCTCTCCTTGAGATCAAGGAGACGATTGGCACAGAAGGCAGGCCCGATCTGGATCGCATTACCTTGGCTGCAAAGGCCGACGCAGTTGATGTGAAAATCAAAGAATTGACAGCCTTACGGAACGGCCTTCGCCATGTCATGAACTGCACCGCCGCAAACCATCTGGATTGCCCGCGATTTCAGCGCATCATGCACGTTGCGCTGACGAAGAAGCGGGCCGGTGCGAAAAGTCGCAAAAAGAAAACCATCAATGTGCGAAGTGATTAAACGGCGGCTTGGGACAGCGGTTACGCCGGAAAGTGACCTTTCAAAAGAACACCAAAAAAGGCGGTTGCTTTGGCCAATTTGGTTTGAAGCAGACCTTCGTCATCTTGCAGAATTTCGGTAAGAACGGCTCGGACCAGCCATTCGCTGCGCCGTCCACGAATGTTGGCTCTGGGCCGTTCTCGACATTTAAAGGCGAGTGAAGTGGCCCAATTTCTGCACCATGCACATTTGGTCACTAAGGGCGGGTTGCAGCCATTCGCTGCGATCTGAACGAACGACTGATGCCGGACAAACCGGCCCTATAAGAACCGATTGCCAATGTCTGCTATCTGACTGCCAGAAATCTCATGCACAACAAGAGCTTGCTCTAGTTGGCGGCTTTACATTGGGGCAGCATGGTGTTTCCGGCGTTGAGTTGCCAGTGCGACTACAACACTCACCCAGGTTTCCCTCAGTGCTCTTCGTTCGCTGTGCGGGCTTACAGACCGCGCGCGCATCGCCGAGTCTCAGCACAACGGTATCCCCCTGAACCTCTGGTGCGTCCAGTGACATTAGTGTCAGCCCATTGTTGCCGTGTCCAAACTCAATCAGCAAAGGTGCGTCCGCCAACTCTGGCAAAGAGGATAGGCTTTTCTTTACGATATTGCCGAACTTGCCCACGCTCATATGCGTCACGCCTTGACCATCAAGAAGCTGCAACCTTGTTTCTTGCCAAGATTCTATATTGCCACCGCAATCAATGCCTTTCGAGAAGGAGTGCCTCAGCTCAGTAACGTGATATCCAGCTCCGATTTCGCCTTCGTCGGTCATGAATATCAATGGGTGCGCTGGATCTTGGTTCTGTAAGTCCGTCAGCAGGTTAGCAACGGTTGTCATCTTAGGCTCTTTCATTTCAATGATTCTTGAAATAATATACACGCAAAGCTTTTCACTTCAAGAGGTGTTGAAATATGAATGAGGAAGAAGCAGCAGCATTGTTCGGGGCTTTGTCAAACGCAGATCGTCTAAGGGTCATTCGGGCCTTAGTGGAAGCAGGACCAGACGGCTTGAACGCTGGTGATATTGCCGACAAGATCGAAGCAAGCCCATCTCGGGCCTCGTTTCACTTGGCAGCACTCTCAGAATCTGGGTTCATCTTGAGGGAACGAAAGTCGCGAAGTCTTTACTATCGGGTTGATTTCGAGCGGATAGGTGGATTGTTGACGTTCCTGATGGACGACTGCTGTAACGGGAGCCCTCAACTCCGAAACTGCTGCAATTCTTGATCATCTTTTTTGCTGGGATCAGTCATGAGGCATCGCCAAACCGGTCATTAGCGTCATTGCAGAATTTCGTCTATTTGGGCTCAGACCTGCCGTTAACTGCGGACTATTTGAAGGTCCGGTTAGGGTCGTTCTTGACCGTGAGGGGTGAGGGAAGTGGGCTGATTGTTGCACCCTGCACATCTCGACACAAAGGGCGGATTCCAGTCATTTGCTGCAGAATGCACCGACGGCAGCTATGCGCAAGAAGTGAACATCCTGCAATCTGAGGGGCAGACCCGAAACCCACCTGGCTCTTGGGCAGGATGGGTGAAATTCGGACCTTCACTGCGGCACATGGCTGCATAGCTCTGAGTGGGAAACAAACACTTTAGAACCCCGATCCGTGCCCCATGATCACCTTCACCGCGGTGTCAAGCGGCTGCACCTGGCAGCGCAAGCTGCAGGGCAATCTCGCGCATTGTTTTCTCGGCAATCTAACAGATCTCTGGTGCCGGGCATCCTTGAACTCCTGATACTCGATAGCCACCGTCTGAATGTCGTGCGTTTCTGCCCCGAAGTAGTGCGCACAAGCAGCGATCGCTGGGTCCAGGGCATTCATGTGCGAGCGCACTCCTCCCGCCTGAAATCCGAATTCGCCGCGGGAGGAAAGGACAACGAGTTTCTTTCCCAATAGACTAGGCGCGATAGGATAATCCCCACGCGACAGATCGAAAGAGAACGTCCGACCTATCCGTGCGACGTGGTCTGGGCGCGGTTCGGTTGTCGCTTTGTCTGTGCAAGGTCTTGATCTGGTCGATCAGGTGATTACAGAACATGTCGAAAACCAACACATGATACTGTCAGGTCCTCCGGTTGCGTCACATGAGAAGCTCGATAGGATTCTTAAATTGTGGCTTTCCAACTTGGAAGAGGCCAATCTCCAACGCAACTCAGAACGAAAGAAATGACGCGCGACCCTGTCCTTTTTCAAGTTTAGTGCTGCACCGTTTATGAACGTCGGCCATCCTGCTTTCAAACGAGCGTGAAGCTAGATGACCAGTGCTGCATCAAGCCCAAAAATATTTATGAGAGGCTGAAAATGTTTACTTATCCCGAACACGAGGCTGTCGCCACTTCTGCCATTGAAATACCCAAACGGTTCCAAGCATTGATCGTTGCCATGAGCACAATCAATTGGGCCATCTCATTTTCATTAAAGAAGACTGCAGCTTTTTGGTACGCGCTTTCAGGCAATCCGTTTGACGAGATATTAGTTACAAAATCGACCATGTTTAAAGCAGCCCGCTCTTTATCGCTAAATAGTTCACTTTGATGCCAGCTGGTTATCGCAGCAATTTTTGCATCTTCAACGCCAAGCTGTCGAGCAGCGTCGCTATGCATGCCGATGCAGAACTGACATCCGTTGATGATTGAAGCTCGGATGCGAACCAATTCTTGCAAATCGGTGTCGATGGTTGAACTGGCGAGATATTTTTCCAGACCAAACATTGCTTGGTAGGCTTCGGGTTGTTGTTGTTGGATGTTGACGCGTGGCATGTTCAGCCCCTTATTTTCGTGAAAGCAATTGAAGGTTTCATGTCACTGTAGGGGTTTAGTTTTTTGCATAAACAGCTATAGTGGAACAACATAAATGCAAAAATGGCATCAATCAAAATGGTAAGAACCGAGATACAGGATCTGGAAATATTTGCTGCCGTGGTGAGGCACGGAAACTTCACTAAAGCTGCGGAAGAACTGGGGATTGCGGCATCAGCGGTGAGCCGCAGTGTTAAAAAGTTGGAGGAAAACCTCAATGTAAAACTCTTCAACCGCACCACGCGCAAAATCAAACTAACCCAGGATGGAGAATGGTTATATCAACAGGTTCTGGAAATTATTCACAAGATCACCCATGTTGAAGGCCACTTGAGAAAGTCCCAGATACTTCCCCGTGGCACAATAAAAGTCGATGCAGCCACCCCGTTTATGTCGCACGCAATCGCCCCTGTTATCGCAGGTTTTAAAAAACAGTATGAGCACATCAAAATTATTCTAACGTCGAGCGAATCCACTGTCGATTTGATTGACCGGAACGTGGACGTGGCTATTCGCATCGGTGACTTGGTTGACTCAACTTTGAAGGCAAGAAAATTGGGCAACAGTTGCCGAAAAGTATATGCCTCGCCAGATTACTTAAAAACCCGTGAAACAATAACAAGAGTGCAAGACTTGGCTGGACATGCATGCTTGGGGTTCGCCAAGCCGGAAAAACTAAATACTTGGCCACTGGTTTGCGACAACGGTGAATGGCTCAAAATTCAGCCCGAGATTATTGCTGATAGCGGAGAGACTCTGAAACAGCTGGCCATACAAGGTTGTGGGCTGGTGTGTATTTCATCTTTTACCGTTGGGCATGATGTTCGTGCGGGCAACTTGATCTGTGTTCTTGAAAAACACACGCAGATCGTCCCTATACCAATTTATGCAGTGTTTTATTCAGACAGGCAAATAAACATTCGATTGCGGTGCTTTTTGGATTATTTGGCTGAACACATTTGTTTTGATGCCTGAGATACGCCTCACTTTCGGTTCAAAGCTTGGCTCAATTTGAGCTACTTTGTGCTTCAATAGTATTGGAATGATAATTCTTTTCAACGCGAATCGGCTTCGGGGATGATCTGTCGCAAAATGCTGCGTGGTGTTCAAACAGCCGGTTATGACGGAATTATCCGCAGCATCGATTAGTCGGTCGAACGTCCGCAAAGGGCCGTTAGTGACCGTGAGGGGGAGGGGAAGTGGCCTGATTGCTGCACCCTGCACATTTCGTCACTAAGGGCGGAAACCGGACCTTCGCTGCGATTTTCATGAGCGGCTGCTATGCGCAGATTGAGAACTTTGTAGACTATCACGAATGGTCCAGAGACACCAATTAAGGAACGCGAAGTAAATGTTCGCTTCGAGCCCATTACATCCGTATTATGGGCACTGACTAAGCCTCGTTCAGGCCTGATCCCAGGTTAATTTTGAAGCCTCTGGAAATGCAGATACTGGCTCGAAATGAGCCAAAGTGCGTCCAAGATTCTATCGCGCCTGTTGTTGAGAATATTCACCAGCATCAGCGAGCAATAAGCCAGTCAAGTTGGAGCCTTCGAAGAATCGATGTCGGATGGTTACTGTTCGTGGTATGGTAGATGCGGAGGCCGACTATGTTGCGCCTATGCCTATCGACCCTTGTTCTATTTCTGGTAACCGATTTCGCTGAAGCCGGTGCGCTCTACGATGCGGCAAAGAAGGGTGATCTAGTGTCAGTCGAGTATCTCATTTCAGCTGGTGAGAATGTTGACGCATTAGGCCCAAACAAGGAAACGCCACTAACTGCAGCCACGCTGCGCGACAATGTCGAAATTGCCGAAATCCTAATTAACCGTGGTGCCAATGTAATGGCGCGCAACACTGGCGGGTTCACACCTTTGCATGCTGCTGCCTATGCTGGAAGTGCGAAAGTCGCGGCGCTTTTGCTAGCCAACGGTGCTGGTCTTGAAGACATCCGGAATGTTTCTGGCGCAACACCTTTGATCGTTGCCGCAGAGGAAAACAGGGTGGATGTTGCTCGGCTGCTGATCGCGCGCGGTGCAAATGTAAGTATTTTGGACAGAGACGGATTTTCTGCGCTGACCGGGGCATGGTCAAAAAACCGGATTGAGATGGTGCGACTGCTAAAGCAGAACGGCGCGATCTGCCAACCTACCGAGGTGCTGGGCACAGATGAATATTACAGGAAATGCGTTGAATATGGCAAATAGCAGGAGGGTCGAAAATGTACACTTTTCTCCGATTTTGGTGCGCAATGCTAGTGGTGCTCGGTGGCCCGGCTTTTGCGACCGACCCGGTAAACACCGGCCTTTTCGGCGGGGTGGCGATAAAGGGGTATGACACGGTTGCGTATTTTTCTGAGGGTAGGGCAATGAAAGGCTCTGAAGAGTTCTCTCACAACTGGCTCGGAACGCCGTGGCATTTCGCCAACGCCAAGCATCGCGACATGTTTGTGGAAGAACCCGGCAGGTACGCGCCGCAATATGGCGGCTATTGTACCCTAGGTGTTGGACTGGACGGGCACGCCGCCGAAAATATCGACCCCGAAAGGTCCTGGCGGATCATCGATGACAAACTCTATTTCGTCTACGCGGCAGAATATGTTGGCGAGCTTGACGGGCCTTCACGAGACGAATGGCTGGCAAAAGCCGAGGCCAATTGGCCTGAAGTGAAAGCGCGTGTCGAGCTGGAACTGAATAACTGAATAACTGTATGGGGATCAGTCGACTGGCGAGAAGTGGAAGACTTTTGTCGCGTTGACGTAGGTGTACATGTACTCCCCCTCGACCAAAGGGGCGGCGTAGCGATAAATCGGACCACAGACGGTTCGACCGAGTGACAATGATTCGACACGTTCGCACAACATGTCGCCCGAAATGGTCACTTCACCCGTTGCGATGTAAGCATTTGTACGGGATGCCAACGAACCATCTGCACCGATCTGCGTAACACCGGGGCCGATCCCTTCGACACTGCCCTGCCATATGCGCCCAAATGCGACGTGTCTGATTTCATCTGCGGTCAGGGGCTCGCGCGTACCGGCATCGAAGCCCCATGGCCATTTTTGTAATCCACCCTTGGTGAGCGCGCCAAGAAATTTCTTCAAATCTTCTGCTCTGCGGAGATGTCCAAACTTCATCCGGTATAGCTCCACGGACATGTTTGGCTCCAGACGTTCCGCCTCTGCGGCTGCAGCGCGGGCAAGATCTATGCGCCCTGCCAATGTGTAGGCCGCAACGAGATATGCGTGGATTTCATCGACGTTCGGTGCCACGTCGCGAGCCTGTTCAAGCATGCTGACTGCACGTTCTGGCTGGTCATTAAGCATTAAGGCTAAACTGGCGTCGAGGCGGGTTCCGTTGGGAAGGTTTGGGTTCAGCTTCTGTGCAGTTTCGATCGCCGCAACCGCGTCGGCAGGGCGACCGCTGAAGGTATGCACGAGACTCAGTGCTGCATGAGCTTCTGCCTCGTTCGGCCCCAAGGTTACAGCCCGTTCAGCAGATGTTAGAGCATCCTCATAGCGACTGTCGATTACCTGCAATTCTGTGAGCACAGAGAAGGTCAATGAGAGTTCTGCGTCGATCTCCAGCGCTTTGCTGGCATGTTCATAGGCCCGCTTGCGAGCAACCGGAAAGGCCAATACATCGTCGTAGTTACTACGCATGACATAGGCCTCGGTCCTTGCTGTCGCGGCAAAAGCCCGAGCGAACTCAGGATCGAGTTCCGTCGACTTTTTGAAGAGAGCCAATGCCTCGTGTAGCTGTGGACGAAAGCCTGTCCGGACTGCATGTTCGGCGCGTAGATAATAGTCGTAGGCTTCGAGGTTTTGAGTCGGCAGGCGTTGGAGTCGCTTCTGCTCAGACAGTGAAAGCCGGACAGAAAGGGTTTCGACAATGCGGCGGATCACTTCGTCTTGCACCGCAAAAATGTCCGAAGCGTTGCGATCAAACCGGTCAACCCAGAGGCTGTCACCTGTTTGACTATCAATCAACTGGGCATTGATACGGATACGATCACCGGCGCGGCGCACACTACCCACAAGCACATAGCGGACGCCAAGCTTACGTCCCACTTCGCGAATGTCCACAGGTTGATCTTTCAAGGTGAACGCCGTGTTACGGGCGATGACCAGCAGCCCGGATAGCCCCGAGAGATCCGTAATCAGGTCGTCCGTCAATCCGTCTGCGAAATAGTCATCGCTGGTATCAGCGCTCAGGTTGTCGAACGGAAGCACAACAAGCGAAGGCCGATCCGCGGGTGCCTGAAACTCTTGAGGGGGAAGCCGCGAAGAGGTCGTTTGCCAAGGCTGAAACCAGAGCATAAGTCCCGCCACCACGACAGCGATCCCACCACCGCCGAGCGTGAGCCACCGCATCATGGGCCACGGCGTTCGCTGCGGTTCGCCGACGGTATTCTGCATGGCCACGCGATAGACGTCGATGGGGTCGGGGATATTCTTGACCTGATGCTCGCCCATCGCCTCGAACGTGTGATCGACCTTTCCGCGCGTGTATTCGAAAACTGCGCGCGAAACACAGATGCCGCCGGGGTGTGCCAGCGACTCGAGCCGGGCGGCGACATTTACTCCGTCGCCATAAATGTCTCCCTCTTCTACGATCACATCACCAACATTGACGCCGATGCGAAACAGAATTCGTTGATCGGCCTGAACCTCGACCTGGCGTTTCGCGACGCCCTCCTGAATCGCGATGGCACATGAGACTGCATCGACCACGCTGGGAAATTCGATAAGGGCACCGTCGCCCATCAGCTTGATAATGTGCCCGTTGTGATTGATTACAGCGGGTTCGACGAAGTTATTGCGTTCAGCCCGTAACCTGATGTAGGTGCCCGCTTCGTCCTTCGCCATCAGACTGCTGTAGCCAACAACGTCAATGGTAAGAATGGCTGTGAGGCGGCGCTCCATTTTCCCTCGCGGATTGCGATAAAAGTCCTACTTGTCTAAAACACTACAGCAGAATTGGCTTAATTATGCGATGGCCCGTGCGCACATTTCCTGTTGATCCTAATCACAGGATTGGCATCAGCCCCTAATAGTAATTGCCAATCGGCGGACGAAGAGCATTGGTGGGCGACCTTGAGCTTCGGCCAAAGTGCGTTGTGTTGCGCAAGCGGCCGTTCGCCGCAGTGGTCACCAAGGTCGACTAAGGGCCGTTAGTGACAGTTGGGCCAGTAACAGTGAATGACCGCAAGGCGCTGCATAGCCGCCGGCTGACGGGGGTTAGTTGGTCTCATCTCTACAATGTCGGCCAACTGCACTTTCGCGACCTTGGAGTGTAGTGCAGCATCCGTCACAAAGGGCGGATTCCGGACTTTCGTTGCAGACGAGAGCCATTCAAGACACCATGTCGGCAGCCGACATTCAGGTGACCTCGAAACCGGTTCTTGTTCTGCGCCGACGCAAGGCGACTCCGAGCTCAAAGCAGACTATGAAGTTCGCTATTGCCGTCGCCCCGTTGCTACCCATGCTGTTGCAACATAAGAGCGAAGTCCATCAGCTTCGCCATCTAGATAGGCATCTCGCACGGCATCCTTTATCTGTTTTTTCAGTTCGGCGGATCTCTTCGAAAGGTAGGATGGAATTGGGCCGTCTTTCCCGTCGAACGGCTTCCAATAGTCTTCGAAAGATGCGAATTCAGTTCGGATGTGGATTTCACCGATCTGAACTTTGGCAAAGCCCGCTGACTTCAAAGCATCTTCCAGATGGCCGGGTCGCGTAAGTGGTCGCGTGAAGTTCTTTTTTCTAAGTTCGTTGGCCTCAGGGTCCAGCATTGAAGCTGTGTCCAGAAAGAAGCGATTGAACACGAGGCCTCCTCTTACATCCCAAATGGCTACCGCAAGACGGCCGCCCACCTTCAAAGTACGCGAGATCTCGGATATCGCCACGCTCGTGTTTGGAACGAAGTTTAAGGCGAGTTGAGACACAACATGATCGAATGTTTCATCCGGCATTGGAAGAGCCTTCAGGTCAGCAACTTCGAACGAAACACGTGGGTCTGAAATTTGCCGTGCGGCGTATTCAACATAAGCCTCAGAGATGTCGACACCGGTAATGTCTGCGGTTTCGGTGCGGCGCAATATTTCTGATGTCAGTGCGCCTGTACCGCATCCGGCATCGAGAATATTGCTGCTATCCTCAAACTCAATGAGATCTAGGAACTTTGGTGCTAGCAAGCGACTAAAACGCCCCATTTGCAATTCGTAGCCACTGCCGCTGGAAGCCGAAAAATTCGATGAGTTCGATTCCAATGTACTATCTCCAAATTGATATTGCCCACGCAACTGATCATTCCAGCCTACACACCACACATTAGCTCGTATCACGGACGCGACCTAATTTCTATTACCGCCAAGCCAAACTGGGTGTCCGGGTGTCTGGTAGTCCCGCCAAAAGGTGGATGTCGGCTTGGTCCACACTGCCGTCATCCGACTGATGAAAATGCTGCGCGATGATCGAATGGCCGTTCTGGGGAAGCTGCGCGGCGGCGACGTGATGTCCCGTCAATGGCCGGTCTGGGCCGTTCGTGACAGTGAGGGGGAAGGGAAGTGGCCTGATTGCTGCACCCTGCACATTTCGTCACTACGGGCGGATACCGGCCCTTCGCTGCGCTGCGCACTAATGCCTGCTGTGCGGACCTAGCTGCTGTTCGCTGCAACTAAGAGAGATAGGGCTCTAACTTTGCGACCAATGAGCATTTTATGTCTTTTGCGGTATGGGGTTTATCAGCCTGTAAAACGGCCCAAGGGCCATGCGTCCGGTACACCCTTCAACGGTTTCGCTCCCATCGGTCGGAACTCACGAGGAAGGATCAAACACCAAGCGCTCGTATCCAAGTTCTTGCAACTCCGCAAACTTGTCTCATAATCACACCAACCAGATGAGATGGATTTCGACTTAGATTAAGAAGATACTGGCCCAAAAAACACCTACTTACGGATAGTTCAAAGACATGAAAAATTCATCCAAACCCCCACTTTTGGCAGTTCTGATTGACGCCGACAACATCTCGGCCAAACACTCCACGGCCATGTTCGAGGAGATCGCCTCACTAGGCGAGGCCGGGATTCGCCGCATCTATGGCGATTTCGCAGGGGGTGGCCCGCAAGGTTGGACCAAGGACAAGCTGGCAGCACTGGCCATCGTCCCCCACCAACAGTTCGCCAATACCACCGGCAAGAATGCATCCGATATTGCACTGGTGATCGATGCGATGGATATCTTGCATACCGGCCGGTTCGACGGCTTTGTACTTATTTCGTCCGACAGCGATTTTACCCGATTGGCTAGCCGTATCCGCGAACAGGGACTTGACGTGTTCGGAATGGGGATGCGCAAAACCCCGGCTGCTTTCGTAAAGGCCTGCAAGCGGTTCATCTATGTTGAAAACCTGATTTCCGAACCAACCAAGGCGAAACCGAAGTCACAGAAGGACGAGGATGAAAGCCAAGCCCCCGCTCAGTTGGAAAACCCTACAAAGCTTGTAAATCGCGCGATGGACGCGATCAATCAGGACGATGAATGGTTCACACTGGGCCAGATCGGCCAATACATCACTGCTGCTAACCCCGATTTTGACACGCGCAGCTATGGGACAGGGAAACTTAGCAATCTGATCGCCACACTGAAAACCTTTGAAACCAAACGGGGTGATGGCAACCAGATTTTGGTGCGCCGGATCGATTAGAGGTCTTTGCGCTTCGACAGAACCAATCATTGTCGGCGCAAGTTTTCGTTGCCATTCTGCTGGCTGAGATCCTCGCGATGGCAGCGTAGCCGCTGAGAATAGCAGTCGGCCCTCAACCATAAACAACAAATTCAAGGAGGAAATAAATGTCAAACCATGGTTATGAGGCTGGACGCCTGAATCTGCCCTTTGTTGGCATCTCAACCTTTGGCAAAAAGGAATACGTGTCGGATTGGGACAAGATTGATGCCGATGTTGCAATCCTCGGGGCCCCTTATGACTTTGGATGTCAATTCCGGCCCGGGGCACGGTTCGGACCGCGAGCAGTCCGTGAGGCATCGACATTGTTCAGCTTTGGTCACGCCGGTGCTTACGATCACGAGGATGACGCCACCTACTTGGGCAGCGATGTACGTATTGTCGATATCGGCGATGCCGACATTATCCACACCAAGACCCGAGAAAGTCACGCGAACATCGAGTATGGTGTAAAGAAAATCCTCGACGCGGGAGCGCTGCCGGTGACCATTGGCGGCGATCATTCCGTCAACATTCCCTGCATCAACGCCTTTGCCGAGGATTGCGCCGAAAAGGGTCCGCTACATGTAATCCAGATTGATGCGCATCTGGATTTTGTCGATGAGCGCCACGGAGTCACGGTGGGGCATGGTAACCCGATGCGTCGTGCGATCGAAAAAGGCTATGTCGCGGGCATGACGCAGCTGGGCATCCGCAATGTGTCTTCGACCGCGAAAGAGGGCTACGAGGATGCCCGCGCGCGTGGGTCTGACATCCTGTCAGTGCGTCAAGTGCGCACATTGGGGACAGCGGCCGTTCTCGAGCGCATTCCGAAAGGCGCGCGATACTATGTAACCATCGATATCGACGCGTTTTGTCCATCGATTGCACCCGGCACAGGCACGCCCAGTCATGGAGGCTTTCAATATTACGACGTGCTGGAAATTCTTCAGGGTCTAAGCAAGCAAGGTGATGTGGTGGGTATTGATTTGGTAGAGGTCGCCCCCGCCTATGACCCGTCAGAAAGCACCCAGATCCTGGCGGCTCAGCTGTTACTGAACTTCATCGGATTTATTTTTCACAACAAAAAGCAGGCTCTCTCCCATGGTTGATCCATTCTGAATTGGCGGTAAATGCTGCCTGCAAGGAACTTTCTTTGCGGCAGCGGTTTCCTTTCCTAGCACGCGGCTGACATCTCATTGAAGGGTGCCGATACACAGAATGCGTGCCTTGCGGTGACAGGGCGGCTTTAAGTAATCTCCCACCGTCTAACCATTGGCCCGACACCGGTTTTCAGAGCTTTGCGTCCATATTGGTTGCGATGCAGCAATTGTTGCTGTCCAGAACTTGTCAATTTGATCTCAATCCTGCCATTCCCCTCACGGTCACGAATGGCGGCAGTGGGCCGTTCGTGACCGTGAGGGGAGAGGGAAGTGACCCCGTTTCTGCACCATGCATATTTCGACTTGAAGGGCGGTTAGCCGACCTTCGCTGCGTGTTGTTTGAATGACTGCACAGCAGACTTTGCCGAAAAAAGGATCTCCCGTCGCTTGACGGGAGATCCTTTCCAGGAGCTTGATGTCCTTCTACTAAAATTGCGTTTGCCTATGATAGGGATTAGAAATCCTGCCACAGGTCTCTTGCTGCAGATCCTTCGCTGATTGCTGCTTTTACGGGAATTGCAGCGGCCGTGCTCCAATCATCCGCCCCATGAGAGGTGGGGATTTCAGAGGGTGTAGCGGGCGCCATGGTTGCAATGGACGACCTGCGGGTGCCGTCATTGATCGTAAAGCGAGCCACCAATCCAGACAGCTTGGCGGCATCGGTGCTTAGCAAATGGCCAGCCGCAGTGGATTCTTCCACCATTGCCGCATTCTGCTGGGTCACTGCATCCAATTGGCTGACGCCGAGATTGATCTCGTTCAAACCAGTGGATTGCTCGCTTGCTCCCACGGCAATGGCCGAAATTTGCTGCGAAATATCGGTAACCCTTTGCACTATATTACTCAATGCTCCACCGGCTTTTCCAACAAGATCCCCCCCGTTCGACCTGCTGCGTCGAGTTCCCGAAGCGCGGAAAGTCTGACGCCGTCGACGCAGAAGCGATTTGCGAGGCAGTCACTCGCCCTACGATGCGGTTCGTCGAGATCAAATCGGTTGATTAGCAGGCACTGCTAATTGGCAGGCACCCTGCCATCGGTGTCACAGCCGCAAAACAGCGTATGGGGTGTATCACCGCAAAGGGGGGATCTCAAAAATATAAGCCCTAAATAGCAAACCGGCGGCAAAACCTTTTAAAACGCGAGCGCGTAATTAGGGAAAAAAGCCCACCCAGGAAAGGAGGATGACAGGATGAAAGGCAAGATGCCGAGTCTCAAGAATGTTGTCCCGATGAAGGGTGGCATTCAGCGCCACGTGGCAGAAGTGCCACAGGTTTCTCATCTGTATTTTATGCAAATGAGATTGACCGTTCCTTATTCGTGCGTTATGCAGATGACATGAAATCAGCTGAATTCAACGAAATGATCGCCTCGTCCTTAACGAGGCCCGTCAAAACCATTACAGTCTATGCACGTCTGCTCAAAGAGGCTGGGATGTTGACGACCGGCGGCCGTGGTCGATATGCGCCCGATATGACGCCCATGGATGCTGCTAGGATGGTTATCGCAAATTTGACCACTGACAGCCCCTCGCAATGTGTCGAGCGGGTCCAGAGGTTCGGTAAGATCAAGTATTCCCCAGGGTTCAGGAAAACTATCCGAGGGTATGAAACGATCCAACCTGAACTGTTTGAAACTATGCTTGAAGGCGAAACTCTGGAAGAGGTCTTGGCTTACATTTTCTCCTTACCGACTGTTATGGGCATCGAAGAAAGCTGCAAGTGGTATGCGGAAAACGAGTTTCATTTGCGGGTTTATGATTTTGAAGTTCTTGCAGAACTGTTCATGGACCAGTGGGCCAATGGTGAAATCGTGGGCGTAAAAGTCGTCCCCTTCAAGGGGAAGACAATGGAGCGAACTTCGGACGGCTTTCGCCCTGTGAAGGGCTACACACCGATCAAAGGTGGCGTTCGCACAGAGCGTTTGATTGCCAGTCCAAGCTTCCTCCAGATTGGTCTGATTCTGACGCCTAACGAACAGTTCGAAACGGGGAACTAGCTATGGAACGCCGACCGGCTGCCATTAGGAGATCTGATCTGTCTCCTGCTTTTGAAGCCGCAAGAGCTGCAGGATTTGATCAGGTGAGCGTTGTTGTTGAAGCGGCGGATGGTCAACGGTTTCTGATAACAGCTGCAATTGGTCGATCCTCGGAAAAGCCAGATATGTCGCCGCTGGAGAAGTGGAAGGCCGACCATGCGCCCTAGGGGGTTTCCTGATAAAGTTCATCCTGTACGGCGCAAAGTAAAAGATGGCGTCCGCTATCACTTTTACGCTTGGCGTGGTGGTCCCAAATTTTGGGTAGATACAGTTCAGTATCCAAAGTCCCCAGAATTCTTCCACGCATATACTGATGCGACGGCCAGACCGAAACCAGCCGATTACATGGTGCCGCAAATGGTAGATGATTTTCTGTCCAGTACTGCCATGCCGAAAGGTCAGCGCTCACGTGCTGATATTCGCAAATGGGGTCTACGGTTTGCCGGTCATTTTAAGGACGCTCCGGCCTTAATTTTCGAGGATAAGGGTGCACGGGGTGAGATGAACTCCTGGAGGGCTCTCTGGTAGCACTCTCCCAAACAGCACGACATGGCAGGCACTCATGCGGTTCGTATTCTGAATTGGGCAGTTGAAGAGGGCAAGTTGTTTGAACATCACTGCCACAAGTTGCACCGGCTCTATGAAGTGGACCGCTCAGAGATTGTTTGGACACCGGGAGACCGGGAAGCAATCGATGCTATCGCCCCGGAGTGGGTGCGACGCATTCTGTGCGTTGCCTGCGAGACGGGTTTGCGCCCTGGTGACTTGATCAAGCTGACAACTGGAAATGTTGAGGATACCCCAATGGGGCGTCGTCTTCGGGTTCGTACAAACAAACGCAAGAGGTTGGCTCATATTCCGATCACTCCAGCGCTCGCAAAGGTCATTGATGAGACCCAGCCCGGAAAGTTGTTGATCCTGACAAATGCATCGGGCGACCAGCTAACCGAACATCGTGCCTCTGAGGGACTGCGCCAGTGGCGAGACAAAGCCAAGCTGTCTCGTGATCTTAGGCTGCAAGACACGCGCGGAACCGCGGCTACCCGGCTTCTGAATGCTGGTCTGACCCTGTCAGAGATTGCTAACCATATGGGTTGGGCAATCCGTCATGCGGCCAATGTAATCGAGCATTACGCGCGGGTTTCACCAGACGAAACCGACTCAGTATTGGTTAAGTTGTCAGCAGCCCGTGGGGGTGGATCATGAACAAAACTGTAAACGGAGGTATCAGCGCAGTGTCCCAAATGACGCAAGTCACTGAAAACGCTTGGAGGCGAGTACGAGAATATCCTGTTTTTCCAGGCTTATTCGGTAAGATGTTGTAATGTAATGGTTTAATTTGCTGACTGATTGGGTCTTAATGTCTCGTCTAATGTCATGCTTGTTCTTTCCGGGGACGTCTAGTCGAAGATGGTAAGGCATTTCTGGCTACACAAGTAGGTGTTTGACGCTGGGACCCGGCATCCGCTTATTTTGCTTCGTAGAACTATCAATAAACAATCATTGCGAGTGGGGCCTTGAGTTGCTTCCCTTTGGCGGTAGTCTACGGGAGGCAACCAAGAACGCGGTCATCTAGCCTTAATTGCAATATCGTGTCCAAGTTGGGCCGCTAGATAATGTTCTCGTACCGTAGATACCCTTCCACGGTAGCGATTGCCATGACATCTGGATTTTCACTGATAACTTCCATGAACGCGTCAAAGTCGGGAAGACGCTCATCTAGGTTTTCGCCGCAAAGTTGGAAGCCCCGTCTCATAATAGCATCCCGCTCACTCGCCTTAGTCATGATGCAGTCCGGATCCTTCATAATGTTTTTCCAAAGTTGGAAGAGATCGATGTCTGTACCTCCTAAGGCGGCGTTCAGCTGATCCATTAACTCCCTGACTTCCGGACTAGGTCTAAAGTTTTGAGCGGATAGTATTTCATCCTCGGTGAGAGCATGCTCGGCTCCTGGATATTTAATCAAAATAAACCTCAATCAAAATAAGTTAGGGATCCTCGACCTGGACTTTCATCACATCAGAGCCGTCATCTCAATCGTTTTCTATTCCGCAGCCCCTGAAAGTCTTCCGTAATACCGCTGAACTTGCGCAGCGTGCCAACGGCCTCCACGGGCTGTAGGAACGCTCATAGTGTTGAGTTGATTTGCGATTTGGCGATAGGACTGCCCCGCCTCACGGCTAACTCTGATCGTATCCCCGACACGCTCTGCCTGCCGGTCTGCCTCAGCCTTCACGGCAGCATGTCTAACCTCCGCCTTCGGTCTGGCCCCGCCTAGCTTCACACCCCGGGCCTTAGCGGCCTGTAGCGCTGCCTGCGTGCGTTTGCTGATGAAGTCCCGTTCCATCTCTGCCATCACCGCGTACAGGTGCAGCATGGCCTTATCAGCGCTGGGGAGGGACGCTACGCATAGATCTAGCCGTTTGTCCTCCATCAGCGTGGCTATGAACGCCACAGAGCGTGAGAGCCGGTCCAGCTTCGCCACCATCAGCGTGGCTTTCTCGCTCTTCGCCAATTCAATGGCCTGAGTCAGTTCGACCCGATCAGCCTTTGTGCCGCTGTCGATATCACAGAAGGCTGCAATTACCTCGAAGGGCTGCTCTGCGTAGTTGTCGAAGAAGACCTGAATGTCCCGTTCCTGTGCCTCTAGACCCAAACCGCTCTCGCCCTGCCGTTTGGTGGACACCCTGATGTAGGTCACGAACTTCCGCATCATTCAGACCCCTTTTGCCGATCTACGGGCAATCTGAATCTTGCTGTATCAAATGTCAACGGTGGTTCATCTGTTACGGATAGGTGTCGCATCGACAGGGAGGAGTCAGGTAAAGCCACTACAGCACCGCCACGCTCTTCCGGCTAGGCGGGGTGCCAATTGACGCTAGAGGCACTGCGTGAGTCACAGGGCAGGCCCGCAGCCGCATCGCTGATGGCATGGGGCAGAGGGGCCGGGCAGGTGCCACCCGGGGGGTATCCCATTATCGTATATGGAGCCGCCCTGAGATTGGGATTTTAGGACTGTAAACCGGCCTGAAATCAGCTGTAAGTGGCGAAAATGCCTTTCTTTTTAGCGTGGATAATGCTATAATAAGGGAGTTGGTTCGGGGACTGTTTCGCAGCCCGCCACGCTCCTCCATAGATACTCTGATCGTCCGCCGCTGCTCCGACACCCTGCAGCCGTAGTTCGTCTACGATAACCCCGCATGAGGCAGGTTTGATCCGCTGCCGTAAAAACATGGATAGCGGGACTAAAGGCCAGCGACAGTCACGGCTCTGACCGTGCCAGCATCAACCAAAATGCCCGTCCTACAAGGATCGGGTGTCGGTGCTGTGGGTAACACAATCTCCTCCATATGTGCTGTCCGATAGGGGCAGCGAAGAAAGAAGCTACATGTCCGCCAAACGTAAGCCGCAAGACTCCTTCGAGACCCGCAAAGCTAAAGGCCAGGAGGCTGAGAATATCTTCATGGAACTAATCGCTCTCATGGGTGGTACAGCACATCCCATCGGCCCGGTTCCCGGTTCCAGAAGGTCCACTCCACGGTTTACTTGCCCAGCGGCCAACGACGAACGCGGTTTCACCTACGCCGTCAGCCCAGACATTGTCTTCTCCCTCCCGGACCAGCCTAAAGGCATGGCATCCTTCGCCCAAGTGAAGATGAAGCAGCTACAGACGGATTCATCCAAAGGTTGGCTCTACGTCTTCCTAGATGAAAAGGAACTCCACCGGATGAACACAGCCGCCCGGTTCTCTGAGGTCTTCTTCGTCATCCAGATCCCTGAGCTGGCAGAGATCGACGGCTTCCACGAATGGATGGTGGTGAACGTCGATGACCTGCAGGAAGAGCGTACCTCTCTCCTCAAACGACACATCGCCGGTAAGCCCACCTTCGTGCTGCCGCTGGACCTGTTCCAACCCCTATCAGACCTGAAAAAGAGACCACTGAATGAACCAGCCAACACAAACGCTCCGCCAACATCAGGCAGAGCATGAACGTCTGATCCTGATCGAAGTCATCGGGTCGCACCCCACTCGCACAGAGCAGGCCGCCCATTTAGGCATCTCTAACGCCACCCTTCAGCGGAAGCTATCGGACTACGATCTGCTCAGCGGGCAGGATGGTTCGAAACAGCCAGAGTAGGTTTACAGCCTGCCCTGAACATGCACCAGACCGCCCCGCACTCCCTGTCACAGGTTTTGTCACGCCCCATAATTGGACGCTGTCACGGGGGTGTGGGTTTACAGAAGTAGGTTTACAGAGTCCCGGCCCATCAGCCGGGGCTTTTGTCGCTCCGGCCAAAGAACAATGCCGTCAGCCTACCTGGTGGATGTGGGCGGATCAGCTATCAATCACTTCCCCGTTGTCCATCAGGGATGACCATGCTCCAGGGAAATAGATGCGGGCGATGTCCGCTACCTCTTCAGCCACCTCCCTAGCTTCGTCCTGCGTGTCCTTACCCAGCCGCAGCTTACACATCGTTGCCCATGCTCCTAGGCTACCGGACCACATCCATTCAGTCATGGTGTTGAGGGGCAGCATTGTCCGCGCCTGTTCCTCACACAGCCCTAGCTCTATCAGCCGTTCATAGCGGTCATCAGCATCGTTCATGACCTCATCAAAAATCCTACGGACCTGTGCTTCCACCTCTCCGGTCAGAGCAGTTTTACTGCCCTGATTCATATCCTTCATCGCAGCGCGAAGTGTGGCCGGATCATGGAAATCTGGGCAATACCGGGGATGGCCGCCACTCAACTCGTTCCACTGCAGCCCCTCATGTTTCACCAGTTGCCGTGCCGTATGGATGGGGGCGAAGACGTGAACCTTCAGAAATACCTGACCGAACGGAGATCGATGCAGGGGCGTATTCCGCCACTGGTTCAGGGTCTGGACAATCTCTTCCTGTTTAATCCGCTCTTGGCCCGGATCAGGTTCGATGAAGGCTAAGGGAAGGGGGGCTTGCCGAATTTCCTCCGCCACGGCCTCGAAGTCTCGTGCGATCATACCGCGGGCCAGGAACTGCAGCAGCCGCTGATCCTCTGGCTTCAAGAGCTGATAATGGCCGTCAGTCTGACCGGGGGGAGCTATAAGCCAGTCAGACCATTTGCCATAGGAGACGCGGGCGGCATTCACCACCGCCAGATCGTCGCCCATATGATCCTCATGGATTACGGTGATTTTATTCATGGGTAATGTCTTTCGTCAGTCGCAATGCATTGATCAAAAATGCTGGGGGCATGGGTTTACAGACGCATGGTGGACGATGCCCAGCCCTAACCGGGACGGCGGTCCTTCCGACCAAAGAATAGCTCCAACAGTCCACGGGGCCTATCGTTTTGCGTTGGAGGGTAATGTCAGGATCTTATCGTCGGCCTTCCGGAGCTATCCAGTCAAGGTAGGGGTGGTTAGCCTTGTCCACCGCGGACTTCATAATGTTAAGGCTGGGGCCGCGACCGTAGGCGGCTCCCACGGTGTGCTGATCGTGGCCCAAAATCGCATTGTGAACCTCCTGGGCCACTTCGGCATCTCGCATCTTGTCCTTGAAGGAGCCTCGCAAAGAATGGGTTGTATAACGCGCTGTGGTGTCGCCTGACTCTTTGTTGAGATTGGCCTTGGCCATCCAGTAGACACAGAGCGAAGAGGCACGTGTCTTGCCGTCTGAGTTGACGCGAAAGTCGAATAGGTTCTCTCGCCTGGCCCGCTCATTGATTATCTGGCGAATAAGTGGCTCCAGAGTCCGGCAAATCGGCACCCTTCGTTGGGAATTGGCGTTCTTAACGGCGGCATTGGTAAGGTCGAAGTTAAAGATGCCGTCTTTCTCTTTGATTTGGTGGAGCTGGAGGGTGGCCACTTCATCTAGACGCATGCCAGTGCAGACGAGGATCGCCCATATTCGCTTGATGTCGAGGCGTAGCTTCGGGATGGCGAATAAATGCGTGAGCAGTTCGTCCGACAGTGGGGTATAGTGCTGTCCCCGCTTGCCGTAACTCCGCAGCTTCAGGTTGGTGAAAGGGTTATGTTTCATCCTGCCTGACCTCACCGCGTCTTCAAAAAGAGTCGAGACGTCACTGACGCGCGTTTTGACCGTGGAGTTGGCGAATTCCTTGCCCAATTGGTCGGCAAAGGCATAGGCGTGGGTCGCCTCCACTTCATCAAGTGGGAGATCACCTATCATGTCGACGAACTGCTTGATGTTGTTCATTCGGGCTTTGGCGGTCTTGGATTTCATGTCCTTACGTTTGACTCTCTGCTCCAGAGTACGTTGGTATGTGCCTACTAGGGTGCTGCTGACCGTAGGGATGGCTTCCGGAGTTCCGAAGCTCTTATGTAGCTCCGATACTGCCGCCTTAATCAAAATATCCGCTTCGTCAGCGCTGGGCGGGTTTAGGTCGAACTCCTTAAGGAGGCTGAGGTCCGGGTTGTGGTCTTCCGCTTCCAGTTCAGCTTTTTTGAGCCTTAGGAGGACCCTATTGAACTCCTTCGCAGCGAGGGCAATGTGGTCGATGTGGCTTGGGGCGTTGGACATGCGTCGAAGGAGAACGTCACCAACCTCATCATCGTAGGCATGGTAATAGGGGCGGTCGACCAGCTTAAGTCTTAGCACAGCCTGCTGATAATGGCTGGCTTCGTCACTAAGGCTCGCTTGTCGTGCCGCTGCCAGCACTTGATCGCGTAAAGCCCCCTCCAGATCGAACTTGCGCTGCATTGCAATGGTCTTGTCAGACGTTCCAGTCGATTTCCGGATCTGGATCTTGTCTCCCATGGCCGACCTCACGGCTTTGGGGACTGTGAGAACCACGTAGTACGTGCCTTTTCGCAGGCTGATCGAGGCAGGGTGCCAATCCATGTGCCATTTTCCCTATTGTAGTGTCGCTCATAGTGTCAGCCATAATGTCAAATATAGGGTCGACACGCTCAGACTACCTAGCAAATCAATGGGATAAGGGATATCGGAAAGATTGGAGGCGAGTACGAGAATCGAACTCGTGTGCACGGATTTGCAATCCATTGCCTTCTTCAACAAAAACAAAGCTTTACGGTCAAATCTGTATCAAGACATTGGCAGAACACCGAGTGAACGTGATACCCGCACTTTCGGTACGAGTAGTCGCAATCTGACAAAAGAAAACGCCGGGTCAGCGGCAACTGCACCCAGCGTCAATTACCATAAGAAAACAGCTAGTTTTCGCCGCAACAATATCCACAAAAGCGCAATGTCATTGTATGCCAAAGACCGGCACAAGAAGGTCGCAAAGGGGCTGGGCTTTGCCCTCACCTTGGGCGACGAGTCTGCGTGGCACGGTCTAACAATCATACTGATGGCTCGCCTGAGTGAAGCCGAGCGTGCCTCGCTGGCCTTTGCCACCCTCAATAGCCTGTCAGAAAATAACACCTACATGACGGCATCCGCTGCCTTGTTCGGCACCCTGTACGGGGAGGCCGCAGAATGAGCAACCTCCGCCCCGTCGAAGAGCTGTTGTACCACATGCGGACTGTGGTTCGCAGAGGCAGCGATTGGGAAGCCAATTTCGCCCGATCAATTTTGAAAAATGCCGGACGGCCCGCTTGGAACCCGTCCGAGAAACAGCATCAGATGATGCAGCGCATGGTGTCCGAGATGTTCACACATAACGGTGCCAGTGCCAGCGACAACATTGACCTGATCGACATAGGAGACCGGCACGACGCGGCCTAATCGCGTCCGTTTCGGATGGTCGGTTAACGGTGGCATTCGAGACGTAGTGGCGAACCATGGGACGGGGCAAACGCCAAGGGCAGTTCGAAAGACCGAAGCCCGCCCCCCGGCATACACAGTGTCCTTCTGTGCTGGAAAGTAGCGGTCAACTCAACCGGCGAGGACATGCGCACAGGTTGGGGCTCAAAGCGAAGGGTCGGCTCCGTTGAGCAGATCGATATCGCCCAGAGCATAGAGACAGCTCCAGCCATTGGCTGGGGACTGTCGTTCTATGCTCTTTGCTCAGGGTCTCACCATTGAGCATATACAACTTCATAAATGTAGCGACAGTTGAACAGGACTATAGGTCACTGGAAGAGACTTAGTTTGGTCAAACTCAATGAATGCCCGGTTTGCCTTGCCTGAGGGCAGGGCGGCCAAGCCGCGGGTTGAAGATAGGGCTGATGTTGATGTTTGGTCTGTCCCTGAACCCGGCAAGTTAGTCACTGGCAATATCTAGACCTCACCTCATATCTCAAATAGAGAAATTGGCGGTTTCCTCGCCGTAGATACTGCCCTGAGCCCCGCATTCGAAATTCTCGCGAAAATGGTCGACGGTTGTGATTCCCAGAACCATCCTTGATGCGAGGATCATTTGCGTACCTTGCTTTAAGCGGCGGGAAAAACTCGGTTCGCAGGGCTTGGCAGATGAACTGGCCCCTCAATTTAGCTTGCACAAGTTGACCGGGTCGAATTTCAGTGAGATCCACCAGATGGCCTGCCTTGGTTCCTACACCGTGAATTCTGAACGTCAGAGGCTCCTTCAGTTCAAATTCACCTGTATCCAACCCCGAGCCGAAAAGATGCTCTTCGCCTTGCCAAGCATCGCCAAAGGAGAACCGCAGTGCGTACTTTCCAGGCGGTACAAGGACTTTGAAGAATGCGCCGCCAATGATAAACGCCGCCAATGCCTCCTTTCTGGTTCGTTCGTCGACTAGCGTTAGGAAATAGTCCTGGCCAGCAGGCGTTTTGACCTGAAGCGGGAAAACGGCGGGCAAACCGCTGCGGTTCCAAAGCAAGCCAGAGGTCGCAGGAACAGCCGGGTCGCCCTGGATATTTGCAGCGGCAAACGTAGAGAATATGCACGTGAGAAAAACAAAATGCAGCACCGATGCGACCCGCCCGATGCTATCTACAACAGCCTCAATCAGCCTCAACACCTGTCAGCTCCTCTGTTAACTTCATCAAGATTACCACGGATGTAGACTGTTCACGACTTGTGCACAGATGCCGCCGAAACAACTTTCCAAGAAAGGGGAGGGGGTGGGTCAGATCTCTGCAAACTTTTGCCCGCATACCCGCTATACCCTCACGCGGAGGTTTTTTATTCCATGAATGACGAGAATTCAGAAGCTAAGGCCCAAACTCACTTGTAGAGCGACCCTGTGAAGTTGCGCTACTGAAATGTCGGTGCGCAAAATTTGATATAGTCGTTTAAAAACATATGCTTGACTGTATTTTCAGGCCTGTGTTGGGCCCAAGAGTACATCGCGCAGTTTACGGATGTTCATCCTAAGACTTTGCACAAACATTTTTCCCGTAAGCTTACCCAGTTCTTTGAGGTTATCGAAGGGGGAGAGCAGCGGGTTATGGCGGTTCGGATGCTGGACGGCAATATCTCCGTTGCCCGCAGGATGCTAGACTTGGTGGAGATTCGCCGCGCCGCGGTTCCGCAGCCAAGCGCCCCGGCCGAAGGCAGCGGCCGCCCTGGCGACCGAAGGTCGTGGCATCAAAATAGAGGTCGAACGGCGGCTTCAGGCCATCCCTACCAAGCATAGATGGATGTAGAGGCTTGGAGTGTGGTCCTCTTGCCCATGAATGCTATGCTGTCCTTGATCGCAATCGAATGCGGCGCCCACAAACGATTAAGGCAAAGCGCATGTCCCAGGTGTTACTTCTTGACTCACTCAATTTGATCAAGACAGGCAATTTTCGACCAGGCAAGGAAATGGAGAAGGCGCATGAGATCAGTCAAAAACACGAGGGTGTGCCACTTTTCGATTGGGTGCATGCTCTAGTTCACCGGGCCGAAGGCGATGACGCGAATGCTGGGTACTGGTATCGGCGTGCTGGCAAGACCCGGCATTCAGGATCAATCGAGGAAGAGTGGCAAATCATTAGAACGGAGATCGAAAAGGCTTGAGGAATATCGAGAATTACTGAGACGCCACTTCGAATTTCTGCGCAGATCACCAAGGGCCGCTTCGACAGGCCGCACTGTCTGACGTCAGCGCCTATGGGACCAAATAGCGGTATTTGATAAGGGAGTGTTCTTGGCTCATCGTAACCACTGAGGAGTGGGACATGAGACAGACAACTGGAACACGCAAAAGCCCTGGCGAGAAGATCGTCAAAGACATCAAGCGGGCGACGCGCAAGCATTACTCATCGGAAGAGAAGATCAGGATCGTGCTGGACGGCCTGCGTGGCGAAGACAGCATAGCGGAGCTGTGCCGTCGTGAAGGCATTTCGCAGGGCATCTATTACAAATGGTCAAAGGACTTCATAGAGGCTGGCAAACGGCGTCTGGCCGGGGATACGGCACGTGCTGCCACGACCGATGAGGTCAAAGACCTGCGTCGCGAAGCCCGTGATCTGAAGGCGGTTGTGGCGGAACAAACCCTCGAACTCCGCTTGCTCAAAAAAAGCATGTTCGACGGTGGGGGCGACCACGAATGAGGTACCCTGCATCTGAGAAGCTGGAGATCATCCGGCTTGTGGAAGAGAGCCATCTGTCAGCCCGCCAAACGCTGGCAAAGCTCGGCATTCCTCGCACCACGTTCTACCGTTGGTATGACCGGTATCTGCAGCGTGGTGAGGCT
>JABSSD010000030.1 GCA_013214575.1 Paracoccaceae bacterium | reverse complement strand
ATTTGAGAAACACGAGATAGCAAGACCTGCGAAGTGATGGTGCAAAAGTCAGCCGCCAAAACCAAGACACCCCGCCCAACGGCTCGGGCATTATAGCCCGCATTGCTGATAGGGACTTGGTTTGCGGAACCCTTCAGGGCCAGCGGTCAAAACCGCGCAAACAGGCCGGACACATGACTGCTTCTGACAAAAGTGCCGATCAACTCAAAAATGTCTTGCTATGCAGGGGCTATCCACACATGCCGTTGGTGGTGATCGCGTCTAACGGCGGCTTCCAGCCCTTCTACGACCTTGGTGCGCCGTGCAGCATCCGACACGAAGGGCGGCAGCCGACCTTCGCTGCGATCTGCACCAAGGGCAGCTGAGCGGACTTCATTGCCATTCACTTTTGTTGACCCAAATAGCGCGAACTCCCTAAAGTGGTCATCGTTATTGACGTATCTACGCCACGACACCTCTCTTCGAAGCGGACGTTCACTCAGACGCGGAATGATAGCACCCCACTGTATGTGGGTATGTCGGCACAAAACTAATGCGAACTGATGCGTTCATCACAGCTGGAACCTTCTATCAGGACCTACAGATTGCATGAATCCTCGTTGGCCACTCCTTGACCAGACTGGCCGCTGCGCGTTCTCTTAGCAGAGCTTCAAACGCCGCTTCGGCCATATTCTGAGCGATCTTGTGTTGCGTTATCCAACCCAGAACGAGGAAGTGCTTCTTAGCAGGAGCAACACCTGGAGTTAATCCCTTCGAAATTAAATGCTGCGAAACATTCTGCTGGTATATGGACGTTGGTACAAGACATGGCAGAGCAGCGTATCACTCAAGGTTATCTCCGCCTCCGCAGCGGAGTTGCGCTCGCAATCTTGCTGTCTGCGGCTATTGGCGCCTTTCTCATTACGCTTTCTGGGCGCGACGGCGTCGCTCGACGTGCTGAAAACACACAATCTCTCGATCTGATTTTAGTTTCTCTCGCTGAGCTGTCGCTGGCGTTCGATGAACTGAAATCCGACCCAGCCAAACAAAAGGCATTGATTGCAATTGGGCGCGTCCGGCGAAGCGCTGCGAGGGCAAGCATCGCTCTGGAGCAAATAACCCATGCCAACACAAAATCCACATTTTCCGAGGAAGCGCGGGAAATCATGGACCAGCCATCCTTGAACCCCTTGGTCGAACTTGGCGACATCCTGTTTTTCGCCGATGTCGTCGCGAACCCCGGAAAAAACAATTCAACTATCTCAAAAGCAGCAGCACTTGCTTCGGATCTGTCCCGGCAGTTGATCCCGGTTATTATGCAGATCAAGTATGCGGAAGTCCGGACCGGCCGCGCTGCCACAGAAGCGCAGTTGACCTATGCGGTAATTGCTGTGGCCATCGGGGCACTGGGAGTATTTGTGGCGGCCCGTTTTGTGCATCTACCGATGGAACGCTATATTATCAGGGCGCAATCCGAAATTGAAACGAGCCGTCGAACTGCCGAGGCCGCATCCGAAGCCAAATCCATATTTCTGGCAACGATGAGCCACGAAATACGAACGCCGTTGAATGGTGTGTTGGGTTTAACGGAGTTGTTGCAAGATACAGACCTTGATGACGAACAACGGCACATGGTCCACATGATGCTCGTAAGCGGAAATTCACTGTTGCGTATCATTAATGACGTGTTGGATCTGTCCAAGATCGAAGCGGGCAAGTTCGAGATGGAGACCGAAGTATTTGATGTTCTTTCTCTTTGTCAGGAGGTCGTTGACTTATTCTCGGCGCAAGTTCAGAGCAAGAATATTAACCTGCGTCTTTCTGCACGTTCGGAAACGACCAATTGGAGCGTGCTCGGGTATGGCAAGGCCGTCCGGCAGATTGTTCTCAACCTTGTCAGCAATGCCATCAAGTTCACTGAGACCGGATCCGTTGAAATCGAAGTGAACGAACGGGTGTCGCTGAATGAAGAGACGCGAATTTTTTGTCTGGTTATCAGGGACTCTGGCATAGGAGTGGCACCAGAAGCCCAAAGTCGGATTTTTGAACAATTCACTCAGGCAGACTCGTCAACAACATCACGGTTCGGGGGGACAGGGTTGGGCTTGGCCATTGTCAAGAAGCTCACCGAAGCCATGAACGGCAAGATTTCAATGGTAAGCAAGCTTGGTGAAGGCTCCGAATTTGTCGTTGAATTTCCTGTAGTAGACGCGCCGAAGGTAATGGAGCTTGCAGCACCAACTGAGGCCGTCCTGACTTTCAACAAGAACATCCTTGTGGCCGATGATAATCGTGTCAATCGCATGGTTGTCAGCAAAATGCTGGAGCGTATGGGCTGCGTGGTAAACACGGCAGCGAATGGCATCGAAGCAGTCGAGCTGGAGAAGTCTTGGTCACCTGACCTGATCCTCATGGATGTTCGGATGCCAGAAATGGACGGTCTGGACGCAACCAGGACAATCAGGGCGAACGAACGCGAATTGGGGATAGCAACACTCCCGATCATCGGGCTGTCGGCCAACGCTATGAGTGAACACCGCAACGCCGGCATGTCAGCGGGAATGAGCGGCTATCTCTCAAAACCAATCAGAAAGGCCGACCTGACCGAGGCACTTACGCGCCTTTGGCCTGAAGAAAACAGCAACTCAAAGGGACCAGAGAAACGATGCGCCTGACAAAAACCATTGCCGCAGCCCTGTTTTCCGCAACTGTATTGGCAGCTCCGATTGCTGCGCAAACCGAACACGTCCGGTTTTTTAACTGGAGTGGATATATCGCCCAAGAGACCATCGATAGCTTTCAGGAAGAAGTTGGCACCCAGTTCTCCATGGACACATACGGTGAGGCCGACGAAGCAGAGGCGCGCTTGATCGCGCGTGGCACAGGTTACGACCTAGTGGTGGTCCCCATGGAAATGGTAGGCCGCTTGGTTGAGGCAGGAGCCATCCAGAAAATCGATATGGACGCCATTCCCAATGTGGCGGGTGTGGATCAGCAACTGCAGGAACTTTTTCTCAAGTCCATGCCGAGTGCGGGCGGATACGTGCTGCCCTACCTTTGGGGCACAACTGGTATCTCTTATGATGTTGAAGCCGTGTCTGAACGCTTGCCGAATGCTCCACTCGACAGGTGGGCCCTCGTTTTTGACCCCCTAAACGCGGAAAGATTGGCCGATTGTGGTATCACAATCGTCGATTCAGTAGAGGAGGTTGTTGCCGCAGCGCTCGTTTATCTAGGCCTTGATCCACACTCACAGTCCGATCAGGACATTGATGCGGCCTTCGAAGTGATAGCCGCCATCGCGCCCTATGTCCGGTCCTTTGATAGCGACCAATACGATGACCTGATCGGCGGGGAAATCTGTCTCGCAATTGCTTGGAGCACAGCTGCCCTAGCGCCGCTATTGGAGGAAGAAAGCGAACAATACCAATATATTCTTCCCCAAGAAGGAACGAACCTGTGGGCCGACGTCCTCGCCGTCCCCAGCGATGCAGCGAATGTGGAGCAAGCAAACCAGCTCATGAATCACATCCTGCGACCTGACATGATGGCTTTGGCGACCCTAAGTACTTTCGCAAACAACAGCGTTCCTTCCTCGCGAGACGGAATTGACGACCCGAACTTTGATATGCCAGTATTGGCACTTCCTCAGGATATTCGCGTTCCACTTTATTTCCTCAAACCGCGCGACGGTAAGGAGAAACGGGGGCTTGATCGCCGCTGGAGAAGGCTTCAGATCGGTCTCTAGTGGACGCCACAAAAGATCTGACACCTGTTTTTTTGTTCTCCCATCCCCTCAGGGCTACATTCCACCTTGATCAGATCAAAGCCCCGAACCGCCACTTCCATAAGGGTGCGCCATCTTGTTCTCGGTTTGTCGGCCGTTGGCTGATCGAACTTCAAGATCCACTTCTGAACGGCCGCTTTACTAAATCAGTTCACGCCCCATCGCGCTTGCAGAAGATATCGCTTTCCGCACCAGCTACATATTTTTGCGATGGCAGCATTGGCCAAGAAGGGCACTAACCCGCCGTTCGCTGCAGTGGGCCGTTCATGCGCCCTCGTGACGCATGAGGCTTCGACTTTGCAAAGGTCATTACCTGCGCATAACCGACCTTGGTGCCAAGTACGTCTAACGACCGCTCCCAGCTGTGGTTTCAATGGGTCGTCGCAACACTCTAATCTTTTGAGAAAGATGGAGTGTTTATCATGAAGTATCGCACACGGGTGTTTTACACGGACAAACAGAAGTCCGAGATGTGGGATCGATGGCAACGCGGTGCGTCAATGAGTTCGATTGGACGTCACTTCAATCGTGCGTCGTCTTCGATCTTCCCTCAT
>JABSSD010000003.1 GCA_013214575.1 Paracoccaceae bacterium | reverse complement strand
TGAATTGTCCAACGGAAAGCGCATTTGGGTTTCGTCGGCCCTGATCAATGTGAGAAATGAAGGTGATATCGCTTTCGTTGAACGTCGAAAGTCGTATCGGAATGATCAGAAGTAGATTGAGTTCCGCGACTAGCTTGCCGGAGCCCAGAAACTATGTAGTTCTCTTAGCGTCTTTCCCGGTTTATCCATATCACGTGACCGGTTGTTTCGAAGCCACGACCTGATGCTGCCCTCCCATGAAGGATGTCCCGTGTGGCAAGACAGCTACAGTGCGAAATCGCTCCGTTTGCTTCCACAGTGCTTCCAGTTCTGGATGCGTAACGCAAAAAACCCCGCCGAAGCGGGGTGTAACACACTGTTAATGTTACGTAAATTTGGTCGCGGGAGTAGGGTTTAAACCTACGACATTCAGGTTAGAAGCTTAATGTGCACTCCAAATACACCCAATCAAAAGCAAACTCGCAAGACCAAACCTTAACCGACCGTCTCCAGAAATTCGCCAATATTTTCCGTGCAGTGTTTAACAGGTGCTTAGTTGAGGGGCCATGGGGGGGCGCAGGGGGGCTGGTATGTAGATACGGCTCTGAATTCGTCAGAAACTTTCGAACTGCGCCGGAGTCCTGTCGTTGAGCCGCGGTTTGGTACCCGCAGAGGTACCCGAACAACAAATTGACGAAGCGAATATCCGCTAAGTCATTGATTTAATGGTGCCCACACACGGACTCGAACCGCGGACCTACTGATTACAAACCGAATAAGACCCATTTCTCTACACTTCTCCGACCACCGCCACACGAACAAAAACGCATTAGAATCATGTATTTACGTTGATCTCGACTATGCTTTTCTTTCATCACCAACGCCAAGTTCTGCTGCATGATGCTTCCGTATTGCTTCCGGTAACGAGTCCGGCCAGACCGTTGGTGGAGCGACCCCGGTTGTCACGGTCCGCTAAAACGCTATTCGCACAATCTGTGCGGGTCACGACGACGCGGGGACGTGCAGTGACCGCGAATGCCTACATTTCCATGCCTATTGACGCCGAGGCCTGGGGGAATGTGGCTATTCACAGCGATCCTGTGATACTACTGGGAGCCCGACCTCAGAGCGGAGGCAGCCCAACTTCGCATGCTCTCCGCCATTCTAAAGCGGTGTCAATTTCTAGAAGAGCAACCCAGTGGGGTTGTCTTCGAACAGATTTGCCAAGCGGATGTATCGTTCCATCGTGGCGCTGGATGCGTGACCGGTCTGTCTACGTACGGAATGCTCTGACGCACCGGCCTGAATAGCGCTCGTTACATATCCGGCGCGTAATGAATGCCCTGAGTAATCAACAGGGTCCAAACCAATTTTCGCAGCGGTTTTTTTGACTATGACAGCAACAGCCTCCACCGAAAGACGATTATGTCCAATCTGGCCGCCCTTCGCGCATGACCGAAACACTGCCCCTTCCTGTGTATCGATTTCGCTGAACCACCTATTCAAATACTTAATTGGACAGTAGCGGGTTCGGCCATATGGTATGGCAACGATGCGGCCATGCCCGAACTGATCAGTTTTGCTGCGCCTGATGGTGATGCGGATGCCTGCCGACGCATAGGCGATATCGCAAAAATCGAGTGCCACCAGCTCCGACCGTCGCATTCCTCCGGCAAATCCAGTCGTCAGCAGGGCTGCATTGCGCTTTCCAATCGTTGTCGCAGGCAACCCGTCAAGGATTAACCGTAGATGCTCGATCAGAAGCGGTTCAACAGCCCTTTGAGGTTTACCATGAAGTCTTGCCAATCCCCGTACAGCAGCGGCAATATGACGACTTTTGAGCGGGTTGGGCGTATGTTCAAGTGTGGAGTGGAGGCTGGAGAGAGAAGCCAGTTGCCGCTTGATTGTGGCAACGGAGCAGGTCTCCGCCCGAAATGCGATGAAGGCAGCGATCTCTTGGGGTGTTGAAGGGATCGAACCGCCCCACTGCAAGAACGACGCGACATCCGACCGATATGCACGGCGTGTATTTACGGCATAGGCCGCCTCAAGCAGTTCTTTCACGTCTGTTGACGCCGGCAGGATCGGGTCAGGTATTCCGGGTAAATCGGGCATGGTTTTACCTCCGATAATGGAAGGTTATCGGAGGTAAACGCGAACGGCGTCAGCACGGCAGTCGTTCACGAGATCGAATTCGTCGCGTACGAGGGCGAGGCCTTCGGCAGACGCTTCAGATGGTAAACCCGGCCTGTTATTGCAGGCCTCTTTCTTCAGTTGTTCGCCAGTGTCCCAAACTAACCTCCGAACAAGCTGAGCACTTTCAGTGCGAAACACCAAACCCGCAACGACTTTGGACGGCGACACGGAGCCGGTAGGCCATTTTTTGATGAACGCAGCAATTCGGTCTGACCGTTTGATATAGAGTCGGAATGCGTGAAGTCCGAGGCGTGTATGTCCGTCGAGCACCCACGACGGTTGGCATGGCCGAGCAGGACCTGAATGACCCGGACATCGGTATTGGCTTCCAGCAAATGGGTGGCGAAGCTGTGCCGCAGGGTGTGCAACGTGGCCGGTTTGGCGATACCAGCCATGTTCTTCGCAGACGTGAAGGCGCGGCTCAATTGTCGCGATGAGATCGGATTGATCTTCGGCTTTCCGGGAAACAGCCAACCCTCTGGCCGCGCCTCCAGCCAGTAATCACGCAACAGGTTTAGCAGGCCGGGAGAGAGCATGACCTTGCGATCTTTCCCACCCTTGCCCTGATCGACATGGATCAACATGCGGTCACTGTCGATGTCGCCGATCTTGAGGTTGCAGACCTCGGAGGCCCGCAGTCCGGCGCCATAAGAAATGCTGAGCGCCGCACGGTATTTGATGCCCGGCCCAGGGGCGGCCATCAGAAGGTCAGATACCTCCTCGACGCTGAACACGATAGGCAGTTTCCTCGCTTGCCGCCGGAATTGCATGAAACGCTTCATTTCCTCGCGCCCGCAGGTCATGCCAAAGAAGAACCTCAACGCGATAATGCGGGTGTTGAATGTCGACGCTGTCACGCCGGTGTCGGTCATGTGTAATTGATATGCCCGAAGCTCCTCGGGCGTCGCCGTATCCGGCGGCCTCTTTAAAAACCTCGCAAAATCCTTGATGGCCCGGATGTGGGACTTCTGAGCTTTGTCGCCCATCCCACGGATACGCATATCTTCCATCATCCGCGCTCGCAGCGGGGTCCCTTTATCCTCTGTCATGGGAGCCTCCTGTCAATCGACTGAGAAAGCCCCAATCGTCGGACAGGTTCGACAGATCACAAAATCACGCCGCTCGGATCAGCTCACTCCACCAGAAACAAGCGCCATTGCCGCGGCAGCGGCTTCGTCCTTGGGCCGTTCGCGACTGATCTGGCTGCTTCGACGAAGGTCTGCATATGTCTAGAGGCTCCGCCATAAGGCAATCGCGGCCTCGTCCTGGAAGAACAAAAGCGATCGGAATTTTCCGGGGTCGGTCAGACTTTGAAATTAGTTGATCGAAATGAACCCCTCTAACTGATCCAGCATTGGAGGCATTGTCGGAGGCCAACCCATGTCGGGGTGTCGTTCTGTTTTTGCACTTGCCCTTTCGTCAGGGCGAGCGGGGATCGTATTTGCGGCTTTCGTGCCTACATGCAGTTAAGCGATATTGCTCAACGCGCCTTGCCGTTCCACTCACAAAGGATGCTGAATATGAAAGCCGCTGTTTTCACTGCCTATGCTGGCCCTGTCGAGATTGCTAATGTGCCGACCCCCGCGCTTGCCCCGGATTCGGTTTTGATTGAGGTACATGCCGCCAGTTTGAACCCAATCGACAATATTCTGCGGGCGGGGTATTTGAAGGACATGATCCCTCTGACGTTTCCCCATGTGATGGGCTATGACGTCAGCGGTATCATCACAGCCATCGGGGCCGATGTGACGGGTTTCAAAGTGGGCGACGCGGTGTTCGCGCGGGCCCATCAGGAAGACGCAGGCGCGCTAGCGGAAGTGGCGCGGGTCAAGGTCTCGGCGCTGGCGCTGAAGCCCGCCAATACCAGCCACACAGAGGCCGCGTCGATCCCACTAGCCGGGCTGACCGCGTGGCAGGCCCTGGTGGACAAGGGCGGGTTGAAAGACGGGCAGCAGGTGCTGATTCACGCAGGGTCCGGCGGGGTGGGTACGCTGGCAATTCAGATTGCCAAGGATCTTGGGGCTTTTGTGGCAACGACCGTCAGCGCGCGCAACGCGGATATGGTCACGTCACTGGGGGCTGATGTGGTGATCGACTACAAGGAACAGGACTTCACCGATGTCATCGCCGATTACGACGTGGTTTTTGACATGTCCGGGGGGGCGGTCATGCAGGATTCTTTCAAAGTGCTTAAGAAGGGCGGGCATTTGGTCTCAATCAAAGGGCAGGACACCGATGAACTAGCTAAGAAGTACGGTGTGTCTTTTGATTGGTTCTTTATGGAGCCAAACGGGGCGCAGCTGACCATGCTGGCCGAAATGGTCACTAAAGGCACGCTGAAACCAGTGATCGACAGCACCTTTGCCTTTGCCGATGCGGCCAAAGCCTATGACAAGCTGGCTGAGGGGCATGCGGTGGGCAAGATCATTATCGACATGAAAGCCGGATGATCCTGCCGCGACAGATGCAAGGTCGTCAGGTCGATCTTAACAGTACGCGGCCTCTGTTTCGGTAGCAACTTTGTCCGCTGATCGATGATGAAACCGACGAAATGCTGCGCCGTCTTCTAATGGCCGCAATGCGAAAGCTGCGGCGCAGCATCAGAATGGTGGGTGGATGGCGAGTCTGCGCCGTCTCTTACATGGGCCTCCGTCACTTTGTATAATCACTCGATGTTCCGCATAAGGATCTTACACAGACCGCGGATAGGAATCCTCGCCAATGGACGACATGACTATAGAATCTGACCGAAGAGCAGCGATACGTACCTTCGTACGCACAACTTTCGGGCTGCGTGGAACGTTGCGTCTTCATCGCTTTGCTTTTGGCGCTGATCTCTTGCGCGCGCCAGCAAATGTCTTTCTGGCACCGGTTTTCCTGATAATCCGGCTGACGGCTCTTTTGGCCTCGGCACTGCGATTTCATAAAACATCTGTTTGGATGTTGCGCCGCAAGATTCTGCTTGAGACGAACGTGTCCCGGCAGGTTGCTGCCCGCACAATGGCCTTTATCGCCGACCTTGATGCGAGGGGTCATGGCGTCACCGTGCCCTATAACGTGGTGGAACATGAAGTTGCAGACTATACAGGCGTGCGCAGCGCTGTGGGCGAAATCACAACAACGTTCTTTGTCTTAATCGCAGGCTACATAATGTTTCAGTCTGCCACGCCGGGCGTGATCTCACTCGCGGGGCCAGTGGCTGAAATGAGGGCGCACTCCCTTGCAGTTGCGCAATTCCCGCTCGGACAAGGGTTGGGGCGCATGTACTATGGTGTATTCTCAACGGATCTCTCGCTTTGGCTGTTGGTGGCGACGGGTTTCGTGCTGGCGATGCTGGCGTCTGTGGTGACGACATTCGCTGGGGTGATCGTAGATCCGCTGCAGGTAATGACTGGCACGCACCGGCGCCGTTTGTCTCGCCTGCTAAGCCGTTTGGAGGTTGACCGGCGTCCAAACAGTGGTCTCGCCAGCGAGCACATCACCGCCCGGCTGGCGGATCTCACTGACATGGCGCTTAACTTGTGGCGGGTCTTGCGAGGTTGAGTGCATTTATGAAGTTGTTGCTGATTGAAGGCGGACGCCCTCGGTATGGCGCGCCAGTCATCGACGCTTCCTTTTTTTTCAGCCCAACGTTAGCCAATGTTCCTGCGACCCGATGCTTGCGGACGGTGTTGACCCGGACGTGGAGCGTCTTCGAGGCTGCCTTCATGCTCGGGTAAGTCCGGAAAATTGATGGGGCATCCTCGAGCCAAGGCGCGGCAGCCACAATGTCATTTTACCTTGCCTGAAACCTCTGCTAGAAAAGCGATGTTCGCACGCTATGAGCGCCGGTCGCAGCCTACCCGGCTAATAAAACAAGGATCAAAAAATGAAGACACTCGTAGTCTGCTCAGGCGGACTGGATTCTGTCTCTCTTGCGCATAAAGTGGCCGCGCAGCAGAACCTTGCAGGCCTGATTTCCTTCGATTACGGACAACGCCACAAGAAGGAAGTCAGATTTGCCGCACGTGCGGCTGACCGGCTTGGTGTTCCCTTTGACTTAATCGATATGAGCCACATTGGCCAGTTTCTCAGCGGGTCTGCGTTGACGGATAATTTGGATGTTCATCTTAACGACTCGTCCGATTTTTTGCCACCACCTCTGTACATCATCACGGCCAGCCGGATGGTTTCGGGCGACGTTTTGAAATAGCGAAAGGGATTCAATTTTGGCATGCTCAGAAGCTAAGCGAGCACCCTGCCCGCTTCAAGCGGGTTTCCTCTGACAAAGTCGTTCTATACCCTCACAACGACAAGCCCATTGGCTCAGGCTGCAATAGGATAGTGGACATCTCGGTCGCGTTATCGGCCAGTTGAACGCGCCCTTCCGAGGCCTCCACAATATCCCGCACTGGGTTGATTCCCGGCATAATCTCAGTTGCAACCAGGCCGGTCTCTGTCAGACGCATCACGCAGCGTTCGGTAATATAGGTGACATCCTGCTTTTTTAGCAGTGCGCGGGGCCCCGAGAACGTGACCTGTTCTACCCGTTCGACCATCTTTGTGAATTTTCCGGGCGTCTTCACTGTTAAGCCCTGTGTCGAAATCTCAAGTTCGGCGCCTGCTTCAAAGTAGCCGACAAAGACGAGTTTGCGCGCATTAGAGGTTATGTCGACGAACCCGCCACAACCCGCTGTCAGGTAGGGTTTCTTAGCCAGCTTGGAAACATTGACATTACCTGCGCGGTCAACTTCGAGAAACGACAGGAACGACACGTCAAAACCGCCGCCCTGGAAATATGTGAATTGGTTGGGAGCTGACATAAAAGCATCCGCATTGGAGGAACAACCAAATGCAAAACCGGTTAAAGGCATGCCTCCGACCGCGCCTTGTTCGATGGCCCAGGTCACAGCTTTTTGATGCCCTTCTTCCAAAAGGATCCGTGGGATCGAAGAGGCAATGCCAAAACCCAGATTGGCGGTTTGACCCGCGTGCAATTCCATCGCAGCACGGCGCGCGATCACTTTTTCCACACCATGTTCGGCAAGCAAAAAACTGTCCCATGGACGCATAATCTGGCCTGAGATGGCTGGGTCATAGAGCGTCTCTGTTGCCTGTTTCTGATCGGGATCAAGGACAATCCAGTCCACCAAATGGCCGGGAACACGCACATCGTGGGGACGAAGCGACCCTGCAGCAGTGACGCGCTTGACTTGCGCAATGACCAGACCACCGCAGTTACGCGCGGCAATAGCTTGGTCCAATGCACCAAGGGTCGTGCCCTCATGTTCAAAGGTCAGGTTGCCGTGTTCGTCAGCTGTCGTTGCCCGGATAATCGCGACATCCGGCGCGATGTTCGGAAAATGGAGCCAGCGTTCTCCGTTAAGTTGCTGGTCAAATACGATAGGCCGCGCTGCCGCGAGTTCATTCATCGCGCAGCCTTCCTGATCAGGATCGACGAAAGTGTCGATACCAACCTGCGTCAGCACACCAGGGCGCCGCGCCGCCACATCCCGGTGCATGTCGTACAAAATACCCGACGGGACATTGTAAGCAGTCACCCGGTTTTCCACGATCATCTCCCAGATCTTGGGCATCGGAAGAGAGGACGGGCCTGACGGATACGAGCCGCCCAGAATCGTTTTCAACAATCCGTCTTTAGCAATATGATCGACACCCTTCACACCATACATGTCTCCGGCTGCAATCGGATGCAATGTGGTCAGATCGCGAGGGTGGCCTTCGTCCTCAAACCGCGCTCCGATCGCCGCCAGCACCGCATCGGGACACCCCACTGCCGATGATGAGGACACCGAGACCACGGCACCGTCGGTGATCAAACCTGCCGCCGCTGAAGCACTGATGATCTTGTCGACCATGCGGTTTTCGCCGCGCGGCAAACTGGTGGATATTGCTTGCAAATCAGACATTAAGAAGACTCGGAATGAATGTGGTGATTGACGGAAAGAGTACAATCACGGCCAAGATCAAAGCGGTCACGAAAAACAACTTCATAGTGTCCGCAATCGCCTCGTGCATTTCGATTTTGCCAATCGCACAGGCAATCAACAGGCACAGGCCGTAAGGCGGCGTGATCAGCCCCATGGCAAGCGAGATCCCAGCAACGATGCCGAAATGTACCGGATCGACCCCCGCGGCAATCATTGATGGCAAGAACAACGGCCCGATGATGATCGCGATCACCAGTGCGTCCAAAAAGGTTCCAAGTACGATGCACAACAGCGCAAAAATTGGAAGTATCGCCCAGTTTGGCAGCCCTGCGGTCTGCGCCAGCAACAAGTCAGGCAACTGATAAAACGCAAGCAACCACCCGAACAGCCCGGCAGATCCATAACAGAACAAGGACAGACTAATCAGGCGTGCGCTGTCGGATAAGATGCCAATGGTGCGCGTCACCGTCAGGTTCCGGTAGACGAAGAATCCCAATCCTAAGGCATAGAATACTGCGATAATCGAGGCCTCGGTCGGCGTGGCAAAGCCGAACATGATGCCACCCACGATGATCACAGGAGCCCCCAACCCCAGGATTGCCCCGCGGAACGAGGCCATGAATTCTGTCACGTCGGCGCGTGGCTCGACCGGCCAGTCTTCTGCACGCGCGCGTTGGGCGACATATGCCATTTGCGCAAACGCAATCATGATGCCCGGGATGACGCCGGCCGCAAACAATTGCGATATCGACGTGCTGGTTATCGCGCCCCAGATGACGAAAAAGATGCTGGGGGGAATGATCGCCCCAAGCACCGATGAGGCGGAGGTGATCGCAACAGCGACAGACGGAGAATACCCCTTGTCTTTCATTGCAGGAATTAGCACAGCGCCAACGCCGGCAGTATCGGCAGTTGATGACCCTGAAATCCCGGCAAAAAGCATGCTGACGACGATATTGATATGCGCCAGACCACCTCTGAAATGACCGACAATGGCGTAGGCAAATCGTATCAGACGGTCGGTGATCCCAGTCTCGTTCATGAGCGAGCCAGCCAATAGAAACAGCGGCACAGCTAACAATACAAAGGAATCAAGACTGGAATAGAAACGCCTTGCGAGCATGAAAAAACTCAGGTGAGGCTCAAGTACCAGCACCGTCGCCGAAGCGGCCATCAACGATATGCCAATGGGAACCCCAAGGACGATGCAAATAGCGATGATCGCCAACATGATATAGACAAGTTCCAAGTCAGGCTTCCTTCTCGATAGGTGTTACGGTCGCGTCAGGCGTTACGGGCAGAAAAATATGGCGATAAAAGTTTATCAAAATCGCAATGACGCTGATCCCTGCGCCAAACAGCAATGCCCCGTAACTGGCTGCCATCGGCATGCCCGTGACCAATGACGTCCGAGCGAAACCCTTGATAAAGAAGATCAGGCTGGACCAAAGGAAGAAGCCCATAACAGCCAATACGATCAGATAAACGATGGTTGTCAGGTGTCGCCTTAGCCTCTTTGGCAACACGCTATGGACGTAGGTAAACGAAAAATGAGCTTGCTCGACAAAGCCATAACCCGCCCCGATCATCACCATCCAAATAAAGACAAGGCGGGCGACTTCCTCGGTCCAGAGAAATGGCGGGACAAAGCTGATATAGCGAGCGACCACCTGATAGGCGACCAGCACGCACAGCACGCCCAGATGAAGCGCAAGCGCGTATCGAAAGAAAGCTTTGATCATCGACAGACCCCATTTCTAAACCCACCATTTTCGCATGGGCACTCCCCCATGCATTTAATCGTTTAACCACCACTTGTCCACCCATGAAACAACGGTGCCATCCGGCATGGCAGCTCTCGAATGCAGTACTGCTCGACGATCTCAAGTATAAACAATTGGAATTTTACTATTTTCTACATTCCCCCAACTGACGTAAATTCGGTAGCCCTACAGGAGGCCTCAACTCCAATATCTTGATGAGTGAGCGACCAATCCGATATAGTGGTTTGGATTTAGCGAAATTCCATGTGATTCTATGTAGGAGCGCCGGGACACAAATTTGGTTGCGTCTGGACATTCTCGCCCAGCAGGCATCAAAAGCGCGCCATACTGGAACCTGATAAGATGGATAATCATCAGAACTTAGACGATTTTCTTGAATTACCGCCTTCCACTGGCAAACCGCTGTTGCGGTCCGACGGGAAATACTTTCCATTTCACCTGACGCAAGCTAGGGTGATTAAACCATTTAGTAATATCTTGTGTCACCCTCTCCAGATCGGGCCCATTTATGAAGAAACGAGTCAGCATAAAACAGGTTGCCGATAAAGCCGGCGTCTCGGCCGCGACGGTGTCTCTCGTTTTGAATGGCAAGGGCAGGATTTCCGAGCAAACCCAGAAAAAGGTGCGCAAGGCTGCCGCGAGCATGAAGTTCATCCTAAACAAAAGCGCTTCGCGCCTGCGGTCTGGTCGATCACTGCTCATCGGGTTAATCGTCAATGACATTTCCAACCCGTTCTTTGCCGAAATGTCCTATGACATCGAAACTGTTGCCGCTGATAGCGGCTATCTATCTGTAATCGCGAACACCAAGGACGACCTAGACCGACAGTCATCAGTCATTGAAACCATGATCGGTCAAGGTGTTGCGGGACTGATCATCAGTGCGGCAAGCGGCTCTGATGATGCTTCGTTCCAGACAATACGCGACCATGGAATTCCCTATGTGTTATGCGTGCGTGATGTCCGGGATTTTTCAGCCGATTTCGTAGGGTTTGACAATTATCAAGCGGGCGTCATCGCTGCTAAACATCTGCTGTCCCAGGGGCTTGATAAGCTTGCTTTCATCGGCGGCAGTCAGACGAACGAAAACCGCAAGCAGCGGCTGCAAGGCGTGTCAGACACGTTAGCAAAGAACGGCCACACATTGCTGGATGAACGTATCTTTGCTGGATCAGCGACCCGGCAATTCGGTGCCGAGGCAACCGCAAAGCTGCTGGAGGTTGATCGCGATATGTCGGCGATCGTTTGCTTCAACGATTATGTCGCCCTTGGCGCATATGAAGCGCTGAACCGCTCGGGCCTTAAGATCGGCCAGAACATTGGTGTGATCGGGTTCGATAACGTGCCGGAATCAGCATCCTGGACTCCTCCGCTGACGACGGTGGAACTGCATCCTCGGGCAATTGGCAGACGCACGGCAAAGGCCATGCTCAGTGCGATCAACGAACCCATTGTTGCGCCGGAACGGATCTATCTTGCGCCCCATCTGGTCGTGCGGGACTCGTGCTAAATCCGCGGATCTGCGTCGAGGGGTTGTTAGGCAGCGTCCCGCTAAATCAGAATACCACCGATGACTGAGATTTCGACGCCTTTGTCCACAAGGTCAACAGTGATTTGGCCCTCGCGCCACAAGATCGACGCACTGTGCGTGGCTGCAATGTCGACCTGACCCTCTGGTGTCTGAAAGCAGATCGGCGCGGGGCTGTCTCCTGGATGCACAGACGCGGCCCAGATCTGTTGCTCCGGTACGGCGGCCACCCAGGCAGGGCGCGCGCCGCAATTCAACGTAGCACCACATATGACAACATGCCCATCGCAGGTCTGTCGCGCAAAATCAGACTGCAGCATTGGGAACTTTATCGGCCCTTGAGTGGTCCAGTCCCGGACGCGCTGCCAATGATGAAGGTCAATATCCATCCCAAAATCACCGCCATCCCTTTGATACGACAGCGTCCAGTGGCGTTCGCCCCGGTCGAGGCGTCTGGGAGGGGCCGCATGATTTATGAATGTCCCCGTATCCACCAAATTGGCCAGCTCACGCGGGTCTTTGACAGACGCAGCCGGAAATATCTCGGCGTAGAACCCTGCCCTTACAAATCCCTGAAAGAATGCCCCCGGCACGGCTTGATTCCAAAACGTCCGCGCGGGTCCGTCATAGTCGCGTATCTCAAAGACAAGCATCCCGTCACGTTCCAACAGCCGGTTCGTAAGTCCCGGCTGGAGTTCTTTCGATGAAAGCGGCTGTAAAACAACGTGGATTTTCCCAAGGCTCAATGTGATTGCTGTGTTATCCGGTATTTCAGCCGGAAGGCTGTCAATTCTCTGCCCGTCTACCCAAATCGCGTCGACCTGGCGGCGATCCGCCAGAATGATGCAGGTTTTCGCACTGAATGTACGGTGCCAGGCATCAAGGCTGCGGGGGCGGTAAGCACCGATTACTTTAAGTCCGTCCTGCACCCCCAGAAAAGCGCCGTGATCAAAGAATACTTGTCGTTTGGGGCGAGAGGCCGCGGTGGTATAGTCTCCCAGCCATTCGTCATTCAGGAGGTATTTGCAAAACAACGTTCCAGGCGTCTTGTCTACACCCGTAAATTGCGCGGCGAACGTCGTTGATTGTGCGGCGATATATCGATTGTTCTGCGTATCTAGTTCACGCGATGCGGTTCCAACGGAAAAGCCATCACCGTGCTGGCTGACAATATGCAAGCCTCGCGCGCGATCCGATGTTTCGCGCACCTCGCCTTTGTCCGCACGGGTCAATGCCATCATCCAGTCTGGCGCCCAACCGGCAGCCACCCAGTCCCGAAATATCTCGATCTCCGGACGCGTTTCGGCCACCAAAAATGGAAAATACGCCCGACAATGCGGCGCCGACATGCGCCCTGTGGATGCGTTAATGTGCAGTGCTACGCTTAAAACCTGGCGCAACCTGGCTTGCTCGGCCAATGATTTTAGGGCGGTGACCTCGCAGTGCTCTTCGATTAGGCGCAACGCGGTCACGGTCATTTGTGTGTACACGGGCGAGTTGAATTCATGCGCCAGGCCACTTTCATCGATGAGGTTCACCCAATCGCGAAAGCGCTGTTCACCAAGTGCCACAATCCCCTGATCGCCAAGCACTTGACCGCCGATCAAAAGCGACGCGACAGACTGGCTGATGACGTTGGTGTATTCCGGCCCGACATCAATGCAGTCAATCGCACCAAGCGCCCGACGCACCATGGGCAGTAGATCAGCCACCACACCCGCCGAAAGCCGGTCGCGGTGCCGGTAAAGCATCGGGACTATACGTATGGCGAAGAAAACAACTGCGTTCAGGTCTTCTACACCGATGTCCTCAAGTTCCCATCGGCAGTTGCCAAAAGTCGGAGAATTCGGGTCGCTGTCTTGATAATCTGTCAGCGCGCGCAAGACGTCATTGGCGCGGGCGAGGCACTCTGGAGAGCCTTCAGCGACAAGATCGCGTGCATATTCTGCTGCGATCCACATCGTGTGAAGGTCTTTACCGTTGATTGTCGTACGCGGAAGGCTGACTGCCGCATCGTAGTCAGCCCCCTCAGGAAGAAATTGGTCAATCCGGCTTTTCACAATCACCACCCTGTCAAATTGAAAACGCCGCCGGCAACACGAAGCTGACCGGCGGCGCTGATATTGCTCGTTTTACTTAGCGCTGCGAATACGTTCCACTGCTTCAACCAGGCCGAGATCCGCGATCACCGGTTCCAGCGCCGCTGCAACGGCTTGCTGGATCTGCGCCTTGTCAACCTGAACGATGTTTACGCCGTGCTCTTCGGCCAGGGTCACTTTGGACTCAGAGTCGAACTTGTGCTCGAGTTCGCGCTGAAAGGCTGTTGCCTGCCGTCCGGCTTCGCGGACTGCTTCTTGCTGGTCTGCTGTCAGTCTCTCAAAGACCACCTTCGAAAACAAAACCGGGCGGGTTACGTATTCGTGCTCAGTCTGAACATAGTAGGAGGCCTTCTCATAAAACTTCATCCGCAGAACCCATTCGGCTTCATTCTCAAGCCCGTCAACAACACCCAGTTGAAGGCCCGAATAAATCTCGCCATAGGCCATGACTGTTGGCACGACACCAATTGCCTCCCATGCCTTCACCTGAACAGCTGCGGGGTGCAAGCGCACGCGCAGCCCGGCGATGTCCTCAACAGTTTCGACTGGTTTTGAACTGACCAAGTTGCGGATCGACCCGCCAAAATAGCCAAGGATCATCGCGCCTGTGTTTTTCTCGACGTCTTTCGCAAGTTCGGCACCGATTTCGCCGCTGACCACGGTTTTCCAATGATCGAAGTCGCGAAAGACAAACGGCACAACCAATGACTGCACTGACGGCGCGAACTCGGCGAGATAGCCAGGAGCGATTGCATACATTGCGATCTGTCCGTCTTCAAGCAGTTCGAATGCTTCGCCACCAGACCCCAACTGGGCATCAGGGAAGACTTTGAGAGTTACTTCGCCATTGGTCAGTTCGGAAACCACTTCACCGAACTTCAAGAACCCCTGCCCCTGGGCAGTGCTTAGGGGGCCGTCGATTGTCGCAGCAAGCTCCAACGCGCCAGCCTGAATCGGTGCAAGCCCGAGTCCGGCAATCGCCGCAAATATCATATTTCTCATTTTAGTCATCCTTTTACTCCCCATGGATAAACGTTTAACCTATTAGCGCTCAGTTATCACCCGCGGTCAATAACTTTGATTATCTTTATTCTATGGCATATTTAGCCGTATTTTTCAGTACCTTACCGAGGAACCCATCGGCTCTTCGGTGATCTTTTTTAGTAAAACGTTTAACTCACCACTCCATGAATCCTGACCCGATTCCCTATGCCGTCAATCACAGCAAGAAAACCAAAAGACGACACAACTGCGGAGAGGCCAGACTCAGGCTTTGCGTTCACTGAGCAAGATTGGTGCGGGCACGCTTTTTCCAACTGTCGAGGCGTGGAAAATCGCGTCTTCGGTCTGCGCATCAAACAAGCACACGGCTGACACGTCTATGTTGATCGAAACCAGCGTCCCCGGTGTCGCCGATGTCTTGGCGGAAAACCGCGCCACCATCTCACCCTCGCTGTCGTCACCCATGTTGGATTTCAGCACCGCAATTGTGTCAGCCCCAGTCGGTTCAAGGATTTCCAGTGGCCATTCGATACGCTGATATGTGCCATCCTTTGTCTCGGATTTCGCATCAATCATCGCCTCAGGACGAATGCCCAAAATCACCGCTTTGCCATCAAACTGCCGCGCCAAATTGGACGAAACGGGCAAGTCCAATGCAACTTCGCCGCCTCCAGGCCGTACAATCTCTATCCTTGCACCAACTTCGTTGCGGCGCAAAATTCCCTTGATGAAATTCATCGATGGCGAGCCCATGAAGCTGGCGACGAATTTATTTTTCGGTGTGTGATATACGTCGTCCGGTGACCCTGCCTGCTGAACCTCACCGTCCCGAAGCACGACGATCTTTGTGGCAAGCGTCATCGCTTCGATCTGATCATGGGTCACATAAACCATGGTTGTGCCAAGGTTCTTGTGCATTTTCTTGATCTCAGTTCGCATGACCACCCGCAGCTTGGCATCCAGGTTGGAAAGTGGCTCGTCGAATAAAAAGATCTGAGGATCACGCACAAGCGCTCGCCCCATGGCAACGCGCTGCCGCTGCCCACCCGACAACTGACGCGGCTTGCGATCGAGATACTCAGTCAGATGCAGCAACCCTGCAACTTTTTCAGCTTCGAGGCGACGTTCGGCTTTGCTGATGCCTCGCGCTTCCAATGGAAAGGCGATGTTTTCCCAGACACTTAGGTTGGGATAAAGTGCATAGGTTTGGAAAACCATTGCAATGTCGCGGTCTTTTGGGTGCTGTTCACTGACATCAATGCCATTGATGCGAATTTCACCGCCGTCATTCGACTGCAACCCAGCAATAGCACTTAGCAATGTTGACTTGCCGCACCCGGATGGTCCCACCAGGACCAGAAACTCACCGTCCGCTGCGACGATATCGATGCCCTTCAGGACCGTGACCGAACCAAATTTCTTAGTGACGTTGACGATTTCAAGCGTTGCCATCTCATTAACCTTTGACTGCTCCGGCCATCAGCCCGCGCAAGAAATAGCGCCCGGCAATCAGATAGACCGCGATTGTTGGAAGACCGGCGATGATGGCTGCTGCCATATCGACATTGTAGCGTTTGACGCCATTGGCCACTTGGACAAAATTGTTGAGAGCCACCATAACTGTAGCACTTTCCAGCTTTGTCATTGTGCTGGCAAAAAGGAAATCGTTCCAGGTGTTGGTGAATTGCCAGATCACACTGACGATCATGATTGGGACGGAACTGGGCAGCGCCACACGCCAGAAGAACCTAAAAAACCCGATGCCGTCGATCCTTGCCGCTTTCACCAAATCGGGTGGGAAACTGACATAAAAGTTGCGGAAATAAAGCGTGGTGAAGGGCAGACCATAGACGATGTAGGTAAAGGTCAGCCCCGTCAGCGATGACGACCAGCCAATCCACCCCAGAAAGCTGGCCATCGGCAGCAGGACAATCTGAAACGGGATAAACGCGCCGAACAGCAACATTCCGAACAGAAGGTCCGAACCTTTGAACCGCCAGAGCGACAGCGCGTACCCGTTCAGCGCGCCCACTGCCGTGGGGATCACCGTGGCCAGCGACGCGGCAATCAGCGAGTTTATCATGAACGGTGCCATGCCGCGGCACTCGGTACCAACGCAGGCGTTGTTCCAGGCCTCGTCCCAGCCGTAGAAATCCAGCGTCTTAGGAAACGCCAAGAGGCTGCCTGAAAGAATTTCATCCAAACTTTTGACCGACGTCACCACCATCACATATAGCGGCGTCAGGTAGAACAAGACGAACACGCCAAGTATCACATAGACCAACCCGCGAAACAGTTTGTCACGACCAGATTGTTTACCAAGAACCATGTCACTCATGTCATCAACTCCGGTCTTGCGAGCGAAGCTCGCTGTAAAGATAAGGAACGATGATCGCAGCGATGGCAAAAAGCATCATCGTTGCGCTAGCGGCACCGATCGCGATGCGACTTCGATCAAAAGCATAGTCAAACATGAAGGTGGACGGTAAATCTGTGGCCGTTCCCGGACCGCCATTAGTCAGAGCAATCACCAGATCGTAGCTTTTTATCGACATGTGCAAAAGAATGACAAAAGCCGTGAAAAAAGCAGGTCCGAGTTGCGGGATGATGATGCGGCGATAGATGCGCCAGGAGCTGGCCCCGTCCATAACTGCCGATTGCATGATCGACTGATCGATTCCGCGCAGCGAGGCAAGGAATATCGCCATGATAAACCCCGAAGACTGCCAGACTGCTGCCATCACAACCGTATAAATTGCGCGGTCGCGGCGCACCAGCCAGTCGAACTGGGCTTCGACAAATCCCCAGTCGTGCAAAAGTGACTCGATGCCAAGGCCGGGGTTGAGAACCCACTTCCAGGCGGTCCCGGTCACGATGAACGACAGCGCCATGGGGTACAAAATGATTGTTCTGATTGCTCCTTCAGCTCGAATACGTTGGTCCAGAAGGATTGCCAACAAGAGGCCGATAGCTGTGGCGATGACGATAAACATACCGGAGAACAGAAAGAGATTATTGACCGCGATACCCCAGCGGCGCATCCCCCACAATCTCTCCCACTGTTCAAATCCAACAAAAGTATAGTCGGGGATCAGCTTTGAAGCGCTCATCGAGATATAGATGGTCAGCAGAATGAAGCCGTAGATAAAAATCGCACCAAGGATGCCGGTGGGCAAAAAGGTCAGCCATGCAATGTTGCGCTGCAACCATGTAGTGCCGTGCTTCAACTTTCCCACAGGCGCGCTGCGCGTCGGAGGAATATTATCGGTTAATGCCATTTGCCTTGCTCGTATGTTTTTCATTTCGGGATCTCTGACTGCGGAACGGAGAGCGTTTCGTCCCGCAGTCAGAAATTGGGAGTACCCGGCGCAGATCACCCACGCCGGGCTATCCGTGTCGTTTGATCAGAGGCTGTCGAGCCCGTCGATCAAGATCTCGATACCTTCGTCGACGCTCATGTCAGGCGTGTTGACAAAGTCCGACAAGGTATCGCGGAAAACGCCCTGAACATCCGAGCGCGCCGAATGAGCAAAGCCAAGCGAGGCCACCAGACCGCCGCGCGCTTCGGCGCGTTTGGCGCGACTAATGGAGTCGCGGGTGCAATCATCCCAGCCAGCATTATCGACATCGGTGCGTACTGGCAGCCCACTCTTGATCAGGCTGAAATCGTGCTGGAAATTCTTCTCCATCACCGCCGAAGCAAAAGCTTTCTGCGCAGCATTGTTAGCCTCACCTTCAATCTTCGGGAAGAAGAAGAAGTCAGCCAACCAGACGAACATATCGTTGGATCCCGGGGTCGGGAAACAGATGAAATCAACACCTGGCTCTTGGCCTTGCGTCACGCGCCAGCCTTTTGCCCAGTCCCCCATCCACGACATTGCCGCCTCGCCATTCAGGACCATCGCTTGAGCTTGTGTCCATTCACGGCCTGGCGAACTTTTATCAAGCTGTTGAGAGTACCAACGCAGACGCTCCATTGCTTCGTGGAACATTGGGCCCTGAAGTGTTTCAAGATCCTGCTCGAAGGCGACTTTGCGGTAGAATTCAGGGTCATCAAAGCTAACCAGGATACCGTCGAAGATTGCCGTGTCCTGCCAAGGCTGACCGCCATGGGCGATCGGTGTAATTCCGGCGTCTTTGAACACTTTGGCCGCAGCGACCAAGTCGTCCCATGTCTGCGGCGTCGCAACATCGTACTTATCGAAAATCGCTTTGTTGCCCCAGACCCAGTTGATCTGCGACCAGACGGCAGGAACCGCAACAGTCTTGCCATCGACATTCATGAAGGGATGCAGCGGCTTGGGTACTAGATCATACCAACCTTCTTCGGCGGCGAGATCGGTCAGATCGCCAAGAATACCGGTTTCGGCCCATTCATTGACCTCAGTCCCCAAGGCTTGCATCACGGCAGGCGGATCACCGGCCTGAACACGTGTGCGAAACAGGGTCCGCGCGTTGGTACCGGCCCCGCCAGCGGATGCCGCATCAAACCATTCGATACCCTGCGCTTCGATCTTATCGCGCAGCAATTGGATCCCGGCCAACTCGCCACCAGACGTCCACCAATGGATGATGTCTAGCTTACCATCAGCAAAAGCCGATGTGCCATTTACCAGAGTAAGAGCTCCAGCCAAGATACAGGGTTTCAAGAAATTTCTCATTTTCAACATTACCTCCCAGTTGACGATTCTGATTTTGCTTAAACGTTTTAGTAATTATCTCGATTACTTTCGTCAAGAAAATAATCGCCACACCTCAATCCTGAATTGATCTTGTCGTGAATATCATCGCGATTTTATTGACTTAAGTAGTTATTTTAACATGTGTATTTTGGATAATCTTGCAGGCAGACAAACGATACCGAAGAAGAGCCTGCAGGCACCTCGAATAAGTCAACGCGGAGGGAATTGACAATAATTGCACCTTTGTGCTTAATCGATTAATGAATATGTGCGCAAACCAGCGATGATCTTCGACGTTACTGTCGTAGGCGGCAGAACGGACGGATGCGGCTTGGCTAAGCGAAAGCCCTGGCGCTAAGGCTGGTCCGCCAGAGGCCTACTGCCGCGGCGATCATGATCGCGGAAACTTGTGCCGGTTACATCAAAGACGGGCGCTGCCTAACAATCAGGATTGAATAACATGACAGGACGACTCGCAAACAAGCGTGCAATTTTCACCGGCGCAGTGGCCAATATCGGGCTGGCAGCCGCTCAGATGTTTATCGAAGAAGGTGCTGAAGTTTTCATCGGCGACATCAACGCTGATGCCGGCGCCAAGGCAGTTGCCCAACTTGGCCCACGCGCGCACTTCCACCAAGTCGACTTGACCTCTGAGCCCCAAATTGCCGAGTTCATCGCCGAAGGCGCCCGCACATTGGGGGGGGTCGATATTCTGTGCCAGAATGCCGGACTACAGGGTGCCGGACCGACCGAGAATTTTTCGGCTGAACTGTGGGACCGGATATACGCCATCAATATTCGGGCGCAGTTTCTTTGCGCGAAATACGCAATCCCGCACATACGCGCGCAGGGCAATGGCGGTGCAATCGTGAACATGTCGTCGAACGCTGGACGCCGCGGCGGTGCGGGGCTTGCCGCCTACAGTTCGTCCAAGGGGGCCGTCATCGCCTTTACCAATGCATTGGCATTGGAACTTGCAAAGGACAACATCCGAGTGAATGCCATCTGCCCTGGATGGGTAGATACGAAGTTCAACGCCGCAGCCATCGCTAATCTCGGCGGAACCGAGGCGCAACAGCAGGCGATCGCTCTGCATGTGCCACTGGGCCGTCAGGCGACACCGGAAGAGATCGCGCCGCTCTTTGTATACCTCGCCTCCGACGAATCTACATTCATGACTGGCCAATCCGTTCTTATCGACGGCGGGGCGCATAATTGAACCACTGCAGCACCGCATTTAATCGTTTCCGCAAAGAGTTCTAGAAATTTGCAAAAGGCCGTGATTGACAAATCAAAACACTATGGTTAAACGTTTGATCAAAACAGCGAGATCACCATGCTTCATTTACCAAAAAACGACCCCGAAACCTATACGCAGCTGATCCAGTCCGTGCGCAGGTTCACAGATTCCAAAGTGCGACCACATGCCAACGAGTTGGATCAGGACGCCAAATTTCCGCGAGAGCTATACAAAGAAATGGGTGCGCTTGGCCTGTTCGGCATCACCGTGCCTGACACGCTGGGCGGTGCGGGCCTCGATGTGCTGGCCTATGCCATGGTGATGGAAGAACTGGCGCGCGGATACGCCTCGGTCGCAGATCAGTGCGGTGTGGTGGAGTTGATTGGCACTCTGCTGTCGCAATACGGATCGCCAGAACAGCAATCTAGGCACCTGCCCGGTATCCTCGCTGCAGAAACCATAATCGCCTATTGCATTACCGAAGAAGAGGCGGGATCCGACGTTGCCGGCTTGCGAACCAGTGCACGGCGAACCGCCGACGGCTGGGTGCTCAATGGTAGTAAACTTTGGATCCACAACGCGCCTGTTGCAGACCTTGGTTTTGTTCTGGCGCGAACTGACGTCGATGCCGGTCATCGCGGCATGAGCATCTTTATCGTTGATCTGAACTCTGCCGGCGTTGAACGCGGACCCAAAGAACACAAGCTTGGTCAACGGGCCAGCCAGATCGGCGCATTGTCTTTTCACGATGTGGTCCTTGCCGACGACGCCCTACTGGGTGAATTGAACCGGGGCTTTTATATCATGATGAGCGCTCTGGAAAAAGGCCGGGTCGGCATTGCCTCACTGGCCACCGGTATCGCACAGGCCGGCCTGGAGGCTGCGCTGGACTATGCACAGCAACGCAAGCAATTTGGCAAGGCGTTGGTGGACCATCAGGGGCTGCAATGGATGCTGGCCGATATGGCCAAGGATATTGCCGCCGCCCGGGCTCTGGTTCACGACGCCGCCCTTAAACTCGATAACGGTGTGCAGGCTGGCATGGCATGTTCCATTGCCAAATGCTTTGCATCGGACATGTGCGTGGCGCAAACCTCGAACGCCCTGCAGGTTTTTGGCGGCTCTGGTTATATCCAGGGGTTTGAAGTCGAAAGGCTGTATCGCGATGCAAAGATCACGCAGATCTACGAAGGGACGAACCAGATCCAACGCACCATCATCGGGCGCGAACTGGTGAAGCACGGCGCACAAACTTGATAACCCAACTCGCCACAATAGTTCCAAAAAATTGAAAGGCCAACTTATGAAAAATGCTTTAGTCACAGGCGCAAGCCGCGGTATCGGGCGCGGAATCGCGCTGGCACTGGCGGATAAGGGGTTCAATATCGCGGTCAACGGTCGCAGCAAGTCAGACGCGATGGAAGAAACATGCGCCGCGATTGAAGCCAAGGGTGTCAAGGCGGTCATGGTCCCCTCAGATGTGACCGATCTTGCCGCCCACGGGTCGCTGATCTCCGAGGCAGAACGCTTGCTGGATGCGCCATTGACTACGCTTGTCAACAATGCCGGTGTTGGCCCCCTTCGCAAGGCTGACATCCTGGAGACCCAGCCAGACAGTTGGGATCACGTGATGGATAAGAACGCCAAGGCGGTCTTCTTCCTGACGCAGACGTTCGCCAAACATCTATTGGCACAAGGCAGGTCGCCTGATTACTGCTATTCCATCTGCATCATCTCGTCGGTGAGCGCATTCGCCGCCTCCATAGATAAAGCCGAATACTGTGTATCGAAATCAGCTGCCGGGATGGTTGCCAAAACCTTTGCACAACGCCTTGCCCCCGAGGGCATTCAGGTATTCGATATTCAGCCCGGCATCATCGAAACCGATTTGTCGCGCCCCGTACTGGAGGCATATGGCAAGATGATCGTGGACAAAGAGATCACCCTGGTGCCACGTTTTGGTCAACCACATGAGGTTGGCAGTGCCGTTGCTGCAGCAGCCAACGGAGAGCTGCCCTATTGCGTCGGCCAAATTCTGCGCCCGGACGGCGGCTTGACGCTGCAGAGACTGTGACGCCATTACACCGCACTGCACCATGAATTCGACTCTTTTGGGGCGCGATTCCATGGTGCAGAGAACAGTTCAAACTGCGGTTGAGGAGCAAGGATGTTTTGATCAGCCGTCGGCAAGGACCGCTGTCAGCATCAATTCTGACAGCGGTCCACCTAGTGGTGTCAGACCAATTGGAACCGGACCTACATCATCACTGCCAGCCGGATGATTTCGGGCGACGTTTTGAATTAGGGTCTGTTGAGATACAGGATTTCCATTTTTACTATTTTCTGATTCAAGCTTCCAAAATGGAGGCGAGAATGTTGAGTGAGCGGTTTTTGATGAGTGACGGGCAATGGGATCTTATAGAGCCCCATTGCCTTGGCAAGAAGAGCGATCCGGGGCGGACTGGAGGTGACGCCCGCTTATTTGTGGAGGCTGTTTTGTGGATCGCCCGGACAGGTGCACCATGGCGGGACTTACCGGCTGAATTTGGCAAATGGAATTCGATTTTCACACGGTTCAGATATTGGGTTAAACGGGATGTATTTCATCGCATGTTCAAAGAGTTATCCGCAGATAGAGACTTCGAATATACGATGATTGATGGCACGATCTGCAAGGTACACCGTCATGGACAGGGCGCAAAAGGGGGACTCAAAATCAGGCCATCGGAAAGTCTCGCGGGGGAATAACCACCAAAATTCTGGCGCTGACCGACGCCATTGGCAACCTCATCGACTTCCGGCTGATGCCCGGACAGGCGCATGACCTGCTCAAAACACGTGAATTGCTGGCAGATGTTTGCTGCCGAAACCTGTTGGCAGATAAGGCCTTTGACGCGGATTGGCTTCGGGAGTTATTGGCAGAAAGGGACATTGAAGCCGTTATTCCACCCAAGTCCAACCGCAAAAGCCCAGCTTCATGCGATATGGAAATTTGTAAGTGGAGGCATCTCGTCGAAAACTTCTTTCAGAAACTCAAGGAATTCAAGCGTATAGCAATGCGTGCCTGCAAAACCGACACCAGTTTCGAAGCCATGATCCACATCGGAGCGACAATAATCCGTACACGATGAATCTCAACAGGCCCTAGCGAAAGAGATTAAAATTTTGCATGCCCGGAAGCCAAGCGAGCACCCTGCCCGCTTCAAGCGGGTTTCCTCTGACAAAGTCGGCAAACCAATTGGACTCCTGGTGCGTGCTTTTGAGTCGGCATCCAAGGCTTCGACGTCCCGAATGTGATATTCTCGATGCTATTGGCGCGCAGGTCAATCGCTCGGGTTTTGCCCGTCGTCTGCCGCTATGATCGATGCGCCAGGTTTTGCCGCGCTGTCGACGTCCACGTCAAAAACGACTATTCCTTCGACCCCACCATAGCAGCCAGCGACCAGCCTGCCGCCCATCTCGACATGTGATTGGTGGGTTTCGTAAGCCAGGTGGGCTTTGCGATCACGAAATTTCACGATGAACCCATAATCAAAATCGGGTGTTTTCTTTTCGAAATCGAGATTGGGCCCGAAGGTCATATCGATCAGGCCATCGGCGACACCAACCAAGCGGGCCAAGCCCGCCATGATGGCCTCTTTTTCGTCATCCGAGACGTCATTTTTGAAGTTGAGAAAAACGCAGTGCTTTAACATTACTCACCCTTTTGTCTCGATCAGAATAGCGCGGAAGTCATTCACGTTGGTCAGAGTCGGCCCGGTGACGACCTGACCTCCGACTTGTTCGAAAAACCTGTGACTGTCACTACGATCAAGATAGGCTTGGGGATCCAGACCCATCTCTTGGGCTCGTGACAATGTGTTCGGATGCACCACAGCACCAGCAACTTCAGCGGCCCCATCCACGCCATCGGTGTCGCAGGCCAATAGATGGATGCCCGCACATCCGTGAAGAGCTATAGCTGCTGCCAAAGAAAACTCGGCGTTTGGCCCGCCAATGCCGCCACCCCAGCCGGAAACGGTGCATTCTCCCCCGGACAACAACAACACCGGCCGATCACCCGCAGACATACGCGATTGTATGTCGATCGCCAGTTCAACCTGCCGCACGGCTTCTTCCCTGGCTTCGCCCTCATTGGCGTCACCAAGAATTCTGCATTCAATATCCATGTCACCAAGCGCGTTGCAAGCGGCCTCTAGCGATTGCGAAGGAGCGGAAATAATCTGGTTGCGAACCATCTTAAGGCGAGCGTCGGAAGGGGAGATGACGGACGATCCCTGCCTCAAAACAGCCATAACTGAGGCTGGCAGCTCAATTTCATACTCTCCGAGTATCGACAACGCAGATTGCGAAGACGTATTTTCTCCGACGGTCACACCCGAAGCAATGTCACTTGGATCGTCGCCCGCCACATCCGAAATCATCAGACTCAGGATCGTTGCAGGGTGGGCGGTGGCGGCAAGTTGACCACCCTTGATGCGAGACAGGTGCTTTCGCACTGTGTTCATTTTCTGGATCGGGGCGCCCGATTTAAGCAAGGCTTGGTGTACAGCCTGCATGTCCTGCAAGCTAATACCCTGAGAAGGAGCACAAAGCAGAGATGACCCCCCACCTGAGATCAACGCCAGCACAAAATCCTCTTCACCAAGATTGGAAAGCAGTGTCAGCATGCGATCCGTAGCGTCCAGGGCGGCTTGGTCGGGCACCGGATGCGCGGCCTCGACAATTTCGATGCTTATGGTCGGACGGGCATATCCGTACCGCGTGATAACCAAGCCTTCGCATGGCCCCCACAGGCTTTCGACGGCTTCGGCCATCCGAGCCGACGCCTTTCCCGCACCGACAACAATCACCCGCCCCTCCGGCTTTTCACCAAGCGCCTTGGGAAGGGTTTTCATGGGATCTGCCGCGGCAACTGCGGCTTGGAACATGTCACGAAGAAATTGAATACGGTCCATTATTCACCTACTCTCTTGTGCTAGAGGCGCGAAGGACAAGGTCAACTGGAAACCGGACCTGGTCGTTAGGGCGCACGTCCTTTTCAACCCAGTTCAGCAAAACGTCCACAGTCTGCTGGCCAAATGCATTGACGTCACAGCGCACCGAACTGAGCTTTGGATAGCATTGCGATGCTTCCTGAATATCATCGAAGCCAACAATACCAATGTCCTCGCCAACCTTCACCCCAGCTTGAGCGAACCCGCCAAGCATGCCGAGCGCCACCAGATCGTTGAAGGTGACAATGCCTTTGATCTCAGGATGGTTTTTTGCAATTTCGATGGCAGTCTCATAGCCAAATGTCCGGTTCGACTCTCCATGGAAATAGATGGGATCAAGACCCATATCTCTCATTTTCTTAACATACCCGCTCTTACGCTCAATTGTGATTTCGCGGGACTCTACCCCCCCCACAAAAGCAATGCCTTTTCCCCAGGTGGTCAGCATATGGTCGGCGGCAAGAAGACCACCGGTCATGTAATCCATTGAGAATAATGGAAAAGACACTGCCCCCCCCGAGAGGGATCGCAGAACTTGAACGGTTGGAATACCGGCCTGCTGGATATCTTTGAACGGAGCGTCATCCCCACCGTAGGCAGGCGCAATCATCAAGGCCGAAACGCCGTGTTCAATCATCGAAGTGATCAATTGTGCTTGCAGTTCAGGGTCTTCATCTGAATTGCCAATTGCGGTTGCATAGCCCCGTTCGGCAAACTTCATCTGAACCGAGGTCGCCAGTTCCGTATAATACGGGTTCCGCAGGTCGTTAATGATCAGTCCAACCAATCCCGCCCCAGCCCCCCGCAGGTTTGCAGCAGCGCGATTGTAGACGTATCGTGTATCTTTAATTGCCTGCAGGACCTGCGTGCGGGTTTCCGCCTTGACCGATGAACTGTTCTGCAGAACCAACGAAACCGTTGATTTTGAAACGCCGGCCGCTTTGGCAACGTCGATGATTGTCGGTCTCTTGCTCATTGCCAAATTCCTTAGGAAATTCCGTGCAATGCAAGTAACACACCCATCCTCTGTTGGGCCAGATCCGGTTGCGACAGCAGGCGGGCTTTGTCTGCCAGCCTGAACACCTCGGCGTAGTGAGCGATCTCGCGAGATGATTGAAAACCGGCCGGCATCACAAAATGCTCCTGCGACCCGTTCAGCCATGCAAGGAAGGCAATACCTGCCTTGTAAAACTGTGTTGGTGCCTTGAAAATTTCACGAGACAGCGGCACTGTCGGCCCCAACAAGGCGTGGTAAGTTTCTGTGTCGCCCTCGGCCAATGCCTCTAGCGCCTGACTTGCGGCGGGGGCAATCGCCGCAAAAATCCCCAACAACGCATGCGAATAATGTGTTCCGTCGCCCTCAAGCAGGGCCGCATAGTTGAAATCATCGCCGGTATAGAGGCGCACACCTTCAGGCAACCGGGTGCGGAATGCCTCTTCACGCGACTGCTCTAGCAGCGAAATCTTGATGCCGTCGATCTTGGCGGCATGGGTGTTGATGATGTCCAGCACAGAGTCAGCGGCGCGATCCAGGTCATTGTCGCCCCAGTATCCTTTTAGGGCCTGATCGAACATATCGCCCAGCCAGTGCAGAATGACCGGCGAAGACGCCTGCTCGATCAGCCGCCCATAGACCCGCGCATAGACCTCCGGGTCACCGCGCAACCCCGCCATGGCGCGACTTGCCATGATGATGATCTGGCCGCCGGCGGCTTCGATTGCTTCCATCTGCTCGCTGTAGGCCGCAACGATGGCGTCCTCAGTCGTCAGATCCGCCAGATCGAATTGATCCGCGCCAGCCCCGCATGCGACCCGCGGCTTGAGCGGATGCGCCTTGGCCTCGATCATTGTGCGTTCGATCAGCTCTTTGGCGGTCAACCAGTCCACTCCCATACCCCGCTGGGCGGTATCCATCGCTTCGGCCAGCCCAAGTCCCTGATCCCACAGGGTGTGGCGGAACCGCAGTGTATTGTCCCAATCCACGGCAGGGCGGCCGACCCAGGGATCGCGGTCCTTCAAGGGGTCCGAAACAACATGAGCCGCAGCAAATGCTGTGCGCGTCAAAGGTGTGCGGGGGGCACGTGGCTGGAGCGGATTGCCAGTCAGTTTGTACTCTTCCAAAGTGCCTTGGTAAGTGGGTAACAGCATCTCGAACCTCAATTTTTGTGATCTGCGCGGATCATGTCTGCCGCTTTTTCGGCAATCATGATGGTTGGCGCATTGGTGTTGGAAGAAATCAGTCGGGGCATAATCGAAGCGTCGCAAACACGCAGTCCCTCGATGCCCCTCATTTTCAATCGCGGATCAACCACGGAGGCATCGTCACCGCCCATCCGGCAAGTGCCCGCCGGATGGTGATCGGTTTTGGAGTTGGCACAGGCAAAATTGATATACTCATCGTCCGTTGTTACATCCGGTCCAGGCAGAACCTCGCGTTTAATAAACGGCTTCAGCGCGTCCTGCCGCATGATGTCCTGCGCCAGTTTCAGCCCCCTGATCGACATCTCGCGATCATGGGGATCTGCCCAGTAGTTTGGGTCCAGCAAAGGCGCCACAGCAGCGTCAGACGAGGCCAGTCTTACCGTCCCTCGAGACCGTGGTCTGAGGTATGCGGAGTTAAGCGTCACCCCGGCACCCATCTGCTCGACACCCGCTTCGATGCCCGAGCCAAGGCCAAGATGAAACTGGATGTCCGGCGACCGTGCGCCCTCTTCCGCATACCAAAAGCCCCCGGTCTCAAATAGGCTAGAGGCAACCGGGCCACGTTTGGTCAACAGGTACTGAAGCCCGGCCACTGCCGACCAATACGGCTTGGCGTATTTGTCGTAGGTGTGGTCGCCAGTGCATTCAGAGATGGTGAAAAGGTCAAGGTGATCCTGAAGGTTTGAGCCAACTTCGGGCTGATCCAGTTTGACTTGGACACCGACCGAATGCAGATGGTCCGCTGGGCCAACTCCTGAGAGCTGCAGCAATTTGGGTGATCCGATCGCACCTGCGGACAGGATAACCTCGCTCTCTGCCCAGATCACTTCGGACCCGCCAAGTTCCACGCCGATAGCACGCCCATGTTCAATGACGATACGTGTCACCTGTGTGCTGGTGCGAAGGGTCAGATTGGGCCGTTTCATGGCAGGCTTGAGAAAGGCAACCGAGGCCGAAGACCGCCGCGCATTGCGCTGGGTCAGCTGATAGAAGCCAACGCCATCCTGGCTTTCACCCGCCATGTCGCGATTTCGTGGAATACCCAACTGACCGGCGGCATCGAAATAGGCATCACAAATTGGCAACGGCGCTCTTGGCTGGCTGACACCTAGCGGCCCACCTTTGCCATGGTAGTCATTATAAAATGTGTCGTTGTCCTCGGATTTGCGAAAATATGGCAGGATGTCCTCGTATCCCCAGCCGTCACAACCCAACTGCCGCCACTCGTCATAGTCAATCCGATTGCCGCGCGTATAGATCTGAGCGTTGACGGTTGAACCGCCCCCCAGAACCCTGGCTTGGGTATAATTGATCACCATGTTGTTCATGTGTTTCTGCGGCACCGTTTGGTAGCCCCAGGACCCGATCCCTTTGGTCATCTTCGCAAAGCCCGCCGGCACTTTGTACAGAGGATTCCAGTCGGTGCCGCCACTTTCCAGCAACAGAACACGGGCAGAGGAATCTTCGCTTAGCCGTGCGGCCAGAACGCAGCCGGCCGAGCCACCTCCGACGATGATGAAGTCATAGCCTTTAGTCATGGCTTTCCCTTACAGACGATGGATGGACAGGCCGCCATCCACCGGAATGACTGCCCCGTTGGCAAATTGCATTTGACCGTTCACCAGTGGCAAAACGACCGACCCAATGTCCGAGGGCTGCCCCCAGCGCGCCGCAGGCACCAGCCCGCCTTCAATCCGATCGGTGTATTTGTCCTTCACGCCAGCGGTCATGCCGGTTTCGATGATGCCGGGGCGCAGTTCGAATACACCGATGCCGTCGCCAGCCAACCGCGCCGCAAACAGCTGCGCCATCATGCCCGCGGCCGCTTTTGAAATGCAGTATTCCGCGCGCTCAATCGATACCATATCCGCGCTGACCGAGGTCACAAAGACAATCGACCGATAGCCATCGACCTGCCCTTTCACCATGCGCTGCGCCACAGATTGGGCCAGAAAGAAGGCCCCTCGCAGATTGATATCAAGCGTGAAATCCCAATTCTCGGGTAGAATATCCAGCATATCACCGCGTACCCGTGCGGGCACACCGGCATTGCTGATCAAGCTACTGATCGCGCCTTGGCGGTCGTTCACCTGGTCCAGCAGCGCATTCACTGCATCTGTATTCCGCAGATCGTGCTGGAAATAACATGCTGCATCGCCGAGTTCTGCCAGCGCGTCCAGAACGGTCGCACTATTTTCTGGCGACGACGATGCCAAAGCAACCCGCCAACCTTCAGCGACCAGAATGCGTGCGATGCCAAGGCCAATACCTGTCTGGCCTCCCGTAATCAGAGCCAAGTCACTCATACTGCCAGATCCTTTTCTTTGATGTAGTCACCAACCCGGAGCGCCTGAGCTGCGATAGTCAGAGCGGGGTTAACAGCGGCGGATGTTGGCAGGAAACCCGCATCCACAACGTAGAGATTTTTATGGTCGTGGCTGCGGCAATGCAGATCCAGAACACTGGTCTTGAGATCCACCCCAAACCGCGTTGTGCCACATTGGTGCGACGGAGTTTTTCGATCAAAAGCCCGCGACACAAGAATAGGGAAGCCAGACTTTCGAAGCACGGATCTTACTTTTCGCACCAGACTCTTATGTGTTTCCCAATCGGTTCGTTTCCAGTCCAGAACAACAAGATCACCGTTCACCGACACGGCCAAGGCTGTTGTGGCTGTCTCCGTGCAGCGTGCGTGCCAGAGAGTCGGCATAACGCCAGAGATCAGCAGCACCTTCGATTTCACCCATCGCCTGACTGATCGGCTTGCCGCTTTCCAGCACTTCCAACCGGGCAATTCTGGCGCGGTTTTCGTCGATAAGGTCGGCCACTTTCAACAACAGCGTGGCGCGGTCTTTGCCGGACAGGTCCGACCAGACCCCAGTATCAAATGCCTTGCGTGCCGCAGCGATGGCCTCGGCAGCATCCTCGGCGGTGCCGCGTGCAGTCAGGGAAACAAGCGTTCCATGCGCGGGCGAGTGACGTTCAAACACCTCGCCGTTGCCATCGGTCCATACCCCGTCGATCAGGTGACGGACGCGGTTGACCGCGTCTTCCGGTGCGCCTTTTCCAACGATCAATGTCAGTTCGTGCTGGCTCATGCTTATTTTCCTGAAAAATCGGGCGCGCGTTTGTCGCTGAATGCGGCGACGCCCTCTGTTCTGTCGTCAGAAGCCCCAATTGCAGCGCTTCCCAATGCTTCAATCAGCGCGGCACTGTCCTCGCCCGCCCCAACGTGGATCATATTCTTGGCTATCTCAGTCGCGCGCGGGGACAGGCCTGCAGCCCGTTCCGCTATCTCCTGCGCTACGGCCATTGGGTCGTCGGCGACCTCAGCCACAAATCCCAGGGATTGCACCCGATCTGCCCCGATCTGACGCCCAAACAGCGCCATTTCCTTGAGAACGGGTTCCGGTAAAAGCCGGGCAAGCCGTTGGGTTCCGGACCATCCTGGCACAATGCCCACGCCCGCCTCTGGCAGCGCAATTCGCGCTTTGGTCCGCATCACGCGGATGTCACAGGCTGCCGCAAGCTCCAGTCCGCCGCCAAAGGCATGGCCGTTCAGAACCGCAATTGTCGGCTTGGACAGACGGGCCAGACGGTCGAATATCCTGTGCCCATCGCGTACCCAGCTGCGGGCAAACTTGGCCGGGGCCAGCGGCCCCCATGCCTTGATATCCGCACCGGTACAGAACGCCTTGAGCCCGGTTCCAGTGACCAGCACAACACGCACATCTTCGCGCAGGTCCAGATCGGTGCAATATTGATCGATCAGTCGCAGCATCGGCACATCCAGCGCATTCAGCTTAGCCGGATTGTCCAACCGAATGGTTGCCACCGCGCCATTGATTTCCAGATGAACCGTGCTCATAGCGTCAACCCCATCGGCCCGTCGCGCAGCAAGGCAAGCGGCATTTCAACTGCATTCTCGGCAATGCGCACTCGCCCTTGCGAGGCTTCGACGATGTCCCGTTCCGGCTGAATACCGGGCATGATTTCAATCGCTTCCAGACCGCTATCGGTCAGCCGCATCACGCAGCGTTCGGTGATATAGAGCACATCTTGTCCCAGTTCTCGGGAGCGCTGGCCCGAGAAGGTGACATGCTCTACCGCCTCAACCATTTTTGAGAATTTGCCCGGCTTGGTAATGGTCAGCCCACTGGCACTCAACTCCATTTGCGCCCCGGCCTCAAAAAAGCCCGAGAACACGATCTTGCGGGCGTGGGCCACGATGTCGACGAAGCCACCGCACCCAGCAGTCAGATAAGGCTTCTTGCCCAGCTTCGAGACGTTGACGTTGCCCTCAACATCAACTTCCATGAAAGACAGGAAGGTCACATCAAAGCCACCACCCTGAAAGTAGGTAAACTGCTGCGGGCTGGGGACAAAACCATCTGCGTTCGCGGAACAGCCAAAGGCAAACCCGGTCAGGGGAACGCCACCCACAGCACCTTGCTCGATCGCCCAGGTGACCTGATCCGGATGCCCCTCCTCCAGCAGAATACGCGGCACCATCGCCGAGATCCCAAAACCAAGGTTGGCCGTTTGCCCTGCCTTCAGCTCCATCGCAGCGCGGCGCGCCAGAAGTTTTTCAACCGAAAGCGGCGGGATCGAGAAACCCTCCAGCGGCCGGATGACCTCGCCCGATATGGCGGGATCGTATTGCGTCTCGGTGGTCTGCTTCTGATCCGGATCCACCACAATAAGATCAACGAGATGACCAGGGACTCGAACATCATGGGGGCGCAACGATCCACGGGCGGTAACGCGTTTAACCTGCACGATCACAAGTCCACCATGGTTGCGCACGGCGATGGCCTGCTCCAGACCACCCAGATAAGCGCCCTCATGTTCGTAGGTCAGGTTTCCGTGTTCATCCGCCGTCGTGGCCCGCAAAATGGCCACGTCCGGGACAACATTCGGGAAGTGCAGCCAAGTCTCACCGCCAAATTCCTGCCTGTAAACAACCGGATGTGCCGCGGCCGCGTCGTTCATCGCGCAGCCTTCGCGCTGGGGATCAACAAAGGTATCCAACCCAACTTTGGTCAGTACGCCTGGTCGGCGCGCCGCAACATCGCGGTGCATATCGAACAGGATTCCCGACGGAATATTGTAAGCCTCAACCCTGTTCTCGACGACCATCTTCCAGATCTCGGGCATCTCTAGTGAGGACGGCCCCGAAGGGTAACTCCCCGCCAGAATACGGCGCAAAAGCCCATCGCGGGCGATGTGATCCACGCCTTTGATGCCATACATATCGCCCGCCGCAATCGGATGCAGCGCGGTCAGGTCTCGCGGATGGCCCTCGGCCTCAAAGCGGGCACCGATGGCTTGCAGAACAAGATCAGGGCAACCCAGCCCCGAAGACGAGGAAACAGTTACGACCTGTCCATCCTGAATTCTGGCAACTGCCTCTGATGCTGAAACGATCTTCGTCATGGCTTAGAATTCCCCATAGTCGACTGTTGTCCGCTGACCGGTACTGGCTGCAGTCTTCACTGCCTCGGCCACGGCAAGTGACTTCACGCCATCAACCCCGGTCGCAGAAGCCTGCCCCGTGCCCGCAACAGCCTCGGCAAACTTCGCAACCGACCGCTGGTAGAGATTGTGTGTGGAAAACGCGACCTGCTCTTCACCACTGGCTGTACGCAAAAGAATGTCCCCAACAGGCTGCTGGGTCATCACATTACGGGCAATCACCGAACCTTTGGTTCCGTGCACTTCAATGCCGGACGCCGCAAAAGGGTGAGTAAAGGATTCATGGGTCTGAACCATCACCCCTGACGGGGTTGTCCAGACCGACATGGCACTGTCTTCAACGCCCTGCCCCATCGAGCCAGAGAACTCCATTGCAACGACTTCGCTCGGATCTTCATCCAAATAGAAGCGCACCGTATCTGCATCATGCACCACGATATCGGGAATGACCCCGCCGCCAGCCAGAGGATTGTCAATGCGCCAGCCGCGCAGATGTTCGGGCAACATCACTGCGTGGAAAATGCGAATGCTGAGTATCTTGCCCAGACGGCCCGAGCGGATCAGGTCGCGAATAGCCAGATGGCTGCCCGCATTGCGCAGATGGTGGTTGGTCGCCAGGACGACCTTTGCGCCTTCGGCAGCACGCACCATGATCGCGGCATCCTCCACTGTCATCGCCAGTGGCTTTTCGCACAAAACATGCTTGCCCGCACCGATGGCCGCTAGCGCTTGAGGCAGGTGTTTGTCGTTGGTCGTTGAAATGTAGACCGCATCAATATCGGACCCCCGCAGAACGTCGTCGAGAATGGTCGTCGACGCAGAGATGCCGTGTTTGACGGCGTAATCCCTGCCCCTTGCGCTGTCGGAACTCAGTACCGTCACCACTTCATGGCCACTTTGCGCACGAATTGCTCCGATCATTTGCTCAGATGCAATGGTGCTTGCACCAATCAGGCCCCACTTCATGCCCGACTCCTTTGGAACGTTCCAATTGCAAATCATCTATCCTTGGAACGTTCCAGTGTCAACCGGGATCTTCACCTGATGTCAAATCCTGAGCATCGTTCATTTGCCTTTTCCCCACCTTGTCTTGTCATGCGGGCCCAAAGCCCATGTATCCGTTCAGGTCGATAGAAAAGACGGGGGCGACCATACTCATGCGCGGTCCAGTATGACCAAGAGGGGAACGGTCCGACCCCCGCCACTGCCCGTCATAAATGACGTGCCGAGCAGTGGCTCCACATTCACATGAGAGCCAGGATAAACATAAGACAAGAGGGGATGATGACTGGAAACTCGCGGCCTACATAGTGGTAGCTATTCGATTATGGTGAGCCGACCTTGCACAGTTACAAATCAGCCTGAAACCGGTTTAGCGGGCTGCGGCAAAGCAGTTCAGCCCCAAATTGTGTGCAGCGTGTCTATGTGTAAGGGCCGACATTCGAGTTGACGTATCGCGCCTGCAAGCAACTGTGTTTGGCCACAAGCCAGTAATTGCAGCCTTGGAGCCAAGGAATAGCGCAGGGCCAAGATTCGGGGCGAGAAAGGTCCCGCGGCCCCGGCGATCATGGGTAGTTATGCAGCACTCTACGACCGTGTCATCAAGTTCTGCAATATTACAGGCGAAACAACCGGGGACGGCTACAAGGAACTCATTATTCGCTCGCCAACTAGACGCTACAAGGCGCTGTCCATAACTGCGCTGAGGCGGCGAACAAATTCCGCCGGATCAGCAGGGGCTTCACCATCGGCAATCCTGGCTTGGTCCAACAACAAGTGAGCGGCATCCTTTAGTAAAGCATCTGATGCAGCTTTGTCGCCTTTGGCACGCTCGGCCAGTTTCTTAACAATCCTACGAACTCACGTCCCTCCCGAATTCAACGGGAGACGGAAACATGTCGACTGCGTAACGATCCGAAAGGTCAAAGAAACCCATCTGCGCCATGATTGCCATTCCTCCACCGCATCATCCCACAAATCTACAGAGCGTTCAGGTCAGGTGCAATTTATAGAGGTGCCCATGGGGAAAGATCATCCTGTTCTGTCTGTTCTGTCTTTTCTGTCTGTTCTGTTGTTGAAAGCCGACAGGCAATAGCGTTAAACGGAGTATTAACGCAGGTTATCAGTGTGCCAGTTCGCTTTCGAGATTGTCGAAGGACGGGTCATCCAGGCGATTGAACACATCCCCTGCAATCATTCGAGTAATACCAATTCGCCCAGATTCTGACTCGTGTTTTACGGGTTTCTCTTTGGGTATGTTTGTGATTCCCTTTTGGAATAATCGACACTCTTTGTGGAGGGGATCATGGTTGGCATTGAGTTGCGGGGAAACTACAGCGCGGGCGATCTGCGGGTTTTGGCGCGCAAATCGCGCAACGCAAAGCAAGCGCGACGGCTGATGGCGCTGGCGGGTGTTGCGGACGGTTTGAGTAGAACGGAAGCTGCCGCCGTAGGTCTGATGGATCGCCGAAGGTCTTTCTGGGTTGGCTGGCGGAACGGCAGCCCCTCAAGGATGCGGACAAACGCCCCGATCCTGCCGGTGCAATGGGGCAAGGGGTCGAGCTGGTAACATGGTTTGGTGCCAAGGGGCGGGAATGGCCTGTGGTTATTGTTGCTCAGCTGGATGGAAAATTTGCCAGCCGGGCTGGGCAGGTCAAGGCTGGATTTGCCGATTTCGGCAATCTCGACAATGTTCTGGACAGCGCAAGGTTGGACTGGTTTCCGAAACTCGACGTGGCTGAAAAGGTCGAAAATTTCGCCGATCACAACCGCCCCGGAGACGAACGCAATGCTCGGCGGATGCTCTACGTGGCGATGACGCGGGCGCGGGACCGGCTGGTTCTGGAATGGCCCGAGGCTTCGATCGGCAAAACGCAGGAAGGAGAGAACCGCAGCTATATTGATTTCTTTCTTGAAACCGCCGATGTGGCCTTGGACGAAGGCCAGATCAGGGTCGGGGACGACATGTTTGCCGCCCGCGCAACTCAGGGTGACACCGAATGTCCCGCGATTTTCGATGACCCACCCGAAACGAAATGGCCAGAGCATCTCCGGCTTGGTGAACTCCATGAAGCGGCTGTACAGGAGGTCGTGTCGTTGACACCTTGGCGGTAGCAACCATCCGCTGCAAAGGGTGAGGCATTGACATTATCCTTGCGCGACATTGAGTTTGGCCCGCCCGTGACCGGTCTGGGACTGGACTCTGCGACCGCCCGGGGCACGGCAGCACACCTCGTTCTGCGAGCATGCCTGGCTGACCCGGATCGGGATATGGGCACGCTCACACGCGCCAGCGGGCTGGAACCGGACAAGGTTGCGCTTCTGCGCGATCAGGCTATCGGGTTGGCGGGTTGGCTGCGAGGACAAGGGTATGAGCAGCTGCATCTGGAATTGCCGATGCAAGAAGTTGCCTCCTCCGGTGCCGAGGTAAACGCAATAATCGACTGCCTTGCCGAGGGGCCAAATGGTGTTCTTATTGTCGATCACAAGACCGGGCCAGTCGTAGATACCACCGCACGATTTGGCAATTACTGGCCTCAGCTAGAGGCCTATGCCGCCTTGGTGCGCACTGCATTTCCAAACAAGAAACTTTGCGGTGTGGCGATCAACTGGGTCGATCTGGGCGTTCTCAGCCTGAGCGAGTCTCTCTCTTGAAGCCAGGAGCGAGCATGAAGTGACCAGTGAGGAGAAATAGCTTTCGTCGAAAGCGCCCTAATCCAATCCGTAAGCGAGACCACAGATGTGCTCGTGTTGGCGGATTTCATTCAATGCCTCTGCTATATGTGCAAAACGATGAGATCCGCCGTTAAACCCGCATTCCCCAAGTAGCCCGCCGTTTTCCTGCACCTTTTGTCTAATAACGTGTTATATTTCAGTATGTTATTAAGCTTGGAGGCGGCGAACCATGGATCACCTGAAGGGTGCAAGCGAAACGGGTGATATTCGGCTCGGTTTTGATCGTCGGGTGCGGTTAGAATTCCATGGATCGAAGATTAGCTCGGACGGTGGTCTACTGTTGTTTCGTGAACTGGACGGTGTGCTTGGCCTGCACGATATAGCTGGCGGCGTTCTGAGAGACACCCGTATGGGGCACAACCGTCTGCATTCACTGGTTGGGCTATTGCGGCAGTCGGTCTTCGGTCGATTGGCGGGATATGATGATGTGAATGACGCGGATCGTCTGTCGCTCGATCCGGTGATGCGCCAGATCGTCGGGGGACGTGCCGTTGATGCAAAGGCCGCGTCCGCAAGTCAGATGGGACGATTTGAGACTGAGGTGCTGGCAACTTCGGGCAATCGCAACGCGCTGGCTGATATGTCAGGGCACTGGATCGCCCGGGTTCACGAGGGCAAATCGCCCAAGTGGATCACTCTGGACATGGACAGTTCAGTGAGCCCGACCCATGGCGCGCAGGAGGGCACCGCTTGGAACGGTCACTTTGGCTGCATGTGCTACCATCCGTTGTTCGTCTTCAATCAGTTCGGCCATTTGGAGCGTTGCGCCCTGCGTCCCGGAAATGTGCACAGCGCGGACGACTGGCAAAGCGTTTTGAAGCCGGTCATTGCACGATATTCGGATCGACGGTTGATGCGGTTTTTCCGGGCCGATTCCGCCTTCGCCATCCCGGGCCTCTATGAAACGTTGGAGGTGGAAGGTTATTCCTACGCCATCCGTCTTCGCACCAATCGCGTTCTTCAGAGCAGGATAGCGCATCTGCTCAGGCGATCAGTCGGACGTCCATCAAAAGGTTTAAGCGCATTTACGGCAACTTTGAGTATCAAGCCGCGTCATGGGACAAACCCCGCCGCGTCGTCGCCAAGGTCGAGTGGCATCCCGGCGAGTTGTTCCCGCGCGTCGGCTTTGTGGTCACCAACCTGCCGATGGAGCCCGACTGGATCATCCGCTTCTACAATCAGCGCGGAACGGCTGAGCAGCATATCAAGGAAGGCAAGCAGGCGATCAACTGGACACGCCTGTCCTGCAAAGGCATGGCCCAGAACGAAGTTCGACTTCAACTTCACGCACTGGCTTACAATCTCGGCGTCTTCCTGCAAGGGGCAGACCTGCCTGAAGAGATGGCCAACTGGTCGCTGACCAGCCTACAAACCCGGCTGATCAAAATTGGTGCAAGGGTCGTGCGCCACGCCCGCGCCATTACTTTCCAACTCGCTGAGGTTTCTGTCAGTGGCTATCTGTTCAATCGCATCCTTGCCGCTATCCAGCGGCTGCGTGCACCGCCGGTTCCCGTATGATAACGTCGTCAACGATAAAACCTGAACAAAAACGGCTCGACCGGTCTATCCATTCGGGGGTCGATCAGACCAATATCCGGATCAACCTCGCCGCCAAGGCCGGAAATCGTGTTCAGTTCGCGCGTCAGATGCCCGAACAACGGCACCACGGGTCTAAGAGGCTTGATCGGAGCGCAGAACAGTGGCTATGTGAGCGGCCGGACGTTCTACTTGGGGAATGTCGGTTAAATGTCACAATATGATAATGGGGAGAAAGACGTTTTTCTGTTTCCCGGGAGGAAAATACCTCGTCTCCCAAATCCATTAGAATGAGGCCGCAACCATCAAGAGCAAACGAAGTATAACTCGAAATCACAGAGGGACGACGTCATGCCACGCGGAGATGCGCAATTGGCTGGTGATCATTGTCGCGCCACGGCCATAGCGCTCTCCGACGATCTCCATTAGATCGCGGCGCTGCGGCGCGGTCAACCGGCCCTGCCCCAGCCGTCGAGGATCAACAGCTGGGTTTTCGTGAAGCTGGCCTCGGCGTTGACTTGGGGCATAACCAGCCGTCGTGTAATTTGCGTGCCAAGGCCCGCAAATCGATGCCAATCATGATCCCCTCTACCGCGAGTGTCTATTATTCAAAAGGGAAACACGAAGCGCGCCGGAGAGAAACCCTGAAATCACGGGTCGGAATTTGGGCGAATTAATATAACGGTCGTTTTGTCCAAATCCTGATCGTTCGTGTTCATTGCAGCGAACTCACACTTTCCGCCCTTCAGGTCGCAATATGCAGGGTGCAGCAATCAGGCCACTTCCATCTCCCATCACAGTCGCGAACGGCCCATTGCGGCCATTCGTGACCACTGCAGCGAAGGGCTGGTCTGGAGCCCGAATCCACGTTCACGCTGCCACCTATACTGGCTCGCAGGAGTTGCTTGCGCCGGACGATTGGCCACTAGCAAATAACTTCAACCGCCCCTCCAGCTGCTTTCCATGCGCGAAACCCCCCAGGTAAATGGGCAATGTCTAATAGGCCAAGTTCATCAGCAATTTCGATCGCCAGCGTCGATCGCTCGCCGACCGCACAATAGATCAGCAGTCGAGCATTCCGGCTTAGTCCGCGGAGAGCACCAGCCTCTGCGCAATGGGACGCAAACCGACCGTAGGGCAGATGGATAGAGCCTGGAATCGCGCCTTCACGCCTGCGTTCACCGTCTTCTCGAATGTCGACCAACTGCATCTGCACATTCGGCCAGGCTGCAAGCAACTCCTCGACTTCGATCGAGGGAACACGGTGTTGCGCGTCCAGACGTAGCCCAAGCCTCAGATTCTCGGGGACTGCCACGTCCATCATCTTTGGGTTGGGGAGATTCAGGTTGTTCATGATCTCCGCGTATTCTTCAACCGACGAAACGTTAAGGCGCGGGTTGAATGCTTTTTCTTCACCAATAGTGCTGACGGTATCGCCTTTGTAATCATGGCCCGGATAGACGAATGTGTTTTCGGGTAATTTCAGCAGACGCTCAAAAATCGAATGATACTGATCATAAGGGTCACCGTTCTGGAAGTCCGTCCGACCGGTTCCCCGTATCAAGAGTGTGTCGCCGGTGAATACCCTATCATCCATGAGAAAGCTGTAGCTCTCGATGGTGTGGCCGGGTGTGTAAATCGCGGTCAGCGTCAAGCCTTCAATCGTCAGTTTGTCCTGATCGCTCACCCGCATCGACACGACATCGGTTGGGGATTGTTCGCCCATTACAGTTACACACCGCGTCGCGTCCCTGAGTTTACCCATGGCGCTGACGTGGTCGGCGTGAACATGCGTGTCGATAACTTTGACCAGTTTGAGGTCAAGTTCTTCAAGAAGTTTAAGATAGCGCCCAGTCTGTTCGAGAACCGGGTCGATCAGAAGCGCCTCGCCGCCGTTCCTGCTGGCCAAAAGATAGGTGTAGGTACAGGACGTTCTGTCGAAGAGTTGTCTAAATATCATGGCGCATCCTCTTTAAAATTACATTGGTTGGCAGACGAAAAGCTCCCGGACGAACAAGCCATCCTTGATGGCCTGAAGCTTTGAACGCCATTTCGCCAAACGCACGTTCGATTCCACGGTTCCAAGCAATTCCGCAAGCTCTTCGCGGCTTTCGATGTCGGCGCTTACCTGCCGGTCGCAGCTGTCGCGATACTCACCCGTCAAATCCTGCCATTCGGTCACAGCCCATCCGGTTTCATCTAGAAGGACCCGGTAGTTTTCCTCGGATTCGATGAATTCAGGCGCATTCACAAGCGCTCGGTCGTAGGGAATTTTGCTGAGATCTGGAGCAACCGAGATCACCGTAAAGGCCATAATCCCGTCATTGCGAATGATCCGGCGGCTTTGCTGAAGCACGGCACGTTTTCGGATCAGGCAACATAGAAGGTCGCTATGACTGATTGCATCAAAGCTGCCCTCCGAAAATGGAAGGTCTGCCGCATCCGCAATCCTGGATGACACGCGATCCGCAAGGCCTTCTTCTTCGGCCCTCTTCAATGCGATCTGCAGTCCTATTTTGGGTAAGTCGACCAACGTGACCGAGCAACTGCAGGTCTTGGCGATGTAGATCCCAGGCCACCCCGTCCCCGCCCCAAGATCGATAAGATCGGAATCCGGACCAAGTCTCAGCAGCCGTATCAAGGCGTCGGCTTGGTCTTTGCTGGTCCAGCTGTTGCCGCCGAAGTCACACCCACAAACCCGACGCTCGATCGTTTGCATGATCGGCGCCTGAGTTCTCTCATAGACGCCCTCAAACCGTTTCCTCAAGGCCAGCTCAGATTCGGTGCAACAAAACGCCATCATCCATCACCTAAATTTTGATGTGCTGTGCATATCACACTCCCCCAACGAAGTCTGTTTTGTCCGCAACTTTGCCATTGGTGCAAAACGCAGCGAATTCACACTTTCCGCCCTTCAAGTCGAGATGCGCGTGGTGCAGCAATTGGGTCACTTCACTTGCCCATCACTGTCACTAACGGCCCTCTGCGGACCTTCGTGGACGTCGCAGCGAATAACAGCAAGGAGCCCTTTCTACCAGACACTGCACCGCGCGAATATTGGCATGAAACGTCGAAAGCGGCCACTGGCGCCACCAGGCTAGTCAGGGACGGCAGAGCGGACTTTTTAAACCTTCAAAAACCTCAATTCAAATGGACCTGATGCGAGTTGCGCGGTCCGATTGGCTATGTCAAAGAGCGGCAACCAATGTGGACCGGATGCAAAGGATTTGTTTGCCTAAATCTGAAGGTTCTTTGTTTCACATTTGGTTGGTCCGTCGACGCGTGTCCAGCTTCGTCAGGTTGCTTTTTCCTGCATCTTACGGACGAAATTCAACTTCATGCGACGCGGCAGAAACGGCATGATCCAATTGAGCTGGAAGGCGAGCTTGCGGTCGTTGATGACGGTTAGCTTGCCATCCATCATCGCGTCGTAGCCGCATTTGGCGACACTGGCGGGACTGGCGGCTTTGCCGCTGACCAAGTCGGTGCCTTCAAGATCGGCGACTGCCGCGAATTCTGTAGTCCACACCTCCGACGACGAAGTCGAGCTCAACGTGCAATTTCTTGTAGTCTTCGCTCTTCCCACGCAGGGCCTTGGAACCAAACAGGGCGTAGCGAACCATTTCCACGATCAGCGACTTGCCGCTCTCGTTCGGGCCGATGATCCCAGTCAGACCACCTTCAAAAGTGAAGGTCCGGTCCATGTGGGTGAAGCAGTTGTTCAGGTAAAGCCTAGTTAGCATTGGAAAACTCCTCCATGAGTTGGTCTTTGATCGACAGTCCGTCGAGGGCGCGGGCCAGCAACTGGCCCAGGTCGAGGCTGTCGAAATCCGAGGTGTCGACCTTGATCTCTTCGTCCTCATCGGTGATCCGCTTGCCAATCAGAGAGAGGCAATCCAGATCGGTCGGCAGGCTCTCGCCTTCCTTGAGCAGAACGCGGACGTTCTTGTGGGTGACGTACAGTCCCTCGAGCTCGTCGAGCTTGACGGTGACGTACCAGCCACCAGCCGGGTCTTCGGCGTGGGTGTACGGCTGCATCGAGCCGGTTACGATGATCTGAACACCATCCCGCGTTTCCTCGCGAGCCAGGTGGTCGTGGCCAGAGATGGCCAGCTTGATCTTCTTCTTCTTCAGAAGTTTGGTCGGGATCACGTTGTCCCCGCCCCAGTCCTGGATGTCCCAGTGGCCAAAGACAGCCTGCAGCCCGTTGGGCAGCTCGGCTACACGATGCAGGGGAACGCCGGTTTTGAACTGACGACCCAGATGCGGGTCGCCCATGACTGTGACATTCTCAGGCAGCTTGAACTCGGCCATGGTTCTCCAAGGTAAATAGGGTGTTGATCTGGTGCAGGACGTCGTGGATTGCGTTGTGTTTGGTGCCTTCGAAATCCAGCTCGCGGCTCAGGCTCGGGATGCCTTTTGCTCTCCGGTCAGGCACGAAACCTGTTCATCAGATTTGAATTTTTGAAAATTGAGGTGCCCCCCCCCTCACCTCTAAGCAGGGAGTGAGTGGGGCGGAGCATCGGCCGGGAGGGGCTAGCCAATGATCTCGAAGGACACAGTGCCCCAGTTGTTGCCGTTGTGATTGATCTCGCGAGCGATCACTTTCACTCTGACCTTCTGGCCAACCAGGCCAGCCTTGGCGGCAGCGTCGTAGAAGTACGACCAGTCGCTGAAGCGTGAGGGCGATGAAGTGTCATAACTAACGACCGCTCCGGCTTTCAGAGTTTCCTCTTTCATCTTCAAGTCTTTGGTCAAGACCAGCTTGATCTCGGCAGCGAAGTAGGGATCGGTACACTTACCGGCCATACGGCCTTTTTGCAGGGCATCGCCCCAAGTGCCACCTTTGTTGCAGCCTGAGCCGTCATAGGACGACAGATACTGCGCCGGGTTGCCGAAGCGGATGGTGTGTTTCAGCATGAAGCCAACATCGTCGGTCAGATCAATTTCAGCTTCGAATTCCTGAAGCATTTCCTTGTTCTTACCGATCTTCATCCCATGTTCAGTGGGCTTCAGATAGATGGTGCTGCGAGGGAGCAGGCCGGTCGAAGCCGCCACAGAAGTCATGGTCGGTTTTACGAAGGTCTTCATCTGGCCAGAGGAAGCTACGTGGCCTTCAATCAAATCGGTAGCGGCGAGGTTGGCTTCATTAGCCACCACGTCTGCTGCATGTGCCTGGGCCTGGTTGATTGCGTCTTGAATACCTGACATATTTTCTTTTCCTTAGTCTTGTGCGTTTTTCACAGAATTCTGATTGATTGAGGTAGTGGGGGGGAGTTGGAGCTCCCCCTCACATCAACCGAACCAGAGAGGTTTTCGACGTTATTTTCGATGTCGTTGATTGTGACTTATGGTAGTCGACTTAATCTCTGGAAATAAAACTCGCCATCGAGAAAGTCATTGAAAGACCTGCCTTCTTCACGACTTCCTTCTTGGGTGTGGGGCGTAGGCGTATCCTCTCTTTGGTGTTGTCGACTGCATGGGCCAGTGCTGATTTCTTTTCGACGATCTTGAAGATCTTCTGATCGACTGAATTCTCGTATTCCATGATGGTGATGAGCAGCGGGGTATCCCGCCTGCCCCGGATCGCTCGGCGATAGGCCTGGACGAAATTGCTGTCCATGTAGTCGAGCGAGATGAAAATGACGTGGTCCACATGGCCCCAGTTGAAGCCGACCCCCATAGTCGCGGCCGAGCCAATGATGACGTCGTACAGACCCGCCTGGAAGTCCTCATCGATCTGAGCTCGCTTCTTCGTGGACACCCGGCCGTCGATCATACCTACCCGGAAACCCATCTTCTCACACTGAGCGACCAGACGGTCATGTTGCTGTGTCATGGCCGAGAAGATGACTAAGGGTTTGCCAGTCCGCTGGTGGTCTTCCAAGTGGAGCTGAAGTCGATCCTCTTTGCCAGTGGTCTTGATCTTGTCGAGTGGAGGGCCGAAGGCTTGTGGATGTTCCATCAACTGCCGACAGCGGATCAGGTTGACGCCTGGGAGGGTGCCGTCCAGGAACTGGCCCTCAAGCTCCAGGAGCGCCGTCTCCTCGAACTCCAGGTAGGCTTCTCGCTGCCTTGGGGTCATTTCGCAAAGCTCATGAATGATCACCTTGGCCTCAGGGCCATAGACTTCCTCAAAAGTGTGTCGGATCGCGATTTCTTTGAATAGAATTCCGATGTATTCTCCATTACGCCACGCAACCACCTGACCAAAATCGTTCTCAATAGCGTGGCGAAGCTTGAACGCGAAGTGGTTCGAGTAATGGCCAGGGGCGCAGAGTTGGATCAGAGGCAGGGCCGTGTCCAGGCGCCCATCAATGATGGTCCCGGTCATTGCCACAAGGTAGGTCGTTCGCTCCATGAATTCGTAGAGGGATTGGGTTCGGTTCGAGCCGTCGGTCTTGAAGCCCATATGCCACTCGTCACCAACGAGCATGTTAATGTCAGGGTGGTAGGCGACCAAGGATTGCCAGTTGCGAGCGAAGCAGTCGAAACCCATCAGGAAGATCTTGACGTCGGCTTGCATTTGGCGGTCCCGCTGCTTGGGAGCGCCATCGACGATGATCACGTCCTCTCGCTTCAGATCTGTGAAGAGCAGCAGCTCGTCCAGGTTCTTCTTCAAGAGAGATTTTGGCATGGCCCAGATGGTGCGAACCTTTTTCTCGGTCCACATCCAGCCCATGTATACGCATGTTGGAGGGGTTTTGCCCGTGCCCGGATCGGAGAAGTTTCCGCACCTAGGCATAGACATGTAAAAAGCCAGGTCGGCGACCTGATAATCTCGAAGTTGAATTGTCATAAGATCCTATCGGATGAGTGTGTGGTTAGGAGCGCTCCGCGATCTTTCGAGCTCGGTGAGCGTTACGGTCTTCCCAAGGAGCGTCGAGCTTCTCGTTCCGGCAGTACCGACGGATTACGGTGGCCCCAAGGTTCTCGAGAGGGAGCGTCATAAGATCAGCCAAATCAAAATCACGAATGCTGGTTTTGATCCGCTGGATCGGCTGACTAACTATAACCTCGGACTTCCCTGTGAAGACCACAGTTCGAGGCACGTAACGAGCTAGTTTGCCGACCATATCCACAATCGCCTGGTTCTTCTGATCTGTGTGTACCAGTACCAATGGTTGAATGTTCGAGGTCGCAAGTTCAACTTCCAGAGCCTTGGCCTTTACCGTCGAGGTTGGCTTAATGATCAAGTTTATCGGGGAGCTCAAGCGAGACAAAGTGGCGAGATACAATCCAAGATCATCGTATGGATCTTCGACGTAAAATACCCCTTGGCCTTGTGGTTTCGGCAGTGGAAGCATAGCTTGAACGAGCGGATCATTGAAGATCTTCATCCAACGTTCCCAATGCAATCGATCAGGAACAGGCGCCGCAGTTGGCACCATGTGGTTGCACATCCCCCCACCAGTTAATTGGAAGGGACATTGAGCATTAATGCCACTGAAATTGCTTCCTTTTCGGCCCTGTACGAGCCAACTGACGGAACCTTCCCTGTGGATCCCATAGTGATCGACGTCAACCATCATGTTGCAGCAACACCCTTTTTCTCGTTTAGTTCAGAGATATAGGCGTGAGCGAGACGTCCAGGTTTGTCGTCATCATATGCCATCATTTCAAGACAGGCCGTACAGCCTTCGTCGCCCTCTCGGGCGGCGGAGACAAGGGTCCAGTAGTCCTGTAAGTCTTTAATTACCATGTGAATTCATTTCCAGTTGTTCACCGATTTTCACGTTAGTTTAGGCAGCAATGTCCAGCAGGTCCAGCAGCTCGATGGGGTTTGGTTCCCTTTTCAACCTTACGGATTGTGATACCTGACCACCGAAAATCTGCCACCACAGTCCAGAGGTCGATCCCGTGTTCATATCGGTAGTGATAGAGGTGAAGGCCTATCTGGGTGTAATAGGCACTTAGAGCGTGTAATTCGACTGTATTACGTGGTCGACGAGTGATCTTGTTCTTCTTCAAGATTTGCGAGACCCTGCCCTCAGACAATCCGTGGGATCGGGCCAATTCATGGATCTCTTTTCCGTCGGGATAATCCTGGCAGACGTACCGGTCGCGTTGTTCGTTCTTCATTTAAGGATCAACCTCAAATAGTATTTTTCTCGGGATGTCTCAGAACATACCGAGTGTGTGTAAAGTGTGCGTAGATTGGTGTCCGAGAACAGACCTTATGTCTGAAAACCGACAAGCTGCTCGAGCAGCTTTATTTATACTTTACAAGAGGTTAGTGATTATCGGCAGTTTGACTTCACGAAACTGTTAATCAATTGGTCGTAGGTTCGATCCCTACCGCCGGAGCCATCAAAAGCCACTAAGCTCAATAGCTTGGTGGCTTTTTTGGTTTATTGCGCTGCACCGAGACTTTCACTTGTCGCCGTATTGTTCACCGTATTTGTCACCAGAAAAATGCAGTTACGGCGAAATTTCAGATGGCAATTCGCCTAAGTCGGCGCACATCCGATATCTACCCCAGGGACGCCCTTAACTTATTGTTAAATACCTATTTATACCCGACATCAGTAAACCGATCAGCCCCTACCCGCTTAAAGGCAGCCTACCGTAAACCCCTGACGGCATCACCTACAGAGCAGATATGAGGAGTTCCCAGCAAGTCGGCCTGGCTAAGCGGTTAAGTTGGCGACAGGATGTGGATCACTCGATCGGTCAGCATGTCCATGGTGCGAGCGCCGTAGGCCTTCATATGCGCCGAGTTGGCCTGCGCGCCAAGGGCTGCCAAGCTTGCCCATTTCTCGACGACGACAAAGGTGTCGGGGCCAAATGAGGTTTGCATCGGCCCAGCCTTCGCGGTGTCAATTGGAGCGATCGCCCCAAGAACAAAGCAGCCACCGCAGCAATGACGCCAGGGGTTTTTCGTCCTGCGCTGGTTCGGTTGGATCTTGCAAATTCAGACCCCGCCAAGGAAGCCACTGGTAGCAATCCACGTTGAGGAGATTTCCGCCTTTCAGAACTGCGCTCTGGCCGGTTGGTAAATATCGGGCAGCGCTTGGCATGTGGAGCAGGGTCTTCATGATTGAGAGCCAGATTTTGACCCTGAGCGCATCAAGGGAAACAATCAAATACATCGGTTCCAGAGCACGGATCGGCCGGTCTGATACCTCAGCCAGAACAGCGTCGGTGACGCGGCTGGTAAAATCGCCAGACAGCCACAGGCGGTAAAGCTCTTGCAGATCGGCGCAGAACGGACCGCGCCTTCGTTCAATCAGCCCAAGCTTGTGGTCCTTCATCTGGCCTCTGTCGCCGCGTACATTCTCGGGTTGGTCAACGCCGCCGCGGCCGTTATCAAGGGTAGGTTCAGCAGGGATGATCGCTCTAATTGTGGCGTCGATCTGTGCGAGGTCGAGTTCAACCTGGCGCAAGCGCAGGATGGATTGCTTCTTCAGCAGCCGGTGTATTGCGGAGGTTCGGTCCTTGATCAAGGCCTGCCGGGCGGTTTGGTGTTGGAGAATTGTGTGTGCTGGCGCTTCGAGAGCCCAAATGCGTCCAGCGTATCTTTAAAAATGTCGATTCCTCCTCTCAGCGATGCGGCGCAATACCCGGCCGGTCGACACAACACTGACATCAAACCCTGAAGAGCCAAATCTTGCTGGAAAATTGCGTCCCGCCGGGTGATTTCGAAGCCCAAATCGATGCCTTGGTCGATCACTACCATCACCAGCGCGACCACGAGAGCCCGAACAACGTCACGCCGTCTGAGGTCTACTTCGGGCGTGGCAAAGCCATTCCAAAACAAGGGGAAAGGATAGGCACTCAAAGCCCGCCACTTGCACCACTGCCAGCGCGCCGCATAATGCAATCAGCCAGATGAGCCAAACGCTCTCTAGTTCAGGCCGCCAATCGTTATCAACCCGCTGATAGTGGACCGGAATGGTAAGGCGCTTGCAGGCCTGCCAAATACACTCGATTTTGTGGTTAACCGAACCCACAGCAAAACGACGGCAAATCCGCCCTCTACCGATTTCCTGCGGACACCAAAGTCTCAATGAACTTGGAAAACAGCTCACCCTGAGATCGTATTTGTAACTTTGAATACACGTTTCTTCGATGAATGCGCACTGTTCCGGCTGAGATTTGAAGTATGCGCCCAACCGCATCCGCCGAATGCCCCTTCAGGGTAAACTCGACCACTTCACGCTCGCGCGGGGTCAAGACACCGCCGCCGACATTGGTGAAGGCCAGTTCAACACTTTGATGGATGCTGGAATTTGTTGCGCTATTTTCATTTTTCCCAAATCGTGACGAAAGATCATGCCAGTGGCGCTGGCAACAGGCTCGCACGATTGGACAAAACTCGCCAATCTGACGGAATTCCTTGGCTGAAAATGCCTTCTTTGCCCGCATAAGGGAGACCACGACGATTGCCCCTTCAGGCATCTCAATGAAAAAACCAATTTCTTCTGCCAATCCGGTACGGGCGTAATAGCTGCGAAAATACTCACCCTGGAAAAAGCGGTCCGGGGCAATGTCTCGAATCCGATAAAGGCCTGATTCAACTTTATTTTCGCAGGCCAAGTAGAAAGGGTCCAGTAGATACGGGCCTTCTTGGTAATCCTCCACAAAGATTTTGTGTTTTCCGCGCGGAAAGTCATCAAACAAATCCACCGGACTCGCCGCCCCGAGGAAGCCAAAAATCACTGTATAGTCGAAGGGAACGATGCCTTTCAGCGCATCAGAGAGCCTCTGCGCAAACTGCTCAGTTCCGATCGCATCAATCAGCGTTCCCGTTGCCTTGATCAAATCCTTCATTTGAGAATCCTCTATACTCAGATTGGCATACCAAAAATGTGGTATATACAACGAAACCAGCTTTTCTTACAGTTATCCGAAGATGAGTAGTATTCAAAGAATTCGAAAAAGATAGGCAAAAATGGAAATCAGGGGGTATATCGGCGATGCTAGCCCGGTCAACAACAAGGTGATTGCTGAACTGCGTGGCGTCTCCAAACGGTTCGGGGATGTGCTGGCTGCAAGCGATCTAAACTTGTCAATCGTCGAGGGTGAATTCCTATCGTTCCTTGGCCCGTCGGGATGCGGCAAGACGACAGCCTTGCGCATGTTGGCTGGGTTTGAGGTTCCGACTGAAGGCGAGGTTTTGCTGGACGGCAAGGTGGTGAATGATCTGGATGCTTACCACCGTCCGGTCAACATGGTGTTCCAGCAATATGCCCTTTTCCCACATATGACTGTGGCGCAAAACATCGGCTATGGGCTGCGCCAGGTTCGTCCACGACTGCCCAAAGCCCATATTGCCGAGAAAGTTAGCAAGGCGCTCGACGTTGTGCAGCTGAATGGCTTCGACGATCGCAGGATCTGGGAAATGTCCGGTGGCCAACAGCAACGTGTTGCGCTGGCCAGAGCAATTGTGAATGAACCCAAGCTGCTGCTGCTCGACGAACCGATGGCTGCGCTGGATCGTAAATTGCGCAAGGAAATGCAGATAGAGCTGCAAAACCTGCAACGCAAACTGGGCATTACCTTTGTTCTGGTCACCCATGATCAGGAAGAAGCCCTGTCGATGAGTGATCGCATTTGCGTCATGAGGGATGGGCGCATTGTTCAAATCGGCAGCCCACAAGAGCTCTATGATCAACCGAATTCGCGGTATGTTGCGGATTTTGTAGGAACTTCAAATTTCTTTGACGGCAAGATCACCGACCAAGACGGGACACTCACCTCGGTTCTGTTGGACAACGGGTTGACCATGCAAGGCAAACCAGTTGGCCAGCTGGGTAAAGGCCAGCAGGTTTGTGTCAGTGTCCGGCCAGAACAGATGAAATTGCACCGCCAAGGCGAGGGCCTGAATGTCGTCGTGCAAAACCGGATCTTTCTTGGCGAACACACCGAGTATCTGGTGATGCATGAAACTCTTGGCGAATTCTTGGTTCTTTCACCAAGGCAATCAGAACCGGACAATGGTCCATTTAATGCAGGCGACGATCTACTTGTAAGCTGGGCATCCGACACAGCACTCATTTTCGACAATATCTGACAATTCCGCAACCACAGGGAGAAAGACAATGACCAAAGACAGCGACTATATCTCTAAGAGAAAATTCATGGAAGAACTGGGACGGTACCGTAAGGGGTCGATCACCCGTCGCCATTTTCTGAACGTTACTGGGTTGGGGGCTGCGACCGCTGTCATGGGGGCAGCGATGCCCGGCCTGCGCCCGAGCCCTGCGTTTGCGGGAGGAAACATCGGTGATCGTGTCGTCATTGCAACCTGGCCCAACTACCATGATCCATCCAATTTCGAAGCCTTTACCGAGGCAACCGGCGCCCATGTGCAGGTCAATGTGTTTGGCTCAAATGAAGAGATGTTGGCGAAACTGCAGGCCGGCGCCTCCGGTTGGGATGTCTATGTGCCAACCAACTATACCATCTCGACCTATGTCGATGAAGGCCTGATAGAGCCGCTGGATACGTCCAAGCTGTCAAACTATGACGCCTCTGCCTTTGATGCGCGCTATGCTGAGGCAGGATCGGTCGATGGTACGCTTTATGCAGTGCCCAAGAATTGGGGTTCAACCGGTATGGCCGTGAACACGGCGCATAACGGCGGCAAGCCTATCTCGTCTTGGAAAGAGTTCTTTGACATCTCGAGGGACAAATTCTCGGGACGTGCGATGGTGCATGACTATCAGCTGACAACAATTGGCAGTGCGCTGAACTATTTTGGATATTCGTTCAACTCAGTAGACGAAGCTGAACTGGCGGATGCTGAAAAACTGCTGATCGACGTGAAACCGCATCTGTTTGCGATTACATCGGACTATCAGCCGTCGATGCGCAATGGCGATGCCTGGCTGACAATATGCTGGTCCGGCGATGGCAAACAGCTCAACACCGACATGCCCGAAATTCACTATGTATTGGGCGCTGAAGGTGGCGAGATCTGGAGTGACTACTACGCCATTCCAAAAAACGCGCCCCATAAGGATGCGGCCTATGCGCTGATCAATTTCCTGATGGACCCGACGGTGAACACCAAAGAGGTTCTGGCGCATGGGTATCCGACAGCGGACGCAAGAACATTTGCGCTGCTGCCTGACGACCTGAAGAACGATCCGATCCTGTTCCCGGCTCAGGAACTCCTGAGCCCGCTGGAATTTGGTGCGGCTGCAACTTTAACCGATCCAAACCGTGCCGAGTTGATGGCGCGTTTCAAGTCGGCCTGATCAGGACTGGGATGAGAACAACATGACGCAACGCACTCGCAATTGGTTGTTATTGGCACCCGCCGGAACCTGGTTTCTGGTGATGCTGATCATACCTCTATCTGTTGTTCTCATTTTCAGCTTTGGAGAGCGGGCGCCGGCCGGTGGTGTGGTGCCCGCTTTCACATTTGAACAATATGCCAACCTTCCGGCGCGTTGGACGGCTTTCAAAAACACCATGACTTTGGCGCCAATTGGTACCTTATCGGCTTTGCTGATTGCCTACCCGTTGGCCTATTTTCTTGCCGTCAAAGTCGACCCCAAATGGAGAACGATCCTGCTGGTGCTGGTGATCGTGCCGTTCTGGACCTCGATCCTGATCCGCAGCTACGCATGGATTTTCCTGCTGGGTGGTCGCGGCATACCTGCCCTGCTTGAATGGTTCGGTATCGAAGGCGTGCGCCTGATCAACACCCCCTTTGCCGTCCTTATCGGCATCATCTACGGGTATCTTCCGCTTATGGTATTCCCCATTTATGTCAGCCTGGACAAGCTGGATAAACGGCTGCTAGAGGCCTCCTCGGATCTGGGGGCGAAACCCTGGAGAACCTTTCTTCAAATCACTCTGCCGCTGTCCATTCCCGGTATCGCAACGGGGTGTATGCTCGTGTTTATTTTGCTGATGGGCGAATATCTGATCCCGGCAATGTTGGGCGGCGGTAAGGTCTTCTTTGTCGGCAACGCGCTGGTCGATCTGTTCCTGCAATCGCGCAACTGGGCTTATGGCTCTGCCGTGGCTGTCACCCTCGTTGTCGTGATGCTTATCACCGTCACGATCTACATGCGGCTCATTAACCGTCTCGGTGCGAACCGGGACGATGTATCGATAATGTAAGGTGATCCGATGAGACTCTATGCTGTTTGCGTCTATCTATTTCTCTATATCCCCATCGGGGTCATCGCGCTGTTCAGCTTTAACGCTGGTCGGCACGCCAGCCAGCTACAGGGGTTTTCGACCAAATGGTATGGCAAGGTTCTGTCCAATCCCTTTGTCATGGATGCGCTGGAAACAAGCCTGATGGTTGCCTTCACCTCGGCCCTTTTGGCCAGCGTGTTTGGCACCATGGCGGCCGTGGCTTTGCAGGGTATCAAAGGGCCGCTTCGCACGGCGTTTGATCTCCTGATCTACGTCGCCGTGATGATCCCTGGTATCGTGATCGGCATCGCCACATTGATCGGATTGGTTACGGTATTTGACCAATTGAACCCGCTGATGGCGGCCATTTGGCCGGACGGATTTGTAGCACCCAAGCTCCACATGGGAATGGGATCTCTGATCGGGGCCCACACAATGTTCCTGATGGCGCTGGTGGTGATCATCGTACGTGCCAGACTGGCGGGCATGGACCGCGCCCTGACCGAGGCCTCCTCGGATCTATACGCAACGCCGATGGGAACATTCTGGCAGGTCACGTTACCGTTGATATTCCCGGCGATCCTGGCCGGTTTTCTGCTCAGCTTCACCTTCAGTTTTGATGACTTCATCATCGCATTTTTTGTGGCAGGGTCTGAAACCACGCTGCCGATCTATGTGTTCGCTTCGATCCGTCGCGGGGTCACGCCGGAAATCAACGCCATTGGGACGATGGTTCTCGTGGTTTCCTTGATGGCGCTTATCACTGCCCAATTGTTACTGCAACGCGGAGGCAAAAAAGCCAAATGACACTTTCTCAAGCGTCGGCAAGCCAACATGCCTATCCCCTGTTGCTGGGCAAAGTTGCACTGGTCACCGGGGCGGGCTCCGGTATCGGGCGCGCCGGTGCCATGGCGATGGCGCGGCATGGGGCGCAGGTTATTATTACCGATCTCGACCCTGAAAAAGCCGCGCAGGTTGTCGCCGACTTGAACGCAGAGGGTGTGAAGGCCACATCAGCCGGTCTTGATGTCACCGATGATCAGGCGATCAAAGCTTTGATTGATGAAACTGTTGAGACATATGGTCGGCTGGATGTGCTTCATTCCCATGCCGGCTATCAAGTGGAAGGCAATCTGGAGCAAGTTCCGCTCGACGGCATGGAGATGTCGTGGAAATTGAATGTGCGAGCGCATTTTATAGCGGCCCGCTCAGCAGTTGGACACATGCGAGCCCAGGGCGGTGGCAGCATCATCATCACCTCGTCCAACTCGGGCGTGCAGTATGATCGTGAAATGATTGCCTATGCCACCACCAAACATGCGGTGGTGGCGATGACCCGTCAAATGGCCGCCGATTATGCCAAACACAACATCCGCTGCAACACGCTGTGTCCCGGTTTTATCGATACCCCGTTTAATGCGGGCTTTGAGACGCAGATGGGGGGGCGCGACAAGCTGGAAAGCTATGTGTCCCGGACAATTCCAATGGGGCGCTGGGGAACCACGGATGAAATCGCCGATTCCATTTTGTTCCTGGCCTCGGACATGTCCACATTCATGACTGGCCACGCCCTGGTCATCGATGGTGGCGAATGCATTTGATCTACTCTCGGAGACGCAATTGATGACCCAAACCACACAGAACTCAAATGGCCGCTTGGCGGGTAAAATTGCTGTCATCACCGGCGGTGCGACTGGCATGGGTCGCTCGACGGCTCTGGCGTTTGCACGGGAGGGCGCCAAAGTCAGCATCTTTGATATTCAGGACATTGAGGGTCAAAAGACCGTGGACATGATCCGCGAAACGGGTGGTGAGGCGGAATTTTTCCACGCGGATGTCACCAAGGTCACCGAAATTGACCGGGCGTTTGACGGCGCGATTGACGCGTTTGGACCGTACAATGTTCTGTTCAATCACGCAGGCACAATCATCGTAAAAGCGCTGCATGAAACAACCGAGGATGAATATGACCGGCTGATGGACATAAACGTCAAATCCGCGTTCCTTGTCTGCCGCCGTGCCGTCAAAGAAATGAGCGACAATGGCGGCGGATCCATTGTCATCACCTCCTCAATTGCGGCTGAGCGGGGCTATGCGCTGGAATCTGTCTACTGCATGTCCAAGGGCGCGGTGCTTCAACTGGCGCGCACCATTTCAACCGAATACCGGGATGCAGGCATTCGCTGCAATGCTGTGTGCCCCGGATTTGTCGAAACGGCCCACGGGTTGAAGGAAATCGCCGCGTTGGACGCAGCTGGGCAGGAATGGGAAGATTCCGGGATGGCCGCAACACAGGGCCGTATCTGTTATCCCGAGGAAGTGGCCGCCGCTGTGGTTTTCCTGGCCTCAGACGAGGCCAGCTTTGTCAACGGAACCGCCACCTATGTCGACAATGGCTGGTACGCCAAGGGCTGATGAACCAACTGTGCCGAGGGCAAAACCTGCGCTGCAATCTCACTGCTCAGCTATGGGTCGCCGTTTTTGAAAAAAGCTGTATCACCACAATTCCAATCAGAATAAAGGTGATGCCAATGTAGGCAGGCAGATCGAGATCCTGTTTGAAGATCACCTTTCCCAAGCCCGCGATCAGCACGATGCCAATGCCCGACCAGATGGCATAGACGATACCAACTGGCAAAACTTTAAGCGTCAGCGCCATGAAATAGAACGAAGCGCCATAGCCCAAAACGACGATGACCGAGGGTCCCAGCCGGGTGAACTGTGCACTGGCCTGAAGCGCCAATGTCGCGGCGGTTTCGGTGAGTATTGCCAACAGCAGGTAGAAATAATGCACAACAACCTCTTTGATCTCTGTTCCTGAAACGTCAGTCGCGTTTCTCGTAAACGATAAAGGGTGTCTGCTCGGCGACTTGGTCGTAAAGCATTCGGCCTATGTTGTTTGTTTCCTCCGTCAACCAATAGGTGCCCGGAATACCATTGGCTTTTGCTGCGCCGTGCACAGCCCCGATCAACGCCCGGCCTATTCCGCCGCCCCGTCGGCCGGGATCGACAAACAAATCCATCAGGTAACAGGTGTCCTCAATACTCCAGAGCGTCCGGTGAAACAGGAAGTGGGCCAGCCCGACAAGTTGACCATCGACCTCGGCAACAAAGCCCTGAAACTCTCCGGTTCCTTGGCAAAGAAGCCGTTCAAACGCGACCTGGTAGACCTCTTCGTCAACCGTTGTCTGGTAGAATTCCAGGTAGGCGGCCCATAGCCGCCGCCATTCGGGTTGGTCTTCAGCGGCCAGTACGCGGATCGTCAGGTTGCCGCTGGGTTTGCTGCTCAGCATTTTATTCGCTCCATCTTGGGGTCAAACAGTGGCCTGAGAGAAGCGGTTGCCAGATAGCGTTCACCGGCGACCTCCAGTTGCCAATTGCCAGTTCTGACGATCTCTGCCGTCAGCGGCCTATCCAGTTCGACAAAGCCTATCCCGACAGCCCCACCAAGCGTATGGCCATAGCCACCAATCTGCATGTAACCAACCTCCTGGCCGTCCAGATAGATCAGCTCATTGCCATAGAGAAGTGGCTCAGGGTCTTGCAGCAGGAACTGCAGCATCCGGGTGCTGGGCACGCCCTTTTCCTTGATTGCAGCCAAGGCGTCACGGCCGATAAAACCGCCAGGTTTGTCCAGTTTCACAGCAAAGCCGAGGCCCGCCTCAATTGGGTTGTCAGTATTGTCTACGTCCAGACCAAAATCGCGGTAAGCCTTCTCCAACCGCAGGCTGTTCAACGTCTGCATACCCGCATCACGGAGGCCAAATTCCTGGCCTGCCTCTTTGAGCAGGTCATAGATCTGAACAGCCGCATAAGACGGCACCTGAAGCTCCCAGCCCAACTCGCCGACAAAGGTCACGCGGAACGCCTTGACCATCCAGTAGCCCACGTCGATGTCCTGACAGGTCATAAAGGCGAACGCCTCGTTCGACATATCGGCGCTGGTCACTTTCTCCATCAGCAGTCGCGCCTTGGGGCCGTGAATGTTGATCTGAGTGATCGCCGGGGTGAGATCGGTGATCACCACCACCTCAGCCTCCAGGATATGCCGCTTCATCCGCATCAATGTATGGCCGTGGCTGTTTTCACCGACCACCACCATGAAGCGATCATCGGCCAGTCGCGTCACCGTCAGGTCGGCCTCAAACCCGCCCTGTTCATTGACCCAGGCCGTATAAACCAGACGGCCTGCCTCCACATCCACATCGTTACAGCTGAGGCGGCTCATCAAGGCAAGCGCATCGGGGCCCTCGACCTGGAACTTGGACATGGCAGACATATCCATGATGATGACATCCTCACGCGCGGCGCGGTGTTCTTCGGCGTGCCAGTCAAACCAGTTCTGACGGTGCCAGCTGTATGTCTCGATCTTTGCCTGCTCGGGGCTGGGCGCAAACCAGTCGGGCATTTCCCAGCCGTGACCTTCGCCGAAGTAAGCCCCCGAGGCCGCCAATCGGTCATGCAGAACCGAGCGTTTCAGGTCGCGCGCGGTTTCAAATCCCTCGTTGTGGTAGTGCTGGCCGAACAGTTTGCCCAGCAGCTCTGGCCCGCGATCCCGGCGGAATGCGCGGGTTGCCTCGTGTCGGGTAAAGCGGTTGACGTTGATGCCCGTCACATCAATGGGTGGGTGCCCGTCGACAATCCAATGGGCCAGCACATTGCCGGTCCCTGCCCCATTCAAAATGCCGAGGCTGTTCATCCCACAAGCCACGAAACACTTGCGAAGTTCTGGCGTCTCGCCCACCAGCGGCGCAAGGTCGGGGGTGAAGCTTTCGGGTCCGCAGAACAGTTTGCGCACACCAATATCCAGAACTGATGGCACCCGGGAATAGGCTTTTTCCAGATGCGCGCCAACCCGGTCCCAGTCGGGTTCGATCTCACCAAATGAGAAATCATCGGGGATACCGTCCAATTTCCACGGCGCGGCACCAGGCTCAAACAGGCCCAGCATCAGCCCGCCCACTTCCTCGCGGTAGTAGGTATAGGTCGAAGGATCTTCCAGCACTGGCAGATCGCGGCTGAGGCCGGGCACGTTTTCGGTGATCAGGTAGTAATGCTCAGCGGCCTGCAGCGGCAGGTTAATCCCAGCCTTGGCCCCCAATTGGCGCGACCACATGCCGCCGCAGATGACGACGTTTTCGGCGGTGATCATCTGACCATCGGCGGTGCGGACACCGGTAGCGGTGCCGTTCGATGCAATGATTTCGGAGGCCGTGACACCTTCAAATATCTTCGCCCCGCCCATCCGTGCGCCCTTGGCCAGCGACATGGTAAGGTCCACCGGATTGGCCCGGCCGTCCTCGGGGATGTAGAAACCTGCCATAACATCCGAAAGATCCCCAATCGGAAACAGGTCAGCGGCTTCCTGTGGCGAGACCTCGTGGATGTTGATCCCATGGCGACGCATAAACGGCGCCAGCCTGCGCATCTCGTGCACCCGCTCGGCGTTGTTGGCAATCTGCAGGTAACCCACATCACGAAAGCCGGTTGGGACACCGGTTTCCTGTTCCAGATTGGCATATAGATCGCGTCCATGGGTGTAGATCTCGCATTCGGCCTCGGTCTTCAGAAGCCCCGCCACGATCAGCCCTGCGGCATGCCAAGTGGTGCCGCTGGTCAGCTGATTGCGCTCAAGCACCACAACATCACGCATGCCCAGTTTGGTCAGGTGATAGGCGGTGTTACAGCCAATGGAACCGCCGCCAATGATTACGGTTTGCGCATGAGTGGGAAGGGATGTCATCGAAGTCGTCCTTGTATTCGTCTACTGGTCAGCACTTGCCGAGCGCCAACGGTTCTTAAATTTTTGAGATCACATCGCCCAACCGCACGATGCCATCCTTTACGATGCTGCATAAACAAAGTTCTGACTTGACTCGACTCAGAAAGCAACCCACTCATTGAATGAATGTTCAATTGATAGAAAACTAAATTGCACTCACAAACAGTAATTCGGGTGCAAACAATAAGGGCGATTAAGACCGCTTTTAGAAGCTCAAGGAGATAACGCCTCGCTTGGAGGTGCGCGACATCAGGGAGACTGCAGAATGGATGTAATTGATCAGCTCGGCTCACTCAAAGAAGGTAAGTTGAGTCGCCGAAAATTCACCACATCGCTCATGGCGGCAGGAATTGGGGTGATGACCACGCCGCTGGCCACCCGCAAGGCGGGGGCGGCGGCAGCCGACCAGGGTACCTTCTTCACCTGGGGGGGCTACGACATACCAGAGTTGTTTGCACCCTATAAGGAAAAGCATGGTGAGTTGCCAAACTTTGCCGTCTTTGGTGGGGCCGAAGAGGCGCTGACAAAAATGCTCGGAGGCTACGTCGTTGATGTATCGCACCCCTGCAATTCCGGCATTCCACGCTGGATTGCCTCGGGTCTGTTCCAGCCAATTGATACATCGCGGCTGTCGAACTGGGCTGATGTGATGCCTGAGCTTTATGATCTAAAGGGCAACATCGTTGACGGAAAACCATATCTGGCACCGTTTGACTGGGGCCAGACCTCCATTACCTATCGCACCGACATGTTCGAAGTCGAGGGCGAGGAATCCTGGGATATGCTCTGGGACGAACGTTACAAGGGGCGGCTTGGTAGCCTCGCCTCAGGCGGCGATGCCTGGTGGTGTGGCGCGATCAAGGCTGGCGTGCCACTCACGGAAATAGATACGCCAGACGCCTTTGAAAAAATCGCGGCCGTGATGCGCGCCCAGCGCCCGCTGATCCGGCTTTATACCGATGACACCACAACTCTGGAACAGGCGCTTGCCTCGGGTGAACTGGTCGCTGCGATGACCTGGAACAGCTCAGCGGCCCTGCTGCAAGCCGATGGGGTTCCAGTGCGTTTTGCCAAGCCCAAAGAAGGCGCGCTGACCTGGGTCTGCGGTTTGATGATCCATAAGGATGCGCCCAACCTGGATCTTGCCTACGACATTATCGACTCGTTGCTGAGTGTTGAGTCCGGCAAGTTCATGATCAGCGATTACGGCTATGGCCATTCCAACATCAAAGCATTCGACGGGTTTGACGACGAAACGCTACAGGGTCTTGGCCTGAGCAAGACACCCGCCGATATCCTGGCAGGCGGTCATTTCCAGATCCCACAATCACAGCAATGGGAAACCAAGATGAATACTCTCTTTGAGGAAATCAAATCAGGTTTCTGATGCTCTTCGTTCCGTGCCTGAAGGGTACAATTGTGCCGGACGGCGCGGAACATGAGATCAAATCTAAGTCTTGCCGCCAGTCTTGTTTTGGAGTCCCCCCGACATGAGCATAACCAACGGCCCCATGCCGGACGACGCGACAGGTTTGCGCAAAACCAGCCGGCTCGGGGCGCTGCTGCAGCGATCTGAGGCAGCGCGTGGGTTCACTCTGCTGTCGCCGACGCTATTCATCATGGCGGTTGGCATTCTGGTGCCAATTGGAATTCTGGTCGTCATGAGTTTCTGGACCCAGGTGGGGTTTGGCTTTGACACCACGGCCACCACCGCGAACTACCAAATGGCCGCAGAGCGCCCGATTTACGGCGCGCTGCTTCGGCGCTCTCTGTGGATGTCAGGCATGGCCACCATGGCCACCGTAATTCTCTCTTATCCGATGGCCTACTTTGTCGCGTTCCATGTCCACCGCAACAAGATGATGTGGATCGTGCTGATAACCTTGCCGTTCTGGACCAGCTATCTATTGCGCGTGTTCGCATGGAAAGTGGTACTGGGCTACCACGGTGTGATCAATTCAGCCCTGATGAACCTGGGCTTGATTGAGGCTCCGCTCGAGTTTCTGCTTTACAGCCAGTCAGCCGTTGTCATCACTCTGGCTCATGCCTGGGCAGCCTTCGCCATCTTGCCAATGTATGTGTCGCTGGAAAAAATCGACAAATCTCTGTTAGAGGCTGCAACTGATCTTGGTGATGGTCCTATCGCACGTTTCCTGCGGATTACCCTACCTTTGTCACTGCCAGGGGTCATTTCGGCCAGCTTGCTAATTTTCATCCCCACCACCGGAGACTACATTACCCCGACCCTTCTTGGCGGGCCGGACGGAGCGATGATCGGTAACCTGATCCAGAAACAGTTTGGCGCCATCAACAACTGGCCCATGGGGGCCGCCCTGTCGATCATTCTCATGCTATCAATAGGGGCGATTGCAGTCAGTTTCATGCTGATTGCCAATTTCGTCAGAAAGCGCATTTCATGAGCCGGCACTCCTATATCAAACGGCCAAACCGACCGCTTCAGTTCTACGCGGCGCTGTTTCTGGTTGTTCTCTATCTGCCGGTGCTGTTTTTGCCGCTCTTTAGCTTCAACACTTCGATCTACGTCAAATTCCCGCTGACGGGTTTCACCTTCCAATGGTATGTCGAGCTAATGGACCGCGAGCCGGTCTGGGCGGCCTTGATGAACAGTCTTCGGGTTGGCATCACCACCTCGATCATCTCGACCGGATTTGGGGTATTCGCAGCCAAGGCGATCACCCGATACAGATTGCCCGGAAAAGGCCCATTGATCGGGTTCATTATGTTGCCTCTGGTGGTGCCAGGTATCATCTTTGGTGTCGCGCTTCTGGTTCTGATCAGCCGCCTGGGCATTCAGCTGTCGCTTGTCACAGTCACCGTTGGGCACGTTATCGTTTGCCTGCCTTTTGCCATCGCCACCATGATCCCGCGCTTTGAAGGGTTTGATCCCTCGGTAGAAGAGGCCTCGGCCGATCTCGGCGAAAACGCGTGGTGGACATTCTGGCGGGTCACTTTCCCGATGGTATTTCCCGGCATTCTGGCCAGCCTGCTGCTGACCTTCACCGTATCCTTTGACGAATTCATCATGGCGTTTTTCCTCAGCGGCACCGATCCAACCTTGCCCATGTATATCTGGAGCCAGTTGCGCTTTCCCAAGGAATTTCCATCCATCCTTGCCCTCGCTTCGATCATCCTGGTCGTGTCCTTTGCCCTGGTGTTCCTCGGGCAGTGGCTCAACCGAGATACGCAAGCCACAGATTTGAATAGTGAATGACCAGATGACGCAAAACGATGCCTTCATTTCAATCCAAAACGTCAATAAGTACTTTGGCAAGTTTCACGCTATCAATGATGTGTCCATCGACATCAAACATGGCGAGTTTTTCTCGCTGCTGGGATCATCAGGATGTGGCAAGACAACGCTTTTGCGAATGCTGGCAGGGTTTGAAAACCCGACATCGGGTGAGATCTATATCGACGGCCAGCCGATGTCAGGCGTGCCGCCGCATCATCGGCCCGTGAACATGGTGTTTCAGAGCTATGCGATTTTCCCGCATCTTAATGTGCGCGACAACATCGCCTATGGCCTGCGCAAACAAAAACTGCCCCGCGCCCAGCGCGACGCATTGGTTGACGAAATGCTCGATCTGATCAAGCTTCCCGATTATGGCGACCACAAAGCCAACCAACTGTCTGGCGGCCAACGGCAACGGATCGCACTGGCTCGCTCGCTGATCTTGCGCCCAAAGGTTCTGTTGCTGGATGAACCGCTTGGTGCGCTCGACAAGCAGTTGCGCGAACAGATGCAGCTGGAATTGCGCGCCTTGCAGAAAACCGTGGGGATCACCTTTGTGTTCGTCACCCACGATCAGGAAGAGGCGCTGACCCTGTCTGATCGCATGGCCGTCATGTCAAATGGGCGTGACCTGCAGGTGGACACCCCAACACGGCTTTATGAAAGCCCAATCAACCGCGAGGTGGCCAGCTTCATCGGTACCATGAACTTCTTTGACGGCAGGGTTAAGGCATTGACCAATGGCGGCGCAGAAATTGAGGCCGTTGGACTGGGCAATCTGTGCACCAGCAACATTCCACCAAATCTAAAACCGGGCCAATCCGTCTGCGTCGCAATCCGACCCGAAAAACTGTCACTGAGCAGAGATGCGCAAAGTGGTTTCAACCAGGTAAAAGGCCGGTTGGACAATGCAGCCTACTTAGGCGAACGCAGCCATTATTATGTCAGTATCGAGGGTGTATCAAAGCCCGTTGCCGTCTCAGTTCAGAACCGGCAACGGGCCAATGGCAATGGCGAAAATCAATGCCCGGTCTGGTTAAGCTGGGAAGACAACGCATTTGTGGTTTTGGGAAACGGGTAAATGGGGCATCACAGGCCAAACGCCCTAAATTCCGGTAAAAATATGAGTGTAGACATGACCGCAACCAACAACGGAAAAAAGCCTCGAACCGCCTCAAAAGAGGTGCGCCGACAGCAATTGATTGATGCGACAATCGACAGCATCGCCAAGCACGGCATCGTCGGGACCACCATGACCACTGTCACCCGCACGGCGGGGCTTTCCATCGGCTTGGCCAACTTTCATTTCTCGACCAAGCAGAACCTGTTTGAGGAAACCCTACGCTTTCTTGCTGAAGAGCATCATCAGCAATGGAAGAAAAGTTATGAAAAGGCCAATCTCGCCCCCGAGGACAAGCTGTTGGCCATTGTCGCCGCGCATTTCCATCCAAAAATATGCAATCGTAAAAAAATCGCTGTCTGGTACAGCTTTTTTGGCGAGGCCAGCGCGCGGGCCTCTTATCGCAAACTTGCTGATGATATCGACACCGAACGCCGCGATATATCGACCGAGTTGTGCCGCAAGATTATCGAAGATGGTGGCTATGACACCGTCGACGCAATCGACGTCACCTTAATGCTGGAAGGCATCTATGATGGGTTTTGGTTGAACATCCTGATGTATCCCGGCGAGTTTTCACTTGCTGATGCAAAGCGTCAGATCCATGGCTATCTCGCCCAGGTTTTTCCCCAACATTTTCAGCGGCCCACGCCGCCAGACAGCACAGGATAGGTCGTGGCCCGAGACCCTCGCTATGACATTTTGTTTGAACCCGTTCAAATTGGCCCGGTGACGACCAAGAACCGGTTTTACCAAGTGCCGCATTGCAATGGAATGGGTCATCAGTACCCGTCCAGTTGGGTTGAGATGCGGCGGATCAAGGCCGAGGGTGGCTGGGGTGTCATCAATACCGAAGAAGTCGAAATAAGCCATACGTCAGAGTTGAGCCCGACCCCTGAAGGGCGGTTATGGGATGACCGTGACATCCCTCTTTTGGCGCGGATGGCGGATGCGGTACACAACTACGGTGCGCTGGCGGGCATCGAACCTGCACACCTAGGGGGCGGGGCCTCAAACAATTACAGCCGTGAGATACCAATGGGCGTGTCGGCCCGTCCTATTGACCTGCTAGAGCCAGTCCAGACTAGGGCGATGGACAAGGCCGACATCAAGGCGTTTCGCAAGATGCATGTGGATGCGGCGCGGCGCTGCAAACAGGCTGGATATGACATCGTCTATCTGTATTGCGGCCATGACATGACGACCTTTGCGCATTTCCTGTCACGCCGGAATGACCGCACGGACGAATACGGCGGCAGTCTGAAAAACCGCGTGCGCCTGATCCGAGAGGTGTTGCAGGACACCAAGGAGGCCATAGGGGACACCTGCGCCGTCGCCATCCGGTTCGGTGTTGACGAGTTGAAGGGCCCGGCTGGCCTGACCCATGATGGTGAAGGCCGGGATGTTATCGAATTGCTGGCCGACCTGCCCGATCTTTGGGATGTGAATATCAGCGACTGGTCCAAAGACAGCGCCACATCCCGGTTTGAACTCGAAGGGTTTCAAGACAGTTATGTCAAGTTTGTCAAACAGGTAACCCAGAAACCGGTTGTTGGCGTTGGCCGCTATACCTCTCCTGACGCGATGGTATCGCTGATCAAAAGCGGCCAGCTTGACCTGATAGGTGCTGCGCGACCGTCCATTGCCGACCCGTTCCTGCCCAACAAGATTGACGAGGGCCGGGTCGAAGACATCCGCGAATGCATTGGCTGCAATATCTGCGTTACCGGTGATTTTCTGGCGACACCGATGCGCTGCACCCAGAACCCAACGATGGGTGAAGAATGGCGCCGTGGCTGGCACCCCGAACGTATCGCCCCCAAAAAGCGGGACGAAAGCGTTCTGGTCATCGGCGCTGGCCCCTCTGGGCTCGAAGCCAGCCGCGCGCTGGCCCAACGTGGTCTTTCGGTCACCCTGGCGGAAGCGACGGTGAAACTAGGCGGGCGGGTGGCTATTGAAAGCCAGTTGCCGGGATTGTCGCAATGGAAGCGTGTGACTGATTATCGTGAATACCAGATCAGTCAAATGGCAAATGTGCAGGTGTTCTTTGACAGCAAGCTGACCGCTGAGGATGTGATGGAGGTTGGCGCCGACCATGTGGTGATTGCCACCGGATCGGCCTGGGCACGGCACGGTATTGGCCGACACAATCACCTTCCAATCCCAGCCACGACAGGCAGCACTGTCCTGACCCCAGACGAGATCATGGCTGGCACCATCCCTGAGGGACCAGTGATCGTGTTCGACGACGATCATTATTACATGGGCGGCATTCTGGCCGAGAAACTGCGGAGATACGGGCTGGACGTCACTTATGTCACCCCGGTGGCCGACGTGTCGCACTGGACCCATAACACAATGGAACAGGTTAAAATTCAGACTCGGCTGATGAAGCTGGGAGTGAAAATTGTCCCTCTGCACAACCTTGCCAAAATCCACTCCGACCATGTGGATCTGACATGCATATATACCGATCAGGTGAAAATCCTGCCCTGCTCCGCTGTTGTCATGGTGACCATGCGGGATGCGAAGGATGATCTCTACCACAGCCTGACCCGGCGGCTCGGCAAGCCTCTGGCATCCGTTACCCGCATCGGGGATTGCTATTCCCCAGGCACCATTGCTGCGGCCATCTATTCTGGCCACCGCTATGCCCGCGAGTTGGGCGAACCCATATGCGACGGCGTGCCGTTCCGGCGCGAACGTCCGACACTCGCCACTGATTGATCAATAAGCCGGAGACCAAGATGGCCCGAGACCCTCGTTATGACATCCTATTTGAGTCGGTGAAAATCGGCCCGGTCACTGCCCCAAACCGGTTCTATCAGGTGCCCCACTGCACCGGCATGGGCTGGCAGCGCCCTCACACTCTGGCCGAGATGCGGGGCATTAAGGCCGAGGGCGGCTGGGGTGTGGTTTGCACCGAGTATAACTCGATCCACCCCAGTTCTGATGACCTGCCCCACCCGTCTGCCTCGTTGTGGGATGACAGCGACGTGCGGGCGCATTCACTGATGACTGACAAGGTCCACGCCCATGGATCATTGGCCGGGGCCGAGCTGTGGTACGGCGGTATTCGGACTGCAAACATGATGACCCGCGAGGTCGCAATGGAACTGGACAGCTTCCCCAACAGTGTGGGCCACCCGTTCCAGACCCGGGCAATGGACAAGAGTGACATCAAGACCTTCCGCCACTGGCACCGCCGCGCCGCATTGCGGGCCAAGGAGGCCGAGTTCGACATTGTCTATGTCTACGCAACCCATGGCTATCTGATCTCGAATTTCCTTAACCCACGAATGAATACACGCAGCGACGAATATGGTGGCTCACTGGTAAACAGAACCCGGCTGGTGCGCGAACTGATTGAGGAGACCAAGGACGCGGTGGGTGACCGCTGTGCCGTCGCCGTGCGGTTTTCAGCAGACGAAGAGATCGGCGAGGACGGCGTGCCAATCTATGGCGAGCGCCGCGAGATGTTCGAGATGTTGTCCGAACTGCCGGACCTCTGGGATATCAATATCGCTGACTACTCTTTGGAAATGGGCGTATCGCGCTTTGTCAAAGAAGCGCCGCTGGAACCCTATATGAGTTTCGTCAAATCGGTGACCTCCAAACCCGTGGTTTCCGTTGGCCGCTTTACCTCGCCCGACACCATGGTCAGTCAGGTGAAACGCGGTATTGTCGACTTTATCGGTGCCGCGCGGCCTTCCATTGCAGATCCGTTTCTGCCCAACAAAATCAAAGAGGGGCGCATCGATTCAATCCGTGAATGTATCGGCTGCAACGTCTGCTATTCTGGCGATTCAATTGGTGTGCCAATCCGCTGCACCCAGAACCCGACCATGGGCGAGGAATGGCGCAAGGGGTGGCACCCCGAGAAAATCGCCCCCAAGGGGTCAGACAGCCGGGTTCTGATTGTTGGTGCAGGCCCAACGGGACTGGAGGCCGCCCGCGCGCTCGGCGAACGTGGCTACCAGGTGATGCTGGCCGAAGCGCGGCGCCAATTGGGCGGGCGGGTCACAGCTGAGAGCACCCTGCCGGGGATGAGCGAATATGCCCGTGTGCGCAATTACCGCGAGCAGGAACTGCAAGGTTTGCCGAATGTTGAGATATACCGGGAAAGCCACCTGACGGCCGAAGACATATTTGCGACCGAGCCGGATCACGTCGCTCTGGCAACGGGCGCCACATGGCGCCAAGAGCGTTTCGATGGCGAGACCTATGTGTCGGTTGCAGCGCCTGGAACCTCACCTGAAATACTGACCCCAGATGACATCATGGCGGGGGCAATGCCATCCGGGCCGGTGCTGGTCTATGACGAAGACAGCTATTACCTGGGTGGCGTGATCGCCGAGCACCTGAAGATCGCCGGGCACAAAGTTGCATTGGCCACACCTGCCGACACTATCTCGGATTGGGCTGGCAAAACCTCTGAACGCTGGCGGGTGCGTACGCATCTTATGAAACTCGGGGTCGAGACCATCGTCTCGCATAGTTTGGCCCGTTTTGACGGTAAGAAAGCCAGCCTGAGGTGTGAATACTCAGGGACTGAGAAACCGATTGCCGTGACCTCGGTGGTGATGGTGACACAGCGCCGCCCCAATGATGCGCTCTATCACCAGCTGCTTGCAAGCGTCGACGGGCAGATCGAGAAACTGCCGTTCACACTGAAACGTATCGGCGATTGCGAAGCGCCCGCTATCATCGCCGCCGCCACCTATGCCGGCCACAAATATGCCCGCGAGCTGGACACATCTGTTGATCAAGACCAGCCGCTGAGACATGATCGCATTGATGTGGGTGCACCGTCTGCTTCAAAGCCCGTCACAGGTGCAGTTTGAATGGCCGGCGCACAGTTCTTGCCTTAACCGCTGGTGCGGTCACGCTGGTCTGCGCGTGGATTTTTCTCACCCGGGATCCCAGTTCAGGTCAGCTCGATGTCACAGCAGCACCGGATACTTGCGATTCCTGCACCGCCCGCCACCAATCTTTGACACGCCTGCGCGCAAAGCTAAACGACGACGGGAGCAATGACTGATGACCGCGGCCTACCCCACCCTATTCACGCCTCTGTCCGTTGGACCGGTCGAACTGAAAAACCGGATCGTATCAACCGGCCACATGACCGTCATGCTAAAGAACGCCGCACCAAGCGACGCCATGATCGCTTATCATGAAGCCCGCGCCAAGGGCGGTGCTGGCCTCATCATTCTCGAAGCGGCCCGCGCCCATGTCTCGGGAGACAGCAGCCGGCCCGCAATCCGCGCCTATCAGGATGCCTGCATTCCCGGCTACAGACGCATTGCCCAAGCCTGCCAGCCCCATGGCTGCAAAGTGTTTGCCCAGCTTTCACATCCTGGGCGCGAGATGACCCTAGCATCTGACGGCACACAGGCAGTGGCAGTAGCCCCATCTGCCATCCCTAACGAACGCTTTCACGTTATGCCGCAGGCAATGCCCCATGCACTGATCTGCGATGTCGTGGCGGGGTTTGAAACCGCTGCAGCACGCATTCGAAAAGCCGGGTTGGACGGGATCGAGGTTGTGGCCTCGCACGGCTATCTTATCGCGCAATTCTTTAACCCGCGCGTCAATATCCGCACCGATGCCTATGGGGGCAGTTTCGCCAACCGCCTGCGCTTTGCCCGCGAGATACTGGCGGCAGTGCGCGCAGGGGCCGGAGCAGATCTGGCCATAGGTATTCGGCTTTGCGCTGATGAAATGGACCACGACGGCCTCGATCGTGCCGAAAGCCTGGAGATCGCAGATGCCTTGGCCAGTGACGGCGTGCTCGATTACCTCAATATAACTGCGGGAACTTCGGCAGGTCTAACTGGATCAACCCATATTGTGCCAGATATGGCGTTCGAGACTGGCTATATCACTCCTTTAGCCGCTGCTGTCCGGGCTAAAGTTGGCTTGCCCGTTTTGGTCGTGGGGCGGATCAACCAGCCTCAAGTCGCTGAAAAGATCCTGGCGTCTGGACAGGCCGATCTGTGTGGCATGACCCGTGCAATGATTGCGGATCCAATGATGCCACTAAAGGCTCGGACTGGACAGTCCGACACCATCCGCGCCTGTGTTGCCTGCAATCAGGCCTGCATCGGCCACATGCTGAAAGGCTATCCGATTTCCTGTATTCAGCACCCGGAAACCGGGCGCGAGCTAGAATATGGCACCCTGACACCGGCAAACCCAGCGCGCCAGGTCATGGTGGTGGGGGGTGGTCCGGCTGGCATGAAAGCAGCAGCGATTGCCGCTGAGCGTGGACATCAAGTCACCCTTTATGAGGCCAGTCATTCCCTTGGTGGACAGGTGAATCTGGCCCAATTGCTGCCCGGGCGTGCTGAGTTTGGAGGCATCACCCAAAATCTCGCCCGCGAGCTGGCCGCGGCTGGGGCCTTGATCAAACTTGGCGTTGAGGTAACACGGCAATTGATAGATCAGATCAATCCGGATGTCATTATTCTGGCCACTGGCGCACAGCCCCATAGCCCGGAAACGGCGGATACAGACGAGGCCCATATGGTGACCGCCTGGCAGGTTCTGCAAGGACAGGCCAAGCCCAGTGGGCGTGTGGTGATTGCGGACTGGCGCTGTGACTGGATTGGGCTTGGACTGGCAGAACAGCTGGCCCGTAACGGTTGCCACGTGCGCCTGGCCGTCAACGGAATAACGCCGGGACAGACAATCCCGCAATATACCCGCGATAAATGGCTGGCCGACCTGTACCGGCTGGGGGTCGAAATCATTCCCTACCTCCGGTTCTATGGCGCCGATAGGGATAGCACGTATTTTCAGCACACTCTCAGTGGAGAGGCTGTTGTGCTCGAGAATGTCGATACCACCGTCACCGCATTTGGCCACAAACCTGTCACTGAATTGGCGGACGCCTTGCAGGATTGGCAGCATGAGTTGCACATAATCGGTGACAGCTTATGCGCCCGCACCGTGGAGGAAGCCGTACTAGAAGGACTAAGGGTCGGTGCAAGAGTTTAGTAGCAATAGTATTGATTGACTGAGGGTTCGGAGTTCTGTGGAGAGACTGCAATAGCCATTGAGCAAGGATGTACCTCGGTCGGCAGGTTGCCGAGATCCAAATTCGTGCTGCGATCCTCAACGGTTTCACCGCGCTTGGCATACCCAAAACAGAGGCCGCAGGATAAGTCTGCGCGGGGAAAGGCGAGGCATGCCCATCAGCCGCCGCGCCACCTCATTCTCCTTGGCGCGGCGACGGATCTCGGCATCCAGCTTGCCGATCTGGTCATCGAGACGGGTCTTTGTCTCGATCAGGACCTGCAATGTTGGGCGAGATTCGTCGGGCAAGCCACTTGCTGCATCCTCTACGATCGCAATCAGGCGTGCGGCATTCGCTGCCGCCTTTGGAACCAGCTCTCCGAACTCCGTCCCCCCCCTCGGCTGATTGCGTTGAAATCGCCTGCCGGGCAGTGCACGATGGCCCAGCTAGCGCTGATTATGCACATGTTTACCGGATGCCGCCCAAGTGACGCGATATGGATTGGCCGGGACAATATCATAACAATCAAGGGCGTGAAGATCCTTCAGTGGCAACCCCGCAAGGTCGGGGCCGCAAAAATTCAAATCCCCTTGGCGCCACCTTTGCTAAAAGCGGTCAGCGCAGGGACGAAGACTGGCCCGGCCTGCATCCTCAGTGACCACGGCTGCCCTGACAAAAACCCTGAAATCTACCGCATGAGATTTCGGCGCAGGTGCGACGAGGCGAGATTTGTGGACAGGTTATCACATGGCCTCCGTAAAGCCTTGGCTGAGCGACTGGCAGAGGAAGGGGGCAGCGAGTATCAGATTATGGCAGGGCTCTCGCACACCAAGCCCAGCATGTCAGCGATCTACACAAAAGGTGCTGAACGTCGCTTGATGGCCATTGAGGCGATGGGCGCAATAAATGGCATTGAATGGTGATTGTGGACCACGCAGTCAATTACGTGGTCCACAATGGACAAAATATTGCGCAATATCCACCCGATAAATTGAGGCTGGTACCCAAGGCCGGACTCGAACCGGCACATCCGTAAAGACGGGGGATTTTGAAACCAAGCGATTGTGCCGAATTTCAAAGACTTAACTAAATTCACTCCCACAGACAAATGCTGAACATACCGAGAAGGTGGGAGTGCTGTTTTGTGAGGGAAAACCCTCCTTAAATGGACTTGTTCTGCGAGCCTAGTTAATCCAACTGCACGCGCCAAGAATTACCGCCGCAGCATACTGCTTTGTACCTAGGGGGGCTTTGTTGCATAAATCGAATGAGGGGATTCATGTTGTGAATCCAGCGTGATAGCTGGCGGTGATGAGCAACTGGACACCAACGACTTACAAGACTAAGAACTGGTCGGACTACAATCGAGCCCTGAAGCAGCGTGGT
>JABSSD010000029.1 GCA_013214575.1 Paracoccaceae bacterium | reverse complement strand
TGCACTGCGTCAAATTGCTGGGAGAGGGCATTATGGCGCGGGAGTTCAATCGTCAGGTCACCGAGCTACAAGTTCGGGCCGCCGTGCTCAACGGCTTCACCGCGCTTGGCATTCCCCAAACCCATCCCGTAGGATAAGTCCGTCTGGGGAAAGGGGCAGCACGCCTTCAGGCTGAGTTGTGCAACAGAGCCAGTGGAATGCACGCAAGCATGGTGGCCCTAAACGCCGCCTTTGGCGTAAGATCCACATCGGGATCAACTAGGAAACGCTGGAGATACGGGCGATAGAGGTGACAAGTAGCAGCATCGGGGACGCGCCCATGCTGCCAGAACTCCTCGAACAGATCCCGCCAGATGAAGAGATTGGCGCCGTTTCGGCAGACGGGGCTTATGACACGCGCAAATGCCACGACGCGATTGCGGCCCGTAACGCCCATGCTGTGATCCCGCCGCGCAAGAACGCTAAGCTGTGGAAGCCAGACACGCCGGGAGCCAGGGCGCGAAACGAAACGGTTCGATCATCAAGATATCTGGGGCGAGCACTTTGGCGACAGCTGACCGGATACCACCGCCGAAGCCGCATTGAGACAAAAATGCACTGTGTGAAACTGCTCGGTCAGCGCCTCTCTGCGCAGGACTTCGAGCGCCAGGTTGCCGGGATCCAAATCCGCGCCGCGATCCTCAACGGCTTCACTGCGCTTGGCATACTCGAAACTGTTATCGTGGGATAAATCCGTCTGGGGTAAGGGGGAGGCCAACCTCAGGCCGGTTTGTGCAACAAAGCCGGGGAAAAGGATCCAATCAAGCCGCTGCAAGCCATTGCTCCTGTTCGACAGGAATATGCCAATCCGAAACTGTGGCACCTGGCGTGCCAGTACCGGCCATCAGGTTGTTCACTTAGCGTGTCGAGCGAACTTGGGATCATCAGCACACAACTGAAGACGTGGAGGCTTGAGTTTGAGGCGTTTGGTTCATCAGAAGCCAAGCGCCGTCAGAGGGCGGAGGCCGCTGAACTGGCCCGCCTTCGCAAAAAGAACAAGCGTCTTGCTGAGGACATGGAGATTTTGGATTGAGCCGGAACAGAGACCGATCCGGGGGATCGTTATCCCGGTGAAAGCATCCGCTTTATTCGCAACGAGGGCGGTGAAACCATCCCTCTCGGGACATCGCCTTGCAATGGCCTGCCGGGCAGCGGACGAACAAGCACAGCTTCGTCACGGCCCATAAAGCGCAATATGCAGGTTCCATATTGTGCCGACACCTCAATATATCTTGGGGTTGGTTCTATGGTTTCTGACCAGTCAGGACGAACGCGATCAGCGGCTGGCCATCAGCGCTTCGTTATAGGCCGGCCAATTCCTGGTCCTGTAGGTCGGGGGGGGCGGCGGCGGTTTGCTCATCCCCTACAGCTATCACACTGGGTTCAAGAGATTAATCCCTCGCGAGATTTGTGCAATAAACCTTGCTAAGAAGATAAGTACTAGATAGATGTTTGCTTTGCGTCAATTTTTCACAAAAAGCATTGAAGATTGATCTAAAAATTTAATTTTCTTTTAGAAGTTCGGCGCCGCAGCAAGGGGAAATTAAGACTAAATGCCTAATCCACTTTTTTATAAAAACGTTGTTCCACTTAGCACCGAAGGCCATAAGAATCTTCGATTCTCGACGCCGGATAAGCCTTTGGCCTTTGCCAAGGAAGCAAATTTAATTCCGGCTTTGGTCGATGAATTTGAACTGGCGTTGAACGATCTTCCGATTGCTTTTTTGCCTGCAACCGACGTGCCGTCGGCGGTCTTTGTGACCGGACTAAAGCCAGGAACAAATGTTTTTATTTCGGATGAGGGTTTGTGGGACGGAAAATACGCGCCAGCTTATTTGCGCCGCTATCCGTTCATCGTTGGCGATGTGACTGACGGCGAGTCAATCTTGTGCGTCGATGACACCTATGAGGGGTTGAGCGAGGAAACGGGCGAGCCTTTTTTCACCAAGACGGGCGAATCCGAAGAGACGCTGGTGCGTGCGCTGACGATTTCGCAAAGCTATAAAGCCTCGGCTGACCGCACCGATGCATTCGCGAAAATGCTACACGAGATGGAGCTGTTCCAGTCGATTTCCTTGGATGCGGTTATGCCGGACGGCGAAAAGACCAGCGTACATGGTTTGATGGTTGTGAACGAAGAGGCGCTTTCTGAATTGTCCGACGCACAGCTTGGTAAGTTGAGCGCAGCCGGATTTTTGAAGCCGATTTATTGCCATTTGCTAAGCTTGAGAACGATTTCGAGATTGGGGCAGAAAATGGATGGCAGCACTGCTGCGACGGAAGAAACGGTTCAGTAAAATCTGAACTGACCATATTTCTTTGTCTTCAGTGTTTTTTTGGTCGTTATTGGAGGTCTGCTCGTGCGCGTTTGCGCGGACTAGACAAGGAATTGAAGGGAAAGCTAATGCTACGCATTCGCGGATTGGCCATTATGGGCCGTATTTTGCTAAATGCTGTTGTTGTCAGTATCTTTTTTGGGGCGATGGCGCAGGCAACTCAGGCTGCAACAGAAACCGATGTGGTTGCCGCTACGGGTGCGCAAGAGGCGCTCCCAGCTTCAGTGGCCGGTTTTCGCACAGCCACCTTTGGCATGGACGAAGCGGCGGTTTACGCCGCAATTTCCAACGATTTTGGCATTGCAAAGGAAAGCGTTAAAGAAAGTGAAAATACGGTTGAGCGCACAAGGCTTTTGACTGTTTCCGTGCCCGATCTTCTTGAGGGCGGTGGGGTCGCGCAGGTGTCTTATATTTTTGGCTACAAGAGTAAAGCGCTCATTCAGGTTGGCGCCTCATGGAACATGACAACCGATCCGGAAATGTCCGACAAATTGTTGGTCGCGAATGGCGATGTTTTGGCCAGTCACTTCCTTGCCGAAGGGTTTGCGCCTGCTTCGGTGACGACGGGCACAGCCGTTGCAAATGGCATATTGCTGTTTCGGGGGGGGGATGCTGACGGGCACACCGCGATCCTGCTGCTACAGGGCAGCTTTGAACAAAACACAAACGTGCAAAATGCGCTCAAGCCAACGGGGCTTGCGCTTTTGTATTCGGTTAATCCCGATGCGCCCGATATTTTCCGTATCAAGGATGGAAATTTCTGATGGGCAAGATTTTTGATATTCCAAATGTGTTTTTCCATCAGGTTCGGGGGGGGCAAACCGCCACCTCGAAATTGGAAAGGTTAATGGCGGGGGTCAGTCCAATTGTGCTTGGCCCGATTGTCCTTGGCCCGATTGTCCTTGGCGCAGTGTTCAGCGCCGCTTCACCCAACGTAGCCCGTGCACAGGCGGTTAATACCGGGGGGCTACAGGCAAATAATATCATCGCGGATGGGCGCACCAGAACCAACATAACGGTCACTGGAAATCACACAAAAATCAGAACCGACACGGTCTCAGCCGGTGTCGGCTTTAACACGTTTTCGGACTTTCAACAGGCCGCAGGACAACGGGTTGATCTGTTTGTGCCGGATCAGGCCGGAAGTCTTGTTAACATCGTCTCAAACGGGGCCGTTGTGATCAATGGTGAGCTAAATTCCTTTAAAAATGGTGAAATTGGCGGCAATATTTTCTTCGCAAGTTCGAACGGGTTTATTGTTGGCAAGAGCGGTCGGGTTAACGTTGGCTCACTGACTGTTAATACGCCGACGCAGGCGTTTTTGGATACGATTGTGCGTGCAGATGGCAGCATCAACAACGCTGTAGCGCTGCAACTGATGCGCGGTGAAATTCCGATTTCGGCCAACGGAGTGATCTCGATTGCAGGTCAAGTGAACGCCAAAGGCGGCATCACATTGCAGGGCCACACGGTGATAATCAACGGGCGCACCGGGCCATTGACGGCTGACCAGATTTCGCAGCGCTTGAAATTCAACGCGACTGTGAATTCAAATGGCATGCTTGAGGGCGGTGCATTGGTGTCGCGCGGTGGCCAGATTTCGATCGTGGCAGCCGGCGACGCACGGATTGGCGGCTATGTCGATGCCAGCGCGAAAACCAGCGGGCGCGGCGGCACGATTTCGGTTGAATCCGGCGGTGATATCACCGTTGAAGAGGCGGCAAGCCTAACCGCAGATGGCGCGGGCTTAGACGGGGCAGGCGGCGAGATTACCTTCATGGCCGGTCATAGCCTGACGACCCAAAGCGGTGCGCAATTCAGCGCCCATGGTGCGGGTGCCGGCGATGGCGGCTTTATCGAATTGAGCGGGAAGTACGCTGAAATTGGCGCGGGGCGCTATGATCTTGGTTCCGATACGGGCCGCTCGGGCGCGTTGTTGTTTGACCCGATCGACCTCGTCATCGATGCGGCGGGCAGTATTGCAAGTTTTGGGGCGTCCATCACTTTGCAGGCGGATAAAACGATCACAATTGCGTCTGGCGGTGTGCTCGATTCGACCAACGGTGCGGCGACAGCGGGAAGTATCTCGATTGAAGCGCCGAAAATTATGCTCTCCAACGGCTCGGTTGTAACGGCGGGCACGACGGGGGATGTGACCCTGACAGCCATGCAGACCGGCGGCGGCATTGCCGAGATTATCATCGGCGATGGCGCGGGTGCCGCACCGATTTTATACGGCAACACCATCACCTTAAATGCGACCTCGACGGTTGATAACGCGGCGCTCCTGATCGCGATCCCGACGGCAACGGCGCGCATCACAATCAACAGCGGCGATATCGTTGCGACCGGCGCGTTTAACGCCAATGCAACGGCAACGGCAAATGGCGACCTTTCTGTGGTCGCTTTGCCGGTTGGCGTCGTTGTGACCAATTCCTCGGCGACCATTGAGATCGGTGGCACCAGTGACATCACGGCGGACAGCGTTGCCTTGGTCGCGATCTCAACTGTGACGTCAAATATCCTGACAGAATCCCTAGCGCCCGCCAATAGCGCCGTCGATGGCGCGGTTGCTGTTTCGACGATCAACAGCACGGCGATCGCGCGCATTACCGGCGATGCTCAGGTGCAGGCGACCAATGCGATTGATGTGACCGCGAAGAACAAAATCACTTCAGTTGCCAACGCGACACCGCAAGCGGCGGCGTTTGGCGCCAGCGTCGGGGTCAGCGTGATCAACGCGATCACCACGACGGAACTGGCCGGAAATGCCAACGTAACGGCGGCAAGTTTGAGCCTTGATGCCTCAACTGCGACCGATGTAACCGTCACGGCGATTGCCGGTGCAGGCGGCGCGACAGAGCCGTCAGCAGGATCAAAAGCGGCGACCTATCTTTCGAATGCCCAATACGGAGATGAGGCCAGCACCAGCGAGGGCAAAATCTCGGTCGCGGGGGCCTTGGCGATTTCAGATCTGACCTCGACCACGAAATCCGCTTATAGCTCAACCACCTCTGCGACAATCACCGGCGATTTGCGGGTTGCGAGCAGCTCGGAAAACCACGTTGCGGTGACAGCCGACGGTACCGCCGTTTCATCAAGCACCGGTGTTGGCGTGGCGGTCGGGATCAACATCGCCAAAATTGAGAACGACGCGATTGTTGCAAGTGCTTTGTCGGCGGGCAGCATTCATTTGTCAGCGCTGTCGGACAATCCATTGTCGGCCAAAGTTGGCAATGCGTTCACCACCACGGTCACCTCAGGCGCGGGTGCATCTTCCGTTGGGGTCGCAGGATCGTTCGCTTTGAACCTTGTCGATACGCAGACCACGGCGACGATCGGTGCCGGTGTTGCAGTTAATTTAACCGGCAGTGGCGATGTCGAGGCAACGGCGGACAACAAAACACTATCCTCGGTCACGGCCAAACCAGCAGACGGTGGCGCAACCGGCGATACTCTGGGCCTTGGCGCCTCGGTTGCGCTGAACATCGTGGCGAACCGGTCTTTGTCTGAGGTGGCCGACAGCGCGACCCTGACCGGCGCGGGCGCTGTTTCGCTGGCCGCCTCGGCGACGCATGAGATTACCACCAGTGCGGAAGCCGGCGCCTCTGGCGGGGTTTCGATCACGCCGGTTGTGGCGCTCTCGATGGTCAACAACACCACCACCGCGCGTTTGGGCGCGGGGGCAGCGCTGGCCACCAGCGGCGCGGTTTCGGTATCCGCGGCGCAGGTTGCCACCACCACCACCAGTGCCAAAGCCGATGCGGCGGGCGCCAAAGCCGCCGTTGGTCTGTCGCTGGCCCTGGCGCTGGTTGATGATCAGGTTCTGGCCACCACCGAACGTAATATCACCACCTCGGGTGCGGCCAGCACGGTCAGCTTCAGCGCGATTGGCGCCTCGTCGTCGGTCGTTGAATCCGCCGCCAGCGCGCAAGGCGCTGCGGCCGCCGATGATGCCGGAGATGCGCCTGCGGGCGGCAAACCAGATGTTGATGCGACCGCGAGTAGCCAGCTGACCTCGGCCTCGACCAAGCAAAAATCCTCAGGCGTTGGCGACAGCAAACAGCAAGGCGCCACCGACACCGCCGTGGCCGATGGTGACGGGCGCTCCGCCAGCACCAGCGAGGGCAAGGTTTCTGTCGCAGCAGCGGTTGCGATCAATGTTCAAAACGCCACGGTTTCAGCGATCGTTCCGGATGGCAAAATCATCACGACGGCGGGGATGTTAACCCTGCGCGCCTCCAGCAATGCGACCGGCAAAGCCACTGCGAGCGGCGCTGCCGTCGGGGTTGAAGATGATGATGGCAACACGCCTGATCCCGCCAAAGTCGGCATTGGGGCGGCGGTTGCGGTCAATGTTGTTAAGGTTAAAAACACCGCCACTCTGGGCGTCGCCAGCCACAGCGTTGGCGGTCTGACCATCGAGGCGCTGAGCCTTGATGTGGCCAAATTGATGGCCAATGCGGCCAGCACCGATACCGCCACCGACGTGTTCCTCGCCAGCGCCACTTCCGGGGCCGGCGGCAGTAAAATCGGCATCGCCGGATCACTGGCGCTGAACCTGATTGACACCCAAAGCATCGCGCAAATTCGCAGCGGCGCCACGGTTGCGATCACCGGCAACGGCACTGTTACATTGACGGCGGACAACCGCACCCAAACCACCGCCGAGGCCAAACCGGTTGGCGCCGCAACCGGATCCTCGGTCGGGATTGGCGCCTCGGTTGCGCTGAACATCGTGGCGAACCGGTCTTTGTCTGAGGTGGCCGACAACGCGACCCTGACCGGCGCGGGCGCTGTGGCGCTGGCCGCCTCGGCGACGCATGAGATAACCACCAGTGCCGAAGCCGGCTCTTCTGGCGGGGTTTCGATCACCCCGGTTGTGGCGCTCTCGATGGTGAACAACACCACCACCGCGCGTTTGGGCACCGGGGCAGCGCTGGTGACCAGCGGCGCGGTTTCGGTGTCGGCAGCGCAGGTTGCCAGCACCACCACCAGTGCCAAAGCCGATGCGGCGGGCGCCAAAGCCGCCGTTGGTCTGTCGCTGGCCCTGGCGCTGGTTGATGATCAGGTTCTGGCCACCACAGAGCGCGATATCACGGCGACGGGGGCCGCGAGTTCGGTTTCGTTTAGTGCGATCGGGGTCTCTTCTTCGACTTTGGATGCAACCGCATCGGCGGCAGGCGCCAAAGAGGGCAATGACGCCGATTCGGCACCGACCAGCACCGGCGACAGCGTTGACAAGACCACGACGACCCAGCTTACCTCGGCGTCAGGCAAGCAGGAAAACGCCAACGTTGGCAGCTCGACGCAGCGCGCCGCCACCTCGACCGAGGCCGGAAATGAGAGCGGTCGCTCAGCAAAGACATCAGAAGGCAAGGTTTCAGCCGCAGCAGCTGTCGCGGTCAATGTGCAGAAATCCAGCGTTGTTGCGGTGACGCCAGATGGCGTGAATATCACGGCAGGTGGTGCGTTTAACGTGGCATCGGCCAACAACACCAACGGCTCGGCGACCTCGGACGGATCGGCTGTAAAAGGCGACGATGGTGGCCAATCGCAGGTTGGCATCGGGGTTGCGGTTTCGGTCAACGTCGTCAAGGCGACCAACACCGCGATGATCGGGCAAGGCACCCACAGGGCCGCTGGCGTCAACGTCACGGCGACGCAGGGCGCGGGCGCGCCGGTTGATTCGATATTGGCCAAAGCGACATCGGGCGCGGGCGGTAGCAAGGTCGGTATCGCGGGCTCGCTGGCGTTGAACATCGTCAACATCGACACGGCGGCGACGATTTCAGGGGCTGCGGTTGTGGATGCGACCACGGGCGCATCAAGCATCAGAGTCGAAGAGAAAATGCTGGCGACGGCGATTGCGGCGCCAAAGGACACGCCTGCGACGGGCGGCGACGCCGGCATCGGTGCGTCGGTTGCTTTGAACTTTATCACAACGAATACCACGGCAGAGTTGCTGGACGGGGCGACGCTGATCAATGGCACCGGCCTTACGGTTGAAGCCGTGTCGAACATTGACACCGTGACCGAGGCTTCGGCTGGGGCGGCGGGCGGTATTGCGGTGGATGCGTCCGTTGCATTGGCGATGTTGGACGAGCGCACAACGGCGCGGATTGGCACAGGCAACGGCCTTACAATGGGGGCAGGTGCCGTCACAATCAGCGCGGTCAACACCGGCACAAACACTGCAAAATCCACCGGTGAGACCAAAGGGGGCAAGGTTGCGGTTGGGGCCTCTGCTGCGCTTATTCTCGGCAATGGTGCGTCGGATGGGGCGTTAGAGAACACATCGATCACCACGGCGGTTTTGGCGCGGGATGTGACTGCAGGATCGCTGACGATTTCAGCAAACTCGGATCGCACCTATGATGCGACGGCAACGGCCACCGCAGAAGGCGGCAAGTTCAACCAGAGCGATGAAAAGAAGAATGCAACCACCGGCGGCACCTCGACATCGGCGACGACGATGGACAAGACCAAAGGCTCACAGCGCGATTCCAAAGGCAAAGCCAACGGATCGAAGTTAACGGTCGCAGCGGCAGCAGGCATCGCGGCGGCGCAGGATAACGTTTCGGCGACGCTTGCGGGTGTGACTTTGAATGTTGGCGGCGCGGTCATTATCTCGGCAAGCAACCAGATTGGCATGGCGACCTCGGGCAGCGGCCTTGCGGCCAATCCCAAGAGCAATATCGGCATTGGCATTGGTGTTGGTCTGGGGATTATCAACAACAAAACCGCCGCAACCATAAGCAACGGCGCGACCATTAACGCGCCGGGCAGTGTTGCGATTACCGCGACATCGCGTGAGAACGCTGATGGCGGATATGGCGGGAAACTGACAGCGCTGGCGATTGCGGGCGCAACCGGCAAGAAGGTTTCAATTGCAGGCGCGCTGGCTGTCGCGATTTCGACTGGCGAGACCAAAGCGGCGATTGGCAACAACGTTACAATCACCAATGGCGGCGCTGTTTCGGTGAAGACCGAGAACACCAGCCACCTTGCGGCCAAGGCGCTTGCGGGGGCCGCTGGCTCATCCGGCACCGGTATTGGAGCCTCGATTGCGGTTGTGGTTGCGGACAAAGATTACACGGCGTCAGTTGGCACTGGCAGCGCAATTACGGCCAGCGGTTTGAGTGTTATGGCCTTGAACCACAAGATAGATTCACCAACCCTGTTTGATTTCACCGATCTTGACGATCTTAAAACCAAGCTGACCACAGGTCAGTTGTTGGGCGAAAACAACTACTATGTTGAGGCGATTGGCGGCTCTGCAGGCAGCAAAACCTCGATCACGGGCTCCTTCGCGGTCATGGTGTTTAACGATGATGTGAGCGCGACAGTCGGCGGCGGTGCGATCAATGCGCGCAACAATGATGTGATCCTTCAGGCGGACAATAGGTTCCTTGCCAAAGCGCTTTCTGGTGCGATTTCGCTGAGTGGCGGCACCGGTGTTGGGGTGGCGGGATCGGTCATTGTCAGCTCTGGCACCACGATCAGTAAATTGGCGGACAATGCGGTTATCACCAACGCCGCGCGCTTCACAAACAGCGCCATCGCTGCACAAGACATTCAAGCCTTTGGTGTTTCGGTCGCGGCCGCTGCCAACAATGCCGTCAATGGTGTGGCAACGGTTATCATCTCGCAAAACCGTGTCGAAGCCTTGATGGGGATCGGCGCGCGTGTCACGGCGACAGGAGCGGTTAACCTGACCGCGGAAAACGATTTCAGCACCTTTAGCTTGGCGGGTGGCGCCGCTGGTGGCGGATCAAACGGCGTTGGCGCTGCGGCTTCGGTTGTGACGGTCAACAACGTGACCCGCGCCGCGATGGCGGATGGCACAAGCATCGCCAATCGCGCCGAGATCAACACTGCTGGTATGATCGAGATCTCCGCGACTGCGACCGAAAAAGGCAAGACCATTGCCGCGGCCGGTGCGGCGGGCGGCAGCAATGCGGTTGGTGCGGGGGCGGCGATTTATGTTCTCGACACCTCAACCGAAGCCCTGGTCGGCAAGTATGCCAAAGTTGGAAACGTCTATAATTCAGGAGCATTTGCGCTGCGGGCCAGCGATACATCAACATTGCTTTCCATCGGTGGTGCGGCCTCGGGTGGCGGCAGCGCGGGGGCTGGCGCTGGGGTCGGTGTTGGGGTTGTCAGCAAGACAACCGACGCGAAAATTGGCGCATCAGCTTTGGTGGCCTCGGGCAGTGTTGCGGTGGATGCTACGAGCGTTGAGGATATTTCAGCCATCACCGTCGGGGTAGGAATTGGTGGCTCTGCCGGTCTTGCCGGGGCGATTGCGGTCTATGCGGTCACCACAGATACAACCGCTGAAATCGGCGATTCAGCCAGCGTTTATGCCCACGGTAATGTGGCTGTGTTGGCGGATGATCAGATCAACATTGATATGCTTGCAGGCGCGATTGCCGGTGGCGGATCTGCGGGTATTGGGGCTTCGGTCGGGGTTACGGTTATTGATGCCACCACATTGGCCCAGGTTGCGGACAACGCGCAGGTTATAGCACTTGGCAATGGTGCGGCGCAGGCATTCACCACCGGTTATAGCGGCGACTTCCAGGCTTACGGCGGCTCGGGCGGGTTCCAGTCGGCAACTATGGGCACAGAGACGGCCTCGGCTGGTGCGAGCCAGACCGGTTTTGACCTTCTGACCAAAGAGCGTAAGGCCACGGCGATCACCGAAACAGCGCGCGGCGTCATTGTGAACGCCTCCGCGACCAGTGCGGTGCGTTCGATGGCGGTTGCGGGCACAGCGGCCGGCAGCGTTGCGGTTTCGATTTCGGCCAGTGTTCCGGTCATTACGATGGATATCCAAGCCGTGATCGGTGAGGATACCCAGATCAACCAAATGGCGGGCGCGGCGGGGGCTTTGCAATCGGTCTCGGTTGCGGCGGCAAGTGATGTGTACTCCCTCGGGTTCTCTGGGGCCGTGGCAATCGGCGGCTCGGTTGGCGGTGGTGCGGGCGTGAACGCGGCGATTGTCAATACAACCACCAAAGCCAAGGTTGGTGGCGGCACATCTGATATCGCTGCGAAGGGCGATGTTCTTGTCTCGGCCAAAGCGACCGAAGATTTCGCAATTTGGGCGATTGCGGGCGCCGGTGGCGGCGTGGCTGCGCTTGCGGGCAGTGGCTCGACATTGGTTCTGACCACTGAAACCTCGGCCGAGCTGGGCGGGACCACCGTTGCGCAAGGCAATGTCGATGTGTTGGCGCATGACACAACCCGCACTGGTATGATGGCCGGTTCGGTGGCGATTGGCGGCACCGCTGGCATTGGTGCGGCGGTTGGTGTGATCATAGTTGATAAGACGGTTACCGCCTCGATCGCCACCAGCGCGAATGTTTCGGCCTATGGTCGTGGCGCGGGCCGGGCAGTATTTGACGGCAACGGATTTGGCAGCACAACAACATCAACGGGCGTGAACGTCGAAGCGGACTCGGCCCAATCGGCACTGGCGCTGGTTGTGTCAGGCGCAGGCGGTCTTTATGCGGGGATCGCGGGGGTTCTTTCGCTTGACCTTGTCACCGTAAACACCTCGGCCTTTATCGGCGCCAACAGCACGATCAACGCTGTGAACACGAGTGGATCCAGCACGCAGGATGTTATTGTTGCGGCGCGCGATTCAACCACGTCGGCGGTTGCGGCTGGTGCGGTTTCCGGCGGGCTGGTCGGCCTATCGGGGGCTGTGGATGTTGGCGTCTTCAAGACCTCGACAGCGGCCTATGTTCAGGATGGTGTTTCGATCAACGCAAAGCGCAATGTGCGCATCAGTGGTCTGTCCAACAAGGTCGGCGATAGCAAAGTGGTCAGCGGCTCGGGCGGGGCATTTGCCCTTGCGGTCGGCATTGCAGTTTACAGCTATGGCGACGGCGATGCCACCAGCGAAGGCGACACGCAATTGAGCGAGTCCAGCGGTGGCGCGGCGGACATGGACGGCGTCAATTCGGATGCACAGGAACAAGCCAAGAATGACCAGGTCTATGACCTGCTGAAGGGCTCGGATGATGATCGTGTCAAAGCGATCAACGCCTCGGCCAAGGCCAGGCGCGATACCATTGATGTGGCCAGTGCCGCATCGAGCCTTGCGGTTCCGGGTGGCACATCAGCGAGCTTGGGCAATGTGTTGATCAATGCGGGCGCGGATGTCTCGGTTCGAAGCTCGGACGAGCTTGATGTGTCGTTGTTCACAGGCGGTTTTGCCGCTGGTGGTGCTGCAGTTGGCGCGGGTATTGCGGTGTTGAGCGTTGATACCGGCAATACGGCCCAAGCCATAGGCACCGGCGTGCTGGTGCATGGCGCGGCCCCGCAGATCACAGCTGGGGGCAGTGTTAACATCAATGCCTTTACCAAACATACATTGACCGGCGACAGCTATGCCGGAACTGGCGGTGGCATTGCGGCGATCAGCGCAGATGTGGTGGTGATGAGTGACAATTCGCGCGCCAAAGCCGTGGTTGAGGACCAAAAACTGGTGGTTGGCGGCTTGGTTGCGGTCAATGCTGAGATGAAACGCAAGATGACAATGTATGGCTTCGGCGCGTCGATCAGTGGCGGTGTTGGGGTTGGAGCCTCGCTGACAACCGGCAGCATTGGCGGCTCGGTCACAGCGCATATCAAAGGCTCTAATGTTGGGGCAGGGGCCGTTACGGTCAACGCGGCCTCGGATGATGAGGCTAAGGTTGAAGTGATTGCGGCCAGTGGTGGTCTGGGAGCAGCAATTTCGGGGGCGGTTGCGACGGCGACCATTGATCCGACTGTGACGGCGACCATCGACAATTCTGTTCTGACGGCGAGCAATGCGGTTCAGGTTTTGGTCAGCGCGGCTGCAAAAGTCAGCACAAAAGCCACCGGTGTTGCGGTTTCAGGTGGTCTGGCGGTTGGTGGATCAGGCGCGGATTCGACCGTCGGTACGGTTGCCAAGGCGTCGATCATCAACGGATCGGACATTACCGCTGCCAGCATTAAGGTTGGTGCGGGCTCAACAACCGCCGGTGTGATCGCCAAATCATTCGGGGCGTCGGGCGCGCTGGTCGGGCTGACGGCGACGGTTTCAACGGCGGAAAACAACGCGAAAACCATCGCTAATGTTTCGGGCAGCAAGCTGAACGCGACCGGTCTGGTGAACATCGACGCGACATCCTTTACCAATCAGGATGCCAATGCGTCCGGGCTTGCGGTTGGTATTGTTGCGGCCGGATTTAACGACGCGACTGCAAAATCCAACACCCAAACCCATGCGACATTGACCAACCTGACCAGCCTGAATGCCGGATCCTTAATCGTGAATGCCAACGGCACCGATGACAACACAGCCGTGACGGTCGCTGGCAGTGGTGGTCTGGTTGCGGGCTCGGCGGCATCGGGCACGACCCGCACGCTGAGCAGCACAAAAGCCACCGTCGACGGGGCGTTTACCTTGAATGTTGCGGCGGGCGATGCGAGCTTGAGCGCGCAGCACCTGAGCAAATTTGGCGGTACAGTTGACAGCACCCAAGCCTCGCTTGTTGGGGGCAGCGGTGCCGAGATGAAGCACACGGTCCGAAGCGATGTTGATGCGCATCTTGGCAGTGGTTTGACGCTCTATGCGGCCAACCTGACGATTGATGCGCAAAACCGCACGCTGAATAATTTTGCGGCAGGCGGTGCGTGGAACGTGAATTCCGCTTCGGGTGGGCTTGCGAACCTGCCCGCAGGTGGGGCGACCGTTAACATCACGCATGGCACAACCAACGCGTCGATTGGCGCGGGCAGCATGGTGCATTTGATGACCACAGCGGCCTCACCGCTTTCAACGCTGAAAATGAACGCGCACAGTGATGTGGTTTCCAAACAAAAGGTCAAAATTAACTCGGGTGGCGCGATTGCGTTGGCCGATGCCGATATCGAGACCAATGTTATTTCCAACACGTCTCTGAGCGTTGGCGATCAGGCGCGGATCATCGTCGACAAAGGCGACATCCAGATGAATGCTTGGAGTTCGGCGGATATTGATAACCGTGCGGCGGCGACGACCTATGGTCTGGCCGGTGCGCCCTCTGGGGAAGTCGATATCTCGTATCTCGGCAACAATCAGGTGATTATTGGGGCCAATGCGCTTGTTGAAGTGACAGATGGGGTCAATCCTGTTGATGGCACTGCGCCGAGTCATGGCACGATTTCGATGGCCGCTGGTACCGATGAGAATGGTATTGATGGGCAACTGAATTTCAACGCTGTTCTCGATATTTTCAATAAAACCGCGATCCCTATTCCGGCGTCGCCGAACCCGACTGTTGCCGTCAACTCTAGCGGCACGGTCGTGGTCAAGGCCAGCAATCCTGCCTTAACCGAAGGGGTGCGCGCTGCGGGCGATATCACGGTCACCGCAAGTCGTGGCTCAATTGACGCCAAAGCTGTCGGCACTGGCAAAGACATCTACCGCGAGGCCCTTGCCGAAGTGGCAAGCGCGATCTCCAATGCGTTTGGCGGCGGCGATGTGACGTTTGATTATCATGGCGGCAGCACAAACACCAACGCCGGTGCTTCGCGGATCACCGTTGATGGGGTGATCCAGACCGGCATCCAGCGCTATAAAACACTGACGCTGGCCTATGTTGATGCCTCTTGTGACGCGGCGGCGTCGGCCTGTTTGGCGGCGGATAGTGCTGCGAATATCACCTACAAAACGCCAGTCAGTGCGCCGGTTGGCACCAATATTCTTGAACGCATGGCAGAGTTGAAAGGCTTGATTTCGGACTATGAGTCCGATCCGATTGCGAAAGCCGCCTATCAGAGCGAGATCCATTTCCTTGAAACCAAGCTGGTTGATATCGGGTTAGGCGAATTTGTCGGTGGCGTCTTTGTGCCAGGAACTTACGCGGGTCCATCGCCCAAAGCGGCACTTTTGATCGAAGTCGGGATTATTGACGGCAACATCACAACCGTGCGCAATGATTTAAGCAGCGCCGCAGATCTTGGCCTCGTGGGTAATTTCGAAGACAATGCGATCCTTGCCAGCCAAGGCTACGACACGGCGAGCTATGGTCTGACTGCGACCGTAGCAAGCAGCTTGACCACAATTGGCGGTATGAATGGGTATACCGGTACCGGAACGCAGTTGACCCAGCGCAACAACGCGGCGACGGCAGTGACCCAAGGCAAAACTGCCGTTGATAGTATTGCGAGCGCTAAGGCGGATTCAATCACCCGCCAAGCGACATTAAGCACGCAAACCATCGAGATTAACCAGCAGCAAGCCAACCTCACCAATGCGTTGATTGCCGGTGATACTGCTGCCGCAACGGCGGCGAGTGTGGCGATTGGCAATGCCAAGAATGTTATTAAGTCCAATCTTGATCAGATCGCGATCAATACCACAACGATCAACAGCCAATCGGTTATTGCTAAAGATCGCGCTGCGACTAGCCAGACGAATTTGACCAATCTGGTGAATGCAGCGGTCAGCACCTCATATAGCACCTACACTGTCAAACAGGCTGCCTATGTCGCGGCGACTGGCGATGCTGTTGCGGCGGCTAAAACGGCACGAGATACAGCCTTGGCCAACTATAATGCCGATGTGGCAACAAGGACTGCATTGCTGGCGAGCCATGCCAACCCAGCGAACAATGGCGCGCTCTCGCTTGTGAACAAAGCAGCAGCTGGTCAGGCGACAGTCAATACCAATTTGACCACGGCTGCGAATGCGGTTGCGAGCAAGGTTGCCACCTTAAACTCCGGTGCAACGGCGCCCGCAGATGCGGCAACAGCCAACAAATCTCTGGTGCAATACATCACGGTTTGGAACGGCCTCTCAACCGATTATGCGACCAAAACTGTTGATGCCGCCTCGGCGTCCAGTTCCAGCGGAACGCCGATGGCGTTTACGGTTGAGATTAATGATGTTGCGGCACGGTTGGGCAATCTTTCGTTCAATGCGGATGTGCTGCAAAGCACGGCGGGATCTTCGGCCAGCAGCACGGGGTATTTGAATGCGCCTGGGGATGCGAAGATCATCATCCGCAACCTGACCTCCAATACGCTGAAGCTGAACAACCTGATTATACCCGATTACGACGCCGGCAATGTGCGCCTGAATGGTGTGTTGGCGTATAACAATGCCGACATCACAGGTCTGAATGCGGGCGGCGTTTCAGCGAACTTTAAGCAAGTCGAAACCTCGTTGACGTCGAGCCGTGGATCGGTGGAGATTTATTCAGAGTACAATGCTGAAGATTCCAGTTTCTATAACCCAAGCTCGTCAAAAGCGCAGCTAAACCAAAGGCGGCTTGCGCCTGATATCATCCTGAACACCGGTGCGATCATCGAGAATACCCGCGGCGCGGTCAAAATTTCCAGCAACTCGGGCAACATCTATATCCGCGGCCAAATCAACGCGGGATCTGTTGAAATTCTGGCCAAGAACGGCGATTTTGTGTCCAGCTATGTCAACGGGTTCAACCATGTCGGCGGCGATCCGGCCAGCTTTAGCGATCCTAAAAATGCCAGCGAAGCCGGCAAAGGCATCACCGCCAATGGCTCTATTTCGATTGCGGCGCGCTATCTGAACATCAACAGCACGATCCAGAGCGGCATTGCCAATTGGAACCTTGACCTGAACGGCGCGCCGACACTGACGGGTGCGCCCGAATTGGTTGGGCTGACGCAGGCATATATCAATGGTCTGGTGACCGCGAACAAAGAGGCGACGACCCCGAAACTGTTTGAAACCATTTCGCCTGGCCTTACGCTTAGCTATGTGCCAGTTGGGGTTGATCCAGCCGAACTTGCCTTGGTCAAAGCCCAATATGAGGGTGAATTGGCCAAGAACCCTGCCGCCTCGCCGGTGCGCACATTGACGATCGGCGGCACACCAACGCAGGTTAATATCAAAGACTATTTATCCGGTCAGATCGAAGGCCATCTGGAGTTCAACAAGGCCTATGCTGACGCCTATGTTTTGGCCAATGGCGGCGACGGTATCTTCTCGGTTATCTCAACCAATCCGACCAACAATATCGGCGCGTCTTATGATGCCAAGAACCAGCAGTATCTGGTGAATGGTGCCAGCGTTCGTGGGGGGTATATCCAACTGTTCGGCCAGATCATGAACACCGCGACCACCGGCGGTAAACTGAACGTTCTGGATGGTTTTGGCACCATCAACATCACCAACAGCAGCGATATTTCGGTTGTGCTGAAATCGCTCAGCACCGGCGAAGACCCAACTGGAACCCTTCGCGGCACCGAAGGGCGCATCGAGATCACTGATGTCACGGGGGTTAATATGACCACACCGTCGACTCCGGTGGTGTCAATCCGCAAGACAATTTACACCCGCGATCATACGCCCGGCACCACAGATGGCACCGTTCGGATTTCCACGCAGACCGGCCATATTGACAACGCAACTGGTAATTTGATTTTCGATAACGCCAATCCGACCCTAACAACTGGCGCGAACCGGGCGGCGAGCTATGCGCCTGAAGACTACCAACGCTATGTTTGGACCACAGGAGCGAAATTCACCTCTACAGCCCATTTCAAAAACTCATCTACAAAGTTCTTAGGCGCAGATTTCTTTGAAATTTCCAATGTAACCTCGCTGACTAGAACGGACGGGCCACATCCGACGGAAATAACCCGTTTGGAGGATGGGACATATGTATCTACGGCCGTAACGCAAATTGGTAATGACGCGACAAACTTCACCCAAAACGGCGTCGTTGTTGTAAAATCGCCAGCGACCGCGCTTAACAGCACGGCAGCTGTCGACGGCCAACAGTTGATCGCCTCGACCTCTTCTTATGTCGATGAATCAAAGAATGATCTCAGTGTTACCTCCTCGACGCATGAGTGTAACTGGTGGACGCTGTGTACTGTGTCGACCACGACCAACCACTATGCGCTGAAACAGGAATACACGACGATCACCACAAATTCGTTGAAAGCCGATTATCCGATCGCGATTGGATTTATTGGCTCGGACACCGGCGCGATCAATATCACCTCAGGCAGCGATGTGATCCTGAATGGCAACCTCAAGAACGTTGCAGGCACGACGACGATTACGGCGAACGGCACCGAGAGTTCGATCATCCAAGGCTCGAAAAACGCACTTCTGAGTGCGCAAACCGCAATCCTGAACGCCAGCGGCTCGATTGGCGGGCTCGCAAAGGCGACCGATCCGATCAATGCCGCGGGCCTTGCCCTGGCGGTCAACCTGACGGGGGCCAGTTCTGGCAACGGATATTTCAGCGCCAACGCTGGCAACGGCAATGTGTCAGCGATCAGTCGCGGCGACATTATTGTCGGCCATATCACCGCCGCAGGCACCGCAACCCTTGCCGAGGAAACCTCGCGTGGCAACGTCGGACTTGTTTCCTATGGCTCGATCCTTGCGAGCGATGCCCCTGCGCTTACCGGTGGTTCCCTGGTTCAGGGCTGGCGGGTAAATCTGACAGCACTTGGCGGGTCAATCGGGCAAACCCCTGCCTATGATCCGGCCACATGGGGCACCACCCAGCAGGATAAATTGCTGCATGTGAACACGGGCTACACCAGCGATCAGTCGCTGCGTCCGTTCAGCGAAACACCGGCAAATGCTGTGCTGGGCCTGACCGCGGTTGCTTCTGGCGATATCGGCATCCGCTCGACAGGCTGGGCCGGAAACACCGATGGTTCGCCGTCAGATGGCACCATGTTGATCAATCAAGCGCTTTCGCTTGGCGGCAATGTGACCATCGCCTCGACCGGTCAAATTCTGGACAACAATCCGGTCGAAACCATTGACACCCGCACCTACAATCAGTTGCTTGGCTATTGGGATAGCCTTGGCCTGTTGGAAGAAACTGTTGGGCGTGATGTCACCGATGCAGGCGGCGTTGTGCACCATGTGGATGGCGTTGGCACCAACAATGCAATCAAACAAGCCGCGACCATCACCGCGTTTGAAAACGTCAAAACCAAGCAATATGAGCAGTATTGGGCGTTCCGCCAAATGCAGACCGATCCAACGGTTTATGACGCTGCATTTGTGGTTACGGTGGATGCGAGCTCTAGCCAGCATAAGGCGCTGACAAGCTATTATGGGGGGCAGATCGAAGCGGAAAATCCCGCCTATACCGATGCACAAATCAATGCTGCCGTTGGCACAAAAATTACCGCTTATGAGGCTGAGCAAACTGCGACGTATCACGACCTGAACTCAACGGTTGGCAGTGAAACTGGCGGCGTCTTTGTGCAAGGTCACAAAGTGGTTGCCACGACGACTGAGCGCAGCGCGCTGACCAAAGGCTCGGTCTGGACTGAACGCGAATTGGCGTTCTCGATTGCGCCGGGCGCGCTAAAAACCGTCACAGGTACAAATCCGATCATTAAAGATCCGAATGTTTCGGGGCGCATTGTGACGATCCTTGCCACCAAAGGGATTGGCGAAACCGTCACGGACGGCGCCGGTAACTTGGGCGTTTCGATCCGCTCGAGCCTTGATCCGGCGCTTCTAACCGCCGACCAGAAAGTCGCCTTGGCCGCCGCCGAGCGCACTGACCTTTTGTTGACGGTGACAACTGCGGGTGGCGATGTTGAAATTCCGCTTTGGGAGAAATACGAGAATCTGAATGCAACCCAGAAAGCCGCGTTTGATGACGCCGCCGCCGGGAACATTTCGCCGCAGAACACCTTGTTGACGATCCTGAGCAAACGGCCATTGAACTTTAACGCGTCTGACAAACTCAATATCGACGTGGCCACCGCCGCAGGAACGGACCCCAAAAGCGACATTGGCAAAGCCTATCTTGCGTCGCGCAGCGGGGCCTTGTTGGGGGCGATCACAACCTCGGGTGAAACCCGCATTAAGGTGCGTAACAGCATCACAAATGCGGCCAGCGGCAGTATGATTTCAACTGGCAACTTGATCCTTGAAGCCTCACAAGGCGGCATCGGTACGATTGCGGCACCGATGAACCTGACATTGAAATCAGGCGCAAGCACCACAGCGCGGGCGCAAAACTTCGTCAACTTAGAATTTGCAAATGACGGTTTAATCGACACGATCTATTCACCGCAAAATGTAAAACTCAACGCGGTGAACGGCTCTTTGATCAATGCGAATGGTGATTTGTTGATCAACATCCTTGGCACCGAGGTCGATTTGACGGCGGCGAACGGATCGATTGGCACAGCCTCCAGCAGCCTGAATGTCGGCGTCAACCTTGGCGGCAAGATTACGGCCAACGCACAGGGCGGCATCAATCTGCGCGGCCCGCTTGGGTCGAAATTCATTGTCTCGCAAGCCAAATCAACAACCGGCGGCACAATCACGCTGGGCGCTGCTGGTGAGAGCATTATCGACGGCACCGTTGATACCGCCGGTGCGATCATCCTCGCTGCGGGTGGGCGTCAGCTTATGACCAGCAACGCCACTATCACATCGGGCGCTGGCAGCGTTTCGGTTGATGCGGGATCACTGAAAATGCTGAACGGCGCCGCGCTTGTCGCGGCTGGTAAGGTGCAGATCACAACGATTGGCGATGTGCTTGTGACTGCGATCACCTCGGCGAGCACGGCGATTGATGCGGTCAAGATCACGGCTGGCGGTCGGGTCTTTGCGGGCACGCTTGCAGGGCGGGCGTTTGATATTAGCGCCACCGCCATCGGGGCCGGTGTCAAAGTTATTGCGGGTCTCGGAATTGGCGACAAAACCCAAGCCAATGACACAGCTGATGACAACACGATCACCGATGCTGCCAACCCGCTTCGCATCCTCACCAATACGCTTGAGGCCGCGGCGAGCAACGGCTCGATCAACGTAGCCGCGCTAAGCGATATCAAGCTTGCTGATGTGAGTGCAAATCAGGGTGGCATTACGGTGAGCGGGACGGGAACGATGAATATCGTAAATGCGACAAGCGGCGGCAGCCAGAGTTTCACAGCGCAGGGCGATGTGATATTTAGCCAGCTTACGCCAAGTGGGCTGTTAACGGATGTTGGCAATGTCAGCGTAACCTCGGTCACCGGATCGGTGACAGGCGGCGATATCACGGCCAACGGATCGACAATTATCAATGGCAATGGCGTCACTTTTGGCACCATCATGGCGGGGGTTAATTCGACGATCACCTCGACGGGCGACATCACTGGAGACACGCAAATTGCCGTCGGCGATATCCGCGATACGGCGGGGGCAGGTGGGTTGCCAGGATCGCTTAACATTCGCGTCATTCGCGGCCGTAACCTTTACCTACAGGCGACGGACGAGTTGAACCTAGGGGATGTTCAGGTTGCCGAGACAATCGAGTTGCGCTCTGATAAAACCACCGCGACGATTACGCAGGTTCCAAGCGGGCCAAATCCGCTTAACCTGACCGCCACTGGGGCAGATAGCACGATTGGCACATCCGCAGATCTTACGGTCGACGCCCCTGCTGGTATCATTGTTAATGAACTGAAAGTTGTGGATACCAAGCTTGCGACCACGGCGACACGTACCGAGATCAAGCAAGCATATGTGCCTGGCTCGCTTTTGCTGACGTCACCGATCCAGACCATCAAAGTCGATAACCGCACTCCATTGCCGCAAGCTGGCAGCAATGTGCAGGTCTATGTGCCGGCGTATGAATTTGCCCTGACACTTGACGGGAATGCGACGGCAACAAACGGCATGGTTGTCAAGTATGACGAGACCTCGGACCTGACGGATATCCTGCCGAGCCCACTTGATGGCATCAGCCTTATACGGGACACGGTTCGTAACCTTCTGGAAGCGGACAACCGGTTCCTGCAATCGGTCGGGTCGGTTGCCCTTGATGATGAGGGTGAGCCAAATTCCTCGCAATTCGACGGACAAGTTGTCGAGATTGAGGGTGTGAAGTACATGGTCTTCGCGCGTGGCCCAGGCCCGGCAGTTATGTTGCGAGTGCAGTAATGGATTGAGAATGACGGCTGAAAATATGATCGAGCGAAAAAAGCAAATGTCTTCTAAATTCAAAACAGGTAGTTCTATGTCACGCACGCGCTGCATCCGAATTTCGAGCACTGCAATTGCGGTTTTGATCGGCGCGGGGCTTGTTGGCGCCACGTCGGCGAGCGCGCAAAGTATTCCCCCGCGAATAGGTAACGTGCAGGACAAGATTGCCGCTCAAAACCGCGCGCGCCTTGAGCAGCAGGATGCTGCGGCAAGCGCAAAACAGACCGGACCGGGCATTGTGACCGATCCGCTTAACCGGCGCGATTTACCGCCACCCGGTGGCCCAACAGTTCTGCTGCTCTCTGTCACAATAGGCCCTTCGTCGGTGTTTCTGAGCGAGGCCGAACTTGGGGTAATCGCCGCGAAATACAGTGGTCACCGGGTCGATTTTTCGCAGATTTCCGAATTGGTGCGCGACGTCAATGATCTCTACGCCGAGAAGGGCATTGTGACAGCGGCAGCGGTTCTTCCACCACAAGATTTGAACGCTGGAAACCTTCAAATTCGTCTGGTCGAAGGGCAGCTTGGCAGTGTGGTTTTGGTTGGGGAGCACAAGTCGAAGAACGACTTTATTTTCAATCGCATCACGCTTGCCAAAGGCACAACCGTTGACGTGCCAACCGCTGGCAAAGACATCGAGCGCTTCAACGCAACCAGCCGCGCGCAATTGCGTCTTTTGCTTCAGCCCGGTGCGGCTTTTGGCTATACCGATCTGGTTCTTGGCATCACCGAGCCGCCGGTAAACGACCTTCAGTTTTACATTGATAGCGAAGGGGTTACTTCGACTGGCGAGCAGCAGTTTTCTGTGCTCTATCGGCGCTATGGCCTTTTGGGGGTTGATGACACGCTGATGACGTATCTTTCCAAAAGCGAGGGAAGTTCGTCGATAACCGCACGGTACGAGTTTCCAATCGGCACCTATGGCACACGTGTTGCGGCCAGTGTGACGGGATCAAATATTTCTGTCATTGCGGGGCCGACCGAGGTGTTGAACATTACGGGCGCCTCCAAATCGGCGGACCTTAGTTTGTCACATCCGCTTTTTATCAACGACAAATGGACCATTCTGGGCACCGCATCTGCCTTTACCGGAACCAGCTCTTCCAAATCCAGCGGTGTGCCGTTGGTGGACAGCAAAACGGATAAATACGCGCCCGGTGTGACGCTATCCTATCGGGGTGATAAGGGCTCGATCTCGACCCAAGTCCAATGGGTTTTTGCCGAATCAACCAACAAAATCGCCACAACCGAACGCGACGATTTTCTGTTCACCGGATCGGTCAACGGGCAGTATCGTTTTGGAAATGGTCTAACCCTTGTCGGGTTCGGCGCATGGCAGCACAGCAAATCCACATTGCTTCCTGGCAACCTGCTTTTTCAGATCGGCGGGCCGATGACGGTGCGCGGCTACCCTTCAGACGGGATCGCGGGCGACAGCGGGTTTTACGGCAGCTTCGAGCTGCACAAGCCGTTCAGCGTTCAGGGGCAGCCGCTTGACGGGTATGTGTTCACGGATTTTGGCGAGGTTTATTCAACCTTTCCAAAACACACGACATTGATTTCGGCCGGTTTTGGCGTGGAGTACAACTTTAACAAAAACATCAAAGCCTCGGTGTCTGCTGCGGTGCCATTAAAGCAATCTCTGTCCAACCAGTCCAACGCTGTTGTCACCGGTATGCTGACATTTAGTGTGTTCTAAAAGATGGGTTCTGTCGCCAAGTTTACCGGAGTGGACCTGCGCGTTTTGTTCCGCTCCGTTGATAGCATTTACGGCAACAAAGGAGATGACCGATAAAGTTGATAGTAGTGGTAACGGTCACTTTTTGCATCTCCAGACCTGCTCACCATCAAACCATGGGATCAAACACCTAGGCTATCTGCTGTTCTGGTCAGTGCCGGTTTCGCCAGTTGCCTATGAACATCTCAAGACCTTCGGCTTTACTGGTGAGAACGCTCCAAATCACGCGCTGGAGAAGACCGTGAGGATTATCCTGCCAGACGGAGAAATTGGCCCCGAGGATCTGGCGGCGATGCCAGATGGCACCGTCTACACCACCGATCCATCCCGCATGCTGGCGCAGATCGACGGCGAAGGGCGCGTTCTGCGGACTTTGCAGGACCCGAATGGCACTCTGGGCATTACTACGGGCGGTAAGGTGGTCGGCGATCAGTTCTATGTGATGACGCTGGACAGCGGCGGCTTTGTCCGGATGCCGGTGGCGGACATGCCGCCTCTCCGTTGATGCGTGCTTGTCAACGTCACGGAGAATTTTCCAAGAAGTGCCGAAGTAAAATTCTCCAGTTTTCTGGTTTGGTGATCAGTCGTAGGGTTTGATCGTTGCCCCCTTTTTTGCAGGGCGTCCGCGCCGTTTTGACGACCGCGGCGGCGAGATCTGAGCGTTGGCGCGGATGATCCAGGCTTTATACCCGAACCCCAAGTTCGACCACGTTGCCGACCCGGTCTTCGCCCAGATATGCAGCCTATGCGTCCATTAGGCCTCGGCGCTTGTCGAGCAGGTTGGAACGGGCATAGGCGGCCACGGTCTTGTCGCCTTTGACATGGGCCAGCGCGGCCTCGGCTACCTCTTCGGGGACGTTGGCTTGTTCCTGTGCCCAAGTACGGAAGGAGGCGCGGAAGCCGTGCACTGTGCTGGCCACACCCTGTTCCCGCAACAGCTTACTCAGTGTGCTGTCCGAAAGTGTTTTGCCCATGACTGAAGGGAATACAAGACCGCCGCCGTCACGCTGGGCGTCGGCTTTGTGCACGACCGCCACTGCCGCCGAGCTGAGAGGAACCTTGTGTTCTCGGCCCATCTTCATCCGCGCGCTGGGGATAATCCACGTGGCGGTAGCCAAGTCAATTTCATCCCACCTTGCTCCGCGAACCTCACCAGAACGACCAGCGGTAAGTACTGTGAATTCCAGCGCCAGTTTGGTGGAGACCCACGCGGCTGATGCCTTAACGGTCTCCACGGCTCGGGTGACCTCAAAATAGGGAAGCGCCCGGTTGTTCTTGGTGTTTTTTTCTGCCATGGGTAGCGCCAGTGCTTCAGCGGTCGCCGGGTTGTCGGCCCGCAGTCCCTCGGCGACGGCAAACTTGAATACTGACAAAATCCGGTGCTGCACCTTGGTCGCCAAGTTCGGTACCTTGTTGCGACATTTCAAAACAGCACGGCGGATTTCGGCGCTCGTCACCTCTCCGACATCCATGAGACCGAAATGTGGAAAAACGTGGGTCTTCAGGGAAGACATAAATGCCTTTGGTTCCTTCTGGCTTTTCCACCCGCTGGCTAACTCGTCACAAGCCGATTGGGCGGCTTCGGCGAAAGACTTCCGCTTGGTGAATTCAACTTTGGCACGTCGCTTGTCCGACAATGGGTCTTCTCCGCGCTGGGCAGCGCGCTTGTTTTCTAATGCCCGGTCCCGTGCTGCGGCCAAGCCAACCACAGGAAATGACCCTAGACCGATATCATGGCGACGCCCGCGAATTGTTAGGCGCTGGACCCAGAAGCGGCTCCCGGTGTCTTTCACTAGCAACATCAGACCGAGCCCACCTCCGTCGCTGTAGCGCCCTGGATCTGCCGCCTCCACTGTCTTTACCGTCAATCTCTTTGCCATAGCGACCTCGTTAGCCGTTCCCACTTTCATTCCCACAGTTGAAGTGGGAACTGGTCGGAACTTTATGGACCTTGGTGAACGTAACTTGGGGATATTATATATTCAAGGCAGGGTCTTACCGAATGGCAATGGATATCCGGGAACATCAAAATGGATATTCGAGAACATTAAGATGGCTGGTATCACCCCAGCCAGTACTTCCTGACATAGAACAGCGACCGAGTTTCTGGCCCTGACTGGCTCAGAATGCCCCAGTAATGCCCCAGTTTGACTGCACGGTGAGCGTTAGTAGTCGGAGCTAGGCTAACGGTGTTTGAGGGCGCTGGCGGTTCCTATTGGGTGATGTACTTGAGGCTGTCTCCCACGGGTTCTTGGGCGGGGTCCGTTACCCTATTTTCCTGAGCCCCTAGCTTCTCGGGACGGGCACCTGCCGAGTGATCAGACGTCCGGGTCGAAGCCGAAGACCGCCTTGAATTTTGTTCCGGGGTTGCAACCCGGTCAACTTGTGCCCAGCGATCTGTCCAAGGACGCCATCAATCAACTTACATAGGCACTGATCGCCTGGTGAACTTCGTGAGCCGAGCTTCAACTCCACCCCTATCGCCGAATCCTGAGATACGAAGAATCCATCTTGCTGTTGAAACTGTGCCTTTTCAATGTGCTGGTATCTTTCTCGCGCTTCTCTGCCGATAGATCCGAACTTGCCGCCATCCGTCAATCCAAGTGGCTTCAACAGCGCATCTTCAACTAAAGCATCAGGTGCAATGCCAAACGCTATGTCAAATACGTGATCTAAGGGTTCTTCTTGGGCCAGTAGGTATTCGCGTTGCTCAGCAGCGTTACGGACACGGCGGTATAGGCGACCACCCTTGGGCAGCAGGTCTTCTGGAACGCTGATCATACCACCCTCTCGAACCAACTGCTCTTCTGGGATGTTTGCTATTCCGACATATTTAGGAGACCAGAAAATCTGATCCAATGTATCCCATTACTTTGACTGCCAACTCATCGTTCAAATCCCTTAATAGTAAGATCATTTTCTCGAGTGATATGGCTCAACTGGTCAACCGGTCCGCCGCTCATGCGCAGCCAGCCGTCTCAGATAGCCCTCTGACCGGGCCGTTTGCCTCCAGATCACATAGTCCCGAACGTGCTCAGCGATCGGGTCCACTTCATCCAGACCAAAGAGCTCGTACGCCGTAGGCAGGGCCGCTCCAGCAACTGCCTCGGACGCGACCGCCATCAGCCGCTTCAGCTCACCCACCCTAGTGTAATCGATCAAGTAGCTATCATGTACCGACAAGACAGGAACGCCCTGGTCCGAGAAATGGCGGTGAACCCACTCTGAGATCCGACCGTCCAGGTTCCTGCCAGGCCACGTAGAGGTTCAGCACCAGAACCCGCAACTGGTGGCGAAGACGTTTTCGGCTTCGGCCCGGGCGTCTGATCACTCGGCAGGTGCCGGTCCCAGATCCGATCACATAGCTGAGCCACCTGAGGATGGTCCGGCCAGCGGTGAACATCGATGGGGCGGGAGTGCCAGGGCGCGACGGAGGCGGGCTGGATCCAAATTTCGGCATGGAAGAGTTATAGGCCACCCAACACTACGAATATGACGCCGACCGAGCGCATCTGTGCACTGGCTTGCAAACAAAGCGGGTTGGCCACCGTGATCCATGGGCCAAAACTGAGGGTGCTGCTCGATCATATTTTATACGATAATTTAACGGTCGGAAACTGGATTTCGCCCCTCAACCCCCTACCATTGTCCCCAATTGTCGATTGCTTAGGCGAACCAATCGCTATGGATCGGCGCGGACAGGCGGGATATTTAGGATATGATCATTGCGATTGTTCTGGTTCTTATAGTTGTGGGTTCGGTTGCGTTTCACATGCTCAGCCCGTGGTGGTGGACCCCAATTGCCTCAAACTGGGGTTATATCGACACCACCTTGATCATCACCTTCTGGATCACCGGCATCGTCTTTGTGATGGTGATCCTGTTTATGGCCTATTGCGTCTTTGCCTTTCGCCATCGCGAAGGCCACAAGGCGATCTTTGACCCCGAAAACAAACGGCTTGAGGTCATACTGACGGTTCTCACCACCATTGGGGTGGCGGCGCTGCTGGTGCCGGGTCTGTTTGTATGGAAGCAATTTGTTACGGTGCCTGACGACGCCATCGAGGTAGAGGTCTTTGCCCAGCAATGGAGCTGGAGCTATCGGCTTCCCGGCGAAGACGGGCGGCTTGGCACCTCGGCGGCGGAGTTGATCAATGATGACAACCCGCTGGGCATCAACCCCTTTGACCGCTTTGGCAAGGATGACGTCATCGTCGATGGCGGTGACCTGTACCTGGAGTTGGGTCAGCCGGTAAAGATGGTGCTGCGCTCCATCGACGTGCTTCACAATTATTACGTGCCCGAGTTCCGCGCCAAGATGGACATGGTGCCGGGCATGGTCACCTATTACTGGTTCACCCCCATCCGGATCGGCGATTTCGAGGTTCTCTGCGCCGAATATTGCGGCACTGCCCACGGCTATATGCGCGGTGATGTCTATGTGGTGAGCACCGAGGACTATCAGGTCTGGCTGCAGGAGCAGGAGACCTTTGCCGATTACGCCGCGGCTGCCGAGGCAAAACGCAGCACGCAAATCGTACAGAACCGCCAGCCCTGAGGGGGGTGGAATTGAGGACACAGGACCACCATCACCGAACAGGGTGAGGTGACACAGGAGGAACAGAATGGCCGAACTGCCCCATGACACGGACCCCAAACTGCCGCCCGCCGAGGTTGCGGATGTTATACCGCCCCACGCCCACGGCTGGTGGTCACAGTATGTGTTTTCGCAGGACGCCAAATATATCGCCATCCAATATGCCGGTACCGCCACCGCAATCGGGCTGGTGGCGCTAGTACTGTCCTGGATGATGCGGCTGCAACTGGGGTTTCCTGGCCTTTTCGACTTCATCACCGCGGATGCCTATTACCAGTTCGTCACCATGCATGGCATGATCATGGTGGTCTATCTGCTGACGGCGCTGTTCCTGGGCGGCTTTGGCAACTACCTGATCCCGCTGATGGTCGGCGCCCGCGACATGGTGTTCCCCTTCGTCAATATGCTCAGTTTCTGGATCTACCTGGCTGCGGTGCTGGTTCTGGTGATCAGCTTCTTTGTCCCCGGCGGCCCCACAGGAGCCGGCTGGACGCTGTACCCGCCACAAGCCATCCTGTCTGGCACGCCGGGGGGGCAGTCGGCTGGCATCGTGCTGATGTTGCTGTCGCTGATCCTGTTTATCATCGGCTTTACCATGGGGGGGCTGAACTATGTGGTCACCGTGCTACAGGCCCGCACCCGAGGCATGACAATGATGCGGTTGCCGCTGACAGTCTGGGGCATTTTCACCGCCACGGTGATGGCGCTGCTGGCCTTTCCGGCGCTGCTGGTTGCCTGCATCATGATGTTGTTTGACCGCCTGCTGGGCACCTCATTCTTTATGCCAACCCTGGTCGAGCTGGGTGAGCATCTCAGTTACGGTGGCGGCAGCCCAATTGCCTTTCAGCACCTGTTCTGGTTCTTTGGCCACCCCGAGGTCTATATCGTTGCCCTGCCAGCCTTTGGCATCGTTTCGGACCTGCTGGCGGTGCACGCGCGCAAGAACGTCTTTGGCTACCGGATGATGGTCTGGGCCATTGTCGGCATCGGCGCGCTCAGCTTTATCGTCTGGGCGCATCATATGTATGTCAGCGGCATGCATCCCTATTTCGGCTTCTTCTTTGCCACCACCACGCTGATCATCGCGGTGCCAACCGCAATCAAGGTCTATAACTGGGTGCTCACCCTGTGGCGCGCCGACATCCACCTGACGCTGCCAATGCTGTTTGCGCTGGGGTTTATTGTCACTTTTGTCAACGGCGGTTTGACCGGGCTGTTCCTCGGCAATGTTGTTGTTGATGTGCCGCTGTCGGACACCATGTTTGTGGTGGCGCATTTCCATATGGTGATGGGGGTGGCGCCGATCATGGTGATCCTCGGCGCCATCTATCACTGGTACCCGCTGGTCACGGGTCGAATGCTGAACCAGACCATGGGGCATATCCATTTCTGGATCACCTTTCTGGGCGCCTATGCGATCTTTTTCCCGATGCATTATGTCGGTCTGGTCGGCGTCCCCCGGCGATACTATGAAATCGGCGAGCCCGCCTTTATGACCGCGCCTGTTGACGGGCTGAACGCCTTTATCACAGTGGCCGCCCTGACCGTCGGAGCGGCGCAGATGGTTTTCCTGTTCAACCTATACTGGAGCAGGCGTCACGGTCACCTGGCAGGGTCCAACCCCTGGCGGGCCACCACGCTGGAATGGCTCACCCCGGTGGTGCCGCCTGAGCATGGCAACTGGGGCGAGGAGTTGCCACTGGTCTACCGCTGGGCCTATGATTACAGTCTGCCCGGCGCACCCGAGGATTTTATCGTCCAGACCGACCCCGGACCAAAGGCACCAGACGCGGGGCCGTCATGAGCGTCATCCTCACCTTTCTGGCCGCCATTGCGCTGATCGCTGGATGGTGGCTGTCTCGGCAGGGGATCACGTCGAAACCCTGGCTTGAGAGTGGCACTGCGCCATCGCTGGCCGAATTCCCCCAACCGCCGCCGTACCGGTTGGGCACCGCAGTATTCCTGGTGGTAATCGGCGGGCTGTTTGCCATGCTTGGCAGCGCCTTTGTCATGCAAATCGACGAAACCCCCTGGCAATTGGTGCCGCTGCCCGCACTGGTCTGGTTTAACACTGCCCTGCTGATGCTCAGCAGCCTGTCGTTGCACTTTGCATCCCGCGACGCGGACCATCGCACCCATGTCTGGCTGGCTTTGGGCAGCGTGACAGCCGTGGGCTTCATGGCTGGGCAATTGCAGATCTGGACCACCCTCACCGACAATGGCTACGGATTGTCCGGTGCCCCTGCCGCCAGTTTCTTTTACCTGATCACCGGCTTGCATGGGCTGCACATTCTGGGCGGCCTGGTTGCGCTGGGGCTGGTCTGGTTCAGGCTGGCACAAACGGGCATCCCCAAAACCAATCAGGCGCCCGTCGCGTTATGTGCGCTGTACTGGCACGGGTTGCTGGTGATCTGGCTGCTGCTACTGGCCCTGCTGTCGGGGCTGGGAAATGAATTTCTGGCGTTGTGCCGCAGCGCGCTGACATAAGGAGAACCCTATGCAGGACCCACCGCTGAAAATGCCGCAGAGCCCCCCCACGCCGGGCTTGCAAGGGTTTGTCGACGATTGGAGCTCGGATCAGCGGGCGTTCAAAAACGTGTCCTGGGGCAAGGCGATGATGTGGATCTTCCTGCTCAGCGATACCTTTGTCTTTGGCTGTTTTCTGATCGCCTATATGATCTCCCGCAGCTCCACCGTATCTGAGTGGCCCAACACCAGCGAGGTGTTTGCCCTGCACATAGGCGGCACAGAATTTCCGCTGATCCTGATTGCCATCATGACCTTTGTGCTGATTTCATCCTCTGGCACCATGGCGATGGCGGTGAACTGCGCCTATAGCCGCGCCCGCAAGCCAACCGCGTTGCTGATGGTGGCCACTGCGGCGCTGGGGGCGGCTTTTGTCGGCATGCAGATCTTTGAATGGTCAAAACTGATCCACGAAGGGGTGCGGCCCTGGGGCAATCCGTTTGGCGCCGAACAGTTTGGCGCCAGCTTTTTCATGATCACCGGCTTTCACGGCACCCATGTGTCGATTGGAGTGATTTTCCTGCTGATCGTGGCGCGCAAAGTCTGGAAGGGCGAATTTGACCGCGATCAGCGCAGCTGGATGTGCAGCGGCAAAGGCGACTACGAGGCGGTCGAGATCATGGGCCTGTATTGGCACTTTGTTGATCTGGTCTGGGTGTTCATCTTTGCATTTTTCTATCTGTGGTAGGAGGCCGCTATGACACAAACTGAGGCTCATCAGCCGCAACCACCCGCCACGGATCACGCCGAGGGCGACCACCAGCAACATCCCTTGCGGATCTATTTTGTGTGTTGGGGGTTTTTGTTCGTGCTTAGCGCCGGGTCTTACATGATCGACTACATGCAGTTGCAGGGCCTGCTTCGCTGGAGCCTGATCCTGATTTTCATGGTGCTAAAGGCCGGGCTGATTGTCGCTGTGTTCATGCATATGGCCTGGGAACGTCTGGCGCTCAGCTATGCCATTCTGCTGCCACCCCTGGCCATCTTGATGTTCATGGCGATCATGATGTTTGAATCCGACTACACACTGCTGACCCGGATCGAGGAATTTGGCCCCTAAGGTTGAGCGCCTCGGTTCCTATCAGCCTCGACCGTCATCCGATCTTCTGGCGCATCTATCTTTTCCAAACGGCGATAGAGGTGCCAGGTTGGGTGGCCCAAAACCGGCAGTACCACAATCAACCCGACCAGCGCCGACAGACTGCCCAGAAGTAACAGAGGTGGTCCCAGTAATTCGATCAATTTGCAGCCAACTTGAGGTGCATCAGGGCCTCATTTTGGCTGCTGATCTCATGGGTTCCATTTTTCAATCCCAGCGCGTGTTTCCGAACCGGTTTCAAATGCATTGAGGTAAATGCACTCATATTTCAGGGAGCGCCAAAGTCGCTCGATCATCCGGTTGTCCACTGCCCGGCAGGGTATTCGCCGCAATGTCCCGAGACGGAGACGTGACCCGTACCATGGCGTTTCCAGGAACTGCTTGTCCCCTCTTGTCTTACAAAGATACAGGCTCCCATGTGAGGGTGGAGCCACTGCCCGGCACGTCATTTATGGCGGGCAGTGGCGGCGGTCGGAGCGTTTCCCTCTTGGTCATTTGGGGCCGTGCCTGAGTATGGTCGCCCCGGTCTTATCTTTAGACCTGAACGGATACATGGGCTTCGGGCCCGCATGACAAGACGAGGTCAGGAAAAGACGCATGAATGATACCATCCATTGATCGGCAGGCGATGCGCAGCATCGCTGAGAGGCGGAATCGATCGCTGACCGGCAGGTGTATGCAGAGCATGCACCGAGAGGGGTTTCGAAAGATACGCTCGACACCTTTTGGCTCTCAAACCGTAAGC
>JABSSD010000028.1 GCA_013214575.1 Paracoccaceae bacterium | reverse complement strand
GCAGGTTGCGGAGATCCAAATTCGCGCCGCAATTCTCAACGAATTCACAGCTCTTGGCATACCTGAAACTGTTACCGTAGGATAAGTCCGTCAGGGGTAAGGGGGAGCCCGACCTCAGGCCGATTTGTGCAACAAAGCCGTGTCCAACAACATCCATTGCTTTTCGGCATCGTGTTGAGAATAATGTCTGGCTAAAAATAAGGAATTATCGGCATGCAACTTAAAGGTAAAACCGTCATCGTAACCGGCGGCAGCGATGGCATTGGCAGGCATATTTGTCTGAAACTGGCTTCCGAAGGCTGCAAACTGGCCATTCTTGGCCGCAACAGCACGCGGCTTGATGCGGTGGTGGCTGAATCGCTGGCTCTGGGGGCTGCCGAGGCTCGCGCCTATTGCGTCGATTTCATGGATGCTAAGGCCTTGGAGAGCACGGCACGAAACATTGAAGCTGATTTTGGCGGCGTCGATATCCTTATCAACAACGCCGGTGTCTGGCACAAAGCCGGGCCGCTCGATTCCATTGATGCGGATATGCTGATCACAACAGTTCAGACCAATCTGACCGCCCTGATGCAACTGACGCGGCACATCCTGCCAATGCTGCGCACCCGCGGCGAGGCCGCAATTCTCAATATCGCGTCCAAATCCGGCGTTGTCGCTCAGGCCGGGCAATCGGTTTACTCGGCCACCAAATATGGCGTGCGCGGCTTTACCGATGTGTTGAAGGAAGATGAGGCCGAAACCGGTGTACGGGTCGCCGGTCTGTATCAGAGCGGCACCAATACGGGTATGTTTGCCAAGGCTGGCGAAGAGGTTCCAAACCATATCTTCACCGAGCCTGATGATCTGGCTGACGTGGTTGTCTTCATGCTGTCACGGCCAGCAAAACTGTGGATGCACGAGGTGCGTGTCGAGATATAACAGGCATTACCCTCTTCCCTTTGTCCGTTTGGTATCAAGGGCAAAGGGGGGGAGGGGCTGCAGGGGGGAAATGACCCGCAGCCCTGTTCTGTTGCGGGCGGATCAGCCGTAGTGGGTGACCGGCGTGCCGGCAATGGCGGCCATGTTCAGCAATCCGCGCGCGGTGATCGACGGTGACACGATATGGGCGCGGTTGCCCATGCCCATCAGAATCGGCCCGACCTCCAGCCCGTCAGCCCGCATTTTTAGAATGTTGCGCACACCGCTGGCCGCATCCGCATGGGCAAAGATCAGCACGTTGGCGGCGCCCTCCATCCGCGAGTTGGGGAATATCCGCGACCTAAGGTCGGCATCCAACGCAGTGTCGATGTTCATTTCGCCCTCATAGACAAAATCCCGCGGCTTGTCGTTCAGGATTTCCAGTGCAGCGCGCAACCGGGTGCCGGTATCGCAGTTGGTATTGCCAAACTGAGACTGCGAGCACAGCGCGATCTTGGGCTCCAGACCAAAGCGGCGCACGTGACGGGCGGCGCCAATCACCGACTGGGCAATCTGCTCGGGGGTGGGTTCAACCCGGACATGGGTGTCGGCGATGAACAGGGGGCCGTCTTCGAGGATCATCAGCGACAGCGCGCCGTGTGGCTCAAAGCTATTGCCCCCCAGCATCTGGGTGACGTAATTCAGGTGCCAGCGATATTCGCCAAAGGTGCCGCAGATCAGGCTGTCGGCCTCGCCGCGCTGTACCATGATGGCGCCAATGGCCGTGGTATTGGTGCGCATCACCGCCTTGGCGATGTCGGGGGTGACGCCCTGACGTTGCAGCAGGCGATGATAACTGTTCCAGTAATCGTAATAGCGCGGATCATTCTCGGGATTGACGATCTGAAAATCGGAGCCGGGGCGAATATCCAGCCCCAGCTTTTCGCAGCGGGCGTCAATCACCTCGGGGCGGCCAATCAGGATCGGGGTCTCGGTGGTTTCTTCCAAAATCGCCTGCGCCGCGCGCAGCACCCGCTCGTCTTCACCCTCGGCAAAGACAATGCGGCGCGAGGCAACGCGGGCGGCCTCAAACACCGGCTTCATCAGCAGGGCTGATTTGAACACTGTCTGGTTCAGTTTTTGTTTGTAGGCTTCCATGTCGTCGATTTGACGGGTGGCCACACCGGTTTCCATCGCCGCCTTGGCCACCGCCGAGGACACCACTGCCACCAGTCGAGGATCAAAGGGTTTGGGGATCAGGTAATCGGCGCCAAAGGTCAGCTGTTCGCCTTTATAGGCGGCGGCGGCCTCGGCCGAGGTGGTGGCGCGGGCCAGTTCGGCGATACCCTCGACACAGGCGATCTGCATGGCGTCGTTGATCTCGGTGGCGCCCACATCCAGTGCGCCGCGAAAGATAAACGGAAAGCACAATACGTTGTTGACCTGATTGGGGAAATCACTGCGCCCGGTGGCGATGATGGCGTCCGGTTTTACCTTGCGGGCCTCTTCGGGCATGATTTCCGGGTTGGGATTGGCCAGCGCAAAGATGATCGGTTGGTCAGACATCTTGGCAACCATTTCTGGCTTCAGCACATTGGGCCCCGACAGCCCAAGGAACAGATCGGCACCGTCAATGACGTCATCCAGCGTGCGTTTGTCCGAGGCTTGGGCAAAGGCCGCCTTATGCGGGTTCATATCCTCAACGCGGCCCTCATAGACCAGGCCGTGAATGTCGCAGAGCCAGATATTCTGGCGCTTGACCCCCAGTTTCAGCAGCATGTTCAGACAGGCAATTCCGGCAGCGCCGCCGCCGGTGGAAACGATCTTGATGTCGTCAAAGCTTTTGCCAACCACATGCAGCGCGTTTTTGGCGGCGGCGCCAACCACAATGGCGGTGCCGTGCTGATCGTCGTGGAACACCGGAATGTTCATCCGCTCGCGGCAGATCTTTTCAACGATAAAGCAATCCGGGGCCTTGATGTCCTCAAGATTGATGGCGCCGAATGTGGGTTCCAGCGCGCAGACGATATCGGCTAGTTTTTCGGGGTCGCTCTCGTTCAGTTCGATGTCAAAGCAATCAATGCCGGCAAAATTCTTGAACAGAACCGCCTTGCCCTCCATCACCGGTTTTGCGGCCAGCGGGCCGATGTTGCCCAGCCCCAGCACCGCAGTGCCGTTGGTCACCACTGCCACCAGATTGCCGCGGATGGTATAGCGGGCGGCATTGGCGGGGTCGGCGAGGATCTCGGTGCAGGCCTCGGCAACGCCGGGCGAATAGGCGCGGGCCAGGTCGCGACCATTGGCCATCGGCTTGGTCGCACGGATCTCCAATTTACCGGGCTGCGGGAACTCGTGATAATGCAATGCAGCTTGGCGGAGGTTCTGAGTATCGGACATGGGGCGCTCCAAAAATATGTAGTTTAGTGTTAAACTAATTTTGACGTCGGGGAAATGGTTGAATTGAACCGCTCCATTTGGCCTGCGACTTCTTGCACATTCTGCCCAATGTGATCACTCTGATGCAAAAAAGCATAAGGAAGTTTTGGATAATGGATACAATTGCCGAAGTGCGATTACCGACGCAGGAGTTGCGTGACGATATTCCGTTTTATACCAAGGTTTTGGGGATGCGGATGGATTCAATCTACCCGGCCGATGACCCCAGCGTCGCGGTGTTCTCAGGCCATGGGTTGCGGCTGCGTATTGAGAAAGGCGCCCCCGAGGCGCCGGGTACCCTGCGCATTCTGACCGAAGACCCCGATGGCTTTGCCGATGGGCAGCGCCGGTTGACGGCGCCAAATGGGACGCGGATTGAAATAGAAGACCGCAACCCGCCGCTGGTGATGCCCAAAACGGTGCATTCCTTTGTGGTGCGCAGGCTTAAGGATCAGGCGCCGTGGATCATTGGCCGCGCCGGCATGCATTACCGGGATCTGGTGCCGTCGCGGCTGGGCGGCTCTATCATCGCCAGCCATATTCGTATCCCCGACGGCGGTCCGGTGCCGGACATGGTGCATTTTCACCGGGTTGGTTTTCAGCTGATCTTTTGCATCCACGGCTGGGTCGATGTGGTCTATGAGGATCAGGGCCCCAAGATGCGGCTGACCGCCGGCGATTGCTTTATCCAGCCGCCCGAGATCCGCCACCGCGTGCTCGAAGCCAGTGACAACGTGCAGGTGATCGAAATTGGCGTCCCTGCCGAGCATGTCACCGAAATCGACCATGATATGGCCCTGCCGACACCAAACCTGCGGCCTGACCGCGAATGGCAGGGGCAGCGGTTTGTCTTTAATCAGGCTGAGGGCGCCGACTGGCAGGATTTTCGGCTGCCGGGATTTATCAGCCGGGGCACTACAATTGCCGCCAATACCAAGGGCGTTGCTGATGTGCAGGTGGTGCGCAAGGGGCAGGGGGACAGCCCCTTTGCCAGCCATGACACCGATATCCTGTTTGCCTTTGTGATGTCGGGTCAAGTGATCTTGCACGGCGAGGGGCGCGAGCCGTATAATCTGGCACCCGGCGATGCATTTGTCATTCCGCCGGGGATGAAAACCAGACTGTCGGACCCCTCGGATGATCTGGAACTACTGGAGGTCAGCCTGCCGGGCGCCTTCACCACGACTTTGGAGACACCATGACCCTGAAAAACGCTGCCACCGCTGTGCGCCTGAATGCCCATGCACCCTATTCCAACTTTAAGGTGGGGGCCGCGATCCGGGCCGCCTCGGGGCAGATCTATGTGGGCTGTAATGTCGAAAACGTCGCCTATCCCGAAGGCACTTGCGCCGAGGCGGGGGCGATTGCGGCGATGGTTGCGGGTGGTGAGACCCGGTTGACCGAGGTGTTTGTGATTGCCGATTGTCCGGCGCCAATTCCGCCCTGTGGCGGCTGTCGGCAGAAATTGGCGGAATTTGGCGCAGGCGACGTGACCGTAACATTGGCCACAACCGATGGCGGTGAACGGACAACCACAATTGGCGATCTGCTGCCGGGCAAGTTTGACGCCAGCCACATGGACCGGAGTTAAACCAATGGATGCGCGCGCGATCATTGCCACCCTGCGCCGGGGCGACACCCCAAGCGAGGACCAACTGCGCTGGTTTGCCCGCGGGCTGGCAGATGACACCGTCAGCGATGCGCAGGCCGGCGCCTTTGCCATGGCCGTGTGCCTGCGCGGGCTGGGCCCCGAAGGCCGACGTGCCCTGACCCTCGCCATGCGCGACACTGGCGAGGTGCTGAGCTGGGATCTGGATGGGCCGGTACTGGACAAGCATTCCACCGGCGGCGTCGGCGATTGCGTGTCGCTGCTGCTGGCGCCGGCGCTGGCCGAATGTGGTGCCTATGTGCCGATGATATCCGGGCGCGGGCTGGGCCATACCGGCGGCACGCTGGACAAAATGGAAGCCATCCCCGGCGTCACCACCCAGGTGCCGCAGGACCGACTGGTGCAGATCATGCATGAGGCTGGCTGTGCCATTGTCAGCGCCACCGCCCAGATCGCCCCGGCGGACCGCCGACTTTACGCGATCCGCGATGTGACCTCGACGGTTGAAAGTCTGGATCTGATCACCGCGTCGATCCTGTCTAAGAAACTGGCCGCCAGCCCGGATGGTCTGGTGCTGGATGTCAAACTTGGCTCGGGCGCCTTTATGAAGACCATTGATGAGGCTCGGGCGCTGGCCCGCGCTCTCAGCGAGACGGCCAATGCGGCGGGCTGTAAGACCTCAGCTGTGATCACCGATATGAACCAGCCGCTGGCCCCGGCGCTGGGAAATGCACTTGAGGTGGCCGAGGTGATGAAGGCGCTGACCGGCGTGACACAGGGGCCGCTGTCACAAATCACCGCCGTTTTGGGCGGGATTCTGCTGGCCAATGCCGGTCTGGCCGCCAGCGAGCAGGACGGCGCCGATCGCATCAATGCGGCCCTGTCCGGCGGCCAGGTGGCAGAGCGCTTTGGCCGGATGATCGCTGCGGTTGGCGGCCCGCTTGGGTTTGTTGACAACTGGCAGCGGCTGCTGCCCGAGGCACCGGTGATCAAAGAGATCACCGCCCAACATGCGGGCTATGTCACAGCGATCGACGGCGAGGCGCTGGGCCTTGCGGTGGTGCGACTGGGCGGCGGGCGGATGGTCGAAAGCGACTTGGTCAACCCTGCGGTTGGACTGGCCGGGCTGCTGCGTCTGGGCGCGAGGGTTGAAAAAGGCACACCTTTGGCGGTGGTCCATGCGGCCCGCGAGGAGGCCGCCCGCATTGCCGAGGCCACGGTGCAGGCGGCAATCACCATTGCGCCAGACCCCGCTGAACTGCCGGATCTCATTCATGAGAGGATATCCTGATGCCGCGGGCGTTTTTGGTGGTGATGGATTCGGTTGGCATCGGCGGCGCGCCGGATGCCAGCAGTTTCTTCAACGGTGATTTGCCGGATCTTGGTGCCAATACAGTGGCCCATATCGCACAGGCCTGCGCCGAGGGCCGGGCTGAGGAGGGCCGCTCTGGTCCTCTGCACCTGCCGATCCTCGAAGGCCTGGGGCTGGGGGCTGCGCTGCGGCTGGCATCAAACGTGCCGCTGCCGGGGTTCGGCGCGGAACCACAGGGGCGTTGGGGCTGCGCCGCCGAGGTGAGCCAGGGCAAGGATACCCCGTCGGGACATTGGGAGCTGGCCGGGTTGCCGGTGCCTTGGGATTGGCGCTTCTTTCCTGACACTGTGCCGTCATTTCCGGCGGATCTGAGCCGCTATGTGGCCAGGGCGGCCGGGGTGGACGGCATTCTGGGCGATTGCCACGCGCCGGGCACCGCCATTATCGAGCGTCTGGGCGAAGAGCACATGCGGAGCGGCAAGCCGATCGTCTATACCTCGGCCGATTCCGTGATGCAGATCGCCGCCCATGAAGGGACATTTGGTCTGGACCGGCTGCTCGATCTGTGCCGCAGCATTGCACCTCATCTGCACCAGATGAAGGTCGGCAGGGTCATTGCCCGGCCCTTTGTCGGCACCGCGCAGGACGGCTTCACCCGCACCACCAACCGGCGCGACTTTGCCATTACGCCACCGGCGCCGGTGCTGACCAATTGGGTGCAGAACGCCGGGGGGGCGGTTCATGCAATTGGCAAGATCGGCGACATCTTTACCATGCAGGGTATTGATACCCTGCAAAAGGGGGCGGATGCGACGCTGATGGAGCATCTGGCGGATCGGCTGCAAAACGCGGCGGACGGCAGTCTGACTTTTGCCAATTTTGTCGAGTTTGACAGTCTTTATGGCCATCGCCGTGACATCTCGGGCTATGCCCGCGCGCTGGAATGGTTTGACGTCGAGATTGGCCGGATCATTGAAATGCTGCGCCCGGGTGACATGTTACTGCTGACAGCCGATCACGGCAATGACCCGAGCTGGCCGGGCACTGACCACACCCGCGAACAGGTGCCGGTACTGATTGCCGGGCTTGGCGCCGGCCCGCTGGGCGCGGTGGGCTACGTTGATATCGCCGCAACCATTGCGGATCATCTGGGTGTTGTGCCAGAAGGCCCCGGAAGGAGCTTCTTATGAGCGTTGCCGACCTGCCAAAAATCGAATTGCACCTGCACCACGAGGGGGCGGCGCCGCCGGCCTTTATCCGCCAGTTGGCGCATGAAAAAAAAATGGACCTCAGCGGGATTTTTCGCGACGATGGCGGTTATGATTTCCGCGACTTCAGCCATTTTCTGTCGGTCTACGAAGCCGCCAGCGAAGTGCTGACCGGCCCCGAGGAATTCCGCCGCCTGACGCTGGCCATTCTGGAGGAAAGCGCCGCAAATGGCGTGGTCTACTCTGAGACCTTCCTGAGCCCGGATTTCTGCGGTGGCGGTGATCTGATCGCGTGGCGGGAATATCTGGCGGCGATACAGGATGCCGCTGATGAGGCCGAGAAAAAGTTTGGCATTACCCTGCGCGGCGTGGTGACCTGTGTGCGCCATTTTGGACCCGACCAGGCCAAGAAGGCGGCGAAATGTGCGGCGGATACCGCAGGCGACTGGATCGTCGGCTTTGGCATGGGTGGCAACGAGGGCATGGGGCAGCAGGGCGATTTTGCCTGGAGCTTTGACTGCGCCCGCGAGGCCGGGTTGCGGCTGACCACCCATGCGGGTGAATTTGGTGGCCCCGAAAGCGTCCGGGATGCGGTGCGGATTCTGGGTGTTGAACGGATCGGCCACGGTGTGCGCGCCATGGAGGACGCCGAACTGGTGCAGGAACTGGCTGACCGCGGCACTGTGCTAGAGGTCTGCCCCGGCTCTAACGTGGTGCTGGGACTGTTCCCGGACTTTGCCTCACATCCGATTGCCAAGCTGCGTGATGCGGGCGTTAAGGTCACGGTCTCTACCGATGACCCGCCGTTTTTCCATACCACCATGCGCCGCGAATACGAGAAGCTGAACCAGGCTTTTGGCTGGGATGCAGAGGATTTTGCGGCCCTGAATGCGACGGCCCTGGCGGCCGCCTTTTGTGATGATGCCACCCGCGAGCGGGTACAGAAAAGACTGGAGAGCTAAATGAGCGAACATCTGACCGTCGTTGACCACCCACTGGTACAACACAAACTGACACTGATGAGGGACAAGGGCACCTCGACTGCCGGCTTCCGCCGGCTGCTGCACGAGATCACCCAGTTGCTGGCCTATGAGGTCACCCGCGATATGCCGCTGACCACCACCACCATCGAGACCCCGATGGAGGAGATGGAATCGCCGATCCTGGCCGGTAAGAAACTGGCGCTGGTGTCGATCCTGCGGGCTGGCAACGGTATGCTGGACGGTGTGCTGGAGCTGATCCCTTCGGCCCGCGTTGGCTTTGTCGGCCTGTACCGGGATGAGGAAACCCTGCAGCCAGTGCAGTATTACTTCAAAGTCCCCAAAAACATGAATGATCGTCTGGTGATTGCGGTTGATCCGATGCTGGCCACCGGCAACAGCTCGGTTGCCGCCATCGACCTGCTGAAAGAGGCCGGTGCCACCGATATCCGCTTCCTCTGTCTGCTGGCCGCACCCGAAGGTGTTGCGCGGATGAAAGAGGCGCATCCGGATGTGTCGATTGTAACGGCCTCGCTGGATCGTGAGCTGAACGAGAAGGGCTATATCATGCCCGGTCTTGGCGATGCGGGCGACCGGATGTTTGGCACCAAGTAAAAACCTGGCAGGCTGGGGCAGAATTATGGGGTGATTGCGCAACTATCTGGGTGATTGCCTCATTATTGTCCACAAACCATGCTTGCCACAGAATCACTTTTCAGGCATCTTTGACCCATATTTTGTGGGGCACGGCTATGATGATCACTAGAGTTATTGCATTGACCATTGCGGCAGGCGTCTTTGGCCTGTCCGCCGGACTGTCCCCGTCTCAGGCCCAGTCTCAGACCCGGGCCGGGCTGCCTGCAGAATTCCCTCCGGCCTCTTACCGGGGCAAACAATATGTCGACAGCAAGGGCTGTGTGTTCATTCGGGCGGGCGTCGACGGCAATGTGACCTGGGTTCCGCGGGTGAGCCGCTCGCGCAAGCAATTATGTGGCCAGCAGCCGACTGCAGTGGCCGGCGCGACCCGCAGCCCCTCGCAGGGGGGGGCGGCGCCGCAGCTGATTACGCTGCCAGCCAACCAGCAGCCGCCGTCTCCGACCCCGACGCCAACACGATCCACCACTTCGGTGGCCAGCACCAGCGCACCCACCACTCCGGCACCAACCAAACCACAGCGACCCGCCGCAACTGCCAGCGTCAGATCGGCGCCGGTTGCGGCTGCGGTCGCGGCCCCAGTTAAATCCGCCAAGCCCGCGGTGCAGCCGGCTGCGGCAGCCCGGGCATCCGTTCCGGCGGCACCGGCATCTGGCGGTTGTGCCAATGCCTCGGCGCTGAGCCAGCAATATACCAACCCGGGCGCCCGCTGTGGTCCACAGGCAGTGTCACCGGTTACCTTTGGCACAGGCGTTGGTCCGCAATCGTCGCTGCGGTTGACCCCCAATACACGTGTGGTGCCAACCCATGTGTATCAGGCCCGGCGCCACAGTCAGGCCGTCACCCCGCCCAGCGGATACCGCGCTGTTTGGCAGGACGACCGGCTGAACCAACAGCGAGCCGAGCGCGGCCTGAAACCTGCGATAATCAGCGGAATGGTTCAGGTTCCCGCAGGCTATGTGCTGGCAAGCCGCGAGGATGACCGGCTGAACAGCCAGCGCGCAACCCGCACCGCCGAAGGCGATGCGCAAAGCGATCTGATCTGGACCCGCACCGTGCCACGTAAACTTGTCGCCCTGCCGCTGGACCGCCCAGTGGTCAGTTTGCCGACAAGTGCTGCCGTTAGCCAGGCCGAGGCCGCCGAAGGTCTGGTGCTTCACCTATCAACGCGCTCTGCTCCGGTGTCGCGCCGCTATGTCCGCGCGGCAACCTTTTCTGATCCAGCCGCCGCACGGGCGGCAGCGCAGGGGCTTGCGGCCCGCGGCCTGTCGGTGCGACTGGGCAGTGTCACCCGCAAGGGGCAGCTGTATAAAGTGGTGCTGGCCGGCCCCTATACGGACAAGGTCGCGGCTGAAACAGCGCTGATCAATGTCCGCGCTGCGGGCTATTCAGGGGCACGTCTGAGCAAATAATTCAACCGCAGATGTTTTGCAGCTGCACCCAGTCCCGGTCATTCAGCACCGGCTCCAGGATGCGTCCCGCCATGGGGTCCGCCTCGATTAATCCCAATACTTTTTCACCGGTGATATCCTGCGCATAGGCATAGGGGGTTGAGGGGATCGCCGCCTGGGCAAAGGTGGCCAGGATCTTCTCTTGCGGCACATCCGGGCGTGGGGTGCTGACCATGGTTTCAGCGTAACGGTCCAGACTGCTCCGATCCAGTTTGCCGGTTGTCAGCAGGCGGAACGAGGCCAGTACCCCGCCAGAGGTCAGCACTTCGGTTAGCGGGTCGCGGGTCTGGGCCCGGGCGCGCTCGATCAATATGGCCCCGGCGGCCACTGCGGGATCCTCATGATCTTCGATCAGCGAGCGGTTCAGCAGGACAATATTGCCCGGCAGATGCAGGCTGGAGGTAATGCCATCGCGCAGCACAACAACCTGCCGAACCCCCGTCCGCTCGGCCAGCTTGGCCAGAATAGGGGCTGTTTCAGGGGTTGAGCAGGCTTGCCCCGACACTCTCTCGATACGGCCCAGCAGGGCCTGGCCGATGGCCTTGCGCTTGATGTCGGGAACCACAGTGACGGTATGACGGATCATCGCGCCCGGCAGCCAGAACGCCAGCAACGCGGCGATCAGCCCAAGGCCGCCAAGCACGCTGACCGAGCGCAGCCGCCCCGGGTGCGGCCGGGCGCCTGCGATGGCCTGCTGCACCTTTTCAATGGCGTCCAGCATGGTGGTTTCATCTTCGCCCAGTTCCAGCGTCTCACCGGGGTCACCATCGGGATGGAACAGTGCCGGGTAGCGGCCGGGGTTCTGCCGTTCCAACGCCGCCAGCGACCAGTGGGCCAGCGGTTGTTCCTTCATGTCGATGATCGTCAGTGTGGCATCGCCGACCGACACAATCACGTCCCGGCGTTGATCTTCGGGGCTGGCGCGCCACAGGCCCGCAGCCTCAAGCCGTTGATATTCCCGGAGTGCAGTCATCTGCTTATTCTTGCCTGTGCCTCAATTACAATGTGAGGCTAACACGGTTGGCCCCTTGGCGGCAAACGGCTTTGCCGCCAAGGGGTTTGATTTCAAAGGCGCTGCTTGGCTCAGAGGTCTTTGGCAATTTTGCGCAGTTCGAACTTTTGAATTTTGCCGGTCGAGGTCTTGGGCAGCTCCTGAAACACCACCGTTTTGGGCGTTTTAAAGCCGGCCAGCGTTTGCCGGGCAAAGTGGATCAGATCAGCCTCACTGGGCGCGGTTCCCGGTTTCAGCTCGACAAAGGCACAGGGCACTTCGCCCCATTTATCGTCGGGCTTGGCGACCACCGCTGCCAGGCTGACATCCGGATGCCCCATCAACACGCCCTCGATCTCGACGGAGGAGATGTTCTCGCCGCCCGAGATGATAATATCCTTGGCCCGGTCCGAGATCTGCACGTAGCTGTCAGGGTGCTGCACCGCGATGTCGCCGGAATTGAAATAGCCATCGGCAAAGGCCTCGGCGGTGGCCTCGGGGTTCTTCAGATAGCCCTTCATGACCGAATTGCCGCGAATGGCGATCTCACCCTGAGTGGTGCCGTCCATCGGCACCGGCTGGTGGTCGCTGTCGCGCACCACCACGTGTTCCATCATTGGCATCGCCACGCCCTGGCGGGCCTTGATCGCGGCGACACCTGGCTTGTCCAGCGCATCCCAGTCGCCTGCTTTCCAGTAACACTCGGTGACATGGCCGTAGGTCTCGGTGAGCCCGTAGACCTGGGTGATATTGAAGCCCAGATCCTCGATCTTGGCCAGGGTTGCGGGGGCAGGCGGGGCGCCGGCGGTGAACACCTCGACCTGGTGCTCGAAGGTCCGGCGATCCTCGGCCAGAGCGTTGACGATCATGTTGAGCACAATCGGAGCGCCGCCAAAATGGCTGACGCCCTCATAGTGGATCGCGTTGTAAACCGCCTTGGCCGAGACATCGCGGCAGCACACCAGGGTGCCGCCCAGCAGCGGCATCATCCAGGTGTGGTTCCAGCCGTTGCAGTGAAACATCGGCACAATGGTCAGGTAGATGGGATGCAGAACCATGCGCCAGGAAATCACGGTTCCCATGGTCATCAGATAGGCGCCGCGGTGGTGATAGACCACGCCCTTGGGGCGGCCGGTGGTGCCCGAGGTATAGTTCAGCGCCAGGCTTTCCCATTCGTCCTGCGGCAGGATCCAGTCAAACTCAGCATCGCCCCCGGCCAGCAGATCCTCGTAGGTTGGATGGCGGCCACTGGCGTGCCAGCCGGCCTGATCGTCCGCAACTTCGATCAAGGATGGTGTCGGGCCCTCCATCGCCTCAATGGCGGCTTCGGCCAGCTCCAGAAACTGCGAATCCACCAGCACCACCTTGGCGCCACCGTGATCAAAAATATAGGCCACCGTGCCGATATCCAGCCGGGTGTTGATGGTGTTCAGCACGGCGCTACAGGCCGGTACCCCAAAATGCGCCTCGGCCTGGGCCGGTAGGTTGGGGATCATCGTTGCCACCACATCACCGGGCTTGACCCCAAGTTTGACCAAGCCTGAGGCCAGTTGGCTGCAGCGCTGGTAATACTCGCCATATGTCTTGCGGTGACTGCCATAGCTGACCGCCAAATGATCCTTGAACACCACAGCAGCGCGCCGCAGATGTGACAGCGGCGTCAATGGCACATAATTGGCGTCAGTTTTTGCCAGACCTGTTTCGTCAGCCATCCACCCCATGTAATTCCTCCCAGAATCATTCGATATGTCGTTTTGAGACCAGATTGTGCGCAATGTTGCTGCCATTGGGAAGACTATGAAACAAATGGTTATTTCCGCACCGTCCGCATCGTCCGCAAATTCCCCAGCCCTTGCCGCAAATGCCATGCTGGCGGCGATGGCAGTCATTGGCGTGATCGACAATGTGGTGCCCTTGTTGGCCGAAGTTGTTGGCCTGTGGCAATTTTACCTGATGCGAACTGTGTTGAGCATACCGTTGATCTTTGGCTTGGCGGCGATTGGTCTGGGGCAGGTCGCGCCGCGTAACTGGGGCGCTGTGGTGCTGCGCAGCCTGTTGGTGGCGCTGTCGATGGTGTTCTACTTTTCGGCTTTGGCGCTGATGCCCTATGCCGAGGCCCTGGCCGGGCTGTTCACCTCGCCTATTTTCATTGTCGTCATTTCGGTTCTCTTTATGGGGATGCGCATTGGCAAAATCAGAATCCTGGCGGTGTTGCTGGGCTTTGCCGGGGTGTTGTTTGTATTGCAGCCGGATCTGAATAATTTTGACTGGCTGATCCTGCTGCCGGTGGCGGGTGGTTTCTTTTATGCGCTGGGGGCAATTGCCACCCGCAGCCTCTGCGAGGGTGAGAGCACGGTTTCGATGTTGTTTGGCATGCTGCTCGCTCAGGCGGTGATGGGAGCGGTGGGCCTGGGGGTGCTTGAGCTGTGGCCCTTGCCGGTGGCCGAGGGCGCCGATGGCTTTGTGACCCGCGGCTGGGTCTGGCCGGTCTGGGAGATTTCCCATTGGGTTCTGGTTCAGGCGGTTGGCTCGGTGCTGGGGGTGTTCTTGATCATCAAGGCCTATCAACTGGGCGAAGCATCGCTTGTTGCGGTGTTCGAATACTCGGTGATGATTGTCGGGCCGGCCTTTGCCTGGGTGGTATTTGGTCAGGAAATCGGCCTGTGGCAGATGTTTGGCATTGCACTGATAATTCTGGCCGGCGCGACAATTGCGCTGCGCTCGCAGTAACTGGATAAATCTGTGACGCAATGGCCGCAGGGTCAGGAAGACGCCCAGCCATGGTTCCCATTTATCGCATTGTTTTCTAGCCTGCCCGTATGATCCTGTCGCCTGGCCGCTCTTACCTGTTTATCCATATCCCCAAGACCGGCGGCACCGCGCTGGCGCTGGCGCTGGAGGCGCGGGCCAAGGCTGACGATATCATGCTGGGGGACACTCCCAAGGCACGGCGGCGGCGGCACCGGGTAAACGACGTGGCGACCCGTGGCCGCAAGTGGAAGCATTCCACCCTGGCCGATATCGAAGGGCTGGTGCCAGAGCAGACCCTGCACCGGCTGTTTGTCTTCACACTGGTGCGCAACCCTTGGGACCGTGCGGTCAGCTATTACCACTGGCTGCGAGAGCAGAGCTTTGACCATCCGGCGGTGCATCTGGCGCGGTCGCTGGGTTTTTGCGAGTTTGTCAGTCATCCCCAGACCATGGCGGCGTTCCGGCGCGCCCCGGCGGCGTCTTACCTGCGCCACCGCGATGGCAGCCAGCTGGGCCAGCTCTATATCCGGCTGGAGCATTTTGTCACCGATGCACAGCCGCTGTTTGACCATCTGGGGTTTGAGCTGAAGCTGCCTCTGGCCAATAGCTCAAACCGGCAACGCGACTGGCGGCTGTATTACGACACCGATGCAGCCCAGTCGGTGGCGCAAAGCTGTGCCGAAGATATCGCTCAATTTGAATACTCTTTTAACGATTCACCGCTATCCCTTTAATCAGACATTGAGCTGTTGTCAGCGACAGGTCACTAATTCCCTGCATTGGCCGGGATTAGGCGGTTCTCGCCGACAATGACCCCGAGATGCCTTTTTTCGGCCCATTTGTGGCCTGAAAACACAGTGTTTTGGGGTGGACACCAATACCACGTGCTTTTGCCATCGGGCAGGGCCGTCTTTTTAGAAGGAAAAGGCGATGTTTGACTGGATCACCAAACGCAAACCGGCGCCGGTGGCTTCGGGCTTGGGCCCGGCGCTGCCGTTGGTGTCAACCGGGCAGGGCGGTTTTCTGGCCGGCACCCATGTGGCGTCGAACCTAGGCTGGCGGCCTGTCGAAGCGTTGAGCGTTGGTGACAGGGTGTTGACTTTTGATCACGGTATGCAGGAAATCACCGAATTACACCGCGAAACCATTCTGATGTCCGAAGATATTCAAATGGATCCACAATGCCCGATGTTTGTGCCGCAGGACGCGCTGCACAACCGTGTGCCGCTGTGGGTGATGCCGGATCAGGGTATCCTGGTGGAAAGTGATCTGGCCGAGGATGCCCAGGGCGATCCCTTTGTCGTGGTGCCCGCCTGCGCCCTTGAGGGCTATCGCGGAATTCACCGGGCCGCCGCAGGGCAACACCTGGACCTGGTGATGCCGCGGTTTGCCCAGGACCAGGTGATCTATCTTGAGGCCGGTCTTTTGGCGTTCAGTGCAACGCCCTTTAGCATTCTGGAAACAGCCGGCCCCGGAGACGGGCTCTATCGTATCCTGCAACAGGACGCAGCGCGGGATCTGATCGCCGATATGATAGTCGAGGAATCCTTTTGGGCTGCTGATGTGGCCGCTGAATCGGCTGGTCAGGGTGAAACCCAGTTTGTCTCGGTGCGGTAAGTCGCGGATCCATCACTGACAAAAGGGGCATGGCATAGGTCAGATGCCCCTTTTTTTTGATCAGTCCGGGTTCAGTCGAATTGAAAAGGCCACCCCCTAAGGGATGGCCTGATGCGTTCCCTGGCCGCTTACGCGACCTTCTTCGCCGGATCAAACCGACCATAGAAGCTCTGCCCCTTGGCAGCCATGTCACGCAGCAGCGGTGGGCAGGCGAACCGTTCGCCGTATTGCGCCGCCAACTGGTCACAGCGTTCAGCTGCATAGGGCGTGCCGATGATATCGAGCCAGCTGAGTGGGCCGCCGGACCAAGGCGCAAAGCCCCAGGCCAGCACCGCACCCACGTCGCCTTCGCGGATGTCTTCCAAAACACCTTCTTCCAGCGCCCGCACCGCTTCCAGCACCTGAGCAAACATCAGCCGTTCCTGCACTTCGATCAGATCAGGCTGTTCATCGGCCAGCGGGTATTTCTCCTGCATGCCTTTCCAGTATTCGACCCGCTTGCCCTTGTCGTCATAGTCAAAGAAGCCGGCATTGGCCTTGCGGCCCATCCGTCCCAGACTCTCCATCCAGAAGATCAGATCGTCACCGGGACTGTCCGGGTAGTCATCGCCCATCGCCGCCTTGGTGGCGCGGGCAATCTTGGCGCCCAGATCAATCGAGGTCTCATCGTTCAGCTGCACCGGCCCCACAGGGAAGCCAAGCTGGCGCGCCGCATTGTCGATCAGCACCGGCGATACACCCTCAGTAATCATCCGCAGACCTTCGTTGATATAGGGGATGATGCAGCGGTTGCAGTAGAAGAACCGCGCGTCATTAACGACAATCGGTGTCTTGCGGATCTGCCGCACATAGTCGAGCGCCTTGGCGACAGCCCGATCACCGGTTTTGTCACCCTTGATGATTTCCACCAGCAACATCTTCTCTACAGGCGAGAAGAAGTGGATGCCGATGAACTGCTCGGGCCGCACCGAGGCCCCGGCCAGATCAGTGATCGGCAGGGTCGAGGTATTGGAGGCATAGATGCAATCCGCGGGGATGATGGCTTCGACCTTCTTGGTCATCTCGGCCTTGACCTGTGGATCCTCGAACACCGCCTCGATGATCAGATCACAGCCCTTCAGCTGCTCAAGATCCGGGGTGGCGGTGATCCGCGCCAGCAGCGCCGCTTTCTTCTCAGGCGTGGCTTTGCCGCGCTTGATGCCCTTGTCCATATAGCTCGCGGCATAGGCTTTGCCCTTGTCGGCGGCCTCCTGATCACGGTCGATCAACACCACCTCGATACCGGCCTGGGCTGACACCAGCGCGATACCAGCGCCCATCATGCCGGCCCCCAGAACACCGATCTTGCTGACCGACTGATCCTCGATACCCTTGGGACGCACCGCGCCTTTTTCCAGCGCCTGCTTGTTGATGAACAGGCTGCGGATCATCGCCGAGGACGAGGGGTTCATCAGGATGCTGGTGAACCAGCGCGCCTCGATCTTCAGGGCGTTGTCAAAATCGACCAGCGCGCCTTCATAGATCGCACTCAGCAGCGCTTTGGCCGCCGGAAAGGCGCCTTGGGTCTTGCCGTTGATCAAGGCGCTGGCGCCGACAAAGGTCATGAAGCCAGCCGGATGATAGGGCGCCCCACCGGGCATCTTATAGCCCTTGGCATCCCAGGGTTTGACGATGTCAGCGGGCTTGGCATTCAGCACCCACTGACGTGCGGCTTCTAACGGGTCCGCGTCAACGGCGTCGATCAACTGGGCAGACTTGGCTTTCTTCGGGTCCAGCATCTTGCCTTCCAGCAAAACCGGAGCCGCCGCCATGGCGCCAACCATGCGCGAATAGCGGATGGTGCCACCGCCACCGGGAAAGATCCCCAGCATGATTTCCGGCAGGCCTATCTTGGATTTTGGATTGTCGGTCATCACCCGGTGGTGACAGGCCAGCGCGATTTCAGTGCCGATGCCGGCGCAGGTGCCGTTGATGGCACAGGCAATCGGCTTGCCGCCCTTGTTGGTCTTTGCATCCATGCCGGCCCGTTCCAGTTTACGCAGGATGCGGTGGCCGTTCATGGTGAAATCGAACAGGCCCTGGGCCGGGTTATCACCGGATTCGTCGCGGATGGTGGCCAGCACATTCAGATCCATACCGCCGGCAAAGTCTTTCTTGCCGCTGGTGATCACCACGCCTTTGACGGCGTCATCCGCCAAGGCGCGGTCGATATAGTCCTCCACCAGCACAAAGGCCTCGCGGGTCAGCACGTTCATCGACTTGCCGGGGGCGTCCCAGGTGATGATGGCGATGCCATCTGCGTCCACGTCATAGGTAAAATCGGTCATTTATTGTCTCCGATCTGGTCAGCCGTCAGCGGGCTGCCGTCTTTGCGGCTAAAGGTGTCACTGTCAGGATCAACCGTCACCATCATGTCGATATCGCTGTAAAAAACGGTCTCTGTTTCTGTGTGAGTGCCCACCACCAAAAAGGCGGCGGGGGCGTCTGTTCTATTCACCAGATGGTGGCCATTGGCGTCACCAGCCGGAAAGCTGGCGCAATCGCCGGGCAGCATCTCATGCTCACCGTCATCATCGATCAGGGTACAGGCCCCTTCAGTCATCAACAGAAATTCGTCCTGCTGCATGTGGTAGTGCCGCAGGGACGACAGGGCGCCGGGTTCAAGGCGGACAATGTTGACACCATACTGCGTCAGCCCGCTGGCATCGCCCAACCGCTGGTTGGATCGGCCATCAAACGGCTGCGCCAGCTTGCCCGGGTAAGAACATCTTGAGACGAACGGGATCTGTGAAAGGTTCAGCTTGGGCATCAGACGCGCTCTATTATTGTTGCGGCACCCATGCCGGAGGCAATGCACAGGGTGGCCAGACCCATTTCCTTGTCCTGACGCTCCAGCTCGTCCAGCAGAGCGCCGATGATGATCGCCCCGGTGGCGCCCAGCGGGTGACCCATAGCTATCGAGCCGCCGTTGACGTTGACCACATTCGGGTCGACATCAAACGCCTGCTGGAACCGCAGCACCACCGCAGCAAAGGCTTCGTTGACCTCAAACAGGTCGATGTCGCCGATTACCATGCCATTGTCGGTCAGAATTTTCTGCGTCACCGGAACCGGCCCGGTCAGCATGATGGTGGGATCGGTGCCGATCTTGCCGGTGGCCTTGATCCGGGCCCGTGGGGTCAAGCCGTATTGCTCGCCGAACTCTTTGTTGCCGATCAGCACCGCGGCGGCGCCATCGACAATACCGGAGGAGTTGCCGGCGTGGTGGATATGGTTGATCCGCTCAAGATGCGGATATTTCATCATCGCAATCTTGTCGAAGCCGGGCATTTGTTCGCCCATCATCTGGAACGCCGGGTTCAGCGCGCCCAGGGATTGCATGTCGGTCTGTGGCCGCATGTATTCATCCCGGTCCAGTATTGCTAAACCGTTCTGGTCGCGCACCGTAATGACGGACTTGTCAAACCGTCCCTCGTCCCAGGCATGCTTGGCGCGGCGCTGCGATTCCACCGCCAGCGCGTCGGCCTGCTCCCGGGCAAAGCCATATTCGGTGGCGATGATGTCCGCCGAAATACCCTGCGGCACAAAATACTGGTCCATGGCAAGGGTTGGATCAACCGCGATTGCGGCGCCATCGCTGCCCATCGGCACCCGGCCCATCATTTCGACACCGCCGGCGATATAGGCCTTGCCGGCGCCGCCCTTGATCTGGTTTGCCGCCAGGTTGACGGCCTCCATGCCTGACGCACAGAACCGGTTGATGGAAAGACCGGGGATACGTTCATCCAGATCGGATGCCAGCACCGCCGAGCGGGCCAGACAGCCGCCCTGTTCCTTGACCTGGGTCACATTGCCCCAGATCACGTCCTCGACGGCATGACCGTCCAGATTGTTGCGTTCTTTGACCGCATTCAGGGTCAGGGCGGACAGCCGCAGCGAGGTCACCTCGTGCAGGCTGCCGTCTTTGCGGCCTTTGCCACGCGGGGTGCGCAGCGCGTCATAGATATAGGCGTCAGTCATGATGCTCTCCTTAAACTCGGTCCGACGGGTTGCCGGGCATCAGATCATAGGGGGATTTCCAGCCGGGCAGGGTGCTGATGCGGGTCAGCCAGGCGTCGATATGGGGCCACTCAGTTCGGTCAAAGCCAAAGGGTTCGGGGTAAAACAGATAGCCACAGCAGGTCAGGTCGGCGTTGGTCAGGCTGTCGCCCACCATCCACTCGCGACCGTCCAGATGTTGGTTTAGAGTGGTAAAGGCAGCCTTGAGGCGGCCCTGCATGAAGCCGATCACCTCGGCTGGGCGTTTGTCTTCGGGTAAAAAGTTCATCAGGAATCGGGTCATGCCAATCTGACTGGAGAATTTGTGGTTGTCCCACAGAACCCAACGCAGAACGTCGTATTTATCCTCAGGCGCGCCGCCAAATTTACCGGTCTTATCGGTGATATATTGCTGGATGACACCGGATTGGGACAGGCAAACATCGCCGTCGATCAATACCGGCGCCTCCGCCATGACATTCAATTCGCGGTATGCGCTGCTGCGATGCATACCGCTGAAGAAATCAACAAACACCGGCTGCCAGTCCAGACCCGAGAGCTCTAAGGCCAGAGCCGCCTTATAGGAATGTCCGCTTTCGCCAAAGCAATGCAGTTTAAGGGTCATAGGGTGCTCCCTTTGGGTGATGAGGCAGCGGGGGTTTCACACCCCCGCACCCCCGTGGAGTATTTCTTCAAAGAAGAAGATGCGAGTTTACCATTTGTTAACCACGTTCGCGGCAATCTTGGGTTGCGGAACAGGCTGGAGAGCCGATGGCCGTCAAAGGAGAAGCCCCGCCACCTGGTCTGGTTTTCCGGAACCCGGCGGCGGGGTGGATACTGCAGTTCTTCTTTGTGCAAGTACTCCCGCCGGAGGCATCCGGAATTGCCGGTTTGAACAGGTTCTGGTTGGTTCACAATGACCTCGAAATCAGTTCTTTCATGATTTCATTGGTGCCGCCGTAGATCCGCTGTACCCTTGCATCTGTCCACATTTCGGCGATGGCGTATTCTTGCATATAGCCATAGCCGCCGTGCATTTGTAGGCATTCGTCCAGCACTTCGCCCTGGGTATCGGTGATCCAGTATTTCGCCATTGCGGCCTTCTCGACGGTCAGCTCTCCGCGCAGGTGGTCGCCCATGCATTCGTCAAAGAACGCCCGCGCCACTTTGGTCTTGGTCAGGCATTCCACCAGCTTGAACCGGGTGTTCTGGAACTGGGTCAGCGGCCCGCCAAAGGCTTCGCGTTCTTTGCAATAGGCGATGGTGCGCTCAACCGCGCCTTCCATGGCTCCGATGGCGCCGGCCGAGATGATCAGACGTTCCTGCGGCAATTGCTGCATCATCTGGTAAAATCCCTGACCCTCGGCATTGCCCAGGATATTTTCCGGTGGGATTTCAACGTTGTCAAAGAACAATTCTGATGTGTCCGCCGCGTGCAACCCGATCTTGTCGAGGTTGCGGCCGCGCTGGAATCCCGTGGCTCCGTCAGTTTCGACCACTACAAGGGATACCCCCTTGGCGCCCAGAGAAGGATCGGTTTTGGCGGCGACAATGATCAGGTTTGCATGCTGGCCATTGGTGATGAAGGTCTTCTGGCCGCTCAGACGATAGCCATTGCCGTCGCGGATTGCCTTGGTCTTGATCCGCTGCACATCCGACCCGGTCGAGGGTTCGGTCATCGCCAAGGCGCCGACCATCTCGCCCGAGACCATCCGGGGCAGCCAACGCTGTTTTTGCTCTTCGCTGCCATAGGCGAGGATGTAATGGGCGACAATGCCCGAATGGATGCCCGCCCCCCAGCTGGCCAGATTGGCGCGGCTGCCTTCGATCAGGATCGCGGCCTCATGGCCAAAATCACCACCGGGGCCACCGTATTGTTCGGGGATCGAGGGGCACAGCAGGCCCAATTCTCCGGCCTGATCCCAGGTGTTGCGGTCCATCATGCCCTGTTTGCGCCAGGTCTCATACTTGGGCATCCATTCGTTGGTGATGAACTGGGCCGTCATATCGGCCAGCATCTGGTGCTCGTCGGTCATCCATGCGGATTTGCTGGTGGTATCGATGGTCATATCTCTCCCTTTGGCGCGCTTGTCTCAGCGTTTGCCTATCTTTTTCGGGCGTCCAGTTCAGTGTTGAACAGACGCAGCCGGTGGGTCAGGTTTTCGGTGTCGGTGACACTGTCGAAGTTCTCAAACAGGAACGACAGCGCCTCGCCTTCGTCCAACCCAGCCTCGGATGCAAATCGTTTGAGGCGGCGATAGCCATCCTCGGTCATGGCAACTGGAAAGCGACGGGTCAGGCGAAACCGTTTGGGCATGTCAGCTCCTTGGAACTAGGGTGGAGGGGCGGGGGCTATCCCCGCCATCCCGTTAGAATTGGTCAGCCTGCAGCGCCATCACCGTGTCTGCGCCGCTGGTGATACGGGCAAGATGCAGGGTGGTGGCCGGTAGGCGACGTGCCATGTAATACCGGCCCGTTGCCAGCTTTGTCTCATAGAACGCCGCGTCAGAAGCCCCAGCGTCAAGCGCGACCAAAGCGGCTTTGCCCATCTGCGCCCACAGCAGGCCCAGGCAGACATGACCAAACATGTGCATAAAGTCATAAGACCCCGACAGCGCGTTGTTGGGGTTTTTCATGCCGTTCTGCATGAAATACATGGCGGCGGCCTGCAGATCCTTGCTGGCGGCTTTCAGCGGAGTGATGAAATCAGCGGTGAACTGCTCCGAGATATCGCCATTCTCGGAACAGAAGGTTTTCACCAGCTCAAAAAACGCCATCACGTGTTTACCACCGTCCGCCGCCAGTTTGCGGCCCACCAGATCCAGCGCCTGCACGCCGTTGGCGCCTTCATAGATCTGGGCAATGCGGGCATCGCGGGTGAACTGGCTCATGCCGTGCTCTTCGATATAGCCGTGACCGCCGTAAACCTGCTGGGCGCGCACCGTCATGTCATAGCCTTCATCGGTCAGAAAGCCCTTGATCACTGGGGTCAGCAGCGACACCAGCCCGTCGGCGTCCTTGTCGCCGCTGCGGTGCGCCGCGTCGATCATCGAGGCGCCCCACAACAGGAAGGCGCGGCCGCCCTCGACAAAGCTTTTCTGATCCATCAGCGAACGGCGGATGTCAGGATGCACGATCAGCGGGTCGGCCGGGCCGTCGGGGTTTTTGATGCCGGTGACATCGCGGCCCTGCAGCCGGTCTTTGGCGTAGACCACGGCGTTCTGATAGGCGGCTTCGGCCTGGGCGACCCCCTGCATGCCGACCCCCAGACGGGCCTCGTTCATCATGGTGAACATGGCGCGCAGGCCCTTATGCGCATTGCCCAGCAGATAGCCGGTTGCCGCGTCATAGTTCATCACACAGGTCGAGTTGCCGTGGATGCCCATTTTCTTTTCGATGTTGCCCACTGACACACCGTTGCGGGCGCCGAGGCTGCCGTCGTCGTTGACGATATACTTGGGCACGATGAACAGCGACACGCCCTTGATGCCGTCCGGGCCACCGGGGATCTTGGCCAGTACCAGATGGATGATGTTGTCGGCCATGTCGTGCTCACCCGCCGAGATAAATATCTTCTCGCCGGAAATTCGGTAGCTGCCGTCGTCCTGTGGCTCGGCCTTGGTGCGCATCAGGCCCAGATCGGTGCCGCAATGGGATTCGGTCAGGTTCATGGTGCCGGTCCACTCGCAGGCGATCATTTTCGGCAGATAGGTGTCTTTCTGCTGATCGGTGCCATGCGCCAGAATGGCCGAAGCCGCCCCGTGGGTCAGCCCCTGATACATCACAAAGGCCATGTTGGCGCTCGAGAACATCTCGCCGACGGCGGTGCCGATGACATAGGGCATGTTCTGGCCGCCATATTGTTCCGGCATATCCAGCCCGGTCCAGGCGCCGTCTTTCATCTGATCCAGCGCGGCCTTGAAGCCTGTCGGGGTGCGGACCACGCCGTTTTCCAGCCTGCAGCCCTCGGTGTCGCCGACCACATTCAGCGGTTGCAGCACTTGGCCGGCAATCTTGCCAGCCTCTTGCAGGATCGCATTGGTGAAATCGCTGTCCAGCTCGCCGTAGCCGGGTACGCCGGAGGCGGTGACGTTCAACACGTCGTGCAACAGGAATTGCATGTCTTTGATGGGGGCGTTGTAAACCGGCATTGGGGCCTCTTTTGTCTGTCGATACAGCGGTGATCTGGCGCCCCGCGTGTTGGGGGCAGTTTGCGGCGGCGGCAGGCGGCCTATTCGGCGGCTTCCTGCCCATTTTTTGCCGAGGCGATAACTTTTTCACCCCATTTCAATTGTTCTTTCAACTCATCAATGGCCTCGATCAGCTCGTCTCGCTGACGTTCCATGTCGGCCAGTCTTTCGCTGGCAATTTCATAGGTGCGCAATAGCTGGGTGTGCTGCTGGTCGCCCATATGGTAGAGATCCAGCAACTGACGGATTTCCTCGAGACTAAAGCCAAACCGCTTGCCGCGCAGGATCAGTTTCAACCTTGCCCGGTCGCGCTTGGTAAATAACCGTTTCTGACCCTCGCGGATCGGAAAGAGCAGCTCTTTGGCTTCGTAGAAGCGCAGGGTGCGCGGCGTCACCTGATAGGCATCGCACATCTCGCGGATATTCAAAGTCATATCAGTCATATCAGTCATATCGGTCACTCTCGCTGCTGGTGTTGCCATTGGCTGAGTTGCTCGGGTTTATTTACAGCACAGCCCTTACGTTGACGTAAGCTATACCCTACGTCAGCCGCTTTGTGACGTGGGGTCCGGCTGATGTGACGTAGCGTCGTCCCGGTGGTTTGGTCAAAAGAGAGCCGTATTGCTTAACAGAATAAGGGTTTTCGACGGTTCCGAGCCTGTCCGGCCGGGCGGCGGGCTCTTTTCCGGGTTGGGAAATTGATCCCGAAAAATACAAAAGCCCCGCTTGGGGCGGGGCTTGGTCAGGCGTGCTTGCCGAGGTGGTCGGCGTGTTTATGACAGGCTGCGGGCTGTTGTTTCACGCAGCGAGCTGAGCTCAGTCATCGCTTCTTCCAGTTGTTGACGCTGGGTGGTGAGTTCGATCATTTGCCGGTCGGCCATTTTCAGAAACGCCTGCGCCTGGGCCTGATCGCCTTCGTTGTCATAAATCATCAGCCATTGGCGTATTTCTTCCAGCTGAAATCCAAATTTGCGGCCCCGCATGATCAGTTTCATCCGCGCCCGCTCGCGGGTGGTGTAAAAGCGCGAACGGCCTTCGCGGTCGGGGTGCAGCAGTTCTATGTATTCATAATAACGAAGGGTACGTGGCGTCACATCAAACGCCGCGCACATTTCTTTGAATGACATTCTTGTTTCGGTCATCCACCATCCCCCTTTTTGGGGCAACCTAGGCACTTGTTTTGGGTAGTGCAACAGGTGCGGTTGCTCTATGACCAGAGCATTGCGCATTAAGCTGTGCGTATAACGAAAAGGAGAGCGGCATGGGCGATAAAACGCAACTGGCACGCCAGTTTATTGAGGTGATTCCACATGCTCAGGAGCTGGGTTTGGTGTTGCAAAGCATCGGTAATGGAATGGCCGAAATTTCCATGCCCTATGATGTCAAACTGATTGGCGATCCCGACACCGGGGTCATTCACGGCGGCGCGGTCTCGGCGCTGATGGACACCTGCTGTGGTGCCGCCGTGATGTGCCACCCGGATGCGCCGGGCGGCACCGCCACCATTGATTTGCGGATCGAATACATGCGGGCCGCGACGCCGGGGCAGACGATCCTGACCAAGGCCACCTGCCATCATATCAGCCGCAATGTTGCCTTTGTGCGGGCGGTTGCGATGGATGACGACCGCGATCGCCCGGTGGCCACCGCAACGGCGGCCTTTTCCGTGGAGGCAAAGTTTTGAGCCGCCCGCGTCCGGAACCCGTACAGGTGGTCAAACAGCGCCGCGATGCCGCGCTGGCGGCGCTGGTGGCCTCGGTGCCTTATATTCAGTTTCTCAATATCAGCTTTGACCGTCGCGGCGATGAGCTGACAGGCCAGATGAGCTTTGACCAGAAACTGATCGGCAACCCTTTTCTGCCCGCATTGCATGGCGGCGCCACGGCGGCGTTTCTGGAGATGACCGCAATGATGGCGCTGAACTGGATGCATGTCTGGCCGAAGATCGAGGCAGGAGAGCTGGATCCGGCTGATATGACCGCGGGCAGGTTGCCGCGGCAGCCGAAGACCATCGACTTTACCGTTGATTACCTGCGCTCTGGCCTGCCGCGCGACGCCTATGCCCGCGCCACCGTGGCCCGCTCCGGGCGCCGGTTTGCCAGTGTTCGGGTTGAGGCCTGGCAGGATCACAAGACCAGACCCTTTGCCCAGGCGGTGGGTCACTTCCTGATGCCGCAGGGGGAAGACAAGCGTGACGCCAAACAAGACTGAGGCGCCCCTGGGCCATCGCCGGGTGCTGAAAATCGCGCTGCCTATCGTGCTGTCCAACGCCACGGTGCCCATCTTGGGCGCTGTCGATACCGGGGTGGTGGGCCAGTTGGGCGCCGCTGCCCCGATTGGCGCGGTGGGCATCGGCGCGATCATTCTGTCGGCGCTGTTCTGGCTGTTTGGCTTCCTGCGCATGGGCACGGTGGGGCTGACCAGTCAGGCCTTGGGGGCGGGGGAGCGCGGCGAAGTGGCAGCACTGTTGACCCGCGCATTGCTGATCGGCTTTGGCGCCGGTCTGGCGCTGATCCTGTTGCAGGCACCGCTGTTTTATCTGGCCTTCCAACTGGCCCCGGCAACGCCCGAGGTCGAGAGTCTGGCGCAGGACTATCTGCGCATCCGGGTCTGGTCGGCACCGGCAGCAATTGGGCTGTATGGCATCACCGGGTGGTTGATCGCTCAGGAGCGCACCCGGGCGGTTCTGGTGCTGCAACTGTGGATGAATGGCATCAATATCCTGCTGGATCTGTGGTTTGTCCTGCAATTGGGCTGGGGCGTGAACGGGGTCGCCTATGCGACGTTCCTGGCCGAGTGGTCGGGGCTGGCGCTGGGTATGTGGTTCTGCCGCGGCGTCCTGAAGCGGCCGGACTGGCGCAACTGGGCGCAGGTTTTTGACAGGGTTCGGCTGCGGCACATGGCCTTGGTCAATGGCGATATTCTAGTCCGCTCACTGCTGCTGCAGGCGATGTTTGTCGCCTTTCTGTTCTTTGGCTCCGGGTTTGGCGATGTGGTGTTGGCCGCCAATCAGGTTTTGCTGCAGTTCCTGATGATAACCGCCTATGCGATGGACGGCTTTGCCTTTGCCGCCGAAACTCTGGTGGGGCAGGCGGTTGGCGCCGGCCAACGCCAGCGCCTGCGCCGCAGTGCCGGGCTGACCAGCTTCTGGGGGCTGGTGGTGGTGATCGTCCTGGCGATTGGCTTTGCCCTGACGGGTGGGATGATTATCGACCTTATGGCCACCTCTGAGGAGGTCCGCGAGGTGGCGCGTGTCTATCTGCCCTATATGGTGCTGGCGCCGCCGCTGGGCTGGGCCGCCTGGATGCTGGACGGCATTTTCATCGGCGCCACCGCCACCCGCGATATGCGCAATATGATGGTCGTCAGCTTTGGCATCTACGCGGCGTCTGTGGCCCTGCTGCTGCCGATGTTGGGGAACCATGGATTGTGGCTGGCGCTGCTGATTTCCTTTGTGGCGCGCGGCATCAGTCTGGGGCTGCGATACCCGGCGCTCGAAGCCCGCGCCGCCTGACCCGAGGCCTAACCTACAGTAAGGTCTCGATCCTCTCGGCCGGCCGGCCGATCACCGCGCGATCCCCGGTGATGGCAATCGGCCGTTCGATCAGCGCCGGATGTGCCGCCATTGCCGCCTGCAACTCCGCCTCGGGCGCGTCTCTGCTCAGCCGCAACTCTGTGAACAGCGGGTCTTTGACGCGCATCATATCAATCGCCTCGACGCCCAGCAGCGCCTGCACTTGCCTGATTTCCTCCTGACTGGGGGGATCAGACAGGTAAAGCCGTTGCCGGACCTCGACGCCGCGGTCTTGCAACAGGGCCAGCCCGGCGCGGGATTTAGAGCAGCGTGGATTGTGCCAATAGGTGATCACAGCCAATCGTCCCGCTTGCTGCCGACGGCCTGCGCCACCGTGTCGAAGCCATCCCGCGCCAGCAGATCATCTAAGCCCCGGGCAATCTCGCCCGCCAGTGACAGACCCTGATAGACCAGTGCCGTATAGAGTTGCACCGCGCTGGCGCCGGCACAGATCTTGGCATAGGCCTGTTCAGCCGTGCTAATGCCGCCAACGCCGATCAGTGGGATCTGACCGTCCAGCAGCTGTGACAGCTGCGCCAGCACCCAGGTTGATTTCTCAAACAGTGGCGCACCGGACAGCCCGCCGGCCTCGCCCTTATGGACACTTTGCAATCCGTCACGCGACAGGGTGGTGTTGGTGGTGATCACTGCATCAATGCCGGTTTCACCCGCCACGGCGGCAATATCGCGCAGCTCATCAATCGTCAGATCCGGGGCGATCTTCAGGAACACCGGGATCTTGCGGTTCAGAGCGTTGCGGGTGTCGATCACCCCGTTCAGCAGGGCGGTCAGGGCCGCTTTGCCCTGCAGATCACGCAGCTTTTCGGTGTTGGGAGAGGAGACATTGACGGTGGCGAAATCCAGATGTGCGCCGCAATGCTGCAACACGCGGGCAAAATCACTGGCGCGGTCGTCGCTGTCTTTGTTGGCGCCGAGGTTCAGGCCAATTACCGCATCCCTGGGACGCTGCGACAGGCGCTGGGCGATCTGCTCCATGCCCTGATTGTTAAAGCCAAACCGGTTGATCGCCGCCGCGTCCTCGGTCAGCCGGAACAGACGTGGCCTGGGATTGCCCGGCTGCGGGTGCGGAGTGGCGGCGCCGACCTCGATAAAGCCAAACCCCGACTGCGCCAATGGCGCCAGCGCTTCGGCGTTTTTGTCAAACCCGGCGGCCAGCCCCACCGGGTTGGGCAGCTCCATCCCCGCCAGCGTGGTTTTCAATCGCGATGAGGTCACCGGGCCGGGGGTTGCGACCAGACCCATTTTCAGCGCCTTGATCGACAGCCCATGCGCGGTTTCGGGATCCAGTTGATGCAGCGCCTTCAGGCCCAGTTTTTCGATCAGGTTCATTCGAATTTAGCCGGAAACCGATGCACGCCACGGACCAGCGGCAGCGGTTCGACCCAGATCAGCTCACTGCGTTTCAGCGCTCGGTACAGATGCGGGAACAGCGCATCGCCGCGCGACACCTCCCACTCCAGCGCCTCGCCCAGCCTGTCGGTCTCAAAGGCCAGCAGCATCAGCCCCTGCGCTCCGGCAAAATGCTTGGCGGCGGTTTCTGCGGCCTGTTCAGCCGTGGAGAAATGAATGAACCCGTCAGACAGGTCGATTGCGGCGCCCAGAGTTTCCCCCTGAGAGTCGAATGCCGCCCATTCGTCGGCACGGAAGATTTTGTATATAAGCATGGCTGCCTGATGCCCTGCGGCTGGCTCCGGGTCAAGCGATTGGCGCAGCTGTGTCGAAATCCATGCTTTTGCCCCTGAACTGGCCTGAACTGTCATCGCCCCGTCACCCAGACTGCATAACTGATCCCTGTTGCTGGCTGCCGTGACAATACCCTTGCGATTTCAGAAGCCGGACGCAACTATGTGCTATTCCCTTGTGCCGGCGTTGCCACGCTCGCCTAAAGGGCGAAAAAAATAAAAACTGGGAGAGTATAATTATGATGATGCGTATTCTGAGTTCTGTCGCCGTCTTGGGGATGACCGCCGGTATGGCGGCTGCGGATTATAACCTGACCATTCTGCACACCAATGATTTCCATTCCCGGTTTGAGCCGGTCAGCAAGTATGACAGCGGCTGCCGCGAAGGGGACAATGCCGAAGGCAAGTGCTTTGGTGGCACCGCCCGCCTGGTGACAGCCATCGCTGACGCCCGCGCCCGGTCCAGTAACTCTATCCTGGTCAGCGGCGGCGACCAGTTCCAGGGCTCTTTGTTCTATACCTATTACAAGGGCAAAATGGCTGCCGAGTTTATGAACAAATTGGGGTACGACGGCATGACCGTCGGCAATCACGAGTTCGACGATGGCCCCGAAGTGCTGCGCGGATTCATGGATGCGCTGGATTTCCCGGTACTCATGTCCAACGCCGACGTCAGCGCCGAGCCGATGTTGGATGGGGTACTGCAAAAATCCACCGTCATTGAACGCGGTGGCGAGAAGATCGGCCTGATTGGTCTGACACCAGAAGACACCCATGATCTGGCCAGCCCCGGCAAGAACATCACCTTTGGCGATCCGGTTGCTGCGGTTCAGGCCGAAGTGGACCGGCTGACAGCCGAAGGCGTCAACAAGATCATCGTGCTCAGCCACTCGGGCTATGTTGTGGACCAAAAGGTTGCGGCGGAAACCACTGGTGTGGATGTGATCGTCGGCGGCCACTCGAACAGCTACCTGTCAAACGTGTCCGACCGTGCGGTTGGTCCGTACCCAACCATGGTCAATGATACCGCCATCGTGCAGGCCTATGCCTACGGCAAGTTCCTGGGCGAGCTGAACGTGACCTTTGACGATGCCGGCAATGTGATTACCGCCACCGGTGAACCGCTGAGCATGGACGCATCCGTGGCCGAAGACGAAGCCACCGTTGCCCGTATTGCCGAGCTTGGCGCGCCGCTGGACGAGATCCGCACCAAGGTGGTGGCCGAGTCGGCCGAGGCGATCAATGGTGACCGGGCTACCTGCCGTATTCAGGAATGCCAGATGGGCAATCTTGTCGCGGATGCCATGCTGGCGCGGGTCAAGGATCAGGGCGTGACCGTGGCCATTGCCAACTCGGGTGGCATTCGTGCCAGCTTGGAATCGGGCCAGATCACTATGGGCGAAGTGCTGTCGGTGCTGCCGTTCCAGAACACCCTGTCAACTTTTGAACTCGACGGCGCGACTTTGGTTGCGGCACTTGAAAACGGTGTGAGCCAGGTGGAAGAGGTCAAAGGCCGCTTTCCGCAGGTTGCCGGCATCAAGTTCACCTGGGACGCAAGCGTAGCTGCCGGTGAAGGCCGCATTCAGGACGTCATGGTTGCCGATGGCGACGGCTTTGTTGCGGTTGATCCGGCCAAGACCTATATGGTTGTCACCAACAACTATGTGCGTGGCGGCGGTGACGGCTACAAGATGTTCGCCGGCGACGACAAGAACGCCTATGATTTTGGCCCCGATCTGGCTGATGTTCTGGCCGAATACATGGCGGTGAACTCGCCCTATACGCCTTATGTCGATGGACGCATCACCCAAAAGTAATCACCCATTGACGTGAGCCACAGGCCCCGTCAGAGCAATCTGGCGGGGCCTTTAGTTTGTTTGAGCGCGGGCAAAATGATGGCTGACGCCTGGCCCTTGGCGCGCTAGTCTGGCCTCATGTGCGGACGCTTTGCCATCACCCTTCCCAATGACGCCATGGCGCAGCTGTTTGCGGCGCAGCCGGCCAATAATCTGCCCGCAGTGCCAAATTTCAATGTCTGTCCCACCACTGCGGTGCATGTGGTGCAATCCGGCGCCAGCGGGCGGCAACTGGTGGCAATGCGCTGGGGGTTTCTGCCGCATTGGTATCAGAGTGCCTCGGCGGGTCCGTTGCTGATCAATGCGCGGGCAGAGACCCTGGCGCAAAAGCCTGCCTTTGCCAAAGCCTGCCGGGACCGCAGGTGCCTGATCCCGGTCAGTGGGTTTTACGAGTGGACAAAGGACGATCAGGACCGCAGGTTGCCGTGGTATATCCAGCGTCGCGACGCAGCGCCTCTGGCTTTTGCCGGGATCTGGCAAAGCTGGGGCAAGGATGACCCGATCAACAGCTGTGCCATCGTCACCACCGGCGCCAATCAAACTATATCAACCCTGCACCACCGGATGCCGCTGATCCTGGAGCCAGCGGACTGGCCGCTCTGGCTGGGCGAGGCGGGGCCGGGTGCGGCGACTCTGATGCAGCCGGGCGACGAGGATGTGTTGGAGTTTTACCGGGTCGATCCAGCGGTCAATTCAAACCGCGCAACGGGGCCCGAGTTGATCGAACCTTTCGCGCCAGATGATGTGCCAGACGATGTGCCGCGCGGTGCGCTGATCTAGCGGCTGCGCCTAGTCGGCAGCTTTGCCCAGGTCGCGGTGCGGTGCCCGGCTCAGCTCATTGTTCGCCCGGACGATCGTTTGCATCAGTTGCACAAATTCTTCCTGTTCCTGAGGGCTCAACCCGGACAGGATTTCCGGCTGCGCCGCCTCAACCAGAGGGTGGGCAATGGCCAGCAGGGTCTGGCCATCGACAGACAAAAACAACTCACGCGCACGACGGTCGGAACTGGACACTTTGCGCCGCACCAGTTTACGGGCGTCGAGGCGGTCAATCACCTTACCAAGCGTCGCCCGATCATAGGCAACCAACCCGGCCACCGAGGCCTGATCAATGCCGGGGTGGTCACGGATCGCGCAAAGTGCGGCATATTGCACCGGCGTCAGCGATAGCCCTGCACTGGTCATCTGCTCCATGAACTGGGCAACGGATATCTGATTCAACCTGCGGATCAGGTGGCCAGGCATGCTGTGAATGTCGAGGGGGTGTAATTCCATGGTGTTTTGCAATCTATCCTAGTTTTTGGGTGGAAGGACACCCTTATTGAGAGCATGCGTTGACACGCTCAATATTACGTTACTTTTCCCAACCGGGCAGAGGCAAGCAGGTTTTACCAGTTTTGATTGTAAAACGATGCTTTCCCTCCCTCGGCGCTGCGGCTAGAGGTGGCGCATGGCTCTGACTTTCTCATCTCTGATTGACCTGTTGGATCACTCTTATGATAGCGTGATTGACGTCCGAAGCCCGGGTGAATTTGCCGAAGATCACTTGCCCGGTGCGATAAATCTGCCGGTTCTGGACAATGAAGAGCGGGCCCAGGTTGGCACCATCTATGTGCAGCAGAGCCGCTTTCTGGCGCGCAAACTGGGCGCAGCCATGGTGTTTCGCAACACCGCGCGCCATGTGGAAACCGCCCTCGCCGAGAAAGACGGTGGCTGGCAGCCGCTGGTCTATTGCTGGCGCGGTGGTCAGCGCTCGGGGTCATTTACCTGGCTGTTGCAGCAGATTGGCTGGCGCGCCGAGGTGATCGAAGGCGGCTATCAGACCTACCGTCGGCTGGTGAAATCTTATCTGTATGACCTACCACTGGCGCATCAACTGGTGGCGCTGGATGGCTATACCGGCACTGCCAAAACCGATCTGCTGAAGCTGGTGCAGATCCGTGGCGTGCAGGTGCTGGATCTGGAAGGGCTGGCCAACCATCGCGGCTCGCTGCTGGGGGGGATGACTGGGCCACAGCCCAGCCAAAAGGCATTTGAATCCGAGCTGGCGGCGCAATTGGCGCGATTGGATACCAGCCGCCCGGTGCTGGTCGAGGCGGAATCCAGCAAGATCGGTGACCGGATCATTCCACCGTCGCTGTGGACCGCGATGAAGGCGGCGCCGCGCATTCGGGTTGCCGCCCCGGTGGCGGCGCGATGCCGCTATCTGGTGCGGGCCTATGACGATATCCTGTCGGATGCGGTCGCCCTGCGCCGCAAGCTGGAACCGCTGCGGGCGCATCGCTCAAACGCGGTGGTGGATCTTTGGTTTGACCTGATTGAGGCGGGGGACAAAGCGGCGCTGACCGAAGCCCTGATGGTGCAGCACTATGACCCGTCTTATGCCAAATCGCGCCAGACTGCGGATGCCCGGGTTCTCGCCGAGGTGCAGGTGGCTGAGCTGGACGCCGAAGGACTGGCGCGCGCTGCCGATCAGATTGCAGAATTGATGCAAAGCCAAGCCTCGCAATAGAGAAGCCAGCCCAGCCCAGCCCGCGCCTGTTTAGGTGATGGTGATATCGGCACCTTGGGTCACCGATCCAATGATGGCTGCAGGCTCACCCGCCTGTTGCAGGGCCTGTAACAGCCCATCGGCCGCCTCGGCGGCCACCGCCGCCAGCAAGCCTCCGGCGGTTTGTGGGTCAAACAACAGATCCTGCACCCCACCGGCCTGCACCCCACCGGCCAGCGCGTGGTTGTCGCCAAACAGCGACGAGCGAACGCCCTGCGTCGCCAGCTCTGCGGCGCCGATCATCAGCGGCACCGCCTCCAATTTCAAATCAGCCCCAACCCCCGAGGCCTGGCAGATCCCGGCCAGATGACCGTATAGGCCAAAGCCGGTCACATCCGTCATCGCATGGGCCTGTTGCAGGATCTCTGCCGCCTTGGCCTGCGGGCGGCACATCTGGGCCAGCGCCGCGGCGACCCATGCGCCCTTGGCAAGCCCCGCCATCTCAGCCGCCATGATCACCCCCGAGCCGATCGGTTTGGTCAGGATCAGCAGGTCACCGGGCCGTGCCCCGGCCAGGGTGATTGGCGGGCGGGGGCACAGGCCAGTGACGGTAAAGCCAATGGTCAGCTCATCCCCAAGCGAGGTATGGCCGCCAACAATTTCACCGCCCGCATCGCGGATGACGCAGCTGGCGGTCATCATGATTTCATGCAGGGTCCGTTGCTGCAGCTCAGGTGACATCCGCGGCAGGATCAGATTGGCGGTGGCCGCCTGAGGCTGCGCCCCCATCGCCCAGATATCGCCCAGGGCATGCACCGCTGCGATGCGGGTCATCACCACCGGGTCGGCGCAAAAGGCGCGCAGATGGTCCGAGCTGATCACCTGTTTGACCCCGCCCATCGTCAGCAGCGCCGCATCGTCACCGGGCAGCGGCGTGATGTCACTGCGCCGTGCCTCGGGCAGCGGCGCCAGTGCGGCGCGCAGGGCGTTGCGGCCAACCTTGGCTCCGCAGCCGCCGCACATGGGTTTGTCCCCCAGCGCCTCAGCCATCCCCAGCGTGTGGTAACTCGGCAGTTGCGGCTGCTCCATTACCGGCAAGTCGCGGAAACGGGTCATGAATGTCTGGTCGATGTGATCCTTCCAGCGCCACATCAGCGGCCCGGATGGGGTATGGCCAAAGCGTTCAGCCAGCGCCGATTTTCCACCCAGCGAGATCAGTTTCAGATAATCCTTCTGCGGTTTGTACTCCCGCAGCTCACCGCCACTGAGGGCGGCTTGCAGATTGTCATAAAGCACCGGAGCCTGGCGCACCGCGTAAACTCCGGCCTTGGGGCGCGGCGCATGGCAAAGATGGGCACAATCGCCCGCCGCAAACACTGCCGGATCCGAAGTTTGCAACTGCGCGTTCACATTGAGGTAGCCATTGGTCTGCGCCAATCCCGACCGGCCGAGCCAGTCATAGGGACGGGCGCCGGCCGCGCCGGTGGTGAAATCCGACAGTACCTCGCGGCCATCCTTCAGGCGGATGTGATCGGCCTCGATACTGGCAATCTCGGCATTCTCCAGCAGGGTCACCGACTGCTCGGTCAGCGCGATGCGCAGCTTGGCGCGGGCCCTGCTGCCAAGGGCGGTTAGAACCTCGGCATTGTCGATCAGGGTGGCCTGTGCCAACCGCCCGCGACTGCGCAGGGCATGGGCCATCGCAAGCACCAGCTCTACCCCGGCAACGCCACCGCCAATGACCGCGATATGGGCCGGGCCGTCTCCGTGGCGGAAGGCGTCCCATTTGGCGGCGAAAATCCCCAATGGCTTGGCCGGTACCGCGTGGGCGGCGAACCCTGGCAAATCGGGCATGTCGCAGGTGATGCCAACATCAACCGAGACCACATCATAGGAGATCGGCGCCCGGCCTGGAACCCGCACCTGACGGGCGGTGATGTCGATGTCGGTGGCGGCGCCAAGGATCACCCGCGCGCCGGCAAAGCGGGCCAGTTTCACCAGATCAATGTCCAGTTCGTCGCGGCTGTAATGACCGGCGACAAATCCTGGCAACATGCCGGAATAGGCCGCCGTTGGGGTCGGATTGATCAGGGTCAGCCGGGCACCGGGCAGCGGCATCATACCCCATTTGCGCAGCACCAGAGCATGGCTATGGCCGCCGCCAATCAACAGCAGATCTCGGGTCAGCGGCAAATGAGGGTCATTCATGGTCAATCGGCCTTGTCTCAGATCTGCTCGGGGTCATCCACGCGGCGTATGACCCTCAGCTTTTGGCGTCGGTGTCATCCAGGTTTTGGGTCGCCCAGGAGCCGTCTTCCCCCGGTGCTGGTAGGCTCTCGCGGCTTTCTTTCTGATGAATATGCACCTTGGCAATGAAATTGGCGGTGATCGGAGCCGTCAGCAGCAGGAACAGGGTGATCATCAATTCATGCACCGAATAATGCGGGCCATTGGCAAAGGCATTGGCCATCGAGGCCAGCAGCACACCGCCAACCCCCAGCGGGGTGGCCTTGGTCGGGGCATGCAGCCGCGACATGGGGTCGTTGAGCTTCAGCAGCCCATAGGAGCCTACCAGCCCAAAGACACCGGCGATGATCAGAAATGCGGTGATCAGCAGTTCGAAAAACAGGTCCATATCCGCCTCACTCGATGATGTTGCCGCGCAGGATAAAGCGCGCATAGGCCACGGTGGACACAAAGCCGAGCATGGCGATGATCATCGAGGCCTCAAAGTAAATGCCGGTGCCCTGTGCTATACCGTAAAGCACCATCAGGGCGATGGCGTTGATGAACATGGTGTCCAGCGCCAGAATGCGGTCGGCAATCTCATCCGCGAACAGAACTTTCCACAGGTTCATCAGAACCGACAGCGCAAAGCAGCCAAAAGCGAAAATAATGGCGTAGAGGATCATTCGAAAATCTCCATCAGGCGGCGCTCATAGCGCTGTTTGATATCGTCGCGCACCGCGTCCGGGTCGGGTGCGTCCAGGCAATGCACCAGCAGCGCGTGCCCCTCGGCCGAGACATCCGCTGTCAGGGTGCCGGGGGTCATGGTGATGGTGCCGGCCAGGGCGGTGATCGCCTCGGGGGTGCGCAGCTCCAGCGGGATGGTGACCCAGTTGGGCTGGCGCGCGGCATTGGGTTTGAACACGACGATCTTGGCCACCACGATATTGGCCACCACGATGTCATAGAGCACCAGAAGGATGTATTGGATAACCTTGAGCGGTCTTTTGACCGTCGGGCGGTTGGGCCAAAAGGGCTGAGTCACAAAGGGAATGATGATCCCCAGCCCAAATCCAAACACCAACGAGTTGAGCGACCATCCATTGACCAGCAGCAGCCAGGTCAGGGTCAGCAACAGGGTCAGAACCGGGTGTGGCAACAGACGGTGCAGCAATTTCATGGCTCAGCCCTCCTTAGAACCGCGTCGATGTAGAGGTTCGGGTCAAACAGTTGTGCGGCGGTGGCATTGGTATAGTCCATCATCGGGCCCGCGAATACAGTCAGCAGGACCAGCCCGGCCAACAGGCCAAAGCAGGCAATAAATGGCAGCATGGGGGCGTTAGGTGCGGGCTCCTCTGGCGGCGGCTGGCTGTCGTCTACCGGCCGCTCTGGTTCGGCTTCGCGGATATGGCTGGCGTCGTGGCTTTTCCAGAAGATCTCGGATCCGGCCCGGGCCAAGCCGATGATGGTAATCAGCGAGCCTGCCAGAATGACAGCCCAGATCCACCAGACCAGATCATTGTCGCGCGCTGCGTCCATCACCAGCAGCTTGCCGACAAAACCCGACAGCGGCGGCATTCCGGCCATGGCGATGGCGCCGGCAAAGAACAGTGCCGCAATCAGCCCGGCCTGGGCCATCGGGCGTTGGGCAATGATGGCACCGCCGCGGCGCTCCATCACCAGATCCGCGACCAGAAACAGCAGGCCGGCGGCAAGGGTTGAATGCACGGTGTAATACAGCGCCGCTGCGATGGATTGTGGGGTGAACAGCGCCACCGCGATCAGCAGCGTTCCCATCGAGGCAATGGCGCCAAAGGCCACCAGGCGGCCAATCTCCCGCGACCCCAACACCCCAATCGCACCGACGGCCAGCGTCAGCATGGCGGCAGGCAGCAGCCAGTCACCGACCAGTCCAGCGGTGGCCGCGACGTCGGGGCCAAACACCAGCGTATAGACCCGCAGGATGCCATAGGCGCCGACTTTGGTCATGATGGCAAACAGCGCCGCAACCGGCAGCGGCGCATTAGCGTATGAGGCCGGCAGCCAGAAGTGCAGCGGCAGAACCGCGGCTTTGATGGCAAACACCAGCAGCAACATGATCGCGCCGACCCGCAGCAGGGCAGTGTCATCGGGCGACAGCTCTGCCACCCGCACCGCCAGATCGGCCATGTTCAGGGTGCCGGTCACCGAATAGATGGTGCCCAGGGCAAGCAGGAACAGGCTGGAGCCCAGCAGGTTGTAGACCACATATTGCACTCCGGCCTGCAACCGCTTGGTGCCGCCGCCGTGGATCATTAGCCCGTAAGAGGCGATCAGCAGCACCTCAAAAAACACAAACAGGTTAAAGGCGTCACCGGTCAGAAAGGCGCCCAGAATGCCCATCAGCTGAAACTGCATCAGCGCGTGGAAATGGTGGCCCCGGGCATCCCAGCCTGATCCGATGGCATAAAGCACCACCGCCAGTGCCAGCCCAGAGGTCAGCAGCAGCATCAGCGCCGACAGCCGGTCCAGCACCAGCACAATGCCAAAAGGTGCCGGCCAGTTGCCCAGTTCATAGACCTGCACGGTGCCGTCAGCGGCCTGGACCGCCAGCACTATGGTGATCGCCAGCAGCACCAGGGTGCTGGCAAGCGAGAAGATCCGTTGCAGGCTCAGATGGTGGCGCAGCACCATGATGGTGAAAGGCGCGACAATGGCAGGCAGCACCACGGGCGCAATCAGCAGGTGGTTCATGCGTCATCTCCTGCGCGCTCAGTATTTTCAATCATGTCAATCTGGTCATCTTTGGCCGACAGATAGGCCCCCAGCGCAATCATCACCACCACGGCGGTCATGCCAAAGGAAATCACGATGGCGGTCAGCACCAGTGCCTGTGGCAGCGGATCGGTATAGGGCACTTCGGCGTATTTGTTCAGCACCGGAGGCGCGTTGACCATCAGCCGGCCAGTGGCAAACAGGAACAGGTTGACGCCGTAGGTCAGCAGCGACAGCCCCAGGATCACCGGAAAAGTGCGTTTGCGCAGGATCAGATAGATCCCCGCAGCGGTCAGAATGCCAACGGCCGAGGCAAACAGGATTTCCATGCTCAAGCCTCCTCTTCGGTCTTGGGCGCGTCATCGCGGGCCGGGTTGATATCCATTGCGTGTTCCGACTGGATGCCCGGCTGCCAGGCAAATCGTGCCAGGCTTTCCAGCATCAGCATCACCGCGCCAACCACTGCAAGGAAAACCCCAAGATCAAACAGTGCGGCAGTGGCCCATTCGAACTCCTCCAGCGGCGGCCAGTGCAGATAGCCAAAGGCGCTGGTCAGGAAGGGCTTGCCCGCCAGCCAGGCGGCCATGCCGGTGGTGGCGCCAATCAGCACGCCGGAGCCGATGATGCCGTGGTAATAGACCCGCTGTCGCTCGGCCGCCCAGCCAAAGCCCGAGGCCATGTATTGCATCAGCATGGCAATCGCCGCGATCAGACCGGCGATGAAGCCACCGCCAGGCAGATTGTGGCCGCGAAAGAAGATATAGGCCGCAACCATCAGTGCCAGCGGCATCATCACCCGCGTGGCGATCACCATCATCAGCGGATGCGGGTCGCCATCCTGCGGCAGGTCCGGTTTGCGGTTCAGCAGATAGGCACTAACCTTGGACCCTAGAATGGCCTCGGTCAGGGCAAAGATCACCAACGCCGCAATGCCCAACACGATGATCTCGCCAAAGGTATCATAGCCCCGGAAATCAACCAGAATTACGTTCACCACATTGGTGCCGCCGCCGCCTTTGTATGAATTGGCCAGGTGGAATTCCGAGATCGACGGGGCGATGAAATCGCGGGTCATCAGCGCGTAGATCAGCCCGCCAACACCAGCCCCGGCAGTGATCGCAATCCCCCCATCCCGCAGCCGAGTGCTGATGGCGCTTTCCACCGGAGTGTCCTTGGGCAGAAAATTCAGCGCCAGCAGCATCAGGATGATGGTGACAACCTCGACCGAGATCTGCGTCAGCGCCAGATCCGGCGCCGAGAGATAGTTGAACGACAGCGATACAATCAGACCGACAACGCCGATCAGCACCAGTGCCAGTAGTCGGTTGCGGTGGTCCAGCACGATGAAAATCGTGGCCAGTACCAGACAGATCCAACCGAGAATTGGCATGGCTCCGGCGTCCTGAACAGCACGGGTGGGGGCGGCCGCGACGCCGGACTGATAGGCGTAGAGCGAAATCGCGGTGGTGAACACCACCATGATCGCCGCATAGCGGGTGATCGAGCCATTGTGCAGCGTGTCGGTCAGGCGTTGGCTGAACCGGGTGGCGGCGCCGATCAGGGCGTCAAAGATCTCCTTGGCCTCGGGGCGGCGGGCGGCGTTCCAGGCCCGTGCCAGGGCAGAATGGCCCCAAAGCAGCGCCAATCCACCGGTGACGGCCGCTAAGGACATCATCAGCGGTGCAGTGATGCCATGCCAGAGCTTGACGTCGAATTGCGGGATCTCCCCATCGCCAATCACCGCTGCGGCTGCAGCCGAGACCACAGGGCCGGACAGGATATTGGGGCTCAGGCCGATGGCCACCACCAATAGCGCCAGAAAGGCCGGCGCCAGCCAGAGCCCGATACCGGGATCATGCGGCTGTGCCGGGTAGTCGTGCCGCTGGGGACCCAGAAACACATGTTTGATATAGCGAAATGAATAGGCAGCCGAGAACATGGCGGCAAAGACCGCCAATCCCGGCACCAGATAATGCGAGTCGCGCCACAGGGTGGTCACGGTCTCTTGCAGCATCATCTCTTTGCTGAGGAAACCGTTCAGTGGCGGAATGCCCGCCATCGACAGTGAGGCAATGACAACAATGGTAAAGGTGATCGGCATCAGATGCCGCAGCCCGCCCAGCCGTTTGATGTCACGGGTATGGGCACTGTGGTCAATGATGCCAGCACTCATGAACAGCGCCGCCTTGAATGTGGCGTGGTTGATGATGTGAAAGATTGCGGCAATGGCGGCCGTTTTGGTGCCAAAGCCCAGCAGCATGGTGATCAGCCCCAGATGACTGACGGTGGAATAGGCCAACAGTGCCTTGAGGTCATCCTTGAACAGGGCAATCACCGCGCCCAGCACCATGGTGATCAACCCGGTGGTGGCCACGATATAGAACCAGGCCTCAGTTCCCGCCAGCACCGGCCACATTCGCGCCATCAGGAACAAGCCGGCCTTTACCATGGTGGCCGAGTGCAGATAGGCCGACACCGGCGTCGGGGCGGCCATGGCATGCGGCAGCCAGAAATGGAACGGGAACTGCGCCGACTTGGTGAAGGCGCCGATCAGGATCAGGATCAGTGCGGGCAGGTACAGCGGCGAGTCCTGGATCAGCTCTTTGTGTTGCAGGATCACCGTCAGATCATAGGAGCCAACGATATGGCCCAGGATAAGCATCCCCCCGATCATCGCCAGACCACCGGAGCCGGTCACCGCCAGCGCCATACGGGCGCCCTGGCGGCCATCGGGTAGGTGCTTCCAATAGCCGATCAACAGGAACGAGCTGAGCGAGGTCAACTCCCAGAACACCAGCAAAAGCAGGATGTTGTCGGACAGAACGATACCCACCATGGCGCCCTGAAACAGCAGCAGATAGGTATAGAACTGGCCCATCGGGTCCTCTCGCGACAGGTAGAACCGCGCATAGAGGATGATCAGCAAGCCGATGCCCAGAATCAGCCCGGCAAACAGCAGCCCCAAGCCATCCAGATAGAAGTTTGCGTTCAGCCCCAGGCCGGGCAGCCAGTCCAGCCGCGCCTGCACCACCTCGCCGCGCAACACGGCGGGGGCATTCAGCAGCAACCCGATAAAGGCCAGCAGGGTGGTGAACCCAGCCGAGGCGGCAGCGGCGTTGCGCCCGGCGCGGATCAACAGCGCAGGAAACAGCGCACCAAGAAAGGGCAGGGCCGCAATCAGAAACAGGGACACGTGATGATCTCCAGGCTTGGGCAAGGCAAAGTTATCGTTGCCTAAGCATTTTTTGGCATCAGTGCCAGCCCTCGCGATGGCTGCGGGGGCAGATTGCGCTGTATTTTATTGAATTCTCGCGCCTAACGTGGTGGCTCCGGGTGGCGTTGACAAGAACTTGATTGCGCCGTCAGAGGCTTTTTCTGACCACGACGGTGGAACATGTTAGGCCGCTTGTAGAGAACCCATAGATCCGGAGAGCTGAATGCCGCAATTGACCCTATCCAGACGCAATGTTCTGCTTGGCGGCGGGGCTGTGGCTGCCGTGGCGGCAACGGCTGTCTGGTGGCGCAGCCAGCCACCGGATCACGACCAGCCGCGACTGACGGTGGCTGAGGCCTTTCAACAGGCGCAATCGGGCGAGATCACCCTGATAGACATCCGCACACCAAGAGAGTGGAAAGCCGTCGGAGTGCCGGTGGGCGGCCATCCCATTGACCTGCGGCGCAATGATTTCGCCGAGGCGGTGGCCGCGGCCGCGGGCGGTGACCGCAGCGCTCCCATTGCGCTGATCTGTGCCGCCGGTGTGCGTTCGGCCCGGATGACACTGGCGCTGAATGCGGCCGGGTTCGACAATATCATAGATGTGCCCGAAGGCATGATGGGATCGCGGGCTGGGCCGGGCTGGGTGGCCAGCAATCTGCCGGTCTCACGTTGGCAGCAATGACCGCACCGGTCGGTTTTGTCCCGGCGGTGGCGGTGGCGGTGGCGGTGATGGTCGCCCTGTGGGGCGGCGCCGCACGGGCCGGCTGTGCTGATTTGTCAGCCCCCTGCCAGATTAGCACCGGCGCCTATCACATCAGCCTGCCGCAAGCTGCCCGGCAGCAGCCGCTGCCGGTGGTGCTGTTTCTGCATGGCTATGGCGGGTCAGGCGCCGGGACGATGAAAAACACTGGCATGATTGAGGCGCTGAAGGCGCGCGGTTATGCGGTGATTGCGCCTGATGCCACCCGAGGCCGAAATGGCAACCGGTCCTGGGTGTTTTTCCCCGGCTGGCAGGGCCGGGATGAGGCGGCATTCCTGCGCCAGGTAATGGCAGATGCGGCAGAGAGGTTTGGCGTCTCGCGGCAGGATACAATCCTGGCCGGGTTTTCGGCCGGCGCCTTTATGGTCAATTACCTGGCCTGTGATACCCCGGATGATTTTGCCGCCTATGCGCCGGTCTCCGGTGGTTTTTGGCGACCCCAGCCCGCAAGTTGCGCCGCTCCGGTGCGGCTGTTCCACACCCATGGCTGGAGCGACAAGACAGTGCCGCTGGAGGGCCGTTATCTGGGCGGCATGCAGTTTCAGCAGGGTGATATCTATGCCGGGCTAGAGCTGTGGCGGCAGACAAATGGCTGCGAAAGCCATGCGCCGGGCAAGGCTTGGCAGGACGGCCGGATCCTGCGCCGCCGTTGGGAGTGCGCGGTTGGTGCAGATCTCGAATTTGCGCTGTTTCCGGGGGGGCATGGGGTGCCCAAAGGCTGGGCCGATCTGATGCTGGACTGGTTCGAAGTCCAGTAATTCATTCGGGTAAGATCTTTCGAGTGACAGCTTTCGTGTAACGGGTCAGCGTTGTTGAAATCTCAGGTGACTTTCACCAGAGACCGCTTTGGACCCCAACGGCTCCCGTCCGTCGTTGGCCTCCTGTCGGAGACGCGCCTCCCGTTGGGCCCGGCGCCGCGCAAAGCGCGGCGCCGGGCCCAATCCCGCCAAGGGTGTTTGGCGGAGCCGAACGACCTGCGGGCGCGGGAGAGCTACGTGTCCCATAAATCAGTCACAAAAATGGAAAATTCAACAACCGCGCTTCAGTGTTGGTTGTGGTTATTCTGCGGCGCTGGGGCTGGGGCTGCCGCCGTCCAGGATATGTTTGAGTCGGGCCCTACAGCTGCGAGCGTTGCGGGTGATTTGCGGCTCGCAAAACACCTCGCGGGTGCCCATCCAGGCATTGATCCGGCGCAGCACCGGCAGCCCGGACAGCGCCGACAGTGGCACCGCCAGCACCAGCGACAGGGCAATGGGCAGCAGCCAGAGCGACACCAGTCCGGTCACAATTCCAACCCACAGCGCCAGCCCGCTCAGGGTCTCCAGCGCATGGGCGATCAGCAGCGTGGTCCAGCTGTAGCGACCGCCGTCGCGGGCCTGCGGCGCCCAGCCGCGCTGCAGCCCCAGCGCGGTGCGGATCACCGCGATCATTTGTTGCACCATCAGGATCGGGGCATAGAGGATCGCCAGCAGGATCTCTGAGCCAAAGGACAGCGCAAACCGCGCGCCGCCGCCATAATCGGCAAACCGGGCGCCGGTCAAAGGCAGCGCCGCGATTGCCAGCAGCTTGGGGGCCAGCAGCATCGCATAGATCAGCAGGATCACCAGCACGTGGTGCGGCTCCGACATATCGGGCCAGGATGGCATCAAAGGGTTGCTCTCGCTGAAATAGGTCAGCACCGAGGCCTCCTCGCCGCGCCCAATCAGTGCCCAGATGACCAGCAGTGCAAACCAGATAGGCGCCATCAGATAGCCAATCGCCCCATGCAGCAGGTGAAACCGTGAGACGGCCTTGAACCCCTTGGCGTTGAGCAACTTCAGGTGCTGCAGATTGCCCTGACACCAGCGCCTGTCGCGCTGGATGTGGTCGATCAGCGTCGGCGGGGTTTCCTCATAAGACCCACGGATGCGCGGCAGGAAGCGCACCGACCAGCCCGCCCGCGCCAGCAGTCCGGCCTCGACAAAATCATGGCTCATGATCAGCTTGCCATGGCCGCCAAACCGCCCCCCCAGACGACTGCGCAGATGCGGCAATCCGGCGCAGGTGGCAAAGGCGCGCGTGCGGATGATGGCGTTATGGCCCCAGTAATTGCCCTGCTGGCCAACCCAGCGGGCCAGGCCTTCGGCCAGGGCGGCGCCGTGGACGCCATTGGCAAATTGCTGCATCCGGCCAAACACTGACTGCGCACCGATCAGCTGCGGATAGCTTTGGATCAGCCCGGCGCCGGGGTCGCGCGACAGCGCATTGACCAGCCGGGTGATGGCGCGCCCGGTCATCAGGCTGTCGGCGTCCAGCACCAGCATCGCCTCATAGCCGGCGCCCCAGCGGCTGACCCAGTCGGCGATATTGCCAACCTTGCGATCGGTATTGCGATCGCGGCGGCGGTAATACAGCTTTAGCCCCGGCGGCATCATCGCATGCAGGACGCGGACCGAGATCAGCTCCTGTGCGGCGATGGCTTCATCGCGGGTGTCTGACAGGATGAACATGGAATAGTCATGCACACCGCCCCGTTTGCGCAGCTCCTCCAACATGGTCTGGGCATTGCCCAGCACATACCACGGCACCTCGTTATAGACCGGCATCAGCAGCGCCACGGTCATCTTCCGCGGCGGCGCAAGGCGGCGCACAGCGTGGCGCCTCGACAGCGAGTACAACCCCAGCAGCACGGTTGCGACGGTGAAACAGATCCAGAAGAAATTGAAGGAAATCAGCGCCAGCAGTACCATTTCAAGCCCCGAAAAACCGCCATCGGCAAACCAACCCTGCATCACCCAAGCGAGCAGCGCGGTGCCGGCCATTGCTGGTGAAAAGGCCAGGATCCGCCACAGTGCCACCGACTGTTGGGGGCGCTGTTCTGGCGCATCAATGTCCTGAAAGTCAGCCGAGAAATCCTGCGCTGGCATCGCCAATGGTTGCTCGGGCGGCAACAGGACCGGGCGGCTCATGCGGTCCACCGGTACAACCAAACCTCAGAGGCCATCTGGCCGTCTTTGCGCAGCTGTGCGCGCAGTTCCACCAGATCCCGCGCGCCGGGATCAAACGAGAACGCCAGCCGCAATCCGCCAGTGTCCGGATTGCGTTGCAGCACGCCACTGCTGGTGTCCACATGCGGCGATGAGATATGGACGTCGATGCCACCGGGGTCGCCGTTCAGCAGCGGGTGGGCGGCAAAATCCAGCGTCATAATCCGCCCCGGATCGCCAAACACCCGCGCACCTGCCGCGGTGTTGATGACCCGTGGCAGCTGCAAATCCGGTTCCTGGCCCCAGGTCAGACGATAGGACAGATCCACCTGGCTGCCCGCCGCGTAGGGCTCCTGTGGCCGCCAATAGGCAACGATATTGTCGTAGATTTCCTGATCCGCCGGGATCTCGACCAGAGTCACCGCGCCTTTGCCCCAATTGCCGTCGGGTTCGACCCAGAGGCAGGGGCGTTTGTGGTAATTGGCCTCAAGATCGGCAAAGTCGGAGAATTTTCGCGCCCGTTGCAACAGGCCAAAACCGCGCGGGTTTTCATCCACAAAGGAGGAGATCTGCAAGTGGCGGGGATTGGCCAGCGGCCGCCACAGCACCTCGCCGTGACCGTTCTGCACCAGCAGCCCGTCACTGTCATGCACCGCCGGGCGGAAGTCGTCGAACCGGCTGCGGTTGGTCTGATCGAACAGGAACATCGAAGTCAGCGGTCCCAGCCCCACATGGCTCAGCTCCTGGCGGGGAAACAGGGTTGCCTGCACCGCCATGGTGCAATTGTCGCCGGGCAGGATGTCGAACCGGTAGGCACCGGCAACCGATGGGCTGTCCAGCAGCGCGTGGATCACGATATTGCGCTGGCCGGGGGCGGGGGCTTCAAGCCAGAACTCGATGAACTCGGGGAATTCCTCGCCCATTGGGTCGCCGGTTTTCAGCGCCAGCCCACGGGCTGACAGCCCATAGACATTGCCCAGCCCGATGGCGCGGAAATAGCTGGCGCCCTGATAGACGCAGAATTCGTTCTTTAGATCCGGCTGGCCCAGCTCGGTGCGCAGGCGCAAGCCGGAATAGCCCAGACTGTCGTCAATGCTTAAGGCAGGCGCCTTGTCGGTCTTATCAAACAGCGACAGATCAAACGGCAGCCGCACGGCGCCAGCGCTATCGGTCACCGTGTTGATCTGAATGGGGCGCGGGAAATACAGGCCGGGCAGGAAGAAATCGACGTTATAGCTGCGATCAGTGTCCGACCACAGGGCATCGCGATTGCGGAACCAGCGGGTCTGATAGTCCTGATAGCTCATGTCCAGCCAGTCCTGCGGTACCGAAGCGCGCGGGGCATAGTCAGAGGCGGCCAGCTCCCGGGCCAGCGAGATGACCGTATCGCGGGAGAATGGCCGCACTTCAGAGGCTTGGACTGGGAATGCTAGAATTGATGTGCTGGCCAGGGCTGATGCCAGGAATGAGCGGCGGGATAAAGGGGTCATCGTTTCGCTCTCCAGGGTTGCGATTTGAACCAGGCGGCACCGAAGGCCACCAGGATGATCAGGCCATAACCAGTGAGATTGGCAAGTGCCGTGGTGGTGACGGCGCGACCGGTCTGGTCCAGCACAAAGCCGATCACCCGGGCCAGCGCCATCGACACCACAAACACTGCCAATGATTGCTGGCCGACCTTGGTGATCAGCTTCAGCAGCAGCGCCCAGATCCGCGCCCCCAGGGAGTGCCCCGAAGCGATCAGCCGTTTGCCGCCGTCACCGGCAATCACCCAGCCAAGATAGGCCAGTGACAGGAAATGGGCAAACCGCAGCAGGCCAAAGTCGCTTTTGTTGCGCCACTCCTTGGTCAGCGACCATACCGGGCGGATGGCATCAGCCAGATCCTGATTCCAGGCCTGCACCCAGAGAAACACTTTCCAGGCGCCAAACGGGGCCGACAGCACTACAAAGCCAATGGCCAGGGCGATCAGAGCTTTTGACACCGGTGGCTTGGGCAGCCAGCCTTTCATGAAGGCGAAGCCGGTAAAGAACAGCAATTGCCAGCCAAAAGGGTTGAAGAACCACTTGCGCTCGGACCAGGGCTCGGCCGGTAGCGCCAGCCCATCCGGGCCCAGGCCGATGACATAGGGGTTGGCGGCGAGCCAGATCACCAGCGATGTCGCCGCCACCGCCCAGAGGCCGATCTTTTCCATCGCCATCATCAGTGGCATCAGCGCCAGCACCACCAGATACATCGGCAGTATGTCGAAATAATTTGGCACATAGCGCAGAGTGAACAGCCCCACCAGTTGCGGCATGGTGTCGTTAAAGAAATGGCCCAGGTTCAGCGAATTGGCATAGCTTTTTTCAAAGCCGCCATAGGTATCCAGCGCCGCCATCATCATGGCGATAAAGAAGAACAGCCCGATATGGGCCCAGAACACCTGCCAGACACGGTAACCCACACGGGCAGACCCCAGGCGCCAGCCCATGCGCCCGTAAGAGCCGCCAAAGGCAATCGCCGAGGCCATGCCGGAGCAGAACACAAAGATCTCGGTGGCGTCGGAAAAGCCAAACCGGGCGGGAATCCAGCCGGTCCAGCGATTGCCGGGGATATGCGCGGTCAGGATGATGAACATGGCAATGCCACGGTAAAAGTCGAGCCGGGGATCACGGATGCGCACTGGTGCCTGCACTGGAGTCTGGGCCGGAGCCGCAGCCTGATTGGCGGCTGGGCTGGGCTGGGCGCTGAGCTGGCTGTCTGGTTGAGGCACAATCGTCACCATTTCAGTTCATTGCCTTCCTGAGTGGGTCTGCGGGTATTCTGTGGGTAATCGGCGGTCAATCGGCGGTTATTGGGCCGGCACGCTGTGGCTGGCGGCACTGCCGCGCATTTCGGCAATCACCTCACGGCGGGCCAATGCGTAATTGCCCTCATTGCCACCACAGTATGCCTGGCGATCATCCAGAATGGCCTCGACCGCGTCCAACTGTCCGGCGCGCAGGCCAGAATCGATGGTGATGCGTTCAAAGACATCGCGCTGGGCGTTGCTGCCGCCCGCCATCCACATGGATTTGCGCGCCTGCGACAGATTGGCAAATGCCCCGGCATAATCGCCCTCGCCAAAGGCCTCTAGTCCAAGCGCCGCGGCACAGCCGGGATTTGCCATCCGCTGGCCTGCCTCGTCCGTGCGGGTCTGCGCGTCGCTATGAATGCGTTGCACCAGGCGGCTGGTGGCCTCTTTGCGGTTGTGCCCTGCAAGCGCCAGCAGATAATGCAGGTCGGCAAAAATCAGACTGCCGTCTTCGGTTCGGTTGGCGGCCAGCTCTGCCAGTTCCTCCCAGCGGTCGCCCACATTGGCACCATTCAACTCCAGTCGCATCAGCAGCGAGGTGCTGTTTGAGATATCGCGGTAGTCATCGGTTTTATCGCAGCGGATCTCGTGGTCATACAGATCAAACACCTGATCAATCTGCCCCAGGTCCAGATGCATCAGCGCCTTGTGCCACCAGACGTGATAGCGGAAGTTGTTGCAATGCGACCAGGCCGACTCGCGGCCCTGCAGCCAGTCCAGCCCGGCCTGGGCGTTGCCGGTCATCTCATGCACATGCGCCACCGCATGCAATCCCCAGGCATCATCGGGCGCTGTCCACAGGGCCTGGCGACCGATAATCTCGGCCTTTTTATAATTCCCGGTTTCCTCTAGGGTAAAGGCGTGACAGCCCAGCAGATAGCCGTGCCCGGCATGGTCGGTGCCATAGGCTGGCAGCAGCCGCTCGATGGAGCGGCGCATGCCGGTGATATCGCCCAGCACAAAGCGGATGGAATGGCTCAGCTTCATCGCCAGCGCATCCTGGGGATGGCTGCGCAACACCTGTTCCAACTGGGCTATGGCCGCCGAGGGCTGCCCGGCCAGCCAGATCTCCAGCGCTGCGATGTAATGGCGTTCACGGGGCAGGGCAGTGTCAAAATGCGCGCTGGCGGCGATCAGTGCCTCGCGGGCGGTGGCGATCAGTTCCGAGCGTCCCATCAGCAGGTAGAACAGGCCCTTGCAGGCCTGACCCAGCGCAAAACCCGGTGCCGCAGACAGCAGTGCCGCAAGATGTGTCGGAGTGGTGGCCGCATGGGCCAGAACGCCCATTTGTACGGCGTTCCAATCGCGCAATGCAGCAGCATCTGTCAGGCTGGTGTCTTGGCCAAAGATATCTTGCATACTGGGGATCCATTCTTGCGCTAAAAGGTTTTACCGTTGTCTGGCATGACACTAAGCCATGAGATTGCGTCGCGCGACGGCACCTCTCGCATTGGTGAAGGGACGTGTGTGCAGAGCCGGGAATTGCAATGAAGGGACTATAATTCTGTGTGGTTTTCCGCAAATGCGGCATCGCTCCCCCGATTGCAGGCGGGGAAGGGACTTGGCATTGGTCATTTCTGTAACACTTGGCTGGTCTTGTCTGGTCGGTATCTGGCCAGCGCTGGCGCGGTCAGATCTCGAAGGGGGCCTCCGCCGACAGGATCTCGTCGCTGTCGGCGCCGCAGCTGCGCGGCGCCAGGCGGTAAGTCACCGGAGTGCGGGAGAAGTTGAGCGGATTGCCGATCAGAGACACCGGCCCGGCCTCGCTCTGCATCTCGATCTTCATGTTGCGGGCTGCCACCTGATCCGAGGCAAACACCTGTTGCAGATCCTGCACCGGCCCAACCGGCACCTTGCGGGCTTCTAGCCCCTTGATGATGTCCAAAGTGCTGAACCGTTTCATCGCCGGGATCAGGATGTCATCCAGCGCCTCGCGGTTTTGCAGGCGGCCCGGATTGCTGGAGAACCGGGGGTCTTCGGCCAGACCAGCCAGCCCGAGGAAGTCCATGAAGCGGGTAAACTGGCTGTCATTGCCGACCGCCAGAATGACATGGCCGTCGGTGCTCTGGTACAGACCGTAGGGCATGATGTTGGGGTGACCATTGCCGCGCCGTTCGGGAAGCTGGCCCGAGGTCAGATAGTTGGTGCCTTCGCTGATCAGCCAGGCGATCTGACTGTCGACCAGCGCCACATCGACCTGCTGGCCCTCGCCGGTCTGTTGCTGGTGGCGCAGCGCCGCCAGAATGCCCACGGTGGCATACATGCCGCACATCACGTCGGCGATGCCAACGCCAACCTTCATCGGCGCGCCGTCCGGCTCACCGGTCAGCGACATGATGCCGCCATAGCCCTGTGCCATCAGATCATAGCCGGGTTTTGACGCATGTGGGCCGGTCTGCCCATAGCCCGAGATCGAACAGTAGATCAGCCCGGGCAGCTTTTCCTTCAGGCTGGCATAATCCAGCCCGTATTTCTTCAGCCCGCCGGGTTTGAAGTTCTCGATCAGGATATCCGCCTGTGCTGCCATCCGCAGAATGACCTGCTGGCCCTCAGCGGTGGCGATATCAATCGCCACCGAGCGTTTGTTGCGGTTGGCGGACATGAAATAGGCCGACATATCGGTGTCATTGCCATCGGTATCGGTGACATAGGGAGGCCCCCACTGGCGGGTATCATCGCCACCGGATTTGGGGTTTTCCACCTTGATCACCGTGGCGCCAAGATCGCCCAGCAGCTGGGTGCAGGTTGGTCCTGCCAGAATACGGGACAGGTCAAGAACTTTGACTCCCTTAAGTGCGCCGTGTGGGAGTGGTTTAGATCCGACCATCATAGCCTCCTGGTTCGATTTCAGCTGCAATAACGGTGAAGCTTTGTGCCGTCATGGCATCAGTCAAGGCGACGCGCAACTGTTGCCGGTTGCGAACCGTCACCCCGTTACCGCCAAAGGCGCGCCCGATGGCGGCAAAATCATGGCGGCCAAAGTCAACGGCCGCGTTGGCCAGCTGGCGCTGGCGTTGCTTCAGCTCGATCAAGGCCAGGCTGGCATCGACAAACACCAGAAAGATCGGCGCCAGTTGCATCTCGGCTGCTGTGGCCAGTTCTCCGGCCACCATCAGAAAGCCGGCATCGCCGGAAAAGCTGATCACCGGGCGCTCGGGCTGCGCCAGTTTGCGGCCAATGGCCATCGGCACCGCGCAGCCCATGGTGCAGAGCCCCGACGACTGGATCAGCCCGCGGGGCTCATGGCAGCCCCACATCTGCGACAGCAAAATGCGATGGGCGCCACTGTCGGCGCTGGCCAGCGTCTCGGCGGGCATTACCGCGCGGGTCTCGGATATCACCGCCGCAGGGCCCCAGTCGTCGCTCACCGGAAAGGCCTTGGCCAGCGCCATTTGGGCGCTCTGGGGCTGCTTGTCTGGCCAGGTTGCGCGGGGGGGCAGCCCATCGGACAGCGAAGCAAGGGTGGGGGCGATACTGGTGAGCAGGTTCAAGCCGCCCTGATGCATATAGTGCAGGTTGGGTTCAGGGGCGATGTCGATGACCTGTTGGCGGCTCACATCCCAGACATCGCGCCAGCCGGGGCGCATTTCGATGGGATCATAACCGATGCAAATCACCAGATCTGCGGCCCGCAACAGTGGCAGGAGGTGGCTGTCGGCCAGCGGAGAAAGCCCGCCACCGCCGAGACACAGCGGATGGCTTTCGGCGATAATGCCCTTGGCCTTGTAGCTGGTGACAAAGGGGATCTGGTGGGTCTCCAGAAAGCGCTGGATTGCGGGCCCGGCCTGTTGCTGGACGCCGTCCAGGCCGATCACCGCGATCGGCCGTACAGCCGCGGCCAGCCAGTCACGCGCCTGCGCCAGGTCAGCGCCGCTTGGCACGGTGTCACTTGCAGGCGCGCGGCGGATGTTGCGATCTGTGGCGGCGCTGTCAGCCACCGAGATTGGTATATCGATGTGAACCGGGCCGTTGCGCTGTTCGGTGGCTATGGCGATGGCCTTGTCAGCGATCAGATCGGCGGTTTCAGCGTTCAGGCGAAAGCTGGCCTTGGTGATCGGCGCAAACACCGCCCGGTGGTCGAGCACCTGATGGGTATAGTTCTGCTGCTCGGCTTCATCGACACAGCCGGTGAGTACCAGCATCGGCACCCGGTCCTGATGCGCGTTGGCCACCACATTGACCCCGTTCAGCGCGCCGGGGCCCAGAGTGGCCACCAGGATGGCCGGGGCGCCGTCGCTGTGGTGCACGGCTTCCCCCATGAAACCCGCGCAGTTTTCGTGTTTGGCCAGGTGAAAGGTAATGCCAGCTGTCTGGAGGGCATCCACCAGGGTCAGCACTTCGCCGCCGGGCATGCCAAAGGCGTGGCGGCAGCCGGCCTCATAGAGACGACGGGCCAGAATATCTGCGGCGCGGGTGGGGCGGGTCATGATCTGCTCTCCGATTCTCGTTTGCTGCGAGAATGCGGAGCTGGCGGGGTGGTGCAAGGGGTTTCACACCCATGTGACCGGGGTTGGCAGGCCTAGCGGCTGGCCTGCCGGGCAATCGCGTCAAACACCTGGCTCAGCTCCTCCGCCAGTTTCACCAATTCGCCGCCGCCCTCATTCATGTAGGGGGCAAGGACGTGGCTGGGGGTTTTGTAGGAAAGCGTCGCCTGTCCGTCAGGATTTTCGGTCACATAAAACCGAATGGGGGCCTCGATCATTGCACTGGTCGAGGTGGCCAGGATACGGACGGCAAAGTCGTTGTTGAAAACACCGATCACCCGGTTGCCGGGGATGGTAATGCCGCGCCTGGCGGCGGCAGCGGTTGGCCCGGCCTGAGTGACCACCGCCATGCCCTGCGCCTTGGTGGCTGCTTTTAGGTCGGTGATCAGCTGGTCAAAGCCCTTTTGGGTATCCATCACCACCCAGCCGTCACGCGGTTGCAGGGGGTCTCCCATGGCGGGCAGGGCAAGTAGGGCACTGAGACCAAAGGCGGCAAGCAGGGCTGTAAGGGCAAGAGATCTGAACATCATCGGTTCGCTCCAATAGACATGCCCTTTTTAGGCAGAACAGGAGGCTGTTGAATGTCACAATGCCGTGTGTGCCCCGTGGTCAAATCTATTTGCGCGCTGGGCGGGCGGCTGCGGCCATAGATCAGTTTTTGTTGCAAAACATCTCGTGGATCACATGCAGAATGCGGCGCGAGCGGTCGTCTGCCAGCCGGTAATAGATCGTTTTGCCGTCGCGGCGTGTGGTGACCAATTGTTCCTGCCGAAGCCGGGACAATTGTTGCGATACAGCAGCTTGGCGCGCCGACAGTAGATCTTCCAGTTCGGCAACCGATTTCTCACCAGTCACCAGATGGCACAGAATCCTCAGCCGGCCTTCGTGGCTGATCGCTTTCAAAAAATCCGAGGCGCTTTTGGCGTTATCCACCATGTCATCCATGTCTTTGGCTGCCATGTCTTTAAATGCCGTGTCCGGGAACCGCTCGGGGTCAGCCATTTGTTCAATCTCCATACCCGGATCTCTTCCTCTGTCGGCCTGTCGGTGTCCTTGCGCCGTTGTGGGTCGAACGCCAGACCAGAGAATTTCTTCACAAGCCTAGTCTCATGATCGCGCATAACAATCAAGATGGCTGGCTGCGGGGCAATCTGAGTTGGGGCCAGGCCGGGCACAAATGGCAGTCAGGCCGTGCCGCTCTCAGCAGATGAGAGCGGCGGATACAGGTCAGGGGCGGTTTTGTAGGGATTAAGCAGGCAGCTTGAATTCACTGGCCTCGGCATTGCTGAGTTGCTCGCCCTGCTTGCGATGCAGCAGAATGTCGCGCGCCAGCGCATATTCATCGCCCTGCCAAAAGATCAGACAGCCGTTGCAGCCTTTGCCGCAGCAGCCCTGGGTGCCAACCCGGTTGGTTTTGAAGCGGCGGCTGTTGGTGTCTGCATCAATCGCCTCAACCAAGGCGTCGCGACGGCGGGTATAAGCGGTTTCACCGGTGCTGTCGCGGATCTCCATCGCCTGAGCGGTCTTGTCCAGTTGCAGACGCTTCCACTGCTCATCGGTCAGCGCGCGTTCCTTGCGGATCACGGTGAAGGCCGGGAAGTTTTTGCGCAGATCAGTCTGATCTTCCTGCTCAAACAGCGAGAAGGGCAGGCGGATTACCGATTTGGTGGAGCCATGCACCACGTCCTTGCGTTCACCAGTGGCGGCGATCTCGTAATCATAGGTGCGCAGCAGAATGGTGTTGCGGGCTTTGGGCGATACCATTTCCAGCACGTCGCCGGGCTCCAGCTTGTTCTTGACCTCAACCAGGAAGGCATCCTCGGTCACTTCACTCACCACGCCGGCATATTCCCAGGTGGCAATTGCAGCTGTGTGTTCATAGCCATGCGCCAGGTTGGTCAACCGGCCCTTGTGAAAGGCCAGCGTGTAGCCCCGGTTGCCGACGGTTTCCAGCTCGGCCATGTAATCTGAGGGATCCCAGTTTTCCGGGTCGGCGTAGTAGTCATCAATCGCCATGCGGTAGGCCCGCGCCACCACGGCGGCATAATATTCCGACTTGCCGCGTCCTTCGACCTTCAGGCTATCGACGCCGATGCGCAGATAATCGTCCAGTTTCGGCATCAGGCACAGATCCTTGGAGTTCAGGATATAGCTGCCACGCTCGTCTTCCTGAATGGGCAGGAATTCACCGGGGCGCATGCCTTCCTCCAGCAGGAATTCGAACATGTCGCGATTGCTGTCATCGACGATCAGCTCCTGCACTGTGCCGTCTTTCATGCGCATGTGGAACTTGTAGTTCCAGCGGCAGGAATTGGCGCAGTTGCCCTGATTGGCGCCGCGTTCAGCCATGAAGTTGGACAGCAGGCAACGCCCCGAATAGGTCATGCACATGGCGCCGTGAACAAAGGCCTCTAGCTTGATGTCCGGGCATTTCTCGCGGATTTCTTCCAGCTCGGAGAACGAGACCTCACGCGCCATCACCGCCAGATCGGCGCCCTGGCCCTGCCAGAACTTTACCGACAGCCAGGAACAGATATTGGCCTGGGTCGAGACATGCAGCGGGATTTCCGGCGCCCGTTCGCGGACATATTGAAACACCCCCGGATCGGCGATGATCAGCCCGTCAGGTTTCACCTGCCGTACCGTGTCGATATATTCTTCCAACTTGGGGATGTCTTTGTTGTGCGAATACAGGTTCAGCGTCAGATAGGCGCGCCGCCCGTGCTGATGGCAGAAATTGACGCCTTCAATGACGTCCTCAAGCGAGAATTCGGACTTGGTACGCAGCGACAAATCCGGGGTGCCCAGATAGACAGCATCAGCCCCATAGAGGATCGCTATTTTCAACTTGCGCAGATTACCCGCGGGCATCAGCAGTTCAGAGCGTATTTGGGACATGGGACCAGCCGGAGAAGGAAAGAAGGCCGTTTTTTATGCCAGATGAGGGGGCTTGTGAACCCTTATTCTCCGAACCGGAATGTTCTTCGCGCGCGGCCCTGCCGTCTATTAAGGGCAGCGCCTTATGACATCACTTCTTTTTGTCGCGTGCGGATTTCTCTTCTTTGGTCAGTTTGTTGTTCCAGGCATTGTTGCTCAGGCCAAGCTCGCTGGGCAGAGGTTTGGTTTTGCCAATGCTGACTTTGCCGCCCTTGTTCAGGAATTCCTGAATAAGAGCATCATCTGTGGTATCTTTAGGGACATGTTTCATAACATCAGGCTATCGCGTATCTTGCAACTAGGCAACAATAGTTCAGCGGGAATTTGGTCATTCGCCGGCGGGACTTGACCGCGTGGAGACGGGGTTGAAGCTGGGTTGAGGCTGCGGCCCCAACAGGTCGATTGCCGCTAGACCCAGCCTTTGCGAAAGAAATGGGGGCTGGCGCCGAATTTGCGTTTGAACTGGCGGGAGAAATGGGTGGCGCTGTTGAAGCCGGAGGCCAGGGCGATTTCGGTCACCGACAGTGCGGTCTCGTTCATCAGGGCATAGGCATGGCTGAGGCGCATGTCGGAATAGACATGCATCGGGCTTTGGTCCAGATAGCGTGAGAAGAGCCGCTCAAGCTGGCGGCGTGAAATATTCAGCCGGTCACAGAGGGCGGCGATTGAGAACGGTTCCTCGATCGAATCCTGCATCAGCTGCAGCGCGGACAGCAGCCGTTGATTGCGGCTGCCAATGGCGACCGCATAGTTGGATTTCTGCGGCGCCATCTGGCCGCCTGAGCGGACGTGCAGGCACATATCAGCGATGATGATCGCCAGATTCTTGCCGTGACGATCTTCGATCAGGTTCAGCATCATGTCAGTGGCCGCATTGCCGCCGCCGCAGGTCAGCAAGGTGTCGGTGATTTCATAGATGTTCGATGAGGGCTGAAGATCCGGGTAGATCTCGGTGAAACCTGGCTGATTCTCCCAGTGCAGGGTAAAATCCCGACCGCGCAGCAGGCCGGCCTGGGCCAGCGCAAATGCACCCGTGCAGATGGCCCCTAGTCGGCGGCCAAACCGGTGTTCGCGGCGCAACCAGTTTATGGTTGATTCGCTGGCGGTCTGATGTGGCTCAATCCCGGCGCAGACAAACACCACTGCGTCCTGCGGAAGTTGCTCCAGTGGCATGTCTGGCGTCACCGTCATGCCGTTGGAGCAGGTCACCGGGGCACCGTCCTCGGACATGATATACCAGCGGTATAGCTCTGTATTGCTGACCTGATTGGCAATCCGCAACGGCTCGATCGCAGCCGCAACCGGGAGCATGGTTGCCTTGGGCAACATCAGGAAATAAAAATCCTGTACCTTGCCGTCAAATTGAACCGCCAACTGGGCCGCGGCCCCTTTTTGAACAAAACTATCTGTCTGCATAATGGAATCCTGTGGCGCGGCTGACGTCCATGAGGGCGGGGAAGGCGTTTCTTGCCGTGTGCTAAGCCGGGTTATACACTGATGGCCACCAATTTGCGACATTGCATTTGCAAAATGCGACATTGTTGCTGCCGCATCGGCGGCGATCAGCAAATTTATTCCACCCTCTTGCGGCCCTTATGCCGCGATACTAAGAATCAAGTAACACATCGTCGGGTATGGTCCCGATTACATTCAAAGCAGGCAGGCCCCTATGTTTGATCCAAAAGAAACCTACATGAACACCCTGGTCCCCATGGTGGTTGAGCAGACCGCCCGTGGCGAACGGGCCTATGATATTTTCTCGCGCTTGCTGAAAGAGCGGATTATTTTCCTCACCGGCCCGGTGCATGACGGCATGAGTTCGCTGATCGTGGCGCAGTTGCTGCACCTGGAGGCTGAGAATCCCTCCAAGGAAATTTCCATGTATATCAACTCGCCCGGTGGCGTTGTCACCTCGGGCCTGTCGATCTACGACACCATGCAGTACATCAAGCCAAAGATTTCGACCCTGGTGATCGGTCAGGCGGCCTCGATGGGGTCCCTGCTGTTGACTGCGGGCGAAAAAGGCATGCGTTTCTCGCTGCCAAACAGCCGGGTAATGGTGCACCAGCCCTCGGGCGGGTTCCAGGGCCAGGCCACTGACATCATGATTCACGCCGAAGAGACGCTGAAGCTGAAGCGGCGCCTGAACGAGATTTATGTGCATCACACGGGTCAGGAACTGGAAAAGGTGGAAGCGGCGCTGGAGCGTGATAATTTCATGTCGCCAGAAGATGCCAAGGAATTTGGTCTGATCGACGAGATCGTCGCCAGCCGCCCTAAAGGCGAATCAGAAGAGAGCTGAGGCTCTTTTTAACTGCTAACCTGTGCGTCCCAGCAGGGCTGGGGCGTACTTTGCGATTGTAGCGGCTGAGGCACTGGCCTAAGCTGTTTTGGAAGTGGGAGACGGCTCGATGGGCCCCTCCTAGCGCGGACTGAAAGGTAGACCATGGCAACGAACTCAAGCGGCGATAGCAAGAATACGCTTTACTGCAGCTTCTGCGGCAAGAGCCAGCACGAGGTACGCAAGCTGATCGCGGGCCCAACCGTGTTCATTTGCGACGAGTGCGTCGAACTTTGCATGGATATTATCCGTGAAGAGACCAAGGCCTCGGGATTGAAAACCACCGATGGAGTGCCGACTCCCAAGGATATTTGCGACGTGCTGGATGACTATGTCATTGGCCAGGCGAAGGCCAAGAAGGTGCTCTCGGTTGCGGTGCACAATCACTATAAGCGTCTGAATCATGCGGAAAAGGCGGGCTCGGAACTTGAGCTGGCCAAATCCAATATTCTGCTGATCGGCCCAACCGGTTGCGGCAAAACACTGCTGGCACAGACGCTGGCGCGGATTCTGGATGTGCCGTTCACAATGGCAGATGCCACCACCCTGACCGAAGCCGGTTACGTCGGCGAGGACGTGGAAAACATCATCCTGAAACTGTTGCAGGCATCGGAATATAATGTTGAGCGCGCTCAGCGTGGCATCGTCTACATTGACGAGGTCGACAAGATCACCCGCAAGTCTGAAAACCCCTCGATCACCCGCGATGTCTCGGGCGAGGGCGTGCAGCAGGCACTGTTGAAGCTGATGGAAGGCACCGTGGCCAGCGTTCCTCCTCAGGGCGGGCGTAAGCACCCGCAGCAGGAATTCCTGCAGGTCGATACCACCAACATCCTGTTCATCTGTGGCGGCGCCTTTGCCGGTCTGGACAAGATCATTGCCGCCCGCGGCAAGGGATCGGCGATGGGATTCGGGGCTGATGTGCGCGGCAATGATGAACGCGGTGTGGGCGAGATCTTCCAGGATCTGGAACCTGAGGATCTGCTGAAATTCGGCCTGATCCCGGAATTTGTCGGCCGTTTGCCGGTGCTGGCAACACTGGAAGATCTGGACGAAGATGCGCTGGTGACCATCCTGTCCAAGCCCAAGAACGCCTTGGTCAAACAGTACCAGCGCCTGTTCGAGATTGAAGACACCGAACTGGACTTTACCGAGGACGCGCTGAGTGCCATTGCCAAACGCGCCATTCAGCGTAAGACCGGGGCCCGGGGCCTGCGCTCTATTCTCGAGGATATCCTGCTCAACACCATGTTTGATCTGCCCGGAATGGACAGTGTGACTAAGGTGGTGGTGAACGAGGAGGCGGTGAATTCGAATGTTGAACCGCTGATGATCCACGCGGATGCGGAAAAAGAGCCCGCCTCTGCCGGTTAACCCATGCGGTGCCAGACAGGATTAACGCGGCGCGGGTCATCCCGCGCCGTTTTGCTGTGCAATACAATTTTATGGGCCTCCTGATTTCTTTGGGACGCATGGGAGCTGATATGACCATCAAAAGACTATCCTCAGGCGGCGAGTTCGAAGCCAAGGTCGGCTATTGCCGGGCGGTGGTGGCCGGCGGGTTTGTTCATGTTGCGGGCACCGTCGGGCAGGGCGACGGGGTGGTTGCACAGTGCCACTCGGCTCTGGCGATCATCGGCAAGGCTCTGACCGATGCCGGTAGCAGTTTTGAACAAATTGTCCGGATAAATTATTACCTGCCTGACGCTCAGGAATTTGACGCCTGCTGGCCGATCCTGGCCAAGACATTTGGGGAGAACCCACCTGCGGCAACCATGATCGAATGTGGGCTTATTGATCCCAAGTACCGGATCGAGATCGAGGTCACGGCGCTGGCGCCTTAAACGCACAGGGACAATCGCCGCCGAAACCTGGCTGGCGGTGGGGAAATGCGCATATCAGAGGCTCTGTGGGGTCTCGGAGATCGCGCAACATCTGGACCTCGGGCGCAAACTGCGTCATATCAGAGGGGAATTTACGGAGGCATCCATGTCAATCCTAAGCACTCTTCTGCGCGCCGTCACCTGGTGGAACGGTCAGACGCTGAACACACAGATCTTCACCGCCCGCAATGGGATCAAAGTTGGCGACGATGATCAGGGCAATGTGTATTACCACAATGCCGATGACAGCAAACGCTGGGTGATCTTCAACGGCGAGATCGAGGCCACGCGCATCAATGCGGACTGGCACGGCTGGCTGCACCGGACCTTTGATGAGCTGCCGTCAGAACAGCCACTGGTCCACAAGGACTGGGAAAAGCCGCATCAGGAAAACCTGACCGGAACGGCAAAGGCCTATGCGCCGCAGGGATCGATTCGCCAGGCCGGCGGACCTGCAGCGCGCAGCGATTATGAGGCATGGGTGCCGGAGTAACATCCGGCCCCGGTAGAGGCGCAACACAATGTCCCACAACACTACAGAAGTTCTGGTCGGCGGCGTCGTTCTGGCCGCAGCAATTGGCTTTGCGGTCTTTGCGGGACAGGCGACGGGCCTGTCGCAATCCGGTTCAGATTATAAGCTCAACGCCTCGTTCCGCTCCCTTGAGGGTGTCGGCGTTGGCACCGATGTGCGTCTGGCCGGGGTCAAGATCGGCACTGTGACCGATGTTGAACTGAACCCGCAGACCTATCGCGCGGACACCCGTTTTTCAGTGCAGCAAGGCATTGATATCCCCGACGACAGCGCCATCGTGGTGTCCTCCGAGGGACTGTTGGGTGGGAATTTTATTGAAATCATGCCCGGCGGGTCTCCGTTCAGTTTTGAACCAGGGGACGAGATCGAAGACACCCAGGGTGCGGTCAGCCTGATCACTTTGCTGCTGAAATTTGTCTCCGGCAGTGGGGACGGTTCGTGAAGCCATTTTTTAACGGTCTGCTGATGCTGGCCTTGGGGCTGAGCGCCCCGATTCGGGCGCAGGACAGCGCCGTCTCCGCCCCCGGGGCGGTCGTGCGGGGGCTGGACAAGGTCAACGGCCATACCGTGGATGCCGAGATCCCGAGCGGTGGCAGCGCCGCAGTGTTTGGCTTGCTGGTGACACTGTCAGATTGCCGCTACCCGGCGGATAACCCCACCGGCGATGCCTATGCGTTCCTGACTATTCGTGACCCGGACAGCGGAGCGGTGCAATTTGAGGGCTGGATGATTGCCTCCAGCCCGGCGCTGAGTGCGCTGGATCACAGCCGTTATGATATCTGGGTTCTTCGCTGCAGCAATTCCTGAGCCGTCGGTACCGCTGGGGCGGTAAAATCAGCCTTTAGCAGTAGCGCATCGCGCAGGCGCAGTTGATAGGCGGCCCGGCTGATCTCGACCCCGCCCAGCGAGGCGAGATGCGCGGTGAGGAACTGGGTGTCACACAGAGTGAACCCAGCCTGATTTAGGCGATCTATCAGATAACACAGGGCAATTTTGGAGGCATCGCGGCGGCGTGAAAACATGCTTTCGCCAAAAAACGCTCCGCCCAGGGTGACGCCATAGACGCCGCCCGACAGCTCTCCACCCTGCCATACCTCGACGGAATGGGCTTTGCCCATCTGGTGCAACTCAACATAGCGGGCATGGATATCGCCATTGATCCAGGTTTCGGCGCGGTCGGCGCAGGCGGTCAGAACCGCCGCGAAATCCTGATTTATGGTGATCTGATAGTCACCGCGGCGCAGTCGGCGGGCCAGCGAGCGCGAAATACGAAAGCCGTGCAAGGGCAGAATGCCGCGCCGCTTGGGATCGACCCAGAAAACCTCCGGATCATCCTGATGCTCGGCCATGGGAAAGACCCCGGATGCGTAGGCCAACAACAGTAAGTCAGCGGTCAGCGGTGTCATCGCAGGACCCTGACGGCGGCTGTAGGGTGCGTGCTTGCACGCACCGCTACGGTGTTTTTAACTGGCAAGGTTTTCGGCAAGCCAACGTTCCAGCCAGTGAATGTTGTAATTGCCAGACTGGATGTCAGGCTCGGCCAGCAAGGCGTCAAACAGCGGCACCGTGGTGTCGACCCCATCGACAATCAACTCGCCCAGAGCCCGGCTCAGGCGGGAAATTGCCTCGTTGCGATCGCGGCCATGCACGATCAGTTTGCCAATCAGACTGTCGTAATAGGGCGGGATGGAATAACCGTCATACAGGGCCGAATCCATCCGCACACCCAATCCGCCGGGGGCGTGGTACTGGGTGATTCTGCCGGGGCAGGGGGCAAAGTTGGGCAGTTTCTCGGCGTTGATCCGCACCTCGATAGCGTGGCCATTGATCGTCAGATCGTCCTGACCAAACGACATTGGCAGGCCTTCGGCGACGCGAATCTGTTCGCGCACAAGATCGACCCCAAAGATCGCCTCGGTGACCGGGTGTTCCACCTGCAGGCGGGTGTTCATCTCGATGAAAAAGAACTCGCCGTTCTCATAGAGGAACTCAATGGTGCCAGCGCCGATATAGTTGATATTGGCGACCGCGTCGGCGCAGAGCTTGCCGATGCGAGCGCGTTCTTGTGGGGTGATGCTGGGGCCGGGGGCCTCCTCGAATACCTTTTGGTGGCGGCGCTGCAGCGAGCAGTCGCGCTCGCCCAGATGCACAGCCTTGCCCTTGCCGTCGCCAAACACCTGAATTTCGATGTGACGTGGCGTGGTCAGGTACTTCTCGATGTAGACTTCATCATTGCCAAAATTGGACTTGCCCTCGGCGCGTGCAGTGCGAAAGGCCATCTCCATGTCAGCAGCGGTTTCGGCCACTTTCATGCCCTTGCCGCCGCCACCAGCTGTGGCCTTGATGATCACCGGATAGCCGATTTCGGCGCCAATTTTCTGCGCCGCTTCCAAGTCTGGAACGCCACCTTCAGAGCCGGGAACACAGGGAACTCCCAGCGCCTTCATGGTGTCCTTGGCGGTGATCTTGTCGCCCATGGTGCGGATGTGCTGGGCGGTGGGGCCAATGAATGTCAGGCCGTGATCTTCGACGATCTGCACAAAATTGGCATTTTCCGACAGGAAGCCATAGCCGGGGTGGATCGCTTGCGCACCGGTGATTTCACAGGCCGAGATAATGGCCGGGATCGACAGGTAGCTGTTGATGCTGGCTGGCGGCCCGATACAGACCGATTCATCGGCCATCCGCACATGCATGGCATCGGCGTCGGCGGTAGAGTGCACCGCAACGCTGGCGATGCCCATTTCACGTGCCGCGCGGATCACGCGCAGGGCGATCTCGCCGCGGTTGGCAATCAGGATCTTATCAAACATGTCAGATCCTTACTCTATGATGACCAGAGGTGTTCCGAATTCCACAACGGCGCCGTCTTCGACCAAAATGCGCTTGACCGTGCCGCCTTTGGGGGCCGGAATGTGGTTCATTGTCTTCATCGCTTCGATGATTAGCAGGGTATCGCCTTCGCTGACCTTGGAGCCGACTGAAATAAAGGCCGGCGCGCCGGGTTCTGCCTGGATGTAGACGGTGCCGACCATCGGCGAGGGCACGACGCCTGGGTGGCTGGCAGGGTCGTCCGACAGCGCAGCCGCCGCCGGGGCCGCTGCAGGGGCCGCAGCCGCAACAGCGACCGGAGCCACGGCAGGCATCGCAACCTGAACCGGGGGTGGCATGGCGGTGATCTGGCGAGAGACACGCACATTCAGGCTGTCGTCATCGCCGTAAGCCCGTTTGACCTCCAATTCGGTCAGATCGTTGTCGCGCAGCATTTCGGCCAATGCCTTGATAAAGGCTACGTCTGCTTCGTGAGATTTGTTTTTCATTTGATCCTCAGCCGGTTCCCAGTGGCCTGCTTGCAGCATAGGCCGGATTTTACGCGCTTATAGGGCAAGGATGCCCGCAATGAAAGCACCCTAACCAGATGCTAACATGGGACCTTGCGCTCTGTTTTGCAATTGGTCGCGATCTACAGCGGCATGCCAGTCAGTTTGGCCACCAGTTCCGGCAGCTTGCGGGCGGCAAATTTCTTTAGCAGATGCGCCCGATGGGTTTCGATGGTGCGGTATGACAGGTTCAGTTTGGCACCGATTTCCTTGGCCGACAGCCCATGACAGGTCAGGATCGCCACATCCCGTTCGCGCGGCGTGAGAGAGACCACCGGTCGGTCGTCCGAAATATCCGCAAAAGACCAGATCCCGGCGCGAAACGGTTGCTCAGGGGTGATTGAGCGGCCGCGAACACGGCACCAGAACAAATCCCCCGACAGCCGCCGCATAATGCGTTCGTCGTCATAGCGGCCGGCCTGAACATCATCTTGCTGCAAGCGGGTGCCGATACGGTCGAAATCCTCGCGGCTGGGATAGAGCTCGGCGATCTCGATGCCGATAAAGGCCTCCGGGTCGTCGCCAAAGGTCTCGGCGAATTGCAGATTGCAGCGCTTGATGATGCGCTGTTCCAGTTGGGCGAGCCCGATGGGGGCGTGGTCAAAGGCGATATCACTCATGGCGGCATGTGTGGACCGATTACCGAGAAAATTAAAGCCGTCTATAAGAATGAGTTGGATTATTGTCCAAAGGGGCCAGTTCCAGATCCGGCGAACCGCAACGCAGGCAAAGCCACTGGGGGCCGTTGTCCATTTTGATGTTTGCAGATTGAAAGGGCCACCTCCAGACGGAGGCTGCCCTTGAATTGCGGTGTATTGACGAGACCATCTGACAAGGAGAACTTATTAAATCGCCAAATACTCTGCTCGCAATTCCTCGTTTTCCAGCACCTCGGAGGCCAGACCGTCAAACACGATGCCACCGGTGTCGAGGATCACCGCACGGTCCGCCAACTCAAGCGCCCGCACGGCGTTTTGTTCCACAATGATGGTGGTGATGCCCTGTTCCTTGATGTGGATGAGGGTCTTTTCGATCTCATCGACAATCACTGGTGCCAGGCCTTCATAGGGTTCATCCAGCAGCAGCACCTTGATGTCGCGGGCCAGGGCGCGGGCAATCGCCAGCATCTGCTGCTCGCCCCCCGACAGGGTGACGCCCTCTTGCTTGCGGCGTTCGCCCAGCCGCGGGAACATCTGGTACAACCGCTCAAGAGACCAGCCGATCGGCGGTTCGATCTGCGCCAGTTGCAGGTTTTCCTCGACGGTCAGCCCGGCGATGATACGGCGATCTTCGGGCACCAGCGCCAGACCAGCGGCCGAGGCCTGATAGGCCTTCATGGTGTGCAGCGGCTGGTGATCCAGCCAGATCTCACCTTTGTTGAGCTGAGGATCGTCCAACCGGGCGATGGCCCGCAGGGTCGAGGTTTTGCCAGCGCCATTGCGGCCCAACAGGGCAAGGATCTCGCCCTCGTGCACGTTAAAGGAAATGCCCTGCACGATATAGCTTTCACCGTAATAGGCATGCATGTCCCAGACCGACAGAAAGGCCGGGGCGGTGGTGGCCTGATTGGCGTTCTTGGAGAAATCGGGTTTGACGTTCATAATTATTTCCTTTCTCAGGCAACATGTCCAAAAACCGGTGGCCAGTTTTTGGGATCAGTGACGATGCTCCCTAGGCCTTCTCACCCAGATAGGCTTCGCGCACCAGCGGGTTGCCTCGGATGTTCTGCGGGTCGTCTTCGACCAGCGGGCTGCCCTGCGCCAAAACGGTGATCCGGTCGGCCAGCGAGAACACCACATGCATGTCATGTTCAATGATGACGATGGTGATATTGCGCTCTTCGTTGATCTGTTTCAGCAGATCGATGGTGTTGTTGGTGTCGGCCCGGGCCATGCCGGCGGTGGGCTCATCCAGCAACAAAAGCCGGGGTTCCTGCGACAGGCACATGCCGATCTCAAGGCGGCGTTTGTCCCCCCGGGACAGGGCGGCGGCATGCATATGCTGCTTGTCCGCCATGTTCATCTCTTCCAGCATATGCTCGGCTTTCTCAATGACATCCCTTTGGCTGAGTACCGAGGTGATGGCGTTCATCTCAAAGGCCCCGTCGCGCTTGGCAAAGCAGGGGATCAGCATGTTTTCCAATACCGTCAGATCGCCAAAGATCTCTGGCGTCTGGAACACCCGGCTGATGCCCATCTGGTTGATCTCATAGGGGGCGCGGCCCAGCACCGATTTGCCATCGAACATCACCGATCCGGTATCCGGGATCAGCTTGCCCACCAGCACGTTCAGCAGGGTGGATTTACCGGCGCCGTTGGGGCCGATGATGGCATGGACCGAGTTTTCCTTGACGCTGAGGTTTACATCCCCCAGCGCCTGCAGGCCACCGAACCGCTTGTTGACGCCTTTGACTTCAAGAATTCCCATCTTGTGTCTCCTTATTCCGCAGGTTCGATTGTGCTGGTGGGCGTATTTTTGCCCGCCTTCTTGCGACGCAGCCAGGCCGCTATGCGTTGGCCGCCTTCGACCAGACCACCGGGCAGGAACACCACAACCAGCACAAACAAGATGCCCAGCGTCATGTGCCAGCCTTTGCCGACAAAGGGGTAGACCAGTGTGACCAGCAGATCCTCCAGCCCATCGGGCAGCGCGCCGAACCAACCGTGCAATACGTTTTCGTTGATCTTGGAGAAGATGTTCTCAAAGTATTTGATAAAGCCTGCGCCCAGAACCGGACCAATCAGAGTGCCCGCGCCGCCAAGAATGGTCATCAGCACCACTTCACCGCTGGCGGTCCACTGCATCCGCTCGGCGCCTGCCAGCGGATCCATCGAGGCCAGCAGCCCGCCAGCCAGACCGGCATACATGCCCGAAATCACAAAGGCAGCTAGGGTGTAGGGGCGGGTGTTCAACCCGGTGTAATTCATCCGCTGCTGGTTGGATTTCACCGCCCGCAGCATCAGTCCAAAGGGCGAGCGGAAGATGCGGATCGACAGGTAGAAAGCCGCCAGCAGGACCAGCGCGCTGAGGTAGTAGCCGACGTTGAACTGGAACGCCCAGGGGCCGAGCACCATTTCAAAGGTCGAGCGCATTTCGAGGCCGAACAGGCTGGTCACCGGGATTGAGCCGTCAGCGGTTTGCGACAGGCCTAAGATCCGCGGGTCATTCAGGGTCAGTTGCAGGCCGGTTTCACCATTGGTGATCGGGGTCAGCACCGAATAGGCCAGGTTGAACGACATCTGCGCAAAGGCCAGCGTCAGGATGGAAAAATAGATCCCCGAGCGCCGCAGCGAGATATAGCCGATCACCAGCGCAAAGACGCCCGCCATGGCCACCGACAACAGGATGGCCGGGATGACGTTCATGCTGAGCAGTTTGAACATCCAGACCGCTGAATAGGAGCCGATACCCAGAAAGGCGGCGTGGCCAAAGCTGAGATAGCCAGTGAGGCCAAACAGGATGTTGAAGCCAATGGCAAAGATGCCAAAGATCACAAACCGCTGCATCAGGTCCGGGTATCCGGCGTTGAACTGCGCCCATCCGCTCTCTGTCGGGAATGGGTTCAGGATAAAGGGGGCCAGCATCGTCAATACAGCGACAAGCAGCAGCATTGTGGTGTCGTTTTTGTTCATTCCGAGCATGTTCTTATTCCTCCATCACGCCTTTGCGGCCCATCAGGCCTCGGGGACGTACAAGCAGAATGATGATTGCCACCAGATAGATGATGATTTGGTCGATGCCGGGGATGAGAGATTTGATTTCGTTCATCGAGGCAAAGCTTTCGAGAATTCCCAGCAGGAAGCCGGCCAGCACGGCGCCGGGCAGTGAGCCCATGCCGCCAACCACCACAACCACAAAGCTCAGAACCAGAAAGTCCATGCCCATGTGATAGTTGGGTGAGTTGATCGGGGTATACATCACCCCGGCAAGGCCCGCGACAGCGGCGGCGATGCCAAACATGATGGTGAACCGTTTGTCGATGTTGATGCCCAGCAGCCCTACGGTCTCGCGGTCAGCCATGCCAGCCCGCACCACCATGCCAAAGGTGGTGAACTGCAGGAACGAGAAGATGCCGCCGATAACCAGCAGGGAAAAGAAGAAATAGACGATGCGCCAGACCGGATAGACGATATCCATGCCGATGATAGCACCGACATTGACAATGCCGCTCAGCATTTCGGGGGCAGGGGTCTGGATCGGGTTGGCGCCGTAGAAAAATTTGATCATTTCCTGCAGCACGATGGCGAGACCAAAGGTCACCAAAATCTGATCCGCATGGGGGCGCTTGTAGAAGTGCTTGATCAAGCCGCGCTCCATCGCGAAGCCAACAAAAACCATGACCGGGATGGCAAACAGGATCGCCAGCGGTACCGCCCAGTCAATGATTGATCCGCCCGTCTCAGGCCCGAACCAGGCCTCAAGATAGGGGGTCTTGACGATCAGTGCATTGCCGAGAAAATCGGTCTGGGTTGGATCAACCGTTTCAAAGCTGATGTTGAGGATCCGTTGTACGGTGACGGCGCAGAAGGCACCGATCATGAACAGGGCCCCGTGGGCAAAGTTCACCACGCCAAGCGTGCCAAAAATCAGTGTCAGTCCCAGCGCAATCAGCGCATAGGCAGAGCCCTTGTCGAGCCCGTTCAAGATTTGCAATAGGATTGCGTCCATAGCCCCCACCTTTGGGTTTGTCGTCTGGTCTGTATGAGAGTCCGGCGGCCTCGGGGGGGTCCCCCGTGTCGATCAGCAAGATCCGGCGGCCGGGTGAGAATGGGCCGGGCGCAAGTGTTGTGCGCCCAGCCCGGTCAGATGGCCTTAGCCTGCGTTACAAGTGCCCAGGGCACCGCCTGCAAACATCGGGTGATCGATCGGGTAGGTGACCTGACCGGCAGGGGTGACTTCGACCACTTCCAAAAGGTCGAACTCGGAGGTTGGGTTCTCTTTCCCCTTCACCACCAGAACGTCCTTGAAGCACTGGTGATCGCCAGCCCGGTACAGCGTCTTGCCGTTGCCCAGACCGTCGAACTCAAAGCCTTCCAGGGCTTCGCCGATACCACAGGGGTTGAAAGTGCCTGCGCGCTGAGCTGCGTCTGCATAGAGCAGGGTCTGGCAATAGACGGTATGCGCCGCCTGGCTTGGTGGGAAGCCGTATTTGGTGCCAAAGGATTTGACAAACGCCTTGGTGGCATCGTCCTGCAGCGACCAGTGCCAGTTGGTAGAGCCCAGAATGCCCTTCACGTTGGCTCCGGCGCCTTTGGCCATCAGACGGCTGTACAGCGGCACCACGATCTCAAAGTTCTTGCCGTTGACCATCTTGTCTTTCAGGCCAAACTGCACCGCGTTGGTCAGCGAGTTCACCATGTTCCCACCGTAGTGGTTCAGGATCAGAACATCGGCGCCCGAGTTCAGCACCGGAGCGATATAGGACGAGAAGTCAGTGGAGGCGAGCGGGGTGCGCACCTTGTTGACGGTGTTCCAGCCCATCGCTTCGGTGGCGGCTGCGATCGATTCTTCCTGGGTCCAGCCCCAGGTGTAGTCAGCCGTCAGGTGATAGGCGTTGCGGTCGGTGCCATAGAGATTCTTGAGCACCGGCGCCAGCGCCGCGGCCGACATATAGGCGTTAAAGAAGTGACGGAAACCGTTGGCCTTCTTGTCCTTGCCGGTGGTGTCGTTGGAGTGGGTCAGACCGGCCATGAAGATCACGCCAGCTTCCTGACACAGACCCTGAACTGCGATGGCAACACCCGAGGATGAGCCGCCGGAGATCATCACCGCGCCGTCTTTTTCGATCATCGACTTGGCCGATGCACGGGCGGCGTCAGATTTGGTCTGGGTATCGCCGGTGACAAACTCGACCTTCTTGCCGAGGATACCGTTGCCCTGCAGCTCTTTGGAGCTGAAGGTGTTCATCATGCCGCCATCGCCTTCACCGTTCAGGTGCTCGACAGCCAGTTGATAGGCGCGCAACTCGTCGGCGCCTTCGTCGGCGTAGGGGCCAGTTTGTGGGACGTTGAAGCCCAGAGTGACAGAGCCGCCAGTGGGTTCATTGGTATAGGCCGCGACGGAAGACGCGGTAAAGATCGTCGGTAGTGCAACGCCGGCCCCGGCGATAGCACCGGTTTTCAGCATACCACGACGAGTAAACTTTGAATTGGACATAAAATCCTCCCTGATACGATAAACGCGCCATGGCTCCTCTAGTTCCACGATGCGCAGGCACAATTGTGCAAAGACACTATGCGGAGGGTTTGTAAAATTTCGCAATAATAGCCTTGTTTTTCGGGGTAATCCTGTAAATAAATGCACAGCATCTTGGTTAAGTTGTAAAGTTTCTTATGTTGCAGTGCAGCAAATCCGTAAAATTGGCATAAAAAGAGAGGCCTGCGTCATGGCTCGAGATACCCTGACTGGCAGTCGGATCCGCAAACGCAGGCTGTTTCTTGACCTGCGTCAGGCGGCATTGGCGCGACAGGTGGATATTTCCGCCTCTTATCTCAATCTGATCGAACACAACCGGCGCCGAATTGGTGGCAAGCTGCTGGTTGATATCGCCCGGGCATTGGGTGTCGAGCCCTCGATGCTGACCGAGGGCGCCGAGGTGGCGTTGATTGCAACCCTGCGCGAGGCGGCGGCGGATGCGGGAAAGCCGGTTGCCGAACTGGATCATGCGGATGAATTTGCCGGGCGGTTTCCGGGCTGGGCCGAGGTGCTGGCTGGCGAACATCGCCGGGTCGCCTCGCTGGAGCGGACGGTGCAAGTGTTGTCGGACCGGTTGACACATGACCCGCATCTGGCGGCCTCGCTGCACGAGGTTCTCTCAACCGCCGCGTCCATTCGCTCGACCGCATCTATTCTGGCGGAAACCGGTGAGCTGGAGCCGGAATGGCGGGACCGGTTCCACCGAAATCTGAACGAGGATTCCCGGCGGCTGGCTGAAAGCAGCAAATCGCTGGTGAGTTTTCTGGATCAGAGCAACACCGGATCTGTGCGCCGCGGGGTGCCGCAGGAAGAGTTGGAGGCTTTTTTCACGGCGCATGACTATCACTTTGGCTCTCTCGAGCAGGGCCAGGCCAGCCCCGAGGAACTGGTCGCCGCCTCGCCTGAATTGCAGAGTGACGCAGCCCGCAGCACGGCCCTGAACGCCCTGCAGCAATACCGCGCCGACGCCGAGAAGATGCCATTGGCAGCGATTGCCCAGTCCCTGAGCGGTGGATTTGATCCGGCAAAGCTGGCGACAGAGTTCCACAGCGATTTGCCACAGGTGTTGCGACGGTTGGCGGCCTTGCCGGAGGCGGTTCTTGGGCAGCCCTGCGGGCTGGTGATCTGCGACGCCTCGGGGGCGGTCTTGCTGCGCAAGCCCATTGCCGGATTTGCATTGCCCCGATTTGGCGCGGCTTGCCCGTTGTGGCCGCTGTATACGGCGCTTGCCCGGCCGCTGGTTCCGGTGCGGCGGCAGGTGATACAGCATGGGCGTCATGCGGCGGGTTTTGAGTGTTTGGCCATCGCCTGGCCGCAGACCCCGCCAGATTTTGACCGGGATCCAGTGTATCGCGCGGTGATGCTGATCTTGCCGCTGGCAGCGGTGCCAGCAGAGCCCTTGGCCGTGGGCTCCAATTGCCGGGTCTGCGCCGGCCGGGACTGTGTGGCGCGCCGCGAGCCCTCTATTTTGGATGAAGAGTTTTGACAGTTCTGTTGCTGCAGGTCTAACCTGCGGAGAATTTGACGATATGGCGCTGGAGTCCTGCGGGACCGGGAGGCAGCGTCGGGAGGGGAATTGAACATGGGAAGACATGTGGTTTTGGTCGAGGATGAGCCAAATATCATTGAGGCGATCCGGTTTTTGCTGACCCGGGAAGGCTGGACCGTTGAGGCGCATTCTGATGGCAGCGATGCGGTGGAGGTGATCAAGGCGGCGAATCCCGATCTGGTGATTCTGGACCTGATGCTGCCGGGGAAAAGCGGCATGGAGATCCTCAAGGACCTTCGCGACGAGGAATGTTTGCGCAATCTTCCGGTGCTGATGCTGACGGCGCGCGGCCAGGCGCGGGACCGGGAAATGGCCGAAAAGGCCGGGGTCAGCCGGTTCATGACCAAACCCTTTTCTAACACCGAGGTTCTGGCTGCAGTGCGCGATCTGCATGCGCAGGCCAATCAGGGATGAGCCAGACCGACCGTGACGAAACAAGCGGTCGGCAGCGGACAGCCCTGTTTGTCGAGCGCGGGGCCTATCGCCACCGGCGGCTGATGGATCTTGCCCGACTGTTGCCGCTGACCGGGGCGCTGCTGTTTTGTGTGCCGCTGATGTGGCCCAACCCCGATCCCTATCCGGCACCGGATACCTCGGGTGGCATGGCGATGTCCGAGGCGATCACCTATATGTTTGTTGTCTGGACATTGTTGATCCTGGCCAGCCTGGCCTTTGGAGGCGCGGTGCGCCGCTGGGCCGAAAACTGGAGTGACGGCACCGATCAACCGGGTGAGGAGGCCCCTTAATGGCCTCTCTGAATGTGCTTGTCGTCATCTGCATGGCCTATGTAGCACTGCTTTTTCTGGTGGCTTTTGTGGCGGACCGCAATGCCAGCCGAGGCCACCGGGCAGGCTGGCTGCGGTCGCCGCTGGTCTATACGCTGTCCCTGTCAATCTATTGTACCGCCTGGACTTTTTACGGCGCGGTTGGCTATGCAGCGCGGTCCGGGCTGGAGTTTATTACCATCTATCTGGGGCCGACATTGGTGATGATCGGATGGTGGTGGGGGCTGCGCAAACTGGTGCGGATTGGCCGCAGTCAGCGGGTCACCTCGATCGCGGATCTGATCTCGGCTCGATATGGCAAGTCCAACACGCTGGCGATCTGTGTGACCATCCTGGCGGTGATCGGGGTGACCCCCTATATTGCGCTGCAGCTGCAATCGATCACCCTGTCGTTCTCGACCTTTGCCGAGGCAGACCCGGCGCGCCAGTTGAACGAGACCACAACTGTGTTTTGGGTGGCGGCCGGGCTGGCGGTGTTTGCGATCCTGTTCGGCACCCGCAATCTGAACGCCAATGAGCGCCACCACGGGGTGGTGACGGCGGTCGCCGTTGAGGCGGTGGTCAAGCTGCTGGCGCTGCTGGCGGTGGGCATTTTTGTGGTGTGGGGGCTGTCGGACGGGGTCAGTGAAACCATGGCCCGCATTGATGCCTCGCCCATTGGTCAATGGCGGGTGCAGGGCGATCGCTGGGTCACCATCACCTTTCTGGCGGCGGCCGCCTTTGTCTGCCTGCCGCGGATGTTTCAGGTGATGGTGGTGGAAAACGAGGACGAAAGGCACCTGCGCACCGCGGCCTGGGCCTTTCCGCTGTATCTGCTGCTGATGAGCCTGTTTGTGGTGCCGATTGCGGCCATCGGGCTGGAGCTGATGCCGGCGGGATCAAATCCCGACCTGTTTGTGCTCACCCTGCCGCTGAGCCAGGGCCGCGACGGGCTGGCGGTGCTGGCCTTCCTGGGCGGTTTCTCCTCGGCCACCTCGATGGTGATTGTCGCCGCCATGGCGCTGTCGACGATGGTGTCGAACCATATCGTGATGCCGATCTGGCTGCGGCTACAGGGGGAGGGGGCCTCGGTGTCAGGCGATGTCCGCAATGTGGTGCTGCTGTCACGCCGGCTGTCGATCGCCGCCATTATGGCGCTGGGGTATTTCTATTTCCGGTTCTCCGGACAGGGCGCGGCGCTGGCCTCGATTGGGTTGATTTCCTTTGCCGGCATTGCCCAGATCCTGCCCGCCCTGGTCGGCGGTCTGTTCTGGCGCGGCGCCACCCGTTCGGGGGCGCTGGCCGGGTTGACGGTGGGGTTTGTGCTGTGGGTGTTCACCATGCTTCTGCCCGCCCTCGGGGGGGGCTTGCTGCCGACCTCGGTTCTGAGTGACGGGTTGTTCGGGCTGTCCTGGCTGCGGCCGCAGGCACTGTTTGGCATTGAGGGGCTGGACCCGATTGTCCATGCGGTGATGTGGTCAATGACGCTGAACACTGCGGCGTTTTGCTTTGTTTCACTGGCGACATTTCCCAGCCCGATGGAACGGCTGCAAGGGGCCCAGTTTGTCAATGTGTTCGAGCACTCGGTTGGCCCGCGTGGCTGGACCGGTCAGGTGGCACAGAGCGAAGATCTGATGGTGATGTCGCAGCGAATCCTTGGCGCTGACGAGGCGCAAGCGTTTTTCCAGAAGGAAGCGCTGCGTCAGGGGGCACATAATGATTTTCCCGAGCCAACCCCGGCGTTTCTGGAACGGCTGGAGCGCGAGCTTAGCGGCTCGGTTGGAACCGCAGCCGCACATGCCATGGTTGGGCAGATTGCAGGCGGGTCGTCGGTGTCAGTTGAGGATCTATTGGCTGTTGCCGATGAAACGGCGCAGATTCTGGAATATTCGAGCCAGCTGGAAACGCAATCGGTGGAACTGGCACGCACGGCCCGTAAACTGCGTGAAACAAATGAGAAATTGACCCTCATTTCGCAGCAGAAAGACGATTTTCTGAGCCAGGTGAGCCATGAGCTGCGCACCCCTATGACCTCAATCCGGGCCTTTTCCGAAATTCTGCGTGAGGCGGGCGGGCGCAGCGAGGCGGATAATATCCGCTACGCCAGTATCATCCACGATGAAGCCCTGCGGTTGACTAGATTGTTGAATGACCTGTTGGACCTCAGCGTGCTGGAAAGCGGTCAGGTGAGCCTGAACATGACGGTTGGCAGTTTGGCTGAGGTTCTGGATCACGCGGTGTCCACCGCGCTGGCCGGATCGGAGCAACCGCTGACGGTTGTTCGTCACGGGCCGAGCGAAACACTGCGCATATCGTCAGATCTGGACCGGTTGGCACAGGTCTTCATCAATTTGATCGCCAATGCGCAAAAATACTGCGATGCGGACAGCCCGGAAATTCGCGTCGAGGTCTCCACCAAACGGGGACGGTTGCGGATTGATTTTGTCGACAACGGCAGCGGCATTCCCACCGCCTCTCAACAATTGATTTTCGAGAAGTTCTCTAGGGTTAACCCGGAAAAAGCGGGCGGCGCGGGGCTTGGTTTGGCCATTTGCCGCGAGATCATGCAGCGTCTGGGCGGCGACGTGCGATACCTGCCCGGGCACCCAGGCGGCGCCTTTCGGGTTTCTTTGCCTTTGAGCTCGGAAATGGCAGTGTAAATGGGCGTTTATAAAGACTATGGTAACCAACTTCGGGCTAAAAGATATCTAAAGGGGAGCCGAAGGTGCAGGTTGGGAGCCTATGTCAGAGACAGTAACAGAAAAAAAGGTGAATGGCGGTACAGGCGCTCTTGCGCGTAAGCTTGCTGCCGCGCGCGAAGGCGCCGGTGGCATCGCTAATTCGGCCACTCTCAAGGTTCTGCGCCGTTCGCTGGCGCGGGCTGCTGCTGACCTGTGCGAGCTGCCGCTTGCGGTGATCGCTGCCCGGCAGTTGAACTGTAGCCCCGAAGATCTGGGCCGCTACCTGTCGGACGACAAATTGCTGGTGGTGCTGGACGGCCCCAACGGCCGTATCGGTGCTGCAACCTTGGATGCGCCGACGGTCACCGCGCTGATCCAGCAGCAAACAATGGGGCAGGTGATGGGCAAGGCCCCCACCGAACGCCACTATACCTCGACCGATGCGGCGATGATGGCCGATTTTATCGACCGGGCCTTTGCCAAGGCGGTGTCGATGCTGGAGGGTCAGGCCGACCTGAAGCTGTTTGAAGGGTTCCAGTTTGGCGCCCGGATCGAGGATGTGCGCAGTCTGTTGCTGGGGCTGGAAGCCGATGATTATCGGGTCATTGAATTGACCCTGGACCTGTCCTGTGGCGCCATGCAGGGGACAATCACCCTGATCCTTCCCGAACCCACAGCCGCTGAACTGGGTCAGGATGGCGGTGGCGGCCTGGATTCCGGGCCCTCTCTGGGGAACAACATGGGCGCGATGAGGGTCGAATTGACCGCCGTTCTGTGCCGGATGAAGGTGCCGGTCAGTACCTTTTCATCGCTTCGGATTGGCGATGTTCTACCGCTGGATCAGGCTTTTCTGTACGAAACCGACCTGGTCTCGATCAATGGGCAAAGCATCTCTGGTGGTCGTTTGGGGCAGATCAACGGTGCCCGCGCTGTTCGTCTTAGTGACGCAGGCTCTCATGCTACTGGCGGTGCCGCCGATAGCATGGCCTTTACCGCTGAAACTGGGGCAGAGACGGCGATTGAATACAGCCCTGAGCCACCGGGTATGGGCTTGGGGATCGCTGCGCAAACGTTGCAGGACCCAATGGACGGGCTGCCGATGGCGGATATGGGCGAGTTGCCGATGGCTGGCTTGGGGGATCTGCCGATGGCTGGCCTGGGAGATCTGCCGATGGCTGGCCTGGACGCGGGTCTTGGCGACCTGACCGATGAGATGCCCGCCTTATTGGGCGCCGGCCCAATGGCTGACCTGGGCGATTTCGACCAAAATGATGCCCTGGCTGAAATTTCGGAACTGGCAGGACTGCCGAATATGGCCTGAGTTTTGCCGTTGACATGGAAGGCAGGGCAAAAACGCCCGCTTTGAGGGCGGGCGCTTAGTAATAGCTGCAGCGCGCAGTCAGCTTTTGCCGGTAAGCTGTTCCAGCGCCGGGCGGAGATTGTCCAGCTGATAGCCGGCAGCTGCCGTCTTGCTCAGGATAGAATCGGCAGACATTTCATCCACCTGGCCCAGGGCCCAGATGACAGAGCAGCGGGTGCCTGATGCGCAATAGGCCAGCACCGGCCCGTCACAGACCTCAGCCAGTTCTCGTTGCCTGGCCACATTCTCGGCCGTCATGGTCTGATGTGTCAGCGGCAGTTCCTCGAACCGCAAGCCGGCCGCCTCGGCGGCGATACGAATGGCACTGGCCTGATGGCTTGGCGGCACTTCGGCGTCGGGGCGATTGCAGATCACCGCCTTGAAGCCAGCCTCGGCCAGAGCTTGCAGGTCCTCAGCCGCGATTTGCGGTGAGACGAAGTAGCGGGGGGTAATACAGCGTGGGTCCATAACCGCCTCTTTACGCCTTTGCCATCAGTCGGTCCAGTTGTATGCCAAATTTAGGTGCCACCGCCATGCCTGCCAGCATTGCGACCAGGAACCAGACGCCGCTCCAGCCGTTGTAGGTGATTGAGGCGATCACCGGTCCCGGGCACAGTCCAACCAGCCCCCAGCCGATGCCAAACATTGCCGACCCGACAATCAGCCTGCGGTCCAGTTCGGGGTTCGATTGCGGTGGGAACTGACCACCTGCCAGCGGTCGGCGTCCCTCGGTCAGGCGCCAGGCAATGAACATGGGAAGGATGGCGCCGCCCATTACAAAGGCCAGGGTTGGATCCCAGTCGCCAAACACATCCAGCCAGCCCTGCACCTTGGTAGTGTCGGTCATACCAGAGAGAAAAAGCCCGGTGCCAAAGAGGCCTCCAGCCAGAAAAGACAAAAATAGACGCATCAGATAAGCCCCAACCCGTGACGAAAAATGGCCAGTGTCAGGCCGCCTGCAAGGATGTAGAAAACAGTGGCTATGAGGCCGCGCAGGGACAGCCTTGAGATACCGCAGACCCCGTGACCCGAGGTGCAGCCATTGGCAATGCGGGTTCCTATACCGACCAACAGACCGGCCGATACGATGAGGATGACATTGTCAGTCATATGGGTGCTGGCCTGCGTCGAAGAGACGCTTTGCAGCAGCAGAGGCAGCAGCACGACGCCTGCAAGGAACAGTATTTTTTCCAGAGCTATCTTGCGGCCACTGCCATCGACCAGCCCGTCGACCAAGCCGCCGACAATGCCGCTGGCCCCCATAATGCGGCCATTTCCCAGCAGATAGACGGCACCGCCCAAGCCAATTATGCCGCCGCCGATGAGGCCCCAGAGCCAATCCGTTTCCATGTTGAAGTCCTTTGTTCAAAGCCCGCTGCAGGTGCTGCGGGTCATATCCGTTTGGTAAATGGGTGAGATCCCGTTGCGGATCAGAGCTTGTTCAGCGGTATCTTCAGGAACACGTCGCCCTGGTCGTCCGGCTCGGGCATTTGGCCGGCTCGCATGTTGACCTGCAACGAGGGCAGGATAAGGCGGGGCACGCCCAAGGTGGCATCGCGGGCGTCGCGCAAGCCAGTGAACTCTTCGATACTGCGGCCCTGACCAATGTGCACATTCAGCTTTTTTTGTTCACCAACAGTGGTTTCCCAGGCGTATTGGTCGCGTCCCGGGGCCTTGTAGTCGTGGCCGACAAAAATCCGGGTGTCATCCGGCAGCGACAGAATTTTCTGAATTGACTCATATAACATGCGGGAGGAACCGCCGGGGAAGTCACAGCGCGCGGTGCCAAAATCAGGCATGAACAGCGTGTCGCCGACAAAGGCCGCATCGCCGATCACATAGGTCATACAGGCCGGAGTGTGGCCCGGAGTATGCATCACATCAACGCGCATCTGGCCAATGTGAAAGGCATCGCCGTGGTTGAAGAGGGCATCGAACTGGCTGCCGTCACGCTGAAACTCGGTGCCTTCGTTGAAGACCTTGCCAAAGGTATTCTGCACCACCGTGATATTGGCGCCGATGCCGATTTTGCCGCCCAATTTCCCCTGCAGGTAGGGGGCTGCCGACAGGTGATCGGCATGGACGTGACTTTCCAGGACCCACTGTACAGTCAACCTCTGATCCGTGATCCAGGAGATGATGCCGTCAGCCGCGGTGGTGCCAGTCCTGCCCGAGGCCTGATCAAAGTCCAGCACCGAATCGATGATGGCGCAGGCTTTGCCCTGGGGTTCAGTTACAACATAGGACACCGTATTGGTGGTCTCGTCAAAAAAGGCCTTTATGTTTGGCTGCATGGTTGGATCTCCAGTCATGTCTTCAATCATATGACGGAATGTGAATGTGTATCAAGGGAAATGACGGCGGAGTGTCAGCCTTCGCGGCGTCATGACGCGGTGGCCTCGCCGGTTCTGGTGCTCTCCCATGGTGATTGACGCCGTCGAGAGGCGCCGCCAGCGGCCCGGCACAATGTCGGCGCAATGCCAGCGCAAATAAGCAGCGCCCTTGCAGAGCAAAGGCAGGTTTACCATTTTCCGAAGCTCTGGGTCTGTCAGTCTGCAGCTGTCAGAGAGGGGAGTTCAAAATGAAAACCACTGAACTGTTACAGACCGCAAAGCGGCTGGAAGGCAAACTTGCAGGCGCCGACTATGCCGCCCGCCGGTCGCTGCAGCCTGAATTTAATCTGGTATTGAGCCGATTGCGGGCGCGCGGAGTCCCGGTGTCATCGCATCTGTTAAAGTTGGACCGGGCGCTTGGTGAGGAGGCAATCGAAGCCTATTTTGACAATTTTCCGGTTTGACAGGGTTATCCCAGAATAACCCCCACCACCACCAGCATCAGCCCCAACATAGAGAGCAGCAAGGCGCCAAGATTATAGGGCAAAACCGACTGCACCACAGCCCGCAGGGCCTCGTCATCCAAGTGCTGTTTGCGGGCGCGCAGGACATGGAAAATACACCATATCAGCCCCCCCAGACCAGCGATGGAGGTGATGGCTCCGATCCAGACAAGGATTTCAAACATGGTCGGGCTCCTGTGTGATTGCGGTGTCGCGCCTAAAGGATCTGTGAACCGCGCGCAAGGGCCAGCTCTGCAATCGCGGCTTGCGGTGACGGGTAAGGGATTGTATCCCGAGCCCTAAATCCAACGCGACGGAGCCAAAAATGGACGAGACCGAACAAGAAAAAAGTGACAGCTACCGGGTGACCGCAGGGGAGCTGCGTCAGTTTATCGAACGGCTGGAACGGCTGGATATGGAAAAGAAAGATTTGGCTGACCAGATGAAGGAAGTCCTGGCTGAGGCCAAGGGCCGTGGCTACGACACCAAGGTGATCCGCAAATTGGTCGCCCTGCGTAAGCGTGACAAGGACGACATCGCCGAGGAAGAAGCGGTGTTGGAAATGTACAAGGAAGCTTTGGGCATGTGACGCCTGGCCGGTGACTTGGGGCGCGGCCCCAAACCCCGGAGTATTTTTGCAAAGATGAAGCAGGGGCGGTCCGTTGGGTGCGCCCCTGTTGCGTTGTGGCCGCCATTCGGGGAGGCAGGTTTGGGTTTGAGAGAGCCCGGGTCTGAGGGGCGGGTGCGGTGTTTCAGGCTTGTTATCGATGTCCATTTCGGCGCGAAATCAACCGGATTTTGAGTGGGCTTGCCGCATTGCGTCTATTGATCGGGGTGCAGGGCCTGAGGGATTTTGACGTAATTACAAAGGTTTAATCCGGGAACTCGCTGCGTTTCGCAAAGAAAACCATCTTTTCAAAATTTTACCAGTTGATAAAAAAATGAAATGTGGCACTCTGGATGTAACAAAAACACATCCAGGGAGACACCCAATGGCGAGTAGCCATCAGGCATCCGGCATTCAGGCAGGGCGATTGACCCGCCAGAAGATCGCCGACAATTTTGGCGATCTGCATCCTGCATATGATGCGCATGAAGCGGCGGTGGCAGCGGATCGCTGTTATTTCTGTTATGATGCGCCCTGCATGACCGCATGCCCAACCAGCATCGATATCCCTCAGTTCATCCGGGAGATACAGACCGGCAATCCGGAAGCTGCGGCGCGCAGTATTCTGAAACAGAATATTCTGGGTGGTATGTGTGCCCGGGTCTGCCCGACTGAGACCCTCTGTGAAGAGGTCTGCGTGCGGGAAGCCGCCGAGGGCAAGCCGGTGGAGATTGGTCGCCTGCAGCGTTATGCGACCGATGTGATGATGGCCAAGGAGAGCCATCCGTTCAGCCGCGGTGAGAGCACCGGCAAGCGGATTGCGGTTGTTGGAGCTGGCCCTGCCGGACTGGCGGCGGCGCACCGGTTGGCCCTGCTGGGCCACGAGGTGGTGATCCACGAGAAGAAGGGTAAATCGGGTGGATTGAACGAATTTGGCATTGCTGCCTACAAGAGCCCCAATGATTTTGCCGCCCGCGAGGTCAATTGGCTGCTGCAGATTGGTGGCATCAGCGTTGTCTATGGCGAGGGTCTGGGCGGTGGATTGACGCTGGAGGCGCTGACGGCTGAATTTGACGCGGTATTCCTGTCCATTGGTCTGGCCGGGGTCAATGCCCTGCGGGCACCGGGCGAGAACAAGGATGGCACCCGCGACGCGGTGGAGTTTATTGCCGAACTGCGGCAGGCGGATGACCTGTCGAAGCTGGCCGTGGGCCGCAATGTGGTGGTGATTGGCGGCGGTATGACTGCGGTGGACGCTGCGGTGCAGTCCAAGCTGCTGGGGGCCGAGAATGTCACCATTGCCTATCGGCGTGGCCAGGAGTCCATGGGGGCCAGCCGGTTCGAGCAGGACTTGGCGACCTCGAAAGGGGTTAAGCTGATGTTCAACGTGATGCCGGTTGCGGTGCATGGCGATGGCGCTGCCAGCGAGATCGAGCTGGAATATACCACCGTGGAAGAGGGCAAAGTGTCGGGCACCGGTGAGAAGTTCCGTCTGGCGGCAGAGCAGGTGTTCAAGGCCATTGGCCAGACCCTGGAGGGCCAACCAGAGGGATTGGTGCTGGAGGGACGCAAGATCAAGGTTGATGACGCGGGCCGCACCTCGGTCAAAGGCGTCTGGGCCGGCGGCGACTGTGCTTCGGGCGGCGAAGATCTGACGGTGACAGCGGTGGCTGAAGGCCGTGATGGCGCGATTGACATTCATTCCAGCCTGATGGGCTGAGCCAATCTTGGGATCGCTTAAGGGGTCCCAGGCTTGCACTTCAAGGAGCAGACACATGGCTGATCTGACAACAGAATTTTTGGGAATTAAATCTCCCAATCCGTTTTGGCTGGCCTCGGCGCCGCCAACGGACAAGGAATATAACGTCCGCCGCGCCTTTGAGGCCGGATGGGGCGGTGTGGTGTGGAAAACCCTGGGCGAGGAAGGCCCGCCTGTGGTCAACGTCAATGGGCCGCGCTATGGCGCGATCTTTGGCGCCGACCGCCGCTTGCTGGGGTTGAACAATATTGAGCTGATCACCGATCGCCCCTTGGAAGTGAACCTGGAGGAGATCACGCGGGTCAAGAAGGACTATCCGGATCACGCGATCATCGTGTCGCTGATGGTGCCCTGTGAGGAACAGGCCTGGAAGGACATCCTGCCCCGGGTTGAGGCGACCGGAGCGGATGGTATCGAGCTGAACTTTGGCTGTCCGCATGGCATGGCTGAACGGGGCATGGGCTCAGCTGTTGGGCAGGTACCCGAGTATATTCAGATGGTTACCGAATGGTGCAAGAAATACTACTCCAAGCCGGTCATTGTGAAACTGACGCCGAATATTTCGGATATTCGTCAACCGGCGCGAGCTGCCAAAAAGGGCGGCGCTGATGCGGTCAGCCTGATCAATACGATCAATTCGATCATCTCGGTGGATCTGGATGTCATGGCGCCCAACCCAACCATTGGCGACAAGGGCACCCATGGCGGCTATTGTGGGCCGGCGGTCAAGCCAATTGCGCTGAATATGGTGGCGGAAATCGCCCGCGATCCTGAGACCCATGGGCTGCCAATCTCGGCCATTGGCGGGATAACCACCTGGCGCGATGCGGCGGAGTTCATTTCGCTGGGCGCGGGCAATGTTCAGGTCTGCACCGCGGCGATGACCTATGGGTTCAAAGTGGTTGAAGAGATGATTTCCGGTCTGTCTCAATGGATGGACGAGAAGGGGCATGCCTCGATTGCGGATTTCATGGGGCAGGCGGTTCCGAATGTTACGGACTGGCAGTATCTGAACCTGAATTATGTCGCCAAGGCGGTGATCAATCAGGATGATTGCATCAAGTGTGGCCGCTGTTTCGCCGCCTGTGAAGACACCTCGCATCAGGCGATTGCAATGTCCGAGGACCGGGTGTTCACGGTGAAGAATGACGAATGTGTCGCCTGCAACCTTTGCGTCAATGTCTGCCCGGTTGAAAATTGCATCACTCTGGAGCAGGTGGCTCCGGGGCAATTGGATGAGCGGACCGGCGAATTGGTGTCAGAGGATTATGCCAACTGGACCACACATCCCAACAATCCATCCGCTACGGCGGCTGAATAGAGCGGCGCCTAAGTGGCGCCGGCCTCCGGCGGAGGTATTTAAGACAAGAAGAAAGAGGGCGGCTCGAAAGAGCCGCCTTTGTCCTGTCTGGGTCAGTCGCGGGGCGTTAGCATGCGGCGATACAGGGTTTCCAGGAATTCGGGGGCCGCGTCATAGGGGTCTTCACTGCCCATCAGGCTGCGGACCTGCACGTCGAAATCAGCATAGTGCTGAGTGAGCGACCAGATTGAAAATAACAGGTGTTTGGGGTGGGTCCGGTTGATCTTGCCCGCCGCCATCCAGGTGTCCAGCAGAGCGGATTTCTCCTCGACCAGTCGTTTTAGATCGCTGGAAATCGTGTCCAGCAGACGCGGCGCGCCCTGGACGATTTCATTGGCATAAAGACGGCTTTCACGGGGGAAATCACGGCTCATCTGCAGTTTGCGTTGGACGTAGGAGAGGATTTCCTGCAGCGGGTCGCCGTTGGGATCAAGAGACCGCAGAGGGTCCAGCCAAGTGTCCAGTAATCCGGCCATCAATTCATTGAAAATGGCCTCTTTTGAGGGGAAATAATACAGCAAATTGGGTTTGCTCAACCCCGCTTCGGTGGCGATTTGGTCGACTGTTGCGCCGCGAAATCCATGGGTGGAGAAGATCTCGAGGGCGGCGTCCAGAATGGCGGCGCGATTCTTTTTCTGAATACGGGTCGGATTGGGGGCTTTGCTCATTGCTGTGTCTATGGTCCTGACTTGGGTCGTATTCCGTTGGTGCCTGAATGTTCAGCAAAATTCCATGTTTTTCAGGGTTTTTGAGCTTGTTGCTCCGCAATTTCTTGACTGGTGCCTGACCCGTGATAGCGTGAGTTTTACCAGTTGGTCAAATCAATGTCCTGCGGCAGGGTGCAACCAACAGAACAATATCGCCTTAAGGCGGACAAGACGGGGAAGGATCACAACCATGGCTGCGCTTGGACAGAATCTGACAATCAATGGCGAAAGACTGTGGGACAGTCTGATGGATATGGCCAAGATTGGCCCCGGTGTGGCTGGAGGCAACAATCGCCAGACTCTGACGGTGGAGGATGGCGAAGGCCGCGCCCTGTTCCAGAGCTGGTGCGAGGCGGCTGGTTGCAGCATGGGGCTGGATCAGATGGGCAATATGTTTGCCCGCCGCGAGGGCACCGATCCGGAGGCCTTGCCGGTCTATGTGGGATCACATCTGGATACCCAGCCGACCGGTGGCAAATATGATGGCGTGTTGGGGGTTCTGGGCGGATTGGAAATCCTGCGGTCGCTTAACGATATGAATATCAAGACAAAACATCCCATCGTGGTGACCAATTTCACCAATGAGGAGGGCACCCGCTATGCGCCGGCGATGCTGTCGTCGGGGGTGTTTGCGGGCATTCACACGCAGGACTGGGCCTATGGGCGCGAGGACGCCGAGGGTAAGAAATTTGGCGATGAGCTTGCCCGGATCGGCTGGCGCGGCGGCGAGGAGGTCGGCGCCCGCAAGATGCATGCGTTCTTTGAGTTGCATATCGAACAGGGGCCAATTCTGGAAGCGGACGAGAAGGAAATTGGGGTGGTCACCCATGGGCAGGGCTTGAGCTGGACCCAGGTGACCATCACCGGCAAGGACGCCCATACCGGATCGACTCCGATGCCGATGCGGCGCAATGCCGGGCTGGCGATGGCGCGGGTTCTGGAGGCGGTGGACGAGATCGCCTGGAGCCATGCGCCCCATGCTGTGGGGGCGGCGGGGCATATCGATGTCTTTCCAAACTCGCGCAATGTGATCCCCGGCAAGGTGGTGTTCACCGTTGATTTTCGCTCGCCCGATCTGCAGGTGATCGAGGATATGGAGCTGCGTCTGCGCGAGGATGCTCAGGACATTGCCGATGCCATGGGGGTGCAGATCGAGTTTGAAAAGGTGGGTGGATTTGATCCGGTGACCTTTGACGAGGGCTGTGTCACCGCGGTGCGCAATGCGGCGGAACGGTTGGGGTATTCGCATATGGATCTGATTTCCGGCGCCGGGCATGACGCCTGCTGGATCAACCGTGTGGCGCCAACCGCGATGGTGATGTGCCCCTGTGTGGATGGGTTGAGCCACAACGAGGCCGAGGAGATCAGCCCGCAATGGGCCGCGGCCGGGACAAATGTGCTGTTCCACGCGGTTGTTGAAACTGCCGTAATCGTCGAGTGATCTGGGGCGCTGCCCCCGCGGCCCCTTGGGGCCGCTCCCCCGGGATATTTATGGCCAGATGAAGGACGGATCGCCGATGGCGTCTGCAGGGAGTAATAATCATGAGTAAAGTCATCAAAAACGGGACCATTGTCACCGCTGACTTGACCTACAAGGCGGATGTCTTGATCGAACATGGGGTGATTGTGGAAATCGGACCCAATTTGAAGGGGGACGAGGAGCTGGACGCCACCGGCTGTTACGTGATGCCGGGCGGCATTGATCCGCATACCCATCTTGAGATGCCATTCATGGGCACTTACAGCGCCGATGATTTTGAATCTGGCACCCGCGCCGGGCTAGCCGGTGGGACAACTATGGTGGTGGATTTTGCGCTGCCCAGTCCGGGCGAAAGCCTGCTGGACGCGCTGAAACGCTGGGATAATAAATCGACGCGGGCCAATTGTGATTATTCGTTCCATATGGCGGTGACCTGGTGGGGCGAGCAGGTGTTTGACGACATCAAGACCGTCATTCAGGAACGCGGCATCAACACGTTCAAGCATTTCATGGCCTATAAGGGCGCATTGATGGTCAATGATGACGAGATGTATTCGTCATTCCAGCGTCTGGCTGAGCTGGGCGGCATTGCCATGGTGCATGCCGAGAACGGTGATGTGGTGGCCGAACTGTCGGCGAAGCTGCTGGCGGCTGGCAACACTGGCCCCGAGGCGCATGCCTATTCACGGCCGCCGCAGGTCGAGGGCGAGGCCACCAACCGGGCGATCATGATAGCCGATATGGCCGGCGTGCCGCTCTATGTGGTGCATACCTCCTGCGAGGACAGTCACGAGGCGATCCGGCGCGCTCGGATGCAGGGTAAACGGGTCTGGGGCGAGCCGCTGATCCAGCATTTGACGTTGGACGAATCTGAGTATTTCAATCCCGATTGGGACCATGCGGCGCGGCGGGTGATGTCGCCTCCGTTCCGCAATAAAAAGCATCAGGACAGCCTCTGGGCCGGGCTGCAGTCAGGGTCACTGTCGGTTGTTGCAACCGACCACTGTGCCTTTACCACCGAGCAGAAACGCAATGGTATTGGCGATTTCACCCAGATCCCCAATGGCACTGGCGGCTTGGAAGACCGGATGCCGATGTTGTGGACACATGGGGTGGCGACGGGTCGGTTGACGCCCAATGAATTTGTCGCGGTGACCTCGACCAATATTGCCAAGATCCTGAATTGCTATCCCAAGAAGGGCGCGGTTCTGGTTGGGGCGGATGCGGATCTGGTGGTCTGGGATCCTGAGAAAAGTAAGACTATTCAGGCCTCTACCCAGCAAAGCTCAATTGATTACAACGTGTTTGAGGGCCATGAGGTCAAAGGCTTGCCGCGCTTTACGCTGACCCGTGGGCATGTGGCGGTTCATGATGGCGAAACCCGCTGTCAGGAGGGCCATGGCAAGTTTGTGGCGCGTGAGGCCAATACCACGGTGAACACCGCGCTGAGCACCTGGAAAGAGCTGACTTCACCCAGACCGGTGGAGCGTACGGGCATTCCGGTAACGGGCGTTTAACTCAGGCAGGGGCGCTGCTAGCAGGGCCCCGAAAACCTGTCTTATCAAGGCATTATGATGACTACTGAAACAACTACCCAGGCTGTCATAGAGGCCCGGAACTTGGATCTGGTATTCCAGACCAATGACGGACCTGTACAGGCGCTCAGGGATGTGAACCTGACCATCAACAAGGGTGACTTTGTCAGCTTTATCGGCCCGTCGGGCTGTGGCAAGACGACGTTTCTGCGGGTGATGGCGGCGCTGGAGCAACCCACCGGCGGTGAGATCACCGTCAATGGCATGAGCCCGGACGAGGCCCGCCGTCAGCGCGCCTATGGCTATGTGTTCCAGGCCTCGGGGCTGTATCCCTGGCGCAATATTGCGCGCAATATCACGCTGCCGCTTGAGATCATGGGATATAGCAAGGCCGAGCAGAAAAAACGCCTTAACGAAGTGTTGGAACTTGTTGAATTGTCAGGGTTTGAGGGAAAATATCCCTGGCAGTTGTCGGGCGGTATGCAGCAGCGAGCCTCGATTGCGCGGGCCTTGGCGTTTGAGGCGGATATCCTGCTGATGGATGAGCCGTTTGGGGCGCTGGACGAGATCGTGCGCGACCATTTGAACGAGCAGTTGCTGAAGCTTTGGGCGCGCACCAACAAGACGATCGCTTTTGTCACCCACTCGATCCCGGAGGCGGTCTATCTGTCGACCAGGATCGTGGTGATGAGTCCGCGTCCGGGACGGATCACCGATGTGATTGAAAGCCCGCTGCCGAAAGAACGGCCGCTGGATATTCGCGACAGTCCGGAGTTTATCGAAATCGCGCACCGGGTGCGGGAAGGTCTGCGGGCGGGGCATGGCGATGATGTGTAATCTGAAAATGGCGGCGCCAATCGCGCGGTGCGTGCAAGCACGCACCCTACGGAGGCTGGTATCATGAAGACCATGGTTGCTGTCCTGACCGTGCTCACGGTGATCATCGCCTTTTGGTATGCGGCCTGTCTGCCGATGAATATCAAGGGTGTTTTGACACAGGCGGAACGGGCCGGGGCCGAGGTTGTGCCCGTGGGCGCGAAAGAGCGACGGGATCTGGGTGCGATTGGTCTGGTGCTGGGCAATCAGTTCGCCATTGCGGCCACCTGGTCGCAGGACCGGCCACGGCTGCCGGCACCGCATCAGGTGGCGGTGGAGCTGTGGAAAACCACCGGTGCGATGGTGCTGAAGGGCAAACCCATGTCCAAGCGCAGCCTGATTTTTCACGGCTGGGTGACGCTGAGTGCGACGCTGTTGGGCTTTGCCATGGGCACCGGGCTGGGCATTCTGCTGGCGGTGGGCATTGTGCATTCCAAGGTGATGGATATGTCGGTGATGCCCTGGGCGATTGTCAGCCAGACCATTCCGATCATTGCCCTGGCGCCGATGATCATTGTGGTGCTGTATTCTGTCGGCGTGCAGGGGATCCTGCCCAAGGCAATCATCTCGGCCTATCTGAGCTTTTTCCCGGTTGTGGTGGGCATGGTCAAAGGCCTGCGCAGTCCCGATGCGATGCAGCTGGATCTGTTGCGGACCTATAATGCCAGTGCCAATCAGGGGTTCTGGGCGCTGCGGTTGCCGGCCTCGATGCCCTATCTGTTCACCTCGTTGAAAATTGGCATTGCGGCGTCATTGGTTGGTGCCATTGTCGGCGAGTTGCCAACCGGGGCGGTGGCTGGACTGGGGGCGCGGCTGCTGGGCGGCAGCTATTATGGCCAGACGGTGCAGATCTGGTCGGCGCTGTTTGCGGCGGCGATCCTGGCGGCCTGTCTGGTGGCCCTGTTGGGGGTGATCGAGCGGGTTGTGCTGAAACGAATGGGGATGAGCGCATGATGGGCTGTTGGACTGGGGGCTCTGCCCCCGCCGCTGCGCGGCTCCCCTGCGGTATTTTGGACAAGAAGAAGGGGGGCGTGGCATGGTGATGGTTATTGTTGCGGCGCTGGTCTGGTGTGGCGGCTGGTGGCTGAATGCCCGGTTGGCCAATGGACCCTATGCGGATCGCGGCGCGGTGCGGCTGTTGGTGCCGGTGATATTTGGTGTCACCCTGTTGCTGGTCTGGCAATTGCTGGTGCAGGGGTTGCAGGTGCCAATGGTGATCTTGCCAGCGCCTACGGATATTGCGGTTGCCTTTGCCGGTAATCTGTCGAAGCTGTGGGCCGATTTCATTCAGACCTTTGTTAAGGGGGCTTTGAGTGGCTATGTGATGGGCTGTTCGGCGGCGTTCCTGATGGCGATTGTCATGGATCGCAGTGATTTCCTGCGGCGGGGATTGCTGCCGGTGGGCAATTTTGTGGCGGCGCTGCCGATTGTCGGCACCGCGCCGATTCTGGTGATGTGGTTTGGCTTTGACTGGCACTCTAAGGCTGCGGTGGTGGTGGTGATGGTGTTCTTCCCGGTGCTGGTGAACACGGTTGCGGGCTTGCGCGAGACCAGCGCCATGCAGCGCGATCTGATGCAGACCTATGCCGCCAGCTATTGGCAGAGCTTCTTCAAGCTGCGCCTGCCGGCCGCCTTGCCCTTTGTGTTCAACGGCTTGAAGATCTCTACCACCCTGGCGCTGGTGGGGGCTATTGTGGCCGAGTTCTTTGGCTCGCCCACCGTCGGTATGGGGTTTCGGATTTCCACCAGCGTCGGGAAATTGTCGCTCGATATGGTCTGGGCCGAGATTGTTGTCGCGGCGCTGGCTGGGTCATTGTTTTATGGCGCGGTGGCTATGGTGGAGAAAATGCTGACCTTCTGGCACCCATCGCAACGGGGGTAGGTTTGAAATGCCGCGGCCTTGTGGTTTGCACAGGGCTGCGCCAGCGGTTGGGCGCACCGGGGTCATATATTCTGTGACCAAGAGGGCTCAAAACCTGTGCAGGGCCATGAACGCTTTGCTGCGGGGATAAGAAAAACTTTGAACGGATGGTCAAATTCGCGCAAGCTTTGGCCATAACACAGGGAGAAACGACCAATGAAACACATTTTGACAGCCGCCGCTCTGGCGCTGGGTGCCGCTGGCACCGCTCAGGCCGCCGATGAGGTTCGTCTGCAGTTGCAATGGGTGACACAGGCACAATTCGCTGGCTATTATGTCGCGCTGGACAAAGGATTTTATGGCGAAGAAGACCTGGATGTCACCATCCTGCCAGGGGGGCCGGATATTGCGCCGCCACAGGTTCTGGCCGGCGGTGGTGCTGATGTGATGCTGAACTGGATGCCGTCGGCGCTGGCGGCGCGCGAGAAAGGTCTGCCCTTGGTCAATATCGCGCAACCGTTCAAAAGCTCGGGGCTGATGCTGACCTGCTGGAAAGACACCGGCATCACCAGCCCGGCTGATTTCAAAGGCAAGACCATTGGTGTATGGTTCTTCGGCAATGAATACCCGTTCCTGAGCTGGATGAGCAAAGAAGGCATCAGCACCGACGGCGGCCCTGATGGCGTCACAGTGCTGAAACAGGGTTTCAACGTCGACCCCCTGCTGCAGCGTCAGGCCGATTGTATTTCGACGATGACTTACAACGAATATGGTCAGGTGCTGGATTCCGGCGTCTCCGAGGACGAACTGGTGACCTTCAAGTATGAAGACATGGGTGTTGCGACGCTGGAAGACGGTATCTATGCGCTGGAAGACAAACTTGAAGATCCGAAATTCCAGGACAAAATGGTCCGCTTTGTACGGGCCTCTATGAAGGGTTGGAAATACGCCGAGGCCAATCCAGGTGAGGCTGCTGATATCGTGCTGGAAAATGATGCCTCCGGGGCTCAGACCGAAGCGCACCAGCAGCGGATGATGGTTGAGATTGCCAAGCTGACCGCAGGCAGCAATGGGGCGCTGGACCCGGTCGATTTCGACCGCACAGTGGCGACATTGCTGGGTGGCGGTTCGGATCCGGTGATCACAAAGACCCCCGAAGGGGCCTGGACACATATCATCACCGATGCTGCGCTGAAGTAAGGGGCATCTAGCCTTATAGTTGAATTTAAAATACATGATTCGCCCGTAGTTGAATTTACTGCGGGCGAATTTTTTGAAAAACAAGGCAGGTTTACATTAGCCGGTACGTCCTTGAATTGATCGCGCCTGGGTCTAACTCCCGTATAAGTATTGTTGGCTTGTTCTTGAACACTGTTCGAAAATGTCGCCAACCCGAAGGGGTGAGAATGTCCGATTGGCAGCGATCCGGTCTTTGTCTGTGCCGCAGTGAGGAACTGGCTGGTGCGGGGTTTTGTCAGCGTAGCGAAGCCCGGCAGTGGAGCAGAGGTGTTGGGGCAAATCGCAGGGCGAGCGCTGGCGCTGATGGTCTTATCCTGGAGATCTGCCGACAGGCATTGAGGCAGCGTTTAAAGGCGACGCGGGCGCAGGTCCTGATAGTATATGATGAAACGGGCGCCGGTGATGTCACCACGGCAGAAGCCTGCGCAGGAGAGATCTGGACGCAGGCAGTCGAGGTCTGTGCGCTGGAGCGTATCGGCCACGTGGAGGTTCTGCTGGCGCTGGCGATGGGATTTGACCGGGTGTTGCTGCAGCAACTGCCGGCCCCGGACACTGCTGCTGTGCAAGCTCAGGAAATCGAGCTGGCGCGGGCGATGGGGGGAAGCAACCGGCTGGATATCTTCGCTTCGGCCAAACAGCTTTGCAGTGGCTTGGCAGCGGCCTCCAGGATGGGTGGTCGCTGGAGAACGTCACCGCCTGCTATAGTGGCCAGCCGTCAGGGCACCGCGCGGGCCTGTGCCGCAGTTTTGCTGCCTGAAGGCTACGGGGCGATCCCATTGCCGGTGGATGCGCCCTATGGAACCCTGCAGCTGGATGTTGCAGCCTGCACCAAGTGTCAGAACTGCGTGTGGCTATGCCCCACCAATGCCCTGTCTCTCGGCGACCGCACCAGTGATCTGTTGTTTGTGGAAAGCCACTGCATCCAATGTGGCATGTGCCGGTCCATTTGTCCCGAAAATGCGCTGCAGCTGGAACCCAGACTGCTGTCGTCACCCGATGCGGATGCGCGAAAATCCCTGCACCAGGCTGCGCCTATATATTGCCTGTCTTGTGGCGATCCCGTGACTGATCCGCGGGTGATGGATCGACTGCTGACGCGGTTTTTAGGGAGCGAGCGGCGGCCGGCTGCACCAGACAGGCAGCGGCCGACCCGGCTCTGTCGCACCTGCCGTGTCCGCGAGACTCAGCAGGCTCGCAACCGACGGCTGGCCAATGCCGAGCTGATTCATTCAGAGCCAAGACGTGGCCGATGAAGGTGGCCGATGAAGGCAGGATGGCGTGTCAGGACTGTTCGAGAAATCCGCCATAAAGACCGTGCTTGAAGATCAGCCCCTTGCCGGGGCGGGTGGTGACGCGATGAACGGCCCCAATCACGATCGAATGGTCGCCGCCGGGATGGCAGGCGAATTGGCGGCATTCAAAGCGGACGATACAGCCGGAGAGGGTCGGGGTCCCATCGGCATCGGGCTGCCAGTCCACGGCGTCGAAGTCTTCGCCATTGAGGGCAAAATGCCTGGCCAGGTCCAATTGATCCTCAGCCACCACATGAACTGCAAAACGGCTCGCGTTGACAAAGGGATCGTGGCGAAGCGAGCGTTTTGCGGGGCACCATAACAGCAGGGCGGGATCCATTGACACCGAGGTGAAGCTATTGACGGTTATCGCCAAAGGCCCACGGCTGGTCAGGGTGGTGACAATGGTCACGCCGGTGCCAAAACACCCCAGCGCATCGCGAAAGGCCCGAGTTGTCTCTGGTCCGGGAATAAAGCTGGTGTCCGACATCTGCTGCGACCTTTGGTGATCTTCGCTGCCGAACTGACACGGAGCCGGAGTATTGTCCACTGGTATGCTCAGATTGTTCATGGGCCCCAGGGATACTGGGGCCGCATGAGATCAGCCTAATGCCTGGGCCGCCAGGGCTGCCATTGCGGTGGCGATGGTGGCAATTTTGCCCATCGCATCTACCGATTGCAGCACCCCCTTTTCGCGGTAATAGGCAATCAGTGGCGCGGTCTGCGCGTGATAGGCCTCCAGTCGGCTGCCAACGGTCTCGGCATTGTCATCGGCGCGGCGTTTCATATCTGTGGCGCCGCATTTGTCGCAGATCCCCTCCCGGGCCGGAGCCTTGAAGCTGTCGTGATAGCCCTCGCCGCAGCTGCCACAGGTAAAGCGGCCTGATATGCGCTGTACCATCGCGGCGTCATCGACGTTGAGGCTGATGGCTGTGTTGATCTGCTGCCTGGACTCGGCCAGCAGGTCATCCAGAGCTTCGGCCTGGACCGTGGTCCGCGGGAAGCCATCCAGAATGACCCCATTGGCGCAATCAGCCGCGGCCAGACGATCCCTGAGGATGTCGATGACGATTTGATCGCTGACCAAATCACCGGCTTCCATCACCGCCTTTGCCGCTTTGCCTGCTTCGGTGCCGGCGGAGACGGCGGCGCGCAGTAAGTCACCCGTCGACAGTTGCACCAGGCCGAACCGTTCTTCCAGCATACGGGCCTGGGTGCCCTTGCCGGCCCCGGGGGGGCCCAGCAATATCAGAACCGCCGGGGTGATGGCCGGGGTGATGATTGTGTTCGCATCCATGCTCATCGCCCCGTTTTCCCGGTCCGGTTGGCGATCAGGTCTTCAACCACCGAGGGATCCGCCAGGGTTGAGATGTCACCAAGGCTGTCAAAGTCGTTCTCGGCGATCTTGCGCAAAATGCGGCGCATGATCTTGCCCGAGCGCGTTTTTGGCAGGCCGGGGGCCCATTGGATCACATCGGGGCTGGCGATGGGGCCAATCTCGGTGCGCACCCAGGTTCGCAGTTCCTTGAGCAGAGCGTCGCTGGGCTCGGCATCGTTCATCAGGGTGACATAGCAGTAGATGCCCTGACCCTTGATCGGATGCGGATAGCCAACCACCGCCGCCTCGGCGACAGCAACATGGGCGACCAGCGCGCTTTCGACCTCGGCGGTGCCCATACGGTGGCCAGAGACGTTGATCACGTCATCGACGCGGCCGGTGATCCAATAGTCGCCATCGGCGTCGCGTTTGCAGCCATCGCCGGTGAAATAGTAGCCTTTGTAATCCGCGAAATAGGTCTTTTGGAACCGCTCGTGGTCGCCCCAGATGGTGCGCATCTGACCCGGCCAGCTGTCTTTGATGCACAGAACACCATTGACATCATTGCCGTCGATTTCAACGCCGGACGTCGGGTCCAGCACCACCGGCACAATGCCAAAGAACGGCTTCATTGCCGATCCGGGCTTCATCGCGTGGGCGCCGGGCAGCGGGGTCATCAGATGGCCGCCGGTCTCGGTCTGCCACCAGGTGTCGACAATCGGGCATCGGCCCTTGCCGATCACCTCATTGTACCAGTTCCAGGCCTCGGGGTTGATTGGCTCCCCCACGGTGCCCAGAATGCGCAGGCTGGAGAGGTCACATTTCTCGACCCATTCGTTGCCCTGTCCCATCAGCGCGCGCAGGGCGGTGGGGGCGGTGTAGAACTGGTTGACCTTGTGCTTTTCGCAGACCTGCCAGAACCGGCTGGCATCGGGGTATGTGGGCACCCCTTCGAACATCAGCGTGGTGGCGCCATTGGCCAGCGGGCCGTAGACGATATAGCTGTGTCCTGTGACCCAGCCAACGTCGGCGGTACACCAAAAAATATCGCCCTCATGGTAGTCAAAGGTGATCTCGTGGGTCATCGCGGCGTAGACCAGATAGCCACCGGTGGTGTGAACCACGCCCTTGGGCTGGCCGGTTGAGCCCGAGGTATACAGGATGAACAGCGGATCTTCGGCGTTCATCTCGGCTGGCGCATAGGTGTCAGAGGCCTCGGCCGCCAAGGCGTTATAGTCATAGTCGCGGCCGTCGACCCATGTGGTCTGGCCGCCAGTGTGCTTGACCACCAGGCATTTCACATCTTCCTGGCAATGCAGCAGGGCGGCATCGGCGTTGGATTTGAGCGGCGTTTTCCGCCCCCCCCGTGGTGCGTGGTCGGCGGTAATAACCACCTTTGCGCCACAGCCATTGACCCGCGCCGCCAATGCGTCGGGGCTAAAGCCGGCAAAGACGATCGAGTGGATGGCACCAATGCGGGCACAGGCCAGCATGGCATAGGCCGCCTCGGGGATCATCGGCATATAAATGATCACCCGGTCGCCCTTGGCAACACCCATCGAGGCCAGAACATTGGCCATTTTACAAACTGAGCTGTGCAACTGTTTGTAGGTGATATTGCGGGCCGACTCGTCCGGGTTGTCGGCTTCAAAAATGATCGCGGTCTGATCGCCGCGGGTGGCCAGGTGGCGGTCGATGCAATTGGCGCTGACGTTCAAGGTGCCATCGGCGTACCAGTTAATCGAAACCTCGCCCAAATTGAAATTGACGTCCTTTACCTGGGTAAAGGGTTTGATCCAGTCAACGCGTTTGCCCTGCTCACCCCAGAAGGCATCCGGATCGGCCAAAGACGCAGCGTACATCTGATCGTATTCGGCGGCATTCACATGTGCATGGGCAATGGTGTCGGCCGACGGCGGATACACGGGGCTCTCGTTTTGCGTGGTCATCCTGGGTCCCTCCCTCTTAATGTTCTCAGCTTGGCACAGCACCGCCCGTGGGCAGGTCTGTCAAACCGGTTTCTTCCTCGTCGCTGATCATAGAGCAGGTTGATAATATGTGAATAAGCGACGGGAAAATAACGATTTGCTTGTAAATGATTTTCCGATGCCTGCAGTAATCTGTAAATCCGATAAGGTAAAGGGGCGGGATATCTTTGAATTAAAAGGGTTTTGTTGTCACTGATGCCTGTGGCTGAAGCCAACCTGCCGTTCTACCAATGGCTGCGGACGTCAATTTCGATGCAGAGTATTGATGTGACATTTCGTGGCAACCTAGAGGATTAGCCGCCACCGGCCGCTTGCTTGCGGTACTGGCAAACGGAATTCCAAACCTTTCACTGGTCAGGGAATATGGGCGTGACGTTGTGGCCGTGCGGGGCTTGGCAGCGGCAGGTCTTATCGCTAGCTTGGCCGCCAAGTGCCTCGTATCAAGGGCGCAAATAGGGAGAGAATTATGACCAAGATTTTGACCGCGGCCCTGATGGCCACAGCGGGATTTGCCATTGTATCGGAAGCGGCCGCCACCGAGTGGAATGTCTCTGTCTGGGGCAAGCGCCGCGCCTTTACCGAACATGTCGAGCGTCTGGCCGAACTGGTCAGCGAAAAGACCAATGGCGATTTTACGCTGAATATATCCTACGGTGGGCTGTCCAAGAACAAAGAAAACCTGGACGGGATCTCCATTGGTGCCTTTGAGATGGCGCAGTTCTGTGCCGGCTATCACCGCGACAAGAACCCAACCATTACCGTGCTGGAATTGCCATTCCTGGGTGTGAACACCCTGGAAGAAGAGGTGGCGGTGGCCAATGCGGTCTATGCGCACCCGGCCGTTCAGGCTGATCTGGCGCGCTGGAACGCCCGGCTGCTGATGACCTCGCCCATGCCGCAGTACAATCTGGTTGGCACCGGTGAACCGCGTGCGACACTGGAATCCTTCAAGGATATGCGGGTTCGGGCCACCGGTGGTATCGGCAAGGCCTTTGCTGCGGTGGGTGCGGTGCCAACATCCGTGACCGCAACCGAAGCCTATAACGCGATGGAATCCGGTGTTGTCGATACCGTCGCCTTTGCCCAGCACGCGCATCTGTCCTATGGCACCATCAACCGCGCTGATTGGTGGACTGCAAACCTGAACCCGGGCACCGTGAACTGCCCGGTGGTGGTCAATACTGACGCCTATGATGCGCTCAGCGATGGGGAACGCGAGGCGCTGAACAGCTCGGTCGATGAGTCGATCGCGCACTACCTCGACAACTATGGCAAGCTGTTGGCCAAGTGGGATGACGTGCTGGAAGAAAAGGGTGTATTTAAGGTTGAGTTCTCCGAAGAGCAACTGGCCGAGTTCCGCACCGTGGCAGCCGATCCAATCCGCGAACAGTGGATTTCGGACATGACGGCTCAGGGTATTCCCGCCCAAGAGCTGTATGACCTGTTGATGGACACTCTGGCCGAAACCCGCAAGTAAGCCAGCAATATGTGACCGGGGCCGGGCAGCATTGCCCGGCCCATTTTGATTTCAATAATGTAGATAAGGATCTGTTCCATGGCGACAAGCGCTGCGGTTTTAGAAGATGGCAGTCTGATCAGCCGGTTGGATGTTCAGTTGCTGCGGTTAGAGCGGTTGCTGGCTCTGGTCAGCGGTTTGGCGGTGTTTTCCCTGATGGTGCTAGCGGTGGTTTCGGTGGGCGGGCGCAATGCGTTTAACTCGCCTTTGCCGGGCTATGTTGACTGGATTGAACAGGCGATGCCGCTGCTTGCCTTTATGGGAATTTCTTATGTGCAGCGCGACGGTGGCCATATCCGCATGGATATTCTGGTCGCAGCCCTGAGGGGGCGCGCCCTGTGGCTGTTTGAGCTGATCTCGGTGCTGCTGATCTTGCTGCTGATGCTGGCGCTGGTCTGGGGCAGCTACTCGCATTTCAGCCGCTCATTTGATTTTGCCGCACCGCTGTGGAGCCGCGACAGCTCAATCGATATCAGCCTGCCGATCTGGCCTGCCAAACTGTTGGTGCCGGTGGCGTTTTCAGTGCTGTGCCTGCGACTGGTGTTGCAGGCCTGGGGCTATGGGCGGGCGCTGGTTCTCGGGCTGAGACATCCGGTGGCGGTGCCACTGGTGCAAAGCGCGGCGGCGCAGGCGGCAGCAGAAGCAGACCAGCTGAGCGGGGCCGATACAGGCACCGCCAACAGCGGCAAAGAAGACTAAGGGGCAGGAACATGGAACCAATAGAAATTGGCCTTTGGGTCACCGGCTTTATGCTGGTTATGGTGGTGGCTGGCATGCGGGTGGCCTTTGCCGCTGCAATGGCCGGCCTTGTTGGGCTGGTGTGGATTTTCTGGGCCAAATTTGGCTATGCCCCGGACAAGTTCTCCAAGGCCCTGATCGTTTCGATCAAGGTGGCGGGGCAGGTGCCGCACTCAAAGGTCTCCAGTCAGGCGCTGAGCCTGATCCCGACCTTTATCCTGATCGGCTATCTGGCCTATTATGCCGGCCTGACCAAGGCGCTGTTTGAGGCCGCCAAGCGTTGGATCGCCTGGTTGCCCGGTGGGCTGGCAGTGGCGACGGTGTTTGCCACCGCGGGCTTTGCGGCGGTCTCTGGCGCCTCGGTGGCCACCTCGGCTGTCTTTGCCCGCATCGCCATCCCGGAAATGCTGGCGCTTGGCTACAACAAGCAGTTCGCCGCCGGTGTTGTCGCTGCCGCTGGCACCCTAGCCTCGCTGATCCCGCCCTCGGCGATTCTGGTGATCTATGCCATCATCGTGGAACAGGACGTGGGCAAGCTGCTGCTGGCCGGCTTCATTCCCGGTGCCTTCAGTGCGGTGGTCTATGTGCTGCTGATTGTCGGCATCGCGGTGGTGTTCAAAAATGTCGGCCCGCCGGTGACCGGCTATACTTGGCGCCAGCGCTTTGAATCGCTGCCGCCTGCCTTGCCAATCATCTTTGTCGTCCTGATCATAATCTGCTTTGTCTACAATCCTTTCGGAGACCAGGCTTGGGGCACCCCAACCGAAGGCGGCGCGCTGGGTGCGTTTGTGGTGTTCTGCATGGCGATCTACAACGGCATGAAATGGGAGCAGCTGAAATCGGCACTGCTGGAGACCGCCAAGCTGACGGTGATGATCTTCACCATCATCTGGGGGGTGCTGATCTATGTGCGCTTCCTGGGCTTTGCGGACCTGCCGGGGGCGTTCTCGGACTGGATCGTCAGCCTGGATATGGCGCCGATGGCGATTCTGATCTGCATTCTGCTGGCCTATGCGGTGTTGGGCATGTTCATGGATGCCATTGGCATGCTGCTGCTGACGCTGCCTGTTGTCTACCCGGCGGTGATGGCACTGAATGGTGGCGAGAGCGTTGCCGCTGCTGACAGTGCCTTTGGCATGAGCGGCACCATGTGCGCGATTTGGTTTGGTATCCTGGTGGTGAAAATGGCCGAGTTCTGCCTGATCACCCCGCCAATCGGGTTGAACTGCTTTGTGGTGGCAGGGGTGCGCGATGATCTGACGGTGCAGGATGTGTTTCGCGGCGTGATGCCGTTTTTCATCGCCGATGGGGTGACCATCGCCCTGCTGGTGGCTTTTCCCGGTATCGTTTTGTACCTGCCGTCACTGGTTGGCTAAACTGGTTGGCTAAGATCCCTGGGCCGGGGCGGACCGCTATGTGGTTTTACCCCGGCTGCGACTGTGCTATAGACGCACTGCCCACAGCGTGTGAGCGCCGGTCGCAGCCAACCCGGCTTATAAAACATGGATCTGAAAATGAAGACACTCGTAATCTGCTCAGGCGGACTCGATTCGGTTTCGCTTGCCCATAAGGTGGCAGCGGAACAGGAATTGGTCGGCCTGATTTCTTTCGACTATGGACAGCGTCACAAAAAGGAGCTCAAATTTGCCGAGCGGGCAGCTGATCGGCTGGATGTGCCGTTTGAGCTGATTGACATGCGCCATATTGGCCAGTTTCTCAGCGGCTCTGCGCTGACTGATGATGTGGATGTGCCCGATGGCCACTACGCCGAAGACAGTATGAAGGTGACGGTGGTGCCCAACCGCAATGCGATCATGCTGGCCATTGCCTTTGGCGTTGCCGCCGCCAAACAGGCAGACGCAGTTGCCGCTGCGGTGCATGGCGGCGATCACTTTATCTACCCGGACTGTCGCCCCGATTTTATCGACGCCTTTCAGGTGATGCAGGACAAAGCACTGGATGGCTATGCCTCGGTCAAGCTGTATACGCCTTTTGTGCATGTGCCAAAATCCGCGATTGTGACCGAGGGGGCCAGACACAATACCCCGTTTGCCGATACCTGGTCCTGCTACAAGGGCGGTGATTTGCATTGTGGCCGCTGTGGCACCTGTGTGGAGCGTCGCGAAGCCTTTGATCTGGCAGGGGTTAGTGATCCGACACTCTATGCTGATCGCGACTATTGGAAATCCGCAGTGGGGCAAACCTGATGTTCCGTATCACCAAAGAGTTCCATTTCTCCGCCAGTCACCAGCTGTGCAGCTTGCCGGATGATCACCCCTGTGCGCGGCTGCACGGGCATAATTACATCGTCGAGGTTGAACTGAGTGCTACGACATTGGACCGCAACGGCTTTGTGCTGGATTACCGCGAGTTAAAGCCGCTGAAGAGCTGGATCGATGAGGGGTTGGACCATCGCCATCTCAATGATGTGTTTGGTCATGACGGCATAACCTCGGAATTTCTGGCCAGGGAAATCTTTGATTTCTGCAAGGCACACTGGCCACAGACCAGCGCCGTGCGGATAAGTGAAACCCCCAAGACCTGGGCCGAGTACAGACCATGAGTGCGCTGCGTATCGCGGAAATATTTGGCCCGACCATTCAGGGCGAGGGCGCAGTGATCGGCGTTCCGACCGTCTTTGTGCGGGCCGGGGGCTGTGACTACCGGTGCAGCTGGTGTGACAGCCTGCATGCGGTGGACAGCGCCTATCGCCACGACTGGGCGCAGATGGCTGCGGCGGCCATCCTGGCGCGGGTCGAGGAGCTGTCGGGCGGAGTGCCGTTGACGGTATCGCTGTCCGGCGGCAACCCGGCAATCCAGAATTTTGCACCGCTGATCGCGCTGGGCAAAGCGCGGGGATATGGCTTTGCCATGGAGACCCAGGGCTCGGTTGCGCAGGACTGGTTCAAGGAGCTGTCGATGCTGATCCTCAGCCCCAAACCACCATCCTCGGGGGAAACGGTGGACTGGGCCAGGTTCGAGGATTGTCTGGCGCGGGCCGGGCAGGTGCAGACGGTGATGAAGATCGTGGTGTTTGACCAGGTGGACTATTCCTGGGCGCGTGAGGTGGCGCGGCGCTACCCGGATCTGCCGCTCTATCTGCAACCGGGCAATCACACCCCGCCGCCGCCCGACGTCGATGACGCTCAGATTGATCTGGACGGCATCATGAGCAGGTATCAATGGCTGATCGACAAAGCGCTGGGCGACCGCTGGTATGATCCCACCATTCTGCCGCAGCTGCATGTGCTTGTCTGGGGCAACAAACGCGGCGTGTGACAATAAAGGCGGGCCGCCTGGTAGGGATGACTGACCGGGAATAGGGCGCGCCGTGACCAAAGGACATGACAAATGGCAAACCAAGATATCTATGCGAATCTGACCCAGCTAGGCGGCGCGACCAAGCTGCCGAACTCGCCCGAAGAGGCGGTGCTGGAACGGGTGCCGAACCCTCAGGCGGGGACACCTTTCGCGGTCCGCTTTACCGCCCCGGAGTTTACCTCGCTATGCCCGATGACCGGGCAACCGGATTTTGCGCATATCGTGCTGGATTACGTGCCGGCAGACTGGCTGGTCGAAAGCAAATCGCTGAAACTTTTCCTCGGGTCGTTCCGCAACCACGGTGCTTTTCACGAGGATTGCACGGTTACCATCGGCAAGCGACTGGTGGAGGTGCTGCAGCCGCAATGGCTGAGGGTCGGCGGCTATTGGTATCCGCGCGGGGGAATTCCGATCGATATCTTCTATCAGACCGGAGAGCAGCCTGCGGCGGTGTGGATTCCTGACCAGGGTGTTCCGACCTATCGGGGCCGGGGATGAGCAAATGCTGGCTGATCCTGTGATCGCTGACCCAGCGGTCCCTGAGGGGCGCGTTTTCTACACGCGCCTCATTTGCTGAGAGAGGGGGGGATTCAGCGGATGCCGCTATTCTGGCAGCATTCGGCCGAAAACCTATGCTTGAGCCACCGCGATTAATCTTTCCTCGCGCGGCAGCAGGCTGCGCAGCGCCTTGAGGCAGCGATAGTGGTTGTTCTGGATCACCGCCTCAGTCGCCTCGGCCAGTGAGGTTCGGCTGTCGGGGTCGGTGAAAACCTGGCTCAGGTCCTCGATGCGGCGCAGCATCGGCAACCGATCCTCCTGCGGATCGATGTCACCGGTCAGGACCAGCTGGGCGGCGTAACAGACCCGG
>JABSSD010000027.1 GCA_013214575.1 Paracoccaceae bacterium | reverse complement strand
TGCAATGGCGAACGACAGTATCTACGGGCTGGCCGCCTCGGTCTGGACCGACAATCTTAGCCGGGCCTGCCGGGTGTCGGATCGGCTGAACGTTGGGACCGTGTCAGTCAACACAGTCGATGCATTGTCGGTTCAAACGCCATTCGGCGGCATGAAACAATCCGGCTTCGGGCGGGACCTTTCCTTGCACGCTCTTGATAAGTATACCGCTTTGAAGACAACCTGGATAAAGTACAAAGCCTAATACAACGCAAGGGATCGGGGAAACGCGATGCTGAGATACACCTTCAGACAGTTAGAGTATTTTGTTGCTGTCGGAGAGGCCGGAAGCATCGCCCTGGCCTCAGAAAAGGTCAATGTGTCGTCGCCGTCGATTTCGGCAGCGATCAACCAGCTTGAAAAGGAATTCGGGCTGCCTCTCTTTGTTCGTCAACATGCTCAGGGCCTGTCACTGACACTGGCAGGGCGGCGCATGATGGTGCAGGCAAAGTTTGTTCTTCAGGAAGCCAACAGATTGATCGAGCTGGCCGGGGATATTTCCGGCTCTGTACGCGGTCCGTTGTCCATCGGATGCATGGTTACGTTTGCACAGGTTGTGCTACCATCCGTGCGGCGAAGTTTCGAAACCGAATACCCCGAAGTGCGCGTGCGTCAACACGAACTAAACCAATCGGAAATTTTTAGTGCGCTACGGCGAGCTGAAATAGATGTGGCACTGACATATGACCTGGAATTGCCTGCCGATCTGCAGTTCGTTTCTCTGTTGGAGCTGCCTCCTTACGCCATCGTCAATGAAACGCACCCATTGGCGCATCTGCCAGCGGTTTCCGTGGCGGAGCTAAAGAGCCACCCGATGGTCCTGTTGGATCTGCCGTTTAGTGCGGACTATTTTCTGTCGTTCTTTACCCAGATTGACGCCAAGCCAATAATTGCCGAACGGACAAGGGATATGGCTGTGATGCGCAGCCTTGTGGCAAACGGGTTTGGCTATTCGATTGCCAATATACGCCCACTGAATGATTTTTCGCCGGACGGGAAGCCTCTGAAATTCATTCCCCTTGTCGGAGCGGTGCGACCGATGCGAATGGGGCTGTTAATGTCAACTGACGCGGAAGCCGCCAGTGTCGTGCGCGCTTTCGTCCAGCATTGCTATGATCGGCTTCAAAGTGGCAGCTTTACTGGCTTGAGTGGTTAGAAACAGTCCCCCAGGGGCGGTTAGCTTCCCCCTAATCAATGCTTTCACAAGCGTGTCTTTCGATCTTAGGGCGGCACGCTATTCTTAAGCAAACCCGCTTTCTGAGGAGGCAACTTTGCGCGATCCCCGCTACGATATACTTTTCGAACCGATGCAGATTGGTCCTGTCACCGCCAAGAACCGGCTCTACCAGGTTCCACACTGCAACGGTGGTGGCTACCGCGACCCCTCGGCCGCGGCTGCCATGCGCGGCATCAAGGCCGAAGGCGGTTGGGGGGTGATCTTCACCGAACAATGCGAGATGCACCATACATCGGAAATCACGCCCTTCATCGAGCTGCGGCTGTGGGAAGACAAAGACATCCCACAGCTTCGCAAGATGTCAGAGAAGATGAAAGAATATGGCGCGCTTGCGGGTATTCAGCTGGCCTATTCCGGTATCAACGGACCGAACCTGTACTCAAAAGAAGTGCCGATGGCGGTTTCCGCCATGCCGATCCGCACCTTTACCAACGATCCGATGCAGGCCCGCGCGCTGGACAAAACTGACATCCGCGATTTGCGCCGCTGGTTTGTGAACGCTGCCAAACGTTCAAAATTGGCCGGTTTTGACCTGATCTGCCTTTACGGCGCACATGGGTTTGGAATATTCCAACACTTCCTCAGTCGGGCCACAAACCAACGCACTGACGAATATGGCGGCAGCCTGGAGAACCGGTCACGCTTTGTGAATGAGGTTATATCCGATATCAAAGATGCTGTTGGTGACACTATGGGCATCACGCTTCGCGTCAGCCTTGATGAGACCATCGGCGACCTGGGGTTTTCTAACGCCGAAGTGCGCGATTTTGTCGAAATGAACAAGGATCTGCCAGATCTTTGGGATCTTGCGCAGGGCACCTGGGAAGATTGCTCCGGTCCGTCGCGCTTCACAGATGAGGGCGCGCAACAGGAACTGGTCAGGGGCATTCACGATCTGACAGACAAACCCATCGTGGGTGTGGGCCGGTTTACCTCTCCCGACACGATGGTCAAACAGATCAGATCGGGCCTGCTCGATTTCATCGGTTGCGCGCGGCCGTCGATTGCTGATCCGTTTTTGCCGAAGAAAATCGAAGAGGGTCGGATCGAGGATATCCGTGAATGTATCGGTTGCAACATCTGCATCACCGGTGACATGACCATGTCGATCAGTCGCTGCACCCAGAACCCGACCTTCATGGAAGAATGGCGCAAGGGCTGGCACCCTGAAAAGATGAACGCGAAAGGCGGCAGTTCCAATGTTCTGGTCGTCGGGTCCGGTCCCGCAGGGCTGGAGGCCGCGCGCGCCCTGTCCGAGCGTGGCTATGATGTTGCCATCGCCGAAGCCACAACCGAACTTGGCGGCCGCGTGGCGCGCGAGCGCCTCCTTCCCGGGCTCAGTGCCTGGGGGCGGGTGCTGGAATACCGTGAATATCAGATAAGCCAGAAAGCAAACGTCGAAACCTATTTCGACAGTGAACTGGACGCGGCAAACATCCTGGAATTTGGCTTCGAGAACATTTGTATCGCGACCGGTTCAAAATGGCGGCGCGACGGGGTGAGCCGTCAGCACGTGGTTCCCTTTGCCGTCGATGCTTCCATGCCGATTTTCACACCGGACGATATCATGGCCGGAAAGCTGCCCTCGGGCAAAGTGGTGATCTATGATGATGACCACTATTACATGGGCGGCGTTCTGGCAGAGCTTTTGCGCAAGGAGGGCTGTGAGGTCACGATCATCACACCTGCGGCCTACCTGTCGGACTGGACCAACAACACCCTGGAGCAGCATGCAATCCATAAGAACCTGGCTGAAATGGGCGTCGAGATCGTACTGAACCGGGGCGTAACCGAAGTTGGCAGCGGCCATGTGGTGTCCAACTGCGTCTATACCGGCACCACCACCCAGTTTGGATGCGAATCCGTTGTGATGGTGTCATCGCGCCTGGAAAACAATCAGGTCTTCAATGACCTGAAGGCGCGTGAATCCGAATGGAAGGACGCTGGGATTAAATCGGTCAAAATCATCGGTGACGCAAATGCGCCGGGTCCAATCGCCTGGGCCACCTATGCCGGTCACCGGTATGCGCGGGAGCTGGATGGCGAGGATCCCGGTGATACGCTGCCCTTCCGCCGCGAAATCACCGAGCTGGCATACGATTGAGGAGGAACAGTGCAGAAATGTCTCTGACGTTAGAAAACCTCGAGCGGCTGATCGGGTTCAACTCGGTCAGCTCTAGGTCCAATCTCGATATTATCGGTTTCATCGAAACTTATCTGCGTGAGCGTGGGTTTCGACTGACGCGCATTTCCGATGACACCGGTCAAAAGGCGGGGCTTTTTGCCGAAATTGGCCCGTCTGAGGGTGGCCTGTCCGGGGGGGGGCTGATTTTGTCGGGCCATACCGATGTTGTTCCGACCGAGGGGCAGAACTGGAGCCGCGATCCGTTCCGGTTGTCACACCAAGATGGCAAGTACTACGGGCGCGGCACCACCGATATGAAGGGCTATCTGGCCTGTATGCTGAGCGCTGCGGATAAGGCCGCAAAGAGCGATCTGAAAGAGCCGCTGAAACTCGTTTTTTCCTATGACGAGGAAATCGGCTGTGTCGGGATCCAGCATATGGCTGACCGGCTTGCTCCGCTGCTGGGGACTCCGCGCGCCTGTTTCGTCGGCGAACCGACTGAGATGCGTGTGGCGGTCGGGCACAAGGGCAAGGCGGCGATCAAAGCGACCTGTAACGGGCAAAGTGGACATTCCGCCCTGGCGCCTAACTTCGTGAACGCTTTGCATCTCGCCGCAGATTTTGTTGTCGAACTTGGCAAGGTGCAGGGGTGGCTTGCAACGCAAGGCGCGCGCGAAACAGACTATGACATCGCCTACAGCACGGTGCATATTGGCAAACTCACTGGCGGCGTTGCGCTGAATATCGTTCCCGACCACGCAGAGTTGATCCTGGAATATCGCCATCTCGCGTCAGACCGGCAAGACATGATCATGGATCTGATCCGGGACGCGGCCAGCCGTGTGGCTAGACGATATCAGCCCGACTATCCCGAGGCAAAAATCACCCTGAACCGGTACAATGCCTATCCTGGCCTCGATGTTTCCAAGGGCGCTCCTGTGGTTGCCCTGGCGCAGCGTCTGGCAGGAAATCCAGAGGTCACCAAGGTTGCCTTTGGTACTGAAGCTGGCGTTTTTGCAGGTCTTGGTGTTCCGACAATCGTATGTGGTCCTGGTTCTACGGAAGGGCAGGGCCATAAAGCGGATGAATATATTTCCGGGGAACAGCTAGCGGCCTGCGATCGCATGATGGACTGCATCGTGAACGAAATTAGCATTTAGGGCCAAGGCCAGGGCCAGGAAGGCCTGCCATCTGACATCCGCCGAGCCCCTTTGGACGCCTGAGGCCACCCGTTACTTTGGTTGCGAAAACCATCAGTGACCGGTGGCGTTTTCCGGTGGTCTTGGCGCAAGCGGACATGTCGGAGGCGCCCGAACAGATCGGTTCACGCCAAGTAAAACAAAACCGAAGGTGTCTGGAAAACCTGTGAGATCTGCAGGGTTTTGGAGCTGTTGACCTGGCGTATTCGGGCCTTGCGGTCTTTGTTAGGCTGAAGCTAATGAACGCTGAGGAATACAGTTCTTAAAGTCGACCAACCGCCTTTCTATACTGACTGCAATACGGCTGCAATACGGCTGCGCCGATGGAGGGACCATGCCAGAAGACCAATCAATAGCCATTGACGTCCGCGACGCTGTAAAGCGCTACGGCGATTTTACAGCATTGAAGACGATTTCGCTTTCCATCCTGGACAACGAGTTTTTCACTCTTCTGGGCCCTTCCGGCTGCGGTAAAACAACGCTCTTGCGTATGGTCGCCGGGTTTGAGGATGTCACCGAAGGCGAGATCTATCTCTATGGTGAAGAGATCAAAAACCTGCCGCCGCACCAGCGCCCGGTGAACACCGTGTTCCAGAACTATGCTTTGTTCCCGCATATGACGGTGCTGGACAACGTGGCATTTGGCCTAGAGATGCGCGGCAGGTCCAAGGCGCAGGCCCGCAGCCGTGCTGGCGAAATGCTAGAGCTGGTGCAATTGTCGCAATTTTCAAATCGCAAGCCGTCGCAACTCTCGGGCGGTCAGCAGCAGCGTGTGGCACTTGCGCGTGCGCTGGCACCGCAGCCAAAAGCTCTGCTTTTGGATGAGCCCTTGTCCGCATTGGATCAGAAGCTTCGCAAAGCGATGCAACTTGAGCTGAAACACCTGCAGCGCGAGACCGGTATCACCTTCGTCTTCGTGACCCACGACCAGGAAGAGGCGCTGACCATGTCCGACCGCATTGCCGTCATGTCAGAGGGCGAATTGCAGCAGTTGGGCGCGCCGCGGGACATTTACGAGCACCCGCACAACATGTTTGTGGCCGATTTCATCGGAGAAACCAACCTTTTGGAGGTCTCGGTGGACACTATCGCCAATGGTCGTGCGACCTGCCATCTTGGCGGCGGGCACGAACTGACCTGCAATCAAGTTGATGGCATTGCTGTCGGGGCAAAGGTTCATATGTCCGTGCGTCCGGAGCGCCTGTTTATTTCAGACGACCCGGCGGAAGGCGAAAGCCTGAAGGGCAGGGTGCAGGAGAATATTTTCGCAGGCACCGATATTACCACCATCATTAACCTTGCGGACGGGCCAAACTTTACCGTCAGAACGTCTAACTCAAATCGCGGGAATAAACGCATTTTTGAACCCGGAAACGAAGTCTTCGTCAACATGGAGCTGGGGGCGGCACGCCTCCTGGTGGACTGATGGCAGCGCAAGCGGAAAGTGGCGGCGCAACCACCGACACCTACAAAGAAGCGCGTACCTGGTTGCTCATGCCGGCCTGGCTCGTGCTTTTGGTGCTGTCTCTGGCCCCGGTGTCGATGATCTTGATCTACTCGTTCCTGACCAAAGAATTCAGGGGTGGGGTGATCTGGGAATTCAGCCTCGCTTCCTATGATCAGTTCTTCTTTGATCGCGGACTGTTCGGGGATGAAGCGCCACAGATCGAGTGGACCTATATCACCATCTTCTGGCGCTCGATCTGGCAGGCAGGCGCCGCCACGATTCTTAGCCTGATTATTGGATTTCCAACGGCCTACTTCATTGCGACACGGTCTGAAAAAGTTAGACCGATTTGGGTCTTCCTGGTCACCATCCCCTATTGGGTCAACCTGCTGATCCGTACAGTTTCGATGAAATTCCTGCTGCGCGATCAGGGGCCGCTGAACGATTTCCTGTTGTCCATCGGTCTTATCGACAGCCCAATTCACATCGTGAACACAAATTTCGCGGTGCAGCTGGGGCTGTTCTATTCCTACCTGCCTTTCATGGTCTTGCCGATTTATGCCTCCGTTGAACGCTACAACTTTGCCTTGAGCGAGGCCGCGGCTGATCTCTATGCCACCAAATGGGTGACCCTGCGGCGCATTCTGTTGCCCGCGGTAAAACCGGGAGTGATCGCAGGTTGTATTCTGGTGTTCGTGCCGTCACTGGGCTCGTTCCTCGCGCCAGATCTGCTGGGAGGGGCAAAAAACTTCATGATCGGCTCGCTCATTGAAGAGCAGTTCAAAGGCAATGCCGGCAACTGGCCATTTGGTGCTGCCGCCTCGATGATCCTGCTGACCATGGTTCTGATCATCCTAATTGTGTTCGCGCGCCGACAGGCCAAAGCAGAAAAGCGGGAGGGTTAAGTGATGGCACAGAGAAAATATGACATCAAATCGTACCGTGGCTTTGGGGCCATGACAATTCTGTGCCTGGTGGTTCTATATGCACCATTGGTTGTGGTCACGATCTACAGTTTCAACGCGTCAAACTCGATCACCGTATGGGAGGGGCTGTCGCTTCGTTGGTACGTGGATGTTTTCAGCGGTCCCGAAAGCGCGAAATTCAAGCTGGCGGCCTGGAACAGCTTTGTGATTGCCATTATTGCTTCGACAATCGCGACAGCGATTGCGACTTTGGCAGCGACCGCCATCGTGCGGGGCGGCAAGTTTCGGTTACGTACCGCCTCCATCGGGTTGATCTCTTTGCCGCTGATGGTGCCGGAAATCGTGACTGCCGTGGCCACGTTGATCTTTTTCAACTACATCGGCTTTGATCGCGGATTACTGACGATCGTGTTGGCCCACATCGCCTTTTGCATCCCCTTTGCCTACCTGCCGATCGCGGCCCGGATGCAAGGCATCGAGGACAGCTACGAGCAGGCCGCGATGGATCTCTATGCCACCAAACGACAGGTCTTCACCCGGATCTTGCTTCCTTTGATGGCCCCCGGCATTATCTCTGGATACCTGCTCTCATTTATCGTTTCGCTGGACGATTTCATCATCACCAACTTCGTCAAAGGCGCCGGTATTGAAACACTGCCAACAGCCATTTTTGGTGCGGTGAAACAGGGCATCAAGCCCAACATTATGGCCATTTCAACCATGCTGCTCGCGGTGTCGATAATCATGGTCACGATCTCATACATCGTCAGCAAGTCAGACAATACAAAGTAACCCAACAGATGGAGAAACCCATGAAAACACTATTAAAAAACACGGTTGCAGCATCCGCTATCGCTATGTCAGCCAGCGTTGCCCTGGCCGATGGAAAAGTGGTTGTCTACCACTGGTTCGAGTACATGCCGCAGGAGCTCGTGGACAAGTTCACGGCAGAGACCGGTATCGACGTGGTGATGGATACCTATGACTCCAACGAATCCATGTTAGCCTCTCTGAAAGCCGGTGGGATCGGGACCTATGATGTTTCGGTGCCGGGCGACTATATGGTCAAGATCTTGGCCAACGAGGGGCTGTTGGGCACCATCGCCGAGGGAGAGCTTGCCAACAAAGGAAACATCGAAGCACAGTGGCTGGACGTCGATTTTGATCCGGGCCGAAAGCACTCGATTCCCTACCAGTGGGGCTCAACAGCGTTTGCCGTGAACCGTGACGTCTATCAGGGCGACATTAACACCACCGATATCCTGTTCAATCCGCCGGCCGAATTGCGCGGCAAGGTCAACATGCTTGACAGCCAGGGTGAAGTTTTGGCGATGGCATCGTTGCATCTCGGCATTCCGCAGTGCTCAACCGACCGGGCCCAGTTGAAGGCATTGGACGCGATGCTGCAGGAGGCCAAGACCTATTGGGCATCCTTCAATTCCGATACCGCGAAAGAAGTGTTGGTCGCCGGTGACGCTGCCGCAGGCATGATCTATAATGGGTTCTCAGCCAAAGCGCGTGAAGAAGGCGCAAACGTAGAATACGCCTTTCCGAAACAGGGCTACATTGCCTGGATGGACAACGTCGTTCTGCTGAAGGACGCTCCAAACCGCGATAACGCGCTCAAATTCATGGACTTCCTGCTCGATCCGGAAAATGTCGCAACACTGACAAACTGGACCCAATATTCTGCTGGTGTTAAAGGCGTTGCGTCATTGCTGGACGATGCCCTTCGCACTTTGCCAGAGGCAAATCCACCTGCAGATGCTGGGCCGGCTACCTTCATCGAAGTGTGCAGCGAGGAAACTCAGGCAATATACGACAAGATTTGGACGAACGTAAAAAAGTAAACGCTCATTACTCTCGTGCTTGGGCCAGTTGGCCTGAGCACGGGATGCCGACATTATCCGGCATGTTTGCTCTGTCGCAATGGCCGAGGGGACGAATTCAGGGCATCGGTCAGACCGCATGCAACTACGAAGCCAATCTGCGTCATATCCACGGGACATTATTGCCAGCCACCGCGGCTGTTTGGCGACAGTGAGTCAGCCTTGCATCAAAAAATCAATGGGGGTGCTGATCCGAAGGTGGATCGATGTGTTGAGAAGTGGTGGTCCCAGCTGGATTCGAACCAGCGACCTCTCGCTTCGGAGGCGAGCACTCTATCCAGCTGAGCTATGGGACCGTTAGCAACCTTGTACCTGTGCGGGCATCTGCACGCAAGCAGTTAAAGGCTATATTTATTCTTTCTTTTCAACTGGTTCCGTGTCCTGTCGAACGCCTTCAGAGGGCAGCGCTCTACATAGCTGAGCTACAGGTGCCTGTTTCAACGGCGGTATAGCTGTCGGAACCGAGCACTTCAATGGAAAATTTCGTCTCGTTGGCCTTCATTGGAAATATTTCCACCCGGGCCCGGGTTCGGCCGCTTCAAGGACTGACACTGATCCACTGGCGACACTTGAGACAGATGTCAAAACGGCGCTGCAGACTGTTGAGTCTTTGCTGGAATTGCAGGAAATGACACCATAAAAGCCCGCAGGCGATTGCCGTTCGGGATTTTTCAATGGGCCTAGTATGGGCGTTGTCGAGTTAGCCGGTCCAGCTACGGACCTGGCCGCAATCCATATGCACAAAATTGGAGCCGCGGTATTTTCCGACACCGCCGGCCTGACAGGCCAGCGCGGCTTTTGCCATCTGGTTGACCGAGCGGGAGGCCAATCGCAGATCGGCAGCCTGTCCCCGCATGTGCAGTGAGTTTTTGGCAACTCCACGCGACCGCCGGCGTAACATGGCATTGGTTTGCGGACTGCGATAGCCCGACAACATCATATAGGGTTCATTGACTTCCAACAGGTTATGGGATGCCGCCATGATGTCGATGGTGCGCGGATCGATCTCTTTGATCAGATCATTGCGCCAGTCGCGCATGAAGTAGTTAATTTCCTTGATTGAATCCTTGATGTACTTGCCATCGATCCAATAGATCATATCGATCCGTTCACCGGTTCGGCCCGAATACATTCGAATGCGTCGGATATCACCCGACCCACGCAACAGGCCTGCTGCTTTTGAAAAAGTGGGAGCTGCAACAAGTGCGGTTGCCGCGAAAGCACCCAATAAGCTCCGCCGGGTTATCCCCGAAGTTTTGGTTTCTACCATCGTATACTGCGCCGTCCCGTACGCTAATCCTGCCTGCACCCGATGTTACGAGCGCTGTTTTCATCCATCCCAAGATGCAATTTGTATGCCACAGGTCGATTCGTGTGCCAAGATAGGATTGTAGCAACTTGTATCTATCTCCAATTTTCGGCGATTTTTTGCGCAAATTGTCATATTAACCACTATATCAGGATCATGACACACCCCAGAGGCTGCCAGATGCCGCCCGAGGCCCGCTGACTGCGTCTGCACTGCATCAGGGAGCGAGGTCGTTCAAAACTGATGTAAATGTGAATGGACTTCTCCCCCTAGTATTTACCAAAACTTCATGTAGGCAGAGCCTTTAATTGATGCGTAAACCGTTCAAGGAAGTTATGATATGATGTGTTTTCCCCATGTTATTTTTTCACCAAAACTACGGGCGGGCGTCTTTGTCCTGGCGCTTGCTGGTTTGGGAATGGGGATGAGCCCGGCACCGGCGCAGGCGCAGGTGACTGCGTTTAAACAAGCCATTGCCGAGGCGGCATCGACGGATGACGGCGTGGCTGCGTTTTATCGCGAGAATGATTATCAACCGATCTGGACCGGGGGTGGCGAGCTGGACCGGGCGCGCAGGTCGGCCTTGTTGGCGGCGCTTGGCACTATGTCGCTCCATGGGCTGCCGGATCGGGCGGTTGAGGTTGCGCGGCTAACCAAGCTGATGCAGAGCGCTAGGACGACGCGGGATCTGGGCATGGTCGAAGTCGCGTTGAGCCAGGCACTGGTGGATTATGCGAGCGAAATTCAGACCGGGATTTTGATCCCCTCTCAAATCGACGATGGCATGGTGCGGCGAAAGCCCGATACGGATGGCAATGTTTTCTTGACCGGCATGCGGGACGGGACACCCACTGCCTTTATGCGGTCACTGGCGCCCAAGTCGTCGCAATACCGCGCCTTGATGAAAGAGAAGCTCCGGCTGGAGTCGCTGATGCAGCAGGGCGGTTGGGGCCCCACGGTGCCAAATCGCAAGCTGGAACTGGGTCAAAGCGGCCCGGATGTTGTGGCGTTACGCAACCGTCTGGTCTCTATGGGCTATATGCAACGGAGCGCCACAGGCCGCTATGACGGGGCTATTGAGGCGGCGGTCCAGCAATTTCAGGCCGAGCACGGGCTTAAGGCCGACGGTGTGGCTGGCAAGGGTACCATTGCCGAGGTCAACAAGCCGGTTGTTGCGCGATTGAAGTCCGTCATTGTTGCCATGGAACGGGAGCGCTGGCTGCCGGTGGACCGCGGTGCGCGTCACGTATTGGTCAATCAAACTGATTTTACCGCAAAAATCATCGACCATGGCAATGTCACGTTTGAAACACGGTCGGTGATTGGAAAAAATCAGGGCGACCGTCGGTCCCCAGAATTTTCGGACGAAATGGAGCATATGGTTATTAACCCCAGCTGGTATGTGCCGCGGTCCATTGTGACCAAAGAATATCTGCCGCAATTGAAGGCAAATCCAAACGCTGTTAGCCACATTGAAATCACCGATCGGCGGGGTCTCCGGGTGGACCGCAGTGCCGTTGATTTCACACAATTTACCGCCAGAACTTTCCCTTTTGCCATGCGCCAGCCTCCGAGCAATCGCAATGCATTGGGCCTGGTCAAGTTCATGTTCCCCAACAAGTACAATATATACCTGCATGACACCCCGGCCAAGAACCTGTTTTCGCGGGAGGTGCGGGCCTATTCACATGGCTGCATCCGTTTGGCGCAACCGTTTGAATTTGCCTATGCCTTGTTGTCGCGCCAGTCCGAAGACCCCAAGGCCTTTTTCCACCGTGTCCTGAACACCGGCAAGGAAACCAAGGTTGAGCTTGAGCAGAACGTGCCAGTGCATATCATCTATCGAACGGCGATTATATCCACCAAGGGCCGTGCTGAATTTCGACGCGATGTTTATGGGCGCGACGCCAAGATTTGGGCGGCGCTGCAGCGGGCAGGGGTGGTGTTGAGCGGCGTTCAGGGGTAATCCTCTGGCCTAAGCCAAACCATCGGGAAGGGCCTGAAATGTTTACCATTCGTCAGATAGCCGAGGCTCTGGGCGCTGAGGCCCAGGGGGATTTGGACCTACAGATCACCAGTGCTGCCGAACCCGGTGACGCAGGGCCACAGCACCTGGCGATGGCGATGTCGCCTAAATACGCCGAAACCCTGGGCCAGGGCCGCGCTGAGGCGGCGCTGTTATGGCCAGATGCGGATTGGCAAGCCATGGGGCTGCGGGCGGCAATCTTTACGCCCCGCCCTCGCATGGCAATGGCGGGTGTCACTGCCAAGTTGGATCCGGGGCAGGGGTTTGGCAGCGGGATTCACCCCTCAGCCATCATTGATCCCACTGCCCAACTGGGCGATGGGGTCTGTGTCGGCCCGCTGTCCATCATCAGCGCCGGATCTCGTATTGGCGCCGGGTCGGTGATTGGCCCGCATTGTTTTATCGGCACCGATGCGGTGATTGGATCAAATGCGTTTCTGCGCGAGATGGTTTCAATCGGGGCCCGGGCGACGGTTGGCGACCGGTTCATTGCACAGCCCGGGGCACGTGTGGGCAGTGATGGATTTTCCTTTGTAACTCCAGAGGTTTCGGGGGTGGAAAACGTTCGCAAATCCCTGACGGATCAAGGCGAAGCGACGGCACAAACCTGGATGAGAATTCACTCTCTGGGGGCGGTCACCATTGGCCATGACGTTGAAATCGGCGCCAATTGCACCATCGACAACGGAACCATTCGCAACACGGTGATCGGCGATGGCAGCAAGCTCGATAATCAGGTGCACATTGGCCATAACACGCGGATCGGAAAAGATTGTCTGCTCTGTGGTCAAACCGGGGTCTCGGGGTCGGTCGATATTGGCGACAATGTTGTGCTGGCGGGCCAATGTGGGGTGAATGACAATATCTTTATTGGCAATGGAGTGGTGGCGGGCGGCGGCACCAAAATTATTTCCAATGTGCCTGCCGGTCGGGTGGTCATGGGATATCCTGCGGTCAAAATGGACACGCACACGGAAATATACAAAGCACAGCGCCGTTTACCGCGTTTAATGCGCGACATTGAGGCCCTGAAAAAGGCTGTTTTCAAATAGCGTCGAAGCCGGTAGGTCCACAGTTATGCGTTTGGTCAGAGGTCTAATATGAGCATTCAAAGCAAGGTGTTTGCCATCATTGCCGAGCAGGCGATTTTGAAACCATCCGATGTCTCTCTCGAAAATACACTCGACGATCTTGGCATTGATAGTATGGGGGTTGTTGAATGCATCTTTGCCATCGAGGAAGAATTCGACATCACCATTCCCTTCAACGCCAACCAGCCCGAGAAAAGTGACTTTGACATCTCGAACGTCGGCTCGATAATTTTGAGCCTTGAAGCGCTGATTTCTAAATAAGAACAACGGCCTGCAGGCAGAGGATGATAGTATGAAACGGGTTGTCATCACCGGGGCCGGAACGATCAACGCTTTGGGCCATTCGGTTCCAGAGACGCTTGCAGCCATGCGCAATGGGACCTGCGGCATTGGCAAGCTGGAGTTTCGCGATGTTGATCGACTGACGATCAAAATTGGCGGTCAGGTGCGTGGGTTTGAGGCTGAGGGGCGCTTTAACCGACAGCAGATAAGTCTGTATGACCGGTTCACCCAGTTCACACTGACCGCGGCCAAAGAGGCCATCGAGCAGTCCGGGCTTGAGTTTGTCGGAGAGTTGGCCGCAAAATCCGGCGTTGTTCTCGGCACTGCCGGTGGTGGTGTCTCAACCTGGGACGACAATTACCGCTCGGTCTATGAAGACGGCAAAAACCGGGTGCATCCGTTTGTGGTGCCCAAACTGATGAACAATGCGGCTGCCAGCCATGTATCGATGCAGCATAATTTGAAGGGGCCCAGTTTCACCGTCTCTACTGCATGTGCCTCCTCCAACCATGCCATGGCCCAGGCGTTTCAAATGGTGCGATCCGGTATGGCGCCTGTGATGGTGACCGGCGGCTCTGAATCGATGCTGTGCTTTGGCGGGGTGAAGGCCTGGGAGGGTTTGCGGGTGATGTCGAAAGATGCCTGCCGACCGTTCAGTGCCAATAGAAACGGCATGGTTCAGGGCGAAGGTGCCGGAATTTTTGTGTTTGAGGAGTACGATCACGCCCATGCCCGCGACGCCGAAATCTTATGTGAAGTGATCGGTTTTGCCATGTCATCGGATGCCGCCGATATTGTGATGCCCAGCAAACAGGGGGCCGCGCGGGCCATTTCCGGGGCGCTGACCGATGCGCGGGTCAATCCGGATGAGGTCGGCTATATCAATGCCCACGGCACCGGCACCGCCGCAAATGATAAAACTGAATGTGCGGCCGTCGCCGATGTTTTTGGCCCACATGCGGACCGCCTGATGATATCCTCGACCAAATCGATGCACGGACATCTGATCGGTGGCACCGGTGCCGTTGAATTACTGGCCTGTATTATGGCGATACGCGATGGTGTTATTGCACCGACCATCGGCTATCAGGAGCCAGATCCGGAATGCGCTCTGGACGTGGTGCCAAATGAAGCCCGGGACGCAAAGGTGGATGTTGTTCTGAGCAATGCCTTTGCCTTTGGCGGGCTAAATGCGGTCTTGGCCCTGCGAGGCGTTTAGCCTTGCCCCCAAAAGAAAAAACCGCCGCTCGGAGAGAGCCGCGGTTGGGTTTTCAGGGCCTGAATGGCGCGATTATGGCTCGACAATATCGACAACATTATAGCCGGCAGTAAAGCCTTTCAGCGACATCTTCATATCGATGATCTGATCGGGCGCCGGGGCCGGACGCAGGGACAGGGTTGCCGCGGTCCCCATCTTGAAGGCGTCAATGTCAGACTGGGTCAGGCCGATCTCGGCAATACAGACCTGAGAATTACAATATTTGTAGTTATATCGTTTCCCCGGGGCACCATCGACTGAAATTGTCAACGCGGCGGTCAGTAAGGTCTCTAGCGGAACAATTACCGTTGCGGCTGCAACGGCCTGGCCGCCGGGTTGATCTATCCGGAACATGGTAAACTCGGCCATGGGGTTACCGGTCGCGTCGGTCAGCACTTGAATGATCGAGCAGGGATCTGTTGCGGTATCGGTCTTGACGCAGACAAGATCCCAGTCGCCGTGTTTTTCTTTTGAATAGCGCTCGCCAACCCTGGGGCCCGCATCTACAGGCTGACCTAGATCGAGCCCATTATCAGTGGCTGTTTCGGCGGTGGTTCCCAGCTGTGTGGTTCCAGTATTTTCGGTTTCAGGAACCGTGCTGCTTTCTTGGGCCACCAATGGGGCAGCAAGCGCAAACATCGCGGCAAACGAAAGCTGGGTCAGGGATTTAAGCATGAAATACTCTTTTTTTCTGGACGTCCACACAGGGTTAACATGGTGCGATAGCAGTGTCAGGTAAATATCTGGGGCATCTGAGAGAACTGGCCAATTCCTGCTATCAGAAGGAACACACTGGAAATGAAGTCAAAAAAGGGAACCAAGCAGGCTCCCTTTTTCGTTTGTTCTCCCCGTCGGACTGGCCGACTTATTATTATTTGCGAGGTTACGAAAGGGGCGGCGTTCGGTCAACAGCTGCGAGGAAAAAAACCTCTCAAAACTGGAAAATGCGGAACTAAATTGCATTTTCTTAGTTTTTAGTCTGCAGAATACAAAAAATGGCCGTGCCACTTGGCACGGCCCAGTCTGACAGGGAGGAATGTCCGCATGATTGCCAGGTTGGCAATATCGGACAATTTTACTGTGGCATAGAAAGATTAACTTTGTATGCAGTGAGCCGATCATTGGATTTAGACCGAATTTGGGCCTTGATTGCGGCTCGAACTGACCGGATTTGTTGGCGGCGCTTTATGGGTCGAGGGTGAGGCGGCTGATGAAAAAAGGAGTCGGCATTGCCGGCCGGGCTTGGTTGGCCCCAAGCCGGTGCCTCCGGCGGAGGTATTTCAAACAAGAAGAAGCGCGCCGCACAAAAGAGGCCGCCCCGGCGATCCAGGGCGGCCTCTATTCATTTTTCGGGGATTAAACCGCGTGGGCTGAACCTGAGAACCAGCAACAGAATGAGCCCCATGGTAAACAGCCGCATATGCGCTGTGCTTTCCAGAAGATGTGCCTTTAGCGCACTGTCTTCGGCCATGCCTGAGGTGATAATATTGATCAACCCGGCGCCCATCGGCTCAACCTTGATCCAGAAGAACCAGATGAAAATGCCGCCCAGTACCGAGCCAAAATTATTGCCGGAGCCGCCAACGACAACCATCACCCAGATCAGGAATGTGAACCGCAGCGGGTTATAGGTGCCCGGTGTCAGCTGACCATCCAATGTTGTCATCATCGCACCAGCAATGCCGCAGATGGCCGAGCCCAGCACGAAGATCTGCAAATGCCGGCGGGTGACATCCTTGCCCATGGCCTCGGCGGCGACTTCATTGTCACGGATCGCCCGCATCATCCGCCCCCAGGGGCTTTTCAACCCCATTTGGGCCATCCACAGCAGCGCCAGCAGAACCGCTGTGAACAGCAGAGAGTAGCTGATTTTCACATAGAGGGTTGAGGCGGTGACCGGGTCCAGACCAAGAGAGGCAACGGTTTCCAGGAAACCTGGATCCTCCTGCAGCACGATTTCTTTGCGCATGGGACGGGGTAGGCCAACCACGTTTTTGACACCGCGCGCCAGCCAGTCCTCGTTCTTCATCACCGCAATGATGATTTCGGCAATCCCCAAAGTGGCAATTGCCAGGTAATCCGAGCGCAGTCCCAGGGCCGTCTTGCCGATCAGCCAGGCGGCACCCGCAGCCAGCAATCCGCCCGCAGGCCATGCCAGCAGGACCGGCAAGCCAAGCCCGCCGAGGCTCCCCAACAGGGCCGGGTTGATCGCCTCGACGCCAGAGACTGCCGGATCAAAGATCGCGCGGTAAGCAAAGAACCCGCCGATCAATACCGCGCCGAGGATCAACATCCGTTTCTTGCCCGGTGGCATCTTCTTGGTGATCATGACCGCAGCAACCACGGTCATTGCGCCCAGCACCAGTGCCATGATGATACCAATGCCACCTTCGCTCCAGGCGCCTGGTGTCGGGGCCGAGGTAACCAGTACCACCGCCAGGCCGCCCAGTGCGGTAAAGCCCATGATGCCGATATTGAACAGCCCGGCAAAGCCCCATTGCAAGTTCACACCCAGTGCCATGATCGCCGAGACCAGCCCCATGTTGAGGATCCCCAGAGCCGAATTCCAGGTGCCCGAGAAGATGCCATAGCTGGTGGTGCCATCCAGGATGATCAGCAGGCCAACAAAGGCGAACATAAGGGAATGTTTTACAGTCTCGCTCATACTGATTTTCCTTTGAAAAGACCTGTGGGCTTGAACAGAAGAACGATCAGCAGAATGCCAAAGGAGACCGCATACTTGTAATCTGTGCTCAGCAGTTGCACCAAACTGTCAGGTTGCAGGTTTTCTGGCATCAAATATCCCAGCACTTTTTTCCAGGCATAGGTGATCGAGACCTCGGAAAAGGCGATGATAAAGCCACCGGCAATGGCGCCCAGGGGATTGCCTAAGCCACCAACAATGGCCGAGGCAAAAATCGGCAGCAGCAGTTGGAAGTAAGTGAAGGGTTTGAAGGATTTATCCAAGCCGTATAGCACCCCGGCGATGGTCGCCAATCCGGCGACGATCATCCAAGTATACATCACCACCCGTTCCGGGTTGATGCCGGACAACAGGGCCAGATCCTCGTTATCCGAGTAGGCGCGCATGGATTTTCCGGTGCGGGTGCGGTTCAGGAACCAGAACAGCGCGATCACCACCACCACTGCGGTGATCACGGTGATGCCCTGGCTGGTTTTAAACGCCAGACCTTCGCGCAGGCCGGTCATCGCCTTGAAGTCCCGGGCCGAGATGATAAACCGTTCCCCGTCAGAAAACCGCTGATCACCGGGGCCAATGATGAACCGCACGAGGCCGTTCATCATGAACATCACCCCCAGCGACACCATCACAAAGATAACCGGCTTGGCTTTTTGCTCGCGGTAGAACTTGTAGACAACCCGGTCGGTGAACAGCAGCAACCCCATGCTGCCCAGGATACCAAAGGGCAGGGCGAGCAGGGCGGTTGGCAGCACCCCGAAGTTGATTCCCATCGACTGCATCCACCAGGTCACCAGAATGGTCACCATGGTGCCAAAGGCCATGGTGTCGCCATGGGCAAAGTTGGAGAACCGCAGCACGCCGTAGATCAGGGTGACCCCCAGCGCGCCAAGCGCCAGCTGGCTGCCATAAGCGACCGCAGGGATCATCACATAGTTGGTTAGCGCCACGATAGCGTTGAGAAAATCCATTATTTGGTCCCCGTAAAGCTAGAAAGCAATCCTGTGGCAGGGCTGTGCGAAAGCGGTCTGCGATTGCGAGCGTTTTTCATGTCTCAGCCCCCCAGGAACGATTTGCGGACTTCGGGGTCAGCCAGCAGCTCTTTTCCGGTGCCGGTAAAGGCATTGCGCCCCTGCACCAGAACATAGCCTTTGTCAGCGATCTCAAGCGCTTGCCGGGCGTTCTGTTCCACCATCAGGATCGGAATGCCGGTACGGGCCACCTCAATAATGCGGTCGAACAGCTCGTCCATCACAATTGGTGAGACGCCGGCGGTGGGCTCATCCAGCATCAGCACCTTGGGCTGGGTCATCAGGGCGCGGCCAACCGCCACCTGTTGACGCTGGCCGCCGGACAGCTCTCCCGCCGCCTGATAGCGCTTGTCTTTCAGGATCGGGAACAGGTGATAAATCTGCTCCATGGTCTCTCGGATGTCGTCGGTGCGAATAAACGCGCCCATCTCCAGGTTTTCCTCAACCGTCAGCGAGGTAAAGATATTCTGGTTCTGCGGCACGAATCCCATGCCCTTGATCACCCGGTCCTGCGGGCTGAGCGCGGTGATATCCTCGCCGTCCAGCCGCACTGAGCCGCCCCGCACATTCAACATGCCAAACACCGCCTTCATGGCGGTGGATTTGCCAGCGCCGTTGGGTCCGACGATCACGGCAATCTCGCCGCGATTCACCGCGATGGTGCAGTCATGCAGGATATCCGGCCCCTTGCCGTACCCGCCTGTCATGCAATCGCCAATCAAATATGGTTCAGACATTGATGTCCCCCGTACCCCGTTCGCGCAGGGCGTTTGTACTGGCTAGCGTGATTACGCCTTGGCCAGTTTATCTTTATTTTTCAAGCCCGTGCCCAGATAGGCTTCGATCACCTGCTCGTTAGCCTTGATCTCGTCCAATGTGCCCTGCGCCAGCACCTTGCCCTCGGCCATGCAGATCACCGGATCACACAAGCGGTTGATAAATTCCATATCGTGCTCAATGACGACAAAGGTATAGCCGCGTTCTTCGTTCAGCCGTTTGATGGCATCGGCGATGGTATAGAGCAGGGTGCGGTTCACGCCGGCGCCGACCTCGTCCAAGAATACGATCTTGGCATCCACCATCATGGTGCGGCCCAGTTCCAGCAGCTTTTTCTGCCCGCCCGAGACTTCGCCCGCTTTGAGATCCGAAATCTGTTCGATGGTCAGGAATTCCATCACCTCGTCGGCCTTGGCGCGCAGGGCGCGTTCCTCGTCGGCGATGCGTTTGCGACCAAACCAGGTGTTCCACAGGGTCTCGCCGGATTGTCCGCCGGGGACCATCATCAGGTTTTCACGACAGGTCATCGACGAAAACTCATGGGCGATCTGAAAGGTTCGCAGCAGCCCCTTGTGGAACAAACTATGCGGCGGCAAGCCGGTGATATCCTCACCATCCATCGTTACCCGCCCCGACGTGGGCGGCAGAACGCCAGCGATCACATTGAAAAGAGTGGTTTTTCCTGCACCATTTGGGCCGATTAACCCGGTAATGGAGCCCTTGGCGATTTCCAGCGTTGCACCATCAACAGCATGGAACCCGCCGAAGTGCTTATGCACGTCTTCGACGACGATCATTTTATTTCATCCCCTGCTGCATTTATGCAGCTTTTAATTTGGATCAGCCCGGGCGAAAACCCGGGCTGATCTTTATCGGCTAATAAACAGATATTAACGGAACTTCACAGTGACGTTTTTGCCATCCTGAACTTCGATCTCGCGGTAGGAACCTGCGCTTTCGCCGGGCCCGATCAGCTCAACGCCAGTGGCGCCCTGATAATCGATTTCGCCGCCTGCCTTCAGGATTTCCAAGGCCTTACCCAGTTCTCCAGGATTGATCTTTTCACCGGGAGCATTGGCGACATCCATGATTTTCAAGCGGTACTCGGCAGGGTCCTTGGAGTTCGCGGCCTGCATGGCCAGCATGAACAGCGCCGCAGCATCGTAGGATTCGGACGCATATGCCGAAGTGCCGTCAAAACCGGCCTCTTTGGCCATATCTGCAAAAATCTGAGCACCAGCGCTGTCAGATCCAGCGATCTGACCGTAGGATCCGTTCAGGTCCGGCCCGACATTCTTCGGCAGTGAATCGCCGATCATGCCACCCGGCAGACCAAAGGTGTCAAATGCACCGCTGTCCAGAGCCCCTTGAATGATGCCCAACCCACCCTGATCGAGATACCCGGCAACAACCAGAATATCACCACCGGCAGAGGCCAATGCGCCAACTTCGGCAGAATAGTCGCCTTTGCCGTCTTCATGCGCTGTGGTGATGGTCACTTCACCGCCGAGTGCTTCGAAGGAGGACTTGATTGCATCGGAAAGACCTTTGCCAAAGTCGTTGTTCGTATAGGTCAAAGCGATGGACTTCACACCACGCTCGGTCATGATTTCAGCCATGACCTGACCTTCGCGCGCATCAGACGGCGAGGTGCGGAAGAAGAGACCGTTGTCTTCCATGGTCGACAGACCGGGCGAGGTGGCGGAGGGCGAAATCATCACCATGCCGTTTGGAATGGCGACGTTCTGCAGGATTGCACCGGTCACGCCCGAGCAGTCACCGCCAATGATCCCGTCAACGCCATCGGCCAGCATTTTTTCGGCGTTGGCAGTGGACAGGCCGTTGTCGATACAGCCGGTATCGGCCCGCATTGGGATGACGGTAGCCGAATCAAGCAAGGCGCCAGACTTGGTGACTTCGGCCATCGCCAATTCAGCGCCCGCGCCCATCGACGGCGCCAGCGATTCAATTGGGCCGGTAAAGCCAAACAGAATACCCAGTTTCACTTCATTGGCGTGGCCACCAGCAAAAGCTGTGCCCGCGGTCAGTGCAACGGCAGCGGTGGCCATCAGCAACTTTTTCATTCGAAAACTCCCATTTTTGGAACATAACTGTTCCTCAACGACCCTAGGCAAGCTGGGCTAAAAAGAAAAGTCTTATCCCTTTTTGCCAGATTCGGGTTCAAAATGGCGATTTTTACGCCCGGGCAGATGAGTTGATCTTCTGTCCGGTAGCAATGGCAGCATCTGGTTTGTCGCATCAACCGACAGCGCCGCCTATTGGTTGACGCCGTGGCAGCAGTCGCCCAAATCGCCGCCCCGTGGCTGCGATCCATTGGCTGCGGTATCAGATCGGCTGGCGGGCGGCCATGCTGCCGCGCTCCCGGTAGGGGGTGGTGTCATAATGGGCGCGGTAACATTTGGAGAAATGTGAGGGAGAAGCAAAACCGCAGGCCAGGGCCACGTTGATCACACTCATATCGGTTTGCATCAACAGGTTACGGGCTTTTTGCAACCGTAATTCCATGTAATACCGCTTCGGCGATCGGTTCAGGTAGCGCCGGAATAACCGCTCCAGTTGCCGGGTCGACATCCCAACATCCTTGGCCAGAATAGACGGGCTGATCGGTTCTTCGATATTGGCCTCCATCAACTGGATAACTGTCGACAGTTTGGGATGCCTGACGCCAATACGGGTTGGCACAGACAATCTCTGGCTATCCTGATCGGTGCGGATAGAGGAATAGATCAACTGATCCGCGACGGCATTGGCAAGTTCTTCGCCGTGATCGGTGGCAATCAACTTAAGCATCAGGTCAATCGAAGAGGTGCCGCCTGCCGTGGTCATCCGCTTGCCGTCGATGACAAACACCGATTTGGTCAGTTCAACATCGTCGAACTGTTCCGAAAAACTGTCGGCGTTTTCCCAGTGAATTGTTGCCTTCTTGCCGTCCAGCAATCCGGCCTTGGCCAGCACATAGGCGGCGGTACACAGGCCGCCAACCAACAGCCCCTTGCGTGATTCTCGACGCAGCCAGCCAAGCAGCTTTTTTGTTGTGGCGTGCTGGACTTCAATGCCGCCACAGAGCAGAATCGTGTCGTCGCGTTGCAATTCACTCAGATCCTGTTCCAGCTGGAATGAGGTTCCTGCTGAACATGTTACGTTTTCACCGCCTTCGCCTGAAAGGACCCAAGTGTACAGCTCTTTACCGCTCATACGGTTGGCAATACGTAGGCATTCCAATGATGCAGAAAAGCAAAGCAATGAAAATTTATCCATTAAAACAAAGACAAACCGGCGCGGGCGATCCGTAGCGCTGTCTATTTCGACAAGCAGGCGTTGCTCTTGCATGGCGCGCATTTCCTTAAATATTCGGGGACTCCTCGGGGTGATAAACCAAGGGGTATTTGGCACGGTGTTCATAGCTTAGCACAGACGTCAAGTAGGCGCATTTCACAACTGGCCACAAAGGTTACACTTTAGTATAGAGGGGCCTCAATTAACGTAAGACTTCTGATGTGGAGATAGAGCTATGAGTGAGTGGCAAAAAACGAACTGGCGCGCCAAACCGCGGGTTCAGATGCCTGACTATACCGACGCTGATGCCCTGGCCGGCGTTGAGGCGCAGCTCTCCAATTATCCACCTCTGGTCTTTGCCGGTGAAGCCAGGCGCCTGAAGCAGCATCTTGCGGCGGCCGGACGTGGTGAGGCCTTCCTGTTGCAGGGCGGCGATTGTGCCGAGAGTTTTGAGCAATTCAGCGGAAATAATATCCGTGACACCTTTAAGGTGATGCTGCAAATGGCAATGGTGCTGACCTATGGCGCCAAGGTGCCGGTGATCAAGCTGGGCCGCATGGCGGGTCAGTTCGCCAAACCGCGCAGTGCAGCAACGGAAACCATCAATGGTGTGGAATTGCCAAGCTACCGCGGCGATATCATCAATGAGCTGGCCTTTACCAAAGAGGGCAGAACGCCCAATCCAAGCAAGATGTTGCAGGCCTATACTCAGGCTGCCGCGACCCTGAACCTGCTGCGCGCCTTTTCCACCGGCGGCTATGCAGATGTGAACCAGGTTCATGCCTGGACCTTGGGCTTTACCGAGGTTGAGAAGGTCGAGAAATACCGCGAAATGGCCGGTCGGATCACCGATACGTTGGATTTCATGAAAGCGGCCGGCGTGACTCAGGACACCGCGCATACCCTGCAGTCGGTTGAGTTCTACACCAGTCACGAAGGTCTGCTGCTGGAGTATGAAGAGGCGCTGACCGTGCGGGATTCGCTCTCAGGACAGTGGTTGGCAGGGTCGGGTCACATGATCTGGATTGGCGATCGGACGCGGCAACCCGATGGCGCGCACGTGGAATTCTGCCGCGGCGTCTTGAACCCCATTGGGCTGAAATGTGGTCCCACAACAACAGCCGAAGATCTTAAGATTCTGATGTCCAAACTGAACCCTGAGAACGAGGAGGGTAAACTCACCCTGATCGCTCGGTTTGGGGCTGGCGGCGTCGCTGAAAACCTGCCCCGGCTGATCAAAGCGGTGGCCGAAGAAGGCGCCAATGTCACTTGGGTCTGCGATCCGATGCACGGCAACACCATCAAATCCTCATCGGGATATAAAACCCGTCCATTTGAGCGGGTGCTGCGGGAAGTTCGTGAGTTCTTTGCTGTGCATGCCTCAGAAGGCACTGTGCCAGGCGGGGTGCATTTTGAAATGACCGGCCAGGATGTGACTGAATGCACCGGTGGTGTCCGGGCCGTCACCGATGAGGACCTCAGCGATCGGTATCATACCGCCTGTGATCCTCGCCTGAATGCCAGCCAATCGCTGGAACTGGCCTTTTTGGTTGCAGAAGAGTTGTCTAGCCTTCGGATTCAACGCAAGACCCGTCAGGTCAGCTGATTACCTGGCTGAATGCCTTGTCCATTATGCCCGGCGGCAACGTCGGGCATCTTTTTGCCCGGCTGTTTCTATGGGGGAAACGGAAAAATGGGGGATGGAAAAATGGCGGCAAAAGAAAACGCCCCGGGTTTCTCCTCGGGGCGCGATTGTTCCAAGAGCTATGACCAGCGGCTTGATCCAATAACTATATCTTAATAAATTAATGGAGCGGGATCAATCCCGGCTGACGATTAAGCGCAGGTGCGACGCCTGATTTCGCTTAGAATTTGATTGATCGCAGGGCTTTTTCAAGGATTGGCGCGTCTCTTCCATGATTTGGCGGCTTTTTTTCGCCAAAGCCCTTGCCTCATCCATCACGCTCCGTTCGTCGCCAAATTTGGCTTGGGTTTCCGAAAATCCGGCGTTGACCTGGTTGCCCGCCTTTGCTGGCGACCCAAGGATCGGCTTTTTCTGCGTCGGAGAAATGGCTGTGACCGACCGCAATTCGGTTGCAACGACATCAAAACGCTGGGACGATTTTGTTGGGTTGCCCTCGGAGACAAACACCCCCAAAGCCCGGCTGACGTCGCCAAAATCACTGCGCAGGGGCAACATGAGTATACGCGCCTCCTGCGCCGGATGGTTGCGGCTGGCCACGGTGGTGAGGGTCAGTTCAACAATCGCCGGCGTATCAAACATATGCTCCAGCGCGGCGCTGACCTGTTTGCGGGCCGCCGGAGTAAAAAATGCGGTGAGCGGCATGCCACGCACTTCCATTCCAGCCATTTCATTCAGTTTTTGACCGGCAAGACGAAAGCGGGCAATGCCGGGGGCAATGCGTTCCAGTACAAAGGTCTGGCTCAGAATATTTTCCAGCCCGCGCGGGTCGACCTGTGACCGGTTGGGGATGTCATCGCCCTGGCGCAACGCTGTCCAGTAGGCTTCGGCCTGACGAATAGGAGACAAGGAGCAACCACTGCGGAAACGATCCATTGAAATCACCTTGTCCTGGCCCGAGTTTTGCCCAGACCCCTTGCGGCTACCAAAAAACATATCCCATCCCTCCGTTCGCATCCGATTTCATTCCCGTTTCCATCAGAGCAAACCTGCTCTTAAAGATTAGTACCGGAATGGTTACTCTGGAGTTAACATGTCACAATCTAGTTCAACTTTGGACTAAATCTTAAACCAATGGTTAATATCCGGACCGGTGCCGTATTAACCACTTTCACCACCAGAGCCCGCTATCCGAGCTTGTGTAGCCCTTGTTCATGGCTTTAGGTGCAATGCAAGTTGACATCAAAACGTGAAGGAGCGCGCCGCATGACGTTGCGATCAATGACTGGTTTTGCGTCCTCCCAGGGAAGCCTGGGACGGCACAGTTGGAGCTGGGAAATTCGCTCGGTCAACGCCAAGGGATTGGATCTTCGCCTGCGGGTTCCCGATTGGCTTGACGGGTTGGAAACGCAGTTGCGCAGCCAACTGGGCAAGGCTTTGGCCCGCGGAAATATCTCCCTGGCACTGCGGGTGTCACGGGCCGATGACGGTGATGCGGCGCTTGAGTTAAACCCAGCGGTGCTGGTCTCGATATTGCAGGCGCTTGGCGGGATAGAGACCGCCGCAGTGGCCGCCGGCCTCAAATTGGCCCCAACCAGAGCGGCAGATATATTGTCCCAACGGGGCGTTCTGGAGCAGTCCAGCATCCAGGACGATCCGGCGCCACTGGTTAAGGAATTGACCAGGGAATTCGTAACACTTGTGGCGGAATTCGTACAAATGCGTGACGCCGAAGGTGCGGTGCTGGCAGAAATATTAACCAATCAATTGGCCCAGGTCGCGCAATTGACAGCCCTTGCCGCCAGCCAAGCCGAGGCTCGAAAGCCCCTGGTCGCCGCCGCCTTGCAAGCTAATCTTGCGAAAGTGTTAGACAATACCGAAGGGGTTGATCCGGCCCGGCTGGCACAGGAACTGGCGATTCTGGCGATCAAATCGGATGTCACCGAGGAAATTGACAGGTTGGGCGCACATGTGGTGGCGGCCGGTGAATTGCTGACCAGGGGCGGTGCCGTTGGCCGCAAGTTTGATTTTCTGATGCAGGAATTCAACCGCGAGGCCAATACACTGTGCGCCAAGGCTCAGAACAGCGAACTGACGGCGACAGGGCTTGAGCTGAAGGCCATTATCGACCAGATGCGTGAGCAGGTTCAAAACATAGAATAAGTACAAGGAAAGCATGTCATGACAGATCGGCGCGGCCTATTGATCATCCTGTCGTCACCCTCGGGTGCGGGAAAATCCACTCTGGCCAAGCGCTTGATGGCCTGGGATCCCAGCCTGGAATTTTCGGTGTCCGCCACCACCCGCGAACCTCGGTCGGGGGAAGAGCACGGGCGGGAATATTTCTTTCTCAACGAGAAGGAATTCAAACAGCAGGCCATTGACGGCGAAATGCTGGAACACGCGCATGTTTTTGGCAACTTTTATGGCTCTCCGGCGGGCCCGGTGAAACGGACGATAGATTCGGGCCAGGATGTGTTGTTTGACGTGGATTGGCAGGGCGAAATCCAGATCCGAAATTCAGACTTGGGCAAGCACGCCCTGTCGATATTTATTCTGCCACCCTCCATCCGTGAGCTGCGCCGACGCCTGGAAACCCGCGCGCAGGACAGCGAGGATGTGATCGGCAAGCGCATGTTGAAAAGCTGGGACGAGATCAGTCACTGGGGCTATTATGATTATGTGTTGATCAATGACGATCTGGATGAAACCGAAGAACGCCTGAAAACCATTGTCAAAGCTGAGCGTATGCGCCGCATTCAGCAACCCAGCCTGACCCAACACGTGCGCACCCTGCAGACCGAATTTGAGGAACAGTCATGACGATCTATGCCCTGGGTGAGCACAAACCGCAAATTCACGATGATTCCTGGGTGGCTCCCGATGCCAATCTGATTGGCAAGGTTGTCATCGAGCAAGGCGCCTCGGTCTGGTTTGGCTGCACCGTTCGCGCCGACCATGAAGAAATACGGGTTGGTGAGGGGTCGAACGTGCAAGAAAACTGCGTCATGCATATTGATGCCGGTTATCCGCTGACCATTGGTCAGAACTGCACCATTGGCCACAAGGTGATGCTGCATGGATGCACGATTGGCGACAATACACTGGTGGGCATGGGGGCCATTGTGCTGAACGGCGCCAAGATCGGCAAGAACTGCCTGATTGGCGCGGGCGCCCTGATTACCGAGAATAAGGAGATTCCGGATAACTCACTGGTGATGGGATCGCCGGGCAAAGTGGTGCGGACAGTGGATGCGGCGCTGGCCGAGAAACTGCGCCAGAGCGCAGAACACTATCAAGACAATATGCGACGCTTCCGAGCCGAGCTGAAAGAGGTTTAATCGATGCGCAATTCCAAAGGCTCAATCATGCGGCCCGACCCGCTGCCCTTCAGTGCCAGCCATCCGGTGGTGACGCCGCTCAGCCCGTCGGTGGTCTATGCCAGTGAAACGCCCGATGCGCTGGATGATCAGTACGAGGGCAGGGTGCAGGGCTACACCTATTCGCGAGAGGGGCATCCCAACGCCGATGTGGTGGCCAAGCGTCTGGACGCAATGGAAGGCGTGTCGGGCGGTGTGGTCACCAGTTCGGGCATGGCGGCGGTCTCGGCTGTGGTTCTGGGCCTGCTCAGGGCGGGCGATCACATCATCGGGGCAAATCAGCTTTACGGTCGCTCTTTGCGGTTGATGAAAGATGATCTGCCACGGCTGGGCATCACCACCACTCTGGCTGATCCCGGTGACGTGTTGGCGGTCAAACGCGAAATTCGACCTGAAACCAAAATGATACTGGTCGAAGTTGTCTCAAACCCAACCCTTTCGCTGGCGGATATCAAGGGGCTGACCGAGCTGTGTAAAGAAAACGACATTCTGCTGGTGGTGGACAATACCTTCACCACGCCACGGGGGTTCAAACCGTTCGACCACGGCGCCGATATTGTGATCCACTCCATCACCAAACTTCTGGCCGGCCACTCGGATGTGATGCTGGGATATGCGGTGGCGCGTGATCCGGCGATCAACGACCAGATGCGGGTGTTTGCGATCACCACCGGCATGACGCCCAGCCCGTTTGATTGCTGGCTGGCAGAGCGCGGCATGTTGTCGTTTGAACTGCGGTTTGACCGGGCCCAAGAAACCGCCGCCCTGCTGGCGGATCATCTGGCCGGTTTGCCGGGGATCAAGCGGGTGCTTTATCCATTGCGGAGCGATCATCCCGACCATGTTCTGGCGACCGATCTTCTGGGCGTAAGCGGTTGTAATATGGTTAGTTTTGAGCTGGAAGGCGGGCGCGCCGCCGCCAATATCTTCACCCGTGAGGCCGAGGGTCTGAATTTCGCCCCGACTTTGGGGGATATTGGCACCACATTGTCACACCCGGCGTCATCCTCCCACCGCGCGCTGACAACAGACGAGCGTGCGGCTCTGGGGTTGGGTGAGGGTTTCTTTAGGGTGTCGGTCGGTCTGGAAGCGCCAGAGCTGTTGTTATCGGTGTTTACCAATGCGGTGGCGGCTGCCACGTCTTAGTTACATTCGGCCGTTAAACAGGCCGCCAAAACACATGAACGAGGCGCCCATGTCGCAGCAACTGATTGATGGAATTTTGGCGGCTATTCCAATGCCTGCGGTGTTGGTGGACCACCGTGAGCGTATTGTCGGCGCCAATCGCGAGGGGGCGGACCTGCTGGGGATGGAGATCCAAGGCCGCCATTTTGCCACCGCCCTGCGCCAGCCTGCGGTGACCGATGCTGTCGAGACCTGCCTGCGGAACCACAAGCCGTGCTCCACCCGACATCTGTCCAGTGATGGCGCGCAGGACAGGGTTCATGAGGTGACGTTGCGCCATGTGCCAGCCTCGGCTGCATTGGAGGGCGGTGCGGTGCTGCTGACATTTCAGGATGTCACCGAACGCGAGCAAGCCGGTCAGATGCGGCGCGATTTTGTGGCCAATGTCAGTCACGAACTGCGGACCCCTTTGACCGCGCTGATGGGGTTCATTGAAACACTGCAGGGGGCGGCAAAGGAGGATCCAATCGCGCGGGAGCGATTTTTGTCGATCATGGCAGGTGAGGCCGGCCGGATGAACCGCCTGGTCGGGGATTTGCTGTCCTTGAACCGGGTCGAAAGCCAGGAGCGCATACGGCCCAAAACCCAAGTAGACCTTTCGGAGCTATTGGCTTTAACGCTGCAATCTCTGGAACCGCTGGCCAAATCCGGCGGGGTGGACATGATACTGGACCTCGGCGATGATCCGGTAAACCTGGCAGGCGATCCTGATCAGCTAAAGCAGGTTTTCACCAATCTGGTTGAAAACGCCATCAAATACGGCGGAGATCAGGTGCGGGTGGTGCTGACCACAGAGCCACGCGACCCTGTCCTGCGCAGTGCCGTTGCCAAGGTACAGGTGATCGACAATGGCGAGGGAATTGACCCCATTCATCTGCCCCGGCTTACCGAGCGGTTCTATCGCGCAGACAACCACCGGTCACAGGCGTTGGGCGGCACTGGCCTGGGCCTTGCCATTGTAAAGCACATCACCAGCCGACACCGTGGTCGGCTCCGGGTTGATAGCGACCTGGGGCAGGGATCTTGTTTTTCGGTGACCCTGCCGCTGCCGGGATAACAACAGGTCAGCATTGATGCGTCATTGTTTCGCGCGCGAAAAAGCAAACAGATCGTTAATGTGCCGCCGGTTGCTCGGGCGCTGTTTTGACGCATTTTTTGCTTTTTCGGGGTTTGTCACACAGCTGTTACACTGGTGTCACAAAAGGCTCATGCAGCTCTCTTAACAGTGGCCGCAAGATCATCATGGAGTGATCGACCTGTCTTCTATCCAAGGAAACTTGAGATGTCTTTTGTGAAATTGTCCGCCTCTGCCATCGTCATTGCCGCGGTCTCCGCAACAGCAGCCACCGCGCGTGACCAGGTCCAAGTCGCTGGTTCCTCGACGGTTCTGCCCTATGCGTCGATCGTCGCCGAGGCGTTTGGCGAGAACTTTGACTTTCCGACACCTGTAGTTGAATCCGGTGGTTCTTCGGCTGGGCTGAAACGGTTCTGTGAAGGTCTTGGTGAAAACACCATCGACGTGGCCAATGCGTCGCGCAGGATCAAAGACACCGAAATCGCAAAATGCGCAGAAAATGGTGTGACCGATGTTATCGAAGTCCGCATCGGCTATGATGGCATTGTTTTTGCCAGCGACATTCAGGGCGCCGCGTTTGAGTTCACGCCGACCGACTGGTTCCTGGCGCTGTCCGGCGAGGTTCTGGTTGACGGCGCAATGGTCGCCAACACCGCCAAAACCTGGGCAGAGGTGAACCCCAGCTTCCCTGCACAGCCGATCCAGGCCTTCATTCCAGGCACCAAGCACGGCACCCGCGAAGTGTTCGAAGACCAGGTGATCCTGGCAGGCTGCGACGCCACTGGCGCCTTCGACGTTCTGCTGCAGGCGGCGGCAGGTGACACCGCCAAGGCCCGCAAAAAAGCGGCCGAAAAATCCTGTATTTCGCTGCGCACCGATGGCCGCTCGGTGGATATCGACGGGGATTACACCGAAACGCTGGCGCGTATCGAAAGCAATGAAAACGGCATCGGCGTCTTTGGTCTGGCGTTCTATGAGAACAACACTGACAAGCTGCAGGTTGCAACCATGTCCGGTGTTGTGCCTTCGAGTGAGAGTATCTCAACCGGGGAATACCCGGTGTCGCGCCCCTTGTTCTTTTACGTCAAGAAAGCCCATATCGGGGTCATTCCTGGCCTGAAAGACTACATTGAGTTCTTCATCTCCGACGAAGTTGCCGGCCCGGATGGACCGCTGGCTGAATACGGTTTGGTTGCCGATCCCGAGCTGGAAAATATCCAAGAGGCGGTCTCGGACGAGATCACCATCGGTGGCAACTCCTAACTGGCATTACAAAAATCAAGTCAGATCGGGGCACGGTTTTTGCCCCGATCATGTGCTGGACATCCCCCCTAACCCAACACCCCGATGGAGCTGTTGATGGCTACTTTTTGGATAATTATCTGTCTGATCCTGTTATCCACCGCGGGTTTCTTTTTGGGACGTCATCGCGCCCTGGCTTCGGCAAAGGGGCAGGTTCCGCAGCTTCATTCATTGCCTGCGTATTATGGTTTCAACGTCGCTCTTACGACCTTGGTGCCATCCCTGGCTGTGCTGGCCATTTGGCTGCTGGCGCAACCTTTGTTCGTTGAAACGCGCATAGCTGCGATGATCCCTGCGGATTTGGCGCCGCGAAGCACAGAGGTTGGGCTTGTCATGTCCGATGTGCGCCGCATCGCTGAGGGGCTTGATATTGCAGTAACCCAAGGCGTTATGACAGAGAGTGAAATCCAGCACCTGAGTGTCGATACGATAGATTTGCGGGCGCGTCTTGGGGGCCTCGGCATCGCGCTTGGCTCGGAGGTGCTGCCGGAATTCCTGGTGGCGGCGCGCAGCTATCGTGAAATGTCACAGGACGGTCGATTGATGATGACCCTTGTGGTCACCTTGATGGCCTTGGTTGGATTTGCCAGATCATATGGCCAGACCCACAAGGATTTCCGGGCCCGCAACGTGGTTGAGCGCGGCGTGATGGCCTTGCTGATTCTGGCCGCCTCGCTGGCGATCCTGTCGACCATAGGCATCGTGTTTTCCATGTTGTTCGAAACGGTGAACTTCTTTGGCCTGCACAATTGGCGCGATTTCTTTTTTGGCAGCAGTTGGGCGCCCGATTTCCGGGGCGATAGCACGCTTTCCATGCTGCCGCTGCTCTGGGGGACGATTTATATTTCGGTGATCGCTCTGCTGGTGGCGGTTCCGGTGGGGCTGTTTGCTGCGATTTACCTGTCCGAATATGCAGGTCCAAAAACCCGGTCGGTTGCCAAACCACTGCTTGAAATTCTGGCGGGCATCCCAACCATTGTATACGGTCTGTTTGCCCTGCTGACCGTCGGCCCGATGCTGGTGCGGATTTTTGGACGCGGTGACGATGGCCTGTTGGGCGTTGAATGGATGAGCGGCGCCACCTCGGTGCTGACCGCAGGTCTGGTGATGGGTATCATGCTGATCCCGTTTGTCTCCTCGCTGTCCGACGACATCATCAACGCCGTTCCACAATCGCTGCGGGACGGCTCGCTGGGGCTGGGCGCAACCAAATCCGAGACCATACGTCAGGTAGTCATTCCGGCCGCCTTACCGGGCATTGTTGGGGCTATTTTGCTGGCAGCATCGCGGGCGATTGGCGAGACCATGATTGTGGTGATGGGCGCCGGGGCGATTGCCAAGTTTTCGGCCAACCCATTAGAATCTATGACAACAATCACCACCCGCATTGTCAGTCAGTTAACCGGCGATACCGATTTTGCCAGCCCTGAAACGCTGGTGGCCTTTGCCCTTGGGCTGTCGCTGTTTGTGCTGACACTGGGGTTGAACATTCTGGCGCTCTATATCGTGCGCACCTACCGGGAGCAGTACGACTGATGAGCAATCATTCTCTAAGCAAACACCGCGGATCACTGCTAACGCAAAGTTCAAACACCAAGAAGCGAAACGCCGCCGAGACCCGGTTCAAGGCCTATGGAATGGCCGCTATTGCGTTCAGTTTTCTGATGTTGGCCATATTGGTTACAACGATTTTCAGCAAGGGAATGGGGGCCTTTCAGCAAACATTCATAACCCTTGAGGTTGAGCTTCTGGAAAAGAAGCTCGACAAAAAGGGCAACCGCACCCTCGCGGATCTGAAAAAAATCTCCACTTTTGGCTATGCGCCGCTGATCAAATCGGCGGTCGGCTCCAAAGTTGAAGAACTGAGCATCAATACGGCTCTGAAACCAAAGCAACTGTTGGGGATATTGTCCAAAGGAGCGGCGGCGCAGCTGCGGGATTTTGTCATCGCCAACCCAGATCGCATCGGCGAAACGATCCAGTTTCGGTTTCTGACCTCGAGCCGGGTCGATGGTTACCTGAAGGGGCGGGTGACCCGTGAGAGCATCAAGAATGACAAGAGCATCTCGCCGGAACAGCTGGATCTGGTTGACTTATTCATAACAGCCGGAGTGATCGAAAAGACCTTCAATATTGACTTTATCATCGGCGCGGATGCCTCGGATCAGCGTCCCGAAGCGGCTGGCATGGGGGTGGCGATGCTCGGTTCCTTGTCGATGATGTTGGTGGTGCTGGCACTGGCGCTGCCGATTGGTGTCGGGGCCTCGATCTATCTGGAGGAATTTGCCCCCAAGAACTGGATCAGCGATATCATCGAGGTGAATATATCCAACCTGGCTGCGGTGCCTTCGATTGTGTTTGGTATCCTGGGCCTGGCGGTATTTATCAACTATATGCACCTGCCGATGTCGGCGCCCTTAGTGGGGGGGCTGGTGCTGACACTGATGACCTTGCCGACCATCATTATTTCAACCCGCGCCGCCCTGAGTGCCGTCCCCCCGAGCATTCGGGATGCCGCCCTGGGCATTGGAGCGTCGCGCATGCAGGCGGTTTTCCATCATGTTTTGCCGCTGGCGGCGCCCGGGATTCTGACCGGAACAATCCTTGGTCTAGCCCAGGCTCTGGGGGAAACCGCGCCGTTGCTGTTGATCGGCATGGTTGGATTTATCGCCTCAAACGCGCCGGACAGCCTTGCATCGGGATTGATGTCGCCAAATTCGGCCATGCCGGCGCAGATCTACGAATGGGCCAAACGTGCCGACCCCGCATTCTACGAAAGAGCATGGGGTGGTATCATCCTGCTGTTGATCTTTCTCGTCACTATGAACGCGGTTGCAGTGATCCTGCGCCGTCGCTTTGAACGCCGCTGGTAACAAGGGGCAAAGCTATGAATGATATGACATTACCGGAGCGAAACATGGACGCGCAAGACATCAAGATTAAGGCCAGCAATGTGCAGGTCCATTATGGCGACACCCATGCGGTCAAAGACGTGACTGTCCGGATCACCGATAACACCGTAACCGCCTTTATTGGCCCGTCAGGCTGTGGAAAATCGACATTTCTGCGCTGTCTGAACCGGATGAACGACACCATCCAAACCTGCCGGGTAAAAGGCGAAATCCTGTTGGATGGCGAGGATATATATGACAAGCGGGTTGATCCGGTGCAATTGCGTGCCAAGGTGGGGATGGTGTTTCAGAAACCCAATCCCTTTCCCAAATCGATCTATGACAACGTCGCCTACGGGCCCAGGATCCATGGTATGTTCAACCACAAAAGTGAGCTGGATGACATCGTAGAAAAGGCACTGCGCCGGGCGGCCATTTGGGCAGAGGTCAAAGACCGGCTGGCGGCCCCGGGCACCAGTCTGTCCGGCGGCCAGCAGCAACGTCTCTGCATTGCACGCGCCGTGGCGACCGAACCCGAAGTGTTGCTGATGGATGAGCCCTGCTCGGCTCTGGATCCAATTGCCACCGCCCAGGTCGAAGAACTGATAGACGAGTTGCGCCAGAGGTTCTCGGTGGTGATTGTCACCCACTCGATGCAACAGGCGGCGCGGGTCAGTCAGAAAACGGCGTTCTTCCACTTAGGCGAACTGGTAGAGTTTGGCGAAACCGGGCAGATCTTTACCAACCCCGAAGATCCGCGCACAGAGAGTTACATCACCGGCCGTATCGGCTGACGGAAAGGGACGACACATGGAAGAGCAACATATTGCATCCGCCTTTGACCGCGACCTCGAAGCCATTCAGGCACGGATCATGAAAATGGGCGGCCTGGTCGAGGCGGCCATTGTCGACGCGGCGCGGGCGCTGGAGACCAGCGATGAAGACCTGGCACTGGAAGTCCGCGCTCGTGACCAGGTTATCGACGATATGGAAGAGCAGATAAACGTGGAGGCGGCCCGACTTATCGCAATTCGTTCACCTGCGGCCAGCGATCTGCGTCTGGTGTTATCAGTGATGAAAATCGCTGCAAATCTGGAGCGGATTGGCGACTATGCCAAGAACATGGCCAAACGAACTGTGGTTCTGGCGCAGGGTCCTTCGGTGCAGGACTGCACATCGGCGTTGCGGCGGATGGCGCGCGAGGTGGAACGGATGTTGAAGGATGCGCTGGACGCCTATATTCAGCGCGACGTTGCACTGGCGGCAGATATTATCGTTCGTGACCGGGATGTGGACCAGATGTATAACGCGCTGTTTCGTCAGCTCCTGACCTTTATGATGGAAGACCCGCGCAACATAACGCCTTGTATGCACTTGCATTTCATTGCCAAGAATACTGAACGGATGGGCGATCACGTGACCTCGATTGCAGAGCAGGTGATTTATTTGGTGACCGGGGAAAAACCGGACGAGGCGCGCATCAAGGGTGATGTTACCTCGACAACGATCCAGGAGATATAATCGATGTCTGTTGATCAGCCGACCGTCTTGATCGTCGAAGATGAAATGGCTCAGCGCGAGGTGCTGACCTATAATCTGGAGGCCGATGGGTTCCGTGTGATAAAAGCAGGGGATGGCGAGGAAGCCCTGCTGTTGGTGGCCGAGGAAATGCCGGACATTATCGTGCTGGACTGGATGATGCCCAACCTCAGCGGTATCGAGGTCTGCCGGCAACTGAAATCACGGCCCAAAACATCGGCCATTCCGATCATAATGCTCTCCGCCCGATCTGAGGAGGTCGATAAGGTGCGGGGGTTGGAAACCGGCGCTGATGACTTTGTTGTCAAACCCTATTCGGTGATTGAACTGATGGCCCGGGTGCGCACGCAACTGCGCCGGGTCCGGCCTTCGTCTGTGGGGGTTCGGCTGCAATATGGCGACATCATCCTGGATTCGGAAACCCATCGGGTGAGCCGGGCAGATAAGCCTCTGAAACTGGGGCCGACCGAATTTCGGCTGCTGTCCACATTTATGGAAAAACCAGGGCGGGTCTGGAGCCGCGAGCAACTGCTGGATCGGGTATGGGGACGGGAGATTTACGTCGACACAAGAACCGTTGACGTCCATATCGGCCGATTGCGCAAGGCCCTGGGCCAATTCGGCGGCGAAGATCCGGTGCGTACTGTGCGCGGTGCCGGCTATGCGCTTGGCTGATATCGGCAGCGCTGCGGTTTTCGATTCATGCGGCCAATCAACGCGGTAGCGGATCCTCGGGTTGTGATTGTGTGGCCAACCATTGTCTGAATTTCGTTAAGGCCGCATGGCGGGATTTGGTCTCGGGCCAGACCAGATAATAGGCGCCGCTGGTTTCGACCGGGGCAGGGTGCAACGCAACCAAACGCCCCGCAGCCAAATCCTGCTCGATCAGATAGTCAGGCATCAACGCCACCCCAAGCCCATGCAAGGCGGCCTGGCTAATGGTTGCGAATTGATCATACATCGTCCCGGACAGCGACCGGGACGAAACATCCCCTTGACCGGAAAACCAGAGCTTCCAGGCCAGCGGACGTGTTTGAATATGGAGCAATGGCAAGTTCAATATGTCAGTCGGAGTCTCGATCTTCAGATCGCCCAGCAAAGACGGCGCGCAAACGGGCAGTAATTGTTCGTGCTTCAATAAGATTGATTGAGTGCCGGGCCAATCAGCATGTCCAAAATGTATCGCAGCATCAAACGGTTCACCAGCAAAGTTAAACGCTTCAAGCCGCGTTGCCATGTTGATTGTCACCTCTGGGTGCAGCCGCGAGAAGTCGGGCAGCCGCGGCATCAGCCAGCGCATACCAAAGGCAGGAAGGATGGCCAGACTAAGCGTCCCGGCCAGTGGCGCCGTTTGCAACCTCAAGGTCGATTGGGCGATTTGGGTCAGTGCCTGCCGCACTTCGGCGGCGTAATCCTGCGCTTCAGCGGTCAAGGAAAGTCGCTTATTGTCACGGTTTATCAAATCCGTACCCAATTGCCGTTCAAGAGCCTGTAACTGTCGGCTCACCGCGCTCTGGGTCAATGACAGCTCTTCGGCCACGGCAGAGGCCGACTGCAAGCGATCAAGCGCCTCAAGCGCGCGCAGCGAGGAAATCGACGGGAGTAAACGACGCGGTGTCTGCATCTATGACTAATACTCATGCTTTTGGGTGAAAGTCTCGCTGTTTTTGTGGTCATTGCAGAGGTAAAGTCTTTTTGAAGGCGAATTTTAGCAAGGACAACGATAGATGGCCAATGGCAAACCGGCGCTTCGCGCCAAGGATGCACCGGATCTGAGCAGTTTTGACTGGGCTGACCCGTTACGTTTGACGGGCCAGTTGAGTGAAGAAGAGCGGATGATTGCGGAATCGGCAAGGGCCTATTCGCAAGAGAAATTGCAGCCTCGGGTGACCAGCGCCTATGCCAACGAGGAATGCGATCCGGCTATTTTCCGCGAGATGGGAGAGATGGGCCTGCTCGGCACCACGATTCCCGAGGAGTACGGCGGATTGGGCGGCAGCTACGTCGCTTACGGTTTGGTTGCGCGTGAGGTTGAACGGGTGGATTCCGGCTATCGGTCGATGATGTCTGTGCAAAGCTCATTGGTGATGTACCCGATCTATGCCTACGGCAGTGAGGAACAGCGGCAGAAATACTTGCCCAAACTGGCCAGCGGCGAATACATCGGCTGCTTTGGTTTGACAGAACCTGATGCGGGCTCAGATCCGTCGGGCATGAAAACGCGGGCTGTAAAAACCAAGCATGGCTACAAGTTAACCGGATCAAAAATGTGGATTTCAAATGCACCGATTGCGGATGTATTTGTCGTTTGGGCCAAATCAGAGGAGCACGGGAATAAGATCCGCGGCTTTATTCTGGATAAGGGAATGAAGGGTCTGACTGCCCCAAAGATTGAAAACAAGATGTCGTTGCGGGCGTCGATCACCGGCGAGATCGTGATGGATGGCGTCGAGGTCGGCGACGATGCATTGCTGCCGCATGTGCAGGGGTTAAAGGGGCCATTTGGCTGCCTGAACCGTGCCCGCTATGGCATCAGCTGGGGCGCGATGGGCGCCGCCGAAGCCTGCTGGCACGCAGCGCGTCAATACGGATTGGACCGGCATCAGTTCAACCGGCCGTTGGCACAGACACAGCTGTTCCAAGTAAAGCTGGCCAACATGCAAACCGAGATTTCGCTTGGACTGCAGGCCTCGTTACAGGTTGGCCGCTTGATGGATCAGGCCAAGGCGGCGCCGGAAATGATCTCGATTGTGAAGCGCAACAACTGTGGAAAAGCCCTCGAAATCGCACGTCACGCTCGCGATATGCACGGTGGCAATGGGATTTCTCTGGAATTTCAGGTCATTCGTCACATGATGAACCTTGAGACGGTCAACACCTATGAAGGCACCCACGATGTGCATGCCTTGATCCTGGGGCGTGCTCAAACCGGGCTCCAGGCCTTTTTCTGACCCGCGTGACGATCAAAACGGTTCCCTGTCCATAAGGCAGGGAACCCAAATAAAATTTGATGAACATGGATCGATTTGATCCAGAAATAACTGAGGGTCTTTGCGAGGCAACCATAACATTGCTCGCCATAAGCCGCTGTTTAAGCGTCATTAAGACGGATTAGACATGACTGAATAGCGTCGGTGCGCGACAACGTTCGGGCAGAACACGCTTCTCGATTTTGGTGCGTTGCCGATGCGGAATGTCATATAACCAGTTGGTTTGAAGTAAGAATCACAGTTGGAAGTAGCGCGCACCATCTGCGAAAAGTGTAAACGCCATTCAGAAATGTCACCGTTTGCGCAAAACAGGAATGTCACCACAGGCGCTGGCGGTAGCAAGGCTTAGCGGCCCGAAGACCTCATATATCGAAGGGTTGGTAAGCCTTGCGGATTGATCCGGTTGGGAGCGTTGGCTAGCGTCTTTGCATGGATCCAACCCTCGAACTTCACGCTGATGTTGATGTCATGGAACATTCCCCGCTTTTGCGCGGGATGGTTTTATCGCTGCGCTATGCCGACGATCATGGTGGGATCGGCCTGACCAAATCTGATGCGATGAACCGGAAGTTTGTACATTGGGCTGCCGCTGCTTTTAACTGGCCGGGGCACACGCCTGAGGAACTGTTTGTCGTCAACAAGGTACTGAATGAGCATGACTTGTTTCCGCTCTGGCCACTGCGGAACCTGCGGCATCATCTCAAGCTGGTCAGGCGCTACAAAGAGACATTACGTGCGACGGCGTTGGGACGATCTCAGGCAGCAGACCCTGCAAAGTTCTTTGATTTGGTTGCCCCGATTTACCTCTACCGCTTTGTTCATGACGAATACATGCACGAGGGCGAAGATCACGGCGTTCTGGGCAACTGGCACATCTTTTTGAACCTGATCAATATCGAGGCGCGGCAAGGCTGCAGGTCCGCGCGCCTGATTGAAGTTCTCTATGGGATGGCTGACAGTGAGGGCTACGATTCCCATTATAGCAATGTCTGTTCGACCTTCCGGATCAATGTCATCCGACCTTTATGCTGGCTTGGGCTATTACGGGAAGAACCTGATAGTAAAGGCATATTTGGCGACAGCACATACTACAAAACGCCCCTTTGGTCAGCGTGCTTAAAGCTGGAATCTGACAACCAACCTAAACTTCGCCTGGTGCATTAGCGGCCACACGTTCCGCCCGTTTGCGTTCATAGTACGCTTCCATCTTCGATGGCCGTCCAGGTGAGCGTCGGCCAGTCTTCACATAGCCATTTTTGTTGCTGACCGGTTTGACTTTGGGCTCAGGCGCGGCTTTGTCCTGTTCGTCTTTGATATGAGCCAGCACGGCGCTGAGGTGTTTGTTCTCGGTGATAGCGGCATGTGTGATCCGGCGCTCTGGGTTCAGGATCGTGTGGGGTAGGGCGACGCCTTTGGCACGCACCTGAATGCGCCCGTCCGCCATCTCATAGACATCCGCGTATTTGCCGACCAAACCGCGTGTCAGATCATTCACTGCCAGCTTAATCCGTTTGCGGTCGTACTTGAGCGTCAAATCCTTTGTGACATAGCGTTTGTCACGCAGGCAGAGGACTTCCGCAAGACGCCCTGGCTGAATGTTCAAGGCGCGATGCAGGTTGTCGGGCTTGGCTGGGGCCTTTGCGAATTTTGCATTGTAGCGTTGAACAAAGCCTTCGAGAAACGCATTCCCATCTTCCATCGACGAGACACCAGCGAGGCGAAGCTCCTTGACCAGTCGATCCTGAAGCGTGCGGTTTGCGCGTTCAACGCGGCCCTTGGCTTGAGAGCAGTTTGCGCACAGAATCTCCACGTTCAGTTCAGCCAACGCACGACCGAATTGGGTCATGCCGGTCATGTGTTCATTGGGCTTCGCCACGCGGAAGACAGTGTGCTTGTCGCTGTAAAAGGCAACAGGCCGACCGTGCTTAAGTAGATAGCTTTCCAACGCGCCGAAGTAGCTGAATGTGCTTTCTGATTGAACAAATCGGAGCTCCATCAACATGCTGGTTGCGTCATCAATGAAGACGAGCAGGGTGCAGGGATCAGCTCGATCCTCGAACCATCGATGGTCAGAGCCATCAATTTGGATCAGTTCGCCAAAGCACTCGCGACGCAATCTGGGTTGATGAAATGTCCGTCTTTGCTTGCGCGACAACCAGATGCCGTCTTCTTGCATCCACTTGCGCAGTGTCTCACGGGACACCTTGAACCCGTGATGTTCAGCCAGCATCTCAGCTGCCAGTGTCGGGCCAAAATCCTGATAGTTCTCTTTGACCAAAGCCAAGGCATAGTCGCGCTTGGATTTATGGATCTTATTGTTCGGGGCTTTACCGCGCGCTTTATGCCTGATCGCGCCGGCACCATCGCTTCGGTATCGCTTCAGCAATCTGAACATCTGCCGCTTCGTCACGTCCAACATGTTCGCGCCGTTCTGAACGCTCAACCGCCCATCATCGACCTGCGCCAACACTTCAATGCGATTTAACTCCCGCTCGCTCATCATCACCCATCCCATGCTCAATCTCCCGTTGCTCTTTTGAACAAGAGAGTGACATTCCTGAATTGCACAGGGGTGACATTATCGCTTTGCGGCTACAAAAAGTAATTCATATAATAAGTATTATGTTATACTTTGTCCATGGCGGTTTTGGATTGGCAAGATGTGCATATCCAGCGTAGCTTGCCCCCACACAACCGAAAGACACAAATGTTCATAGAAAAATCTTGCGTTGTGGTCACCGGCGCTGCGAGCGGAATTGGTCGTGCTTTGTGCTGCGCGCTGGCTCAACGAGGCGCAGCGCATGTCATTTGTGCAGATATTGACCTGGCTGGAGCACAGGCTGTGGCAAGAGAAACCAACGGCATGGCCTTCGAAGTTGATGTCAGCAACGAAGACCAGATTTCCCAGTTGATTTCCTCTGTTGAACAGACCATCGCGCCGATTGATCTGTTCTGTTCAAATGCTGGAATTCTGACCCTTGGTGGTGTCGAGGTCGACAATGTTAGCTGGCAGCGAACATGGGACATCAACGTGATGTCTCATGTCTGGGCCGCCCGGCACATGGTGCCCAGAATGGTTGAGCGCGGTGGCGGATACCTTTTGAACACAGCCTCGGCAGCCGGTCTCCTAAATCAAATTGGCGCCGCACCCTATGGCGTTACCAAGCATGCCGCTGTTGGTCTGGCGGAATGGCTGGCGATAACTTATGGCGATTTGGGCATTGGTGTCTCGGTGCTTTGCCCACAAGCTGTGCGGTCGAAAATGATACGTGGTCTGGAAGATGACGTGGCCAGCATCGATGGCATATTGGAGCCAGAGGTGGTTGCAACGGCTTGCATCGAAGCCATTGAAAACGAGACGTTTCTTATCTTACCTCATGGGAAGGTTCTGGACTATATGCGGGCGAAAACCACAGACTATGATCGTTGGCTAAGCGGTATGCGTAAACTTAAGGCCATTTATGAAAAACATTAAGTAACAATTACTTGCAGGTAATATTTAATGTTTAAATTACCCATGGGGATCTGCGGTAACGGCCGCCCTGCCCTTGTGGCGGCCTTTTAGGCTGACCCATATTAGGTTGTTTTCACTTGAGACGTTGGGACTTAGAGAGCCATATGGACCAAAACGCCCCCATCATTGGCTGTCTACTTGCAAAGCGCATCCAATCCGTGTCGGGCAAAAAGTGGGACATAACGTCCAAGTTTTCTGGCGCGCTCCGGGTTAGAGGCATTGCCGTCCAGGGCCCGCTTAAGCACACCTTGAAGAATTGCGGCCATGCGGAAGAAACTGAAGCTCAGGTAAAACCCAAAATCTTCGATTTCTGGCAGCCCCCGATCGGCACAATACATTTGGATAAACTCTTGATCTGAGAGCAAACCTTGGGCTTCTCGATCAACCCCTGCAAGACCGCGGCCCTCGGAGCCCTGGGGCATCTGCCATTGCATGATCACCCCTGCCAGATCCGCATAGGGGTGGCCAATGGTCGATAATTCCCAATCTAAAACCGCAAGACAGCGGGTGCCATCGGTCTGGAAAATCATATTGTCGATTCGGTAATCGCCGTGAACCAAACTCCGCTGGCCGTCATCTTTCGGCAGTGTCGACTGCAATTCCCGGATCAACCTGTCCATATCCGGGATAGGCTCGGTCTCTGTAGCGCGGTACTGTTTGGTCCAGCGGGCCAGTTGCCGTTCAAAGTAGTTTCCTGGCGGGCCGTAGTCCGCCAAACCAACGGCATCGACATCCACCATATGAAGACCCGCCAGTACTTTCCCCATGTCTTCAATCATTTGCCTTCGATGCGACCGGTCCAAACCATGCAATGTTGGTTCGACAAAATTGCGCCCAACGACATGTTCCATGACATAGAAGGACGATCCAATGACATCTTCGTCTTCACACAGTAAATGCATGGCCGCGACCGGCACATTTGAATTGAACAGCGCTTTCTGGATCCGGAATTCCCGGTCCACCGCATGGGCCGATTTCAACAAAACACCGGCGGGTTTGCGGCGCAGCACATAGTTGCACGCCGGGGTTTTCAACAGGAAAGTCGGATTTGACTGCCCGGTTTCAAATTTAGCAGCCGTCACCGGCCCCTCAAAGCCTGGCAGGAGCGGTCGCAAATATGCCGCGACGGCAACAAGATCCAGGGCGGCTTTGTCTGCGAACATATTTGTCTCCCAAGTGAGAAGGTAACCCTATGGTTCATGTCCAGAATTGCATTTTCGAAATTCATTGACAACGCCATCAGGGGGCAGAAGACTTGACGTAACTTTGGCTATGTCTGGCCAAATCATGGAGAAAACAAAATGAAAGCAATGCTCAGCACCGCTCCGGGCGGGCCAGAAACGTTGCAATGGAGCGCCTTGCCAACGCCAGATCCAGCATCCGGGCAACTGCTGGTACGGATCCATGCGGCCGGGGTGAATTTCCCCGATACATTGATCATTCGAGACCTGTATCAGATGAAGCCCAGTCGGCCTTTTGCGCCCGGTGGTGAGGTTTCTGGCGAGGTGATTTCTATTGGCGATGACGTTGATGGGTTTTCACTGGGTGACCGTGTTTTGGCGCTGACCGGCCATGGCGGCTTTGCCACCCATATCTGTGTCGCGGCTGATCGCGCCGTTAAATTCCCGTCGGAGATGTCCTATGAAGACGCCGCCTGTTTTATCTTTACCTACGGAACCTCATACCACGCGTTGAAAGACCGGGCTCGGATACGGGCCGGAGAAACCTTGCTGATTTTGGGCGCCGCCGGAGGGGTGGGAAGCGCCGCGATCGAGCTGGCAAAAGCGGCTGGCGCACAGGTGATTGCGGCGGTCTCGAGTGAGGAAAAAGCCGTCTTTTGCCGCAGTATTGGTGCCGATGAAACCCTCGTTTACGGCCGCGAGCTTGATCGCAGCGGTCAGAAGGCGTTTTCGAATGAGATCAAGCGTCTGGCGGGCAATGATGGTGTGGACGTGGTCTATGATGCGGTGGGTGGAAACTATGCTGAGGCGGCGCTGAGAACACTGGCCTGGGAGGGGCGCTATCTGGTCGTCGGGTTTCCCGCCGGCATTCCAAAAATCCCGCTGAACCTGCCCCTGTTGAAAGGCTGTCAAATCCTGGGCGTGTTTTGGGGCGCCTCGGTGCTTCGCAATCCCAAAGCCCATTCTGAGAACATGTCTGACTTGTTTGATCTCTACGCGGCTGGTAAAATAAAGCCGCGCATCAGCGCCCGTTTTGACATGCAACAAGCCGGCAAAGCCCTGCAGATGATCCAAGATCGAAAAGTAGTGGGCAAAATCGTTCTGACCAACGACTGAAAGACCTATGCCACACTACTGTGCTTGCATTTTTGCCCCAATTGTCAATTTAATCTGATGGCAGGCGAGTATTCTGCAAGTTCTCTTTCGACTTCCCTGAATGGCTGTCATAATCCGCCCTAATAAGACGAATAAGGAACGAATTGAAATGCGCAGTATCTTGGTTTTGAACGGTCCAAACCTTAATTTACTGGGGAGTAGACAACCTGAAGTCTACGGACGAGTCACATTAAAAATGATTGACACCAATTGTATCGCACAGGGCAAATCTCTGGGCGCTCTGGTTGTTTGCCAGCAGTCCAATCATGAAGGTGTCCTGATTGATGCAATCCATGCGGCCAAGGGATGCCATCACGGCATTGTTGTGAATGCCGGAGCCTATACTCATACCTCAATTGCCCTGATGGATGCGCTCGCCTCGGTTGAGCTGCCCTGCGTCGAAGTGCATCTCTCCAACATTCACGCGCGCGAAGATTTCCGGCAGGTTTCCTATATTTCCAAGGTGGCACTTGGACAAATCTGCGGCTTTGGGGCTCTCGGTTATACCATGGCTATCAGCGCATTAATTGCCCATCTTGAAGAGACCGGTTGCACATGAAACTGACTGAGTATCTGCATTTCATTTCCAGTTGCCGAAGTCTGGAGGAATTGTGGGTCGCCCATATAGACCAATTGGCACAATACGGCTTTGATCGGCTGATCTATGGCTACACCCGTTATAAGACGGAAACCTCACTGGGGGATCCCGACGATTTTGTCATTCTTTCCAATCACTCCAATGAGTACCTTAATGGTTTCATGCACACCGGGCTGTACTTTCACGCTCCGATGACACGCTGGGCGCTGGAGAATGAAGGCGCATGTAGCTGGCGTCAAGTCTACGCCATGGAAGCCAATCGGGAGCTGAGCCCAAAAGGCCTAAAGGTTATTGAGTTCAACAAGCGTATGGAAATGACCGCTGGATATACCATCAGCTTCCATTCAATTTCCAAGCGATTCAAAGGCGCCATTTCACTGGCTGGGAAACGCGGGAGGACACAGGATGATCTGGATGAGATGTGGCAGGAGCACGGCTCTGATATTGTTCTGATAAACAATATTGCCCACCTGAAAATTCTATCCCTGCCCTATTCCCCTCCCAACCGTGGATTGACGAAACGGCAACGCGAAGCCTTACAGTGGGTCGGTGACGGCAAGACCACACAGGATATCGCGATCCTGATGGGCTTAACTTCTGCCACGGTTGAAAAGCATTTGCGTTTGGCAAGGGATTCGTTGAGCGTGGAGACCACTGCCCAAGCGGTTTTGAAGGCTGCATTACAAAACCAGATGTTTGTAATGGAGGCTTAGGCGTGTTTGTCTTTCAGGCCGATTTAGTCTGCCTTAGAAAGTATGGTATTCATTACTTCCACCAATAGGTGAAAAAGAGCATTCTATATTTGTTCCGTGAGTGGTGGCTTTAGCCAAAGGGACATTCGGGTGAAGAGGTTTATATTTCAAACCAGTCCAACTCGTTTTCTGTTTTAGGTGCGTATTTGCTGTATCTGGTCGGAAGCCAAAGAAGGGACCTTCTCATCCCCATCTGGAGGGATCCTTCGAAAAAAAAACGGGGTCGCGGTGACGCGGCTCCGTTTTTTTGGCTGCCCAGCTACTGCCAATTTGACTGTCCAGCGATCGCCAAATAGCAAAAGACCCGCTCCGGTCCGGAACGGGTCCAATGTTGGTCAAAACAACCCAGCGTCAAAAAAACGCCGGACCGTAATTTAACCCTGTGCGACCTTGGCAACCTCAGCTGCAAAATCTTCTTTCACTACTTCGATGCCTTCGCCAACTTCGAGGCGGACAAAACCGGTGATTGTGGCGCCTGCTTCTTTGGCTGCAGCTTCGACCGTCAGATCAGGGTTCACCACAAACGACTGGTTCAGCAATGTCGACTCGCCGATGAATTTCTTCATCCGGCCAATGATCATTTTCTCAATCACCGCTTCTGGTTTGCCGGACTCGCGCGCGATATCCATCTGGATCTTCTTTTCTTTTTCGACAACCGCAGCGTCCAGGTCTGCTTCGCTCAGAGCCGCCGGGTTTACCGCAGCAATGTGCATTGCGATCTGCTTGCCCAGGGCCTCAGTGCCACCGGTCAGCGCAACCAGGACACCGATTTTGCCCATTCCAGCGGTTACCGCATTGTGAACATAAGACACAACAATGTCACCTTCGAGGGCAGACATGCGGCGTACCGACATGTTTTCACCAATCGTAGCAACCTTGGCAGTCACCACTTCCGCGACAGTCTTGCCGCCCATGTCCGCTGCATTCAGGGCATCGACATCCGACACACCCAGGGCAACCTTGGAGATATCACTGACCATCTCTTGGAAATCAGCATTTTTACCAACGAAGTCGGTTTCGGAGTTCACCTCAACAGCGACACCCTTGTTGCCTTCAACGCAGACAACAATTAGGCCCTCAGCGGCGGTACGGCTGGATTTTTTTGCTGCCTTGGCCAGACCCTTGGTACGCAGCCAATCGACGGCGGCATCCATGTCACCATTGGTTTCTGTCAGGGCCTTTTTCGAGTCCATCATGCCTGCGCCGGTCGCGCCGCGCAGTTCTTTCACGAGTGCTGCTGTGATTGCCATCTTTTGGCTCTCCTCAAATCTAAACGGATTTGGGGCAGGTCAGACCCTGCCCCATCTATTAAACCTGTGACGGTTGGATCAGGCTTCGGCTGTTGCGGCCGGAACTTCTTCTACCAGGGCTTCTTCGAATGCACCCAGATCAACGCCAGCAGCACCCAGTTGAGTGGACATGCCTTCCAGAGCCGCACGTGACGCCAGGTCACAATACAAGGCGATGGCGCGGGAAGCGTCATCGTTGCCAGGAATGATGTAGTCAACGCCATCAGGCGAGCAGTTGGTGTCGACGATTGCAACAACCGGGATGCCCAGCTTGTTGGCTTCGGCGATGGCCAGCGCTTCTTTTTTCACATCGATGACGAACAGCAGATCAGGTACGCCGCCCATTTCGCTGATACCGCCAAGCGAAGCCTGCAGCTTGCCGTGGTCACGCTCCATGCCAAGACGTTCTTTCTTGGTCAGGCCTTCAAAGCCAACTTCCATCTTCTGGTCGATGTCTTTCAGGCGCTTGATCGACAAGGACACAGTTTTCCAGTTGGTCAATGTGCCGCCGAGCCAACGGTGGTTCATGAAGTACTGAGCTGATTTCTCAGCCGCTTCGGCGATTGGTGTCGCAGCCTGACGCTTGGTGCCGACGAACAGTACCCGGCCGCCTTTGGCGACGGTGTCGTGGATAACCTGCAAAGCCTGGTCCAGCATTGGAACAGTTTGGGTCAGATCCATGATGTGGATGCCGTTACGTGCGCCGTAGATGTACGGACCCATACGTGGGTTCCAGCGCTGTGTCTGGTGGCCAAAGTGTACGCCAGCTTCGAGCAGCTGACGAAGAGTGAACTCAGGAAGAGCCATATTCGTATTACCTTTCCGGTTTTTTCCTCGGCGGGGGTCTTAGAGCGGATGCTCCAACCGGCGGTCTGTTGAGGATGTCTCCCCCAATCAGGCCAAACCCCGCCTGCGGGTTTGAATAACGCGCGTATAAAACAGGTTGTGGAGGGGCGCAAGCCCAATGACAAAACAGCGGCCTAATCAGCCATTTCCCGAGCCGCGCGCCCCGTCGCATGACCGGCACGAATCTTTTCCTCACAAAAGGCGGCCAGAACCTTGCGATTGGCAAAATCAGCCACCCGGACCGGGGGATGATAGATCAATTCAACTGAGCCTTGACGCAAGACCGCCAAAGTCTTGAGAAAATGCGGCGCAAAATCCATATCCCCCCACCAGCCGTAAAACCTCTTCGGTTCTCCTTTTGGCGGGTGGTATACAACAGACACCGGTTGCACCGACATGAAGTCCCGCAGCTGATCACTAAAGAACGCCGCAAACAATGTTGTTTTAAAAGTCAAAACCCGCAGCCCGTCGGTTGAGGTCCCTTCGGGGAAAAACAATAGCTTATGATCCGCCTTGAGACGCTGCTCAAACAGCAATGTTTGCTCGCGCGCTTTCTTGGGGTTGCGCTCGATGAATACGGTACCGGTTGCCCGGGCCAGCCAGCCGATCCCCGGCCACTTCGCCACTTCTGCCTTGGAAACAAAATAGATCCGCTTGCGGGCATTGAGGGCAAAAATATCGAGCCAGGACGAGTGATTGGCCACCACAGCGCCAGGCTCTTTCATCAAGTCACCGCTGGACCGGAAGCCTATCCCCATAATCCGAAATGCGTTTCGACACACAAATTGAGTGATATAGGGGGTAATAGGGCGGTGCATTCCGAATAATGGCCGCTCAAACAAGCGAAACAGGAGCAGGATCAGCAGCCCGCCAAAGACCAGCGCCGCCAAGACCAGACAGCGCAGCACAACCAACCCCCAGCCGAACCCGGACATCTGAATCGGATCCGGCTCTGCCTCACTGTGCCAACCGGCGCTCATCCGCGGCCTCGTCCGTTTGAATACAGCCGTCTTTGGCGGCTGTTCATCTTCTCAGTGTCAAGAATGAGGAACACGTCGGTGGTGTTGAATTTGTAATCAATAAAGGCGCCGTCTCCGACGCAACCGCCAAGCCGCAGATAGGCCTTTATCAATGCCGGCGTGTCGATCATGGCCTGGCGGCGGTCAAGCTCATCTGGTGAAACCAAATCCATCGGCTGATAGGTCCTGGCACGGACCCGCAGATTGGTGGGCGCCAGATGGTTTTGTCGCAGCATCGAAAGTGGGTTGGCCAAAACCAAAGGGTCAGTGCCGTGAAAACTGGCGACACCAAACAAAACCTCGATGTGATGCTGTTCCACATAGGCGGCCAACCCTGACCATAAATGAAACATCGCAGTGCCGCCGCGATAGGCTGGATGCAGACAGGACCGCCCCAGTTCCAAAAGCTTGCGGCCTGAAGCTCTGAGCTCCGTCAGGTCATATTCGGTCTCGCAGTAGAATTGCCCGGCGCGCATCGCCTGATCTTCTCGCAACAATCGGTAAACCCCGGCCAGAGTGCCATTTGTGGTGTCCCAGACCAGCATGTGGTCGACAAATGGATCAAATCCATCCCGTTCCAAACCCTGCTGATGATCAACCAGATCGCCATTGCCGCCGAGCTCTTGCACAAAAACCTGATATCGAAGCGCCTGCGCAGCCATCACGTCCGCTGCGGTTTCAGCAATCTTCACGGTAAAAGCAGGGAGGTGGTCTGGCATGGTCAACAGCTAACACAGATTGAAGTCAGGCGCAGATAGACTGCATTGCGATGATTAAGCAACATTTTAAGCAAAATTTACCAAAAATGTTAACTCTTCATCAACCGTTATCACGGATCAAATACTGGTGTCAGAGCAATGCGGGATCCGTCGATCACCAGCTTGCCTTGATCACGGAAATTTACGGAGATTTTGCCGCCGATATTTGACTGCACCTGCCCCAGCCCCCAATCGGGGTGATCAGGATGCCGGACAAACATACCGGGCGTTAAAATTGCGTTGAGGTCGGTCATAAGGGATTGGCCCAATTCGGAGGAAAGACATGGGTATAGATAACGTCGATTTGGCGGCTTTGATAGCGTCAAGGATCTGTCATGATTTGATTAGCCCGGTGGGCGCCATCAACAATGGCCTGGAACTACTCGGCATGTCTGGCGACCTCGCCGGTCCTGAACTGGAACTGATTTCAGACAGTGTTGGCAATGCCAATGCGCGCATTCGTTTCTTCAGAGTGGCCTATGGCAGTGCCGGCAACCAGCAGCTCGGCCGCGCCGAGGTCGCTTCCATTCTGGACGACATGTGCAAGGGGGCGCGGCTTCAGTATCAGTGGTCGCCGCTGGATCCCTGTAACCGCCAGGAGGTTCGGCTTTCGTTTTTGGCGCTGCAATGCCTTGAAACCGCCCTGCCCTATGGTGGCACCGCCAGGGTCTATTGCGCCGATGGCAAGTGGACTGTGATTGGCGAGGCGACAAAGATCAACGTGAATGACGATCTTTGGGCGCGGATCAGTGGTGGGCAATCCAATGCCACGATCACCCCGGCGCTGGTGCAGTTTGCCATGTTGCCAGAGGTCGCCAAAGCGATGGGGCGCACGGTGCGGGTTGAACAAAGCCTGGATAAGGTCACGATCAATTTTTAAGGCAGGCCTATTTTAATGCAGGCCTATCTGCCAAAAGGCGCCTCCAACCCTGATGGGACCGAGGCGCCTTTTGTTTTAGCTACGGATGGTTCCGTTGCCGCGCACCAGGTATTTGAAACTGGTCAACTGCGCCGCGCCAACCGGACCTCGGGCATGCATCTTGCCGGTGGCGATGCCAATTTCAGCCCCCATGCCAAACTCACTTCCGTCAGCAAACTGTGTTGAGGCATTATGCATTAAGATGGCACTGTCGAGTTCGCTGAAAAAGGTCTGAACTGCGTCTGGGTCCTCGGTGATGATACAGTCTGTATGCTGGGAATGATGGCGGCGTATATGCGAGATTGCATCTGCGAGACTGTCCACCCGTTTTGCGGCGATGATCATGTCGAGATATTCACAGCCCCAGTCGGATTCACTTGCAATCACCATATTATCCGGGCCAGGCAGGCCTTCCTGGGCCCGAATTTCAACGCCCGCAGCCATTAACGCCGATAGAATATCCTTGCCCAGAGTTTCACAGATATCCCGGTGGATCAGCAGACATTCTGCCGCACCGCAAATGCCAGTGCGCCGCGTCTTGGCATTCAGCACCACCTCCAGCGCTTTCTTTGGATCGGCCGTTTTGTCGATGTAAATATGCACGATGCCTTCGAGATGGGCAAACACCGGAACCCGCGCCTCACGCTGCACCAGCCCCACCAGTCCCTTGCCACCGCGAGGGACAATAACGTCCACATAGTCGGTCATCGTCAGCAATTGTTGAACGGCGGCGCGGTCCCGGGTGGGAACCAGTTGGATCGCGTCCAGTGGCAGCCCGGCGGCCGTCAGCCCGGTGAGCAGACAGGCCTGGATGGCCTGGCTTGAGTGGAAACTCTCGGATCCGCAGCGCAGGATCACCGCATTGCCGGACTTCAGGCACAGCGCCCCCGCGTCAGCCGTCACATTCGGGCGGCTTTCATAGATCACCCCAATAACCCCCAAAGGTGTGCGAACCCGTTGGATATTGAGGCCCGACGGCTGATCCCATTGTTCCAAAATCTGGCCAACCGGATCAGCCTGTTCTGCAACCGCGCGCAGGCTGTCGACGATGCTCTGGATCCTGGCCTCGTCCAGCATCAGCCGGTCCATCATCGCAGCCGACAGGCCTTTGGCCCGGCCAAATTCCAGATCGCATTGGTTGGCGGCGATGATCTCACCCCGCTGCGCCCAGACCGCATCACCTGCGGCCCTCAGCGCCTGGCGCTTGTCTGCGCCTGATGCGGTGGCCAAAATTTGCGATGCGGCTTTGGCTCGAGCCCCAATATTGGCCATCAGTTCGGGAATGTTTTCAATGTCGTTCATCAGTTGCAAGCCTTTCCCAATCTGGGGCGCGAGAGAATTATTTGCCTCCGGCGGAGGTATTTTAAACAAGAAGAAGAGTCAGAGCGCCATATCATCGCGGTGGATCAGGGCGGCGCGGCCGGGATAGCCGAGCGTGGCCTCGATCTGGTGCGACTGCAGCCCTGAAATGGCGCGGGCCTCGGCGCCGGTGTAACGGCTTAACCCTTGCCCCAGTTTGTGCCCGGATGGATCGAGAATGGCCAGCGGCTCACCGCGGCCAAAATCACCCTGCACATGGATGACCCCGGCCGGCAGCAGGCTATTGCCGGATTTCAAAGCCCTTGCGGCGCCGATGTCGATGGTGATTTCGCCGCGCGGTTTCATCGCTGCGATCCAACGCTTGCGGGCGGTCTGGGGGTCCGTATGCGCGATAAACCAGGTGCAAGGCGCGCCGTTATCCAGCATTTTCAGTGGGTTTGAGTGGAAACCGTCTGTGATAACTAGGGCGCAACCCGCTGCCGTGGCCACTTTGGCTGCCATCAGTTTCGTGATCATTCCGCCCTTGGAAAGCCCGGAGACACCCTCCCCGGCCATGGCTTCTATCTCTGGCGTGATCTGTTCAATCCTGTCGTAACGGATGGCCGTTGGATCCAGCGCCGGATTGGCGCTGTAAAATCCATCGACGTCAGACAGCAGGATCAGGCAATCGGCACCAATCGTCACCGCGACCTGGGCCGCCAGCCGGTCATTGTCGCCATAGCGAATTTCGTCGGTTGCAATGGTGTCGTTTTCGTTGACAATCGGCACCACCCCAAAGCCCAGCAGCGTCTCAAGGGTGGCACGGGAATTCAGGTAGCGACGACGGTTTTCACTGTCCTCCAGCGTCACCAGAACCTGAGCGGTGTTAATCCCATGCGGCTCCAGCGCGGCTTCATAGGCCCGCGCCAGCCTGATCTGCCCCACAGCCGCAGCCGCCTGGGACTGCTCCAGGCGAAGATCCGCACCGGACAGGCCAAGCACAGCCCGGCCTAGGGCGATGGAGCCGGACGACACCAGGATAACGTCGATATCTTGCTGTCGCAACCAGGCGACATCTTCCGCAAGAGCCCGCAGCCATTTGGCACGCAAAACCCCCTCATCGCGGTCAACCAGCAGGGTAGAGCCAATTTTGACAACGATGCGTTTTGCGCTGCTTAGGGACTCCAACTCTCCGCCTCCACAGCGGGGTTTGAGCGGATGCGGTCAGCTTCGATTTCTGCTCTCACAGCCCGCAATGCCTCGGGCAGACCTTCGCGGCTGACGCCGGACATCAGCAGCACCGGGCCGCCAACTGCGGCTTCCAGTTCGGTCTGGGCCGCGGCGCGTTCTTCATCGTCAAGAGCGTCGATTTTGTTCAGCGCGGTGACCCTGGTCTTGGTGGCCAGTTCGCCGCCATAGGCCTCTAGCTCGCCGATGATTGTCCGGTAGTCCTCGGCAATGGTGTCAGAGGTCCCGTCGACCAGATGCAGCAGCACCGAGCAGCGTTCCACATGGCCCAGAAACCGGTCGCCGATCCCGCGACCCTCATGGGCGCCGGCAATCAATCCCGGAATGTCAGCAATGACAAATTCAGCATTATCAATGCCAACCACCCCGAGGTTTGGGTGCAATGTGGTGAACGGATAGTCGGCAATTTTAGGCCGCGCATTGGAGGTGGCCGCCAAAAAGGTAGATTTTCCTGCGTTCGGCAGACCCAACAGGCCGGCATCGGCAATCAGCTTCAGCTTCAGCCAAATGGTGCGTTCCACACCCTCTTGGCCGGGATTGGCGCGCCGTGGGGCCTGATTGGTAGCCGTTTTGAAGTGAAGATTGCCAAAGCCGCCATTGCCACCTTTGGCCAATTGGATGCGTTGACCAACTTCAGTCAGATCGGCAATAACGGTTTCCTGATCTTCGTCCAGAATTGTGGTGCCGACCGGGACCCGCAATATAATGTTTTCGCCATCTTTACCGGTGCGCTGCTGGCCCATACCGCCTTGGCCGCTTTTGGCAAAGAAGTGCTGCTGATAGCGAAAATCAATCAGCGTGTTCAAGCCGTCGACAACCTCGACCCAGACGGTGCCGCCTTTGCCGCCATCGCCGCCATTGGGGCCGCCATATTCCGCATTTTTCTCGCGCCGAAAGGCGATACAGCCGTTGCCGCCGCCGCCAGACCGGATGTAGACCTTTGCCAGATCGAGGAATTTCATGACTGCTCCTTTTCGCACAGGCCAAATCATCGACCCAGGCGTGATAGTATCAAGTGATCCGAGGCGGAGGCAAATTTTGCCCAGCCTCGCTTAACGCCTGCCTTAACGCATCATGCGCGGCGCGCCAATCACAGTTTTCGGCTATAGGTCCAGGTAGGCACCGCCGCATTGCGCGAAACTGAAAATGTTTCAGCATCGCCCAGATATTCAAAGCCGCAGTGGGTCAACACCCGCGCCGAGGCGGGATTGTCCTGAAAGACAGAGGCAAACATCGCAGCGTTGTTCAGCGGATTTGCATCCACCAGCGCCTTTAGCGCCTCAGAGGCCAGGCCGGTGTTCCAGAACACCGGTGCGATCCAAAATACGGCTTCCGACTGGTTGCGATCCATTCGTTTTAATCCGATCACACCCTTCAGTTCGGCGCCGCCATCCCGGGTTCCATCAATCGCCCAGATATCTTCGTCACGGTCCTCGGCCGAAGCACGTGCAATATAGGCCTCCGTCGCCCCCGGTGGTAGCGGATGAGGAATTGAACTGGTCATTCGGGCGACACGTTCGTCGCTGGTATATTGGAAGAGCAATCCTTTGTCCGATTTTCGCAGCGGACGCAGGACAAAATGCTCAGCCTCGATGAGAGGTTGTATAGGTGTTTGATCCAGGCTCATGCAGATGTTCCTCATTCAATCGGTACTAGTTCAACGGACAATCTTGTCCGATCGGCAGACATCAGACCTGCAATTTAATCTGTGTCAGGTGCCACAACAGAAAGAGGGACCGGCTTATCACCGATCCCCCAAATTTTCTTAACCTTGTGGGTTCGGTTTATTCAGCGGCCTCCGCCACTGGCAGAACCGAAATAAAGGTGCGGCCTTTCAGGCCTTTGTGGAAGGTAACAGCGCCTTCGACAACGGCAAAGATCGTATGGTCTTTGCCCATGCCTACGCCTTCGCCCGGCCAAAACTTGGTGCCGCGCTGACGAACGATGATGTTACCCGAGATGGCCGCTTGGCCACCATATAGTTTCACGCCAAGGCGGCGACCAGCAGAGTCGCGGCCGTTACGGGAGGAACCACCAGCTTTTTTATGTGCCATTCTGTCTCTCCTTAGCCTTTAGCCAGATCTTTGGCTTGCTCAACCCATTCGGGCTTCACTTTAACCGCTTCGATACCAGCAATGTCATCTGCCGACAAGGCTGCGATCTGAGCAAAGCTGGTCAGGCCAGCGTCGTTCAGTTTGACGGCGGCGGCAGGGCCTACACCGGTCAACTGTGTCAGATCATCAGATGCAGCGACCTTGGCAGCCGGAGCAGCTTTACCCGTTGCAACTTTTACACCAGTGGCGTCAGCACCCGTGGCTAGGATCTCAGTGATCCGGATCAGTGTCAGCTTTTGACGGTGACCTTTGGTGCGCTTAGAAGAGTGCTTACGACGGCGCTTGACGAAGTGGATCAGCTTTTCGCCTTTGATCTGGTCGATGACCTCGGCCTGCACTGCAGCGCCTTCAACAAAGGGTGCACCCACAACCGGAGCGTCGCCGCCCAGCATCAGGATGTCGTTGAACTGAATTGTTTCGCCAGCATCAGCAGCCAATTTTTCAATACGGAGAACGTCACCCGAATGAACTTTGTACTGCTTGCCGCCAGTCTTGAGGACCGCAAACATGCGTCTTTCCTTTTTCAACCGCGTTCTGTGGTCCCCTTATCGGGCGTTTCGGCCTAGGCCACCTCGAACGGCGCGTCCCGTTGGGGACGAATTACGTAATAATCCCCGCCCAAAAAAGATTTTGAGCCGGGATGCGGGCTTATGCGGCAGTTGCGCAGGCCTGTCAAGCCCAACAAAAACGGGCCCGACACTCAGTTGTGCGCCCAGCTTTGCACCCTGCCCCTCTGGCTTTGCTTTGCGGTGCTAGATATCTTGACCTGCGGTCAATTCAGACAGCCGGGACGCCAGCAGTTCAAACCGGTTTGCGGTGATTTCATACTGCACCGCATTCAGCAGTTCATAGACGGTTTGCATCAACGGCTGTTCCAGCGCGACGACATAATCCAACAGGTCCTGGTCCGAAAACGCCTGGTAGATATATGCCGAACCCGCCAAGGACGAGGCGAGCAGCGCCAGCCGCAAATCTCCCTCTTGTTCTTTCAGCAGCGCTTGCAGACCTTCGACGCTCAGCTCCAGTTCAATCACCCCAGCGTCGCGGGCCGCCATGAGAAAGCGGAGCTGGATCTGTTGCACGGCCTTAACCCCGGTACCCGAGGCGTCAATTGCGGCCGCCATCCGTTTCAACAGAGCCAAGCGCTCAGCGCCATCGCGGACAAGATCCGAGATGATGCGCCGGCCGGCCGCTTGGACAACATCGTCCTCTTCGATCATGTGAGCCGAATTTTCAGCCGCAACCAGCCGCTGACCCAAGGCGCTGGCATAAAACGCCGAGGCATGGGCCAAGGCTTCCTCATCAAGCGTCTCCACCAGGATTTGCAGCGCCAGATCATGCATCACATCTGTATCAAACACCTGATGCGACAGACGCGCCCAAGCGGTGCCAAATTCTCCGGGCTCCAACCCCAACATGTCGGGTGCACTGCCGGCAGACAGGGCGATACTGTCCAGGGCAACATCAAAACCAGTGACTTCCAGGAAGGTTTCAATCTGGTCACGATCTGCAGCAGCGGCGGTATTCGGCAACAAAAGGGATGCAAGAACAAGGGCGCGCAGGCCACGCATCAACAGTGCGGGAATGAGGGAGACATATTTCATAGCTCAACACCTAAGCGTTTCAGGCGGCCAGACAATGAAAAACCGACGGTCCTGACCGAACTGTGACAGGATTTGGTACCGTCTCGACATCATTATTGACCACGGCGTCAGCCTGCAATGATCCCAACGATGTGGCCTTGCACGGCGTCGAGCGGCTGACTATCGACACTGTATGATTGGCCGCGGCTGATGCTGCGCAATCTGCCTGCGCGGGCCCTGGTCCTGACCGTCTCTCATCTAGTTCGGACCCGAGCGGGGCATGAAATGGTATTTGTCCGCACGTTGTCTGGGCCCTTATCTCGCTGTCCATTTTGGATGAAACGCCGCTGTTTTTAGGAAAAACAGCTTACAACGGTTTTGCGACCGGGGCGTTTGTGAACCGGATTTCCTTCGCGACATACCTTTTGATGGGACTGATGTTTGGCTTTGGACGGATTCTGCTCCTTCCGTATGGCCCCGCTGAGCGATCAAAGCCGCGAGACACATTGGTGCGGCGCCTCACTGTAAACCTGTTCGCTCAGCTGACCCTTACAGGCCCCACCTGACATCCCTCTCGCGACATTGCTATGCAATACCCTGACGGGCAGCGAACGCGGGGCTTGCCATGCGACTTCGCAAAGAAGGGCTCAGGCCGCGCTATTTGTTCGCCTGTCAGCCAGAAAGCGAGCTCCGCGCGCAGGCGCTTGCAGATATCTGTGACCTTCAACAGGAAGCGCAGCTCAGCACAAGCCAGGACCCTGTTGAAGAACCCTATGTCTTGGCTGGCAATCCCGCCTGAAATTAGCGGTGATGGGGTCCGCCGATTGGGCAGCGCCTGTTTCCTCATTTCTCCGAAGGGGATAAGCAATATTTCATTGTCTGCTGGCCTGTCGAAAGCCTTGCTCCAAGGTGAACAATAATACATATTCGAATAGGAGAATTATTGGAGAGAGTGATGAAGTTACCCAGAAGAAAATTTCTTGCGGGCAGCGCTGCACTGACCGTTGGCGCAGCACTGGGCCTGCAAACCAGACCGGCCCATGCGCAGGTCGCGTTTGCCGACATGACAATTGATGTTGTTAGCGATGGATTTTTGACATTGCCGGGCAGCTTCATATTCGACCCGATGCCACAGGATGAATTGCTGCCCATTCTCAAAACCTACGGGCAATCCGTCGAGCGGCTGACCCCGCCTTGTAACGTCACCCTGCTGCGACAAGGGGATCGGACGATCTTGTTCGATGTTGGGTCCGGACCGGACTTCTCTGCGAATTCGGGACGTCTGTTGGAGTCGTTAGAGGCCTTGGGTGTCACCCCCGACGATGTGACCGACATTATCTTTACCCATGCGCATCCGGATCATTTGTGGGGGCTGCTGGATGATTTTGACGACCCTCTCTTTCCGGCAGCCAGCTACATGATCGGCAAAACCGAATGGGAGTATTGGATGGACCCAAACACCATAGATGATGTTGGCGACGCACGGGCATCTTTTGCCATCGGCGCACAGCGCAGGCTGTCGATGATCGAGGATCAGATTACCCTGTTTGGCGACGGCGAGGAGATCCTGCCGGGCATCGCAGCCCGCGCCACAATCGGCCATACCCCCGGCCACATGGCGCTTGAGGTCCGCAGCGGCTCCGAGTCGGTGATGATCCTGGGCGATTGCATTGGCAACGATCATATCGCCTTTGCCAAACCCGAATGGGCCTCTGGGTCTGATCAGGATCCCGAAACGGCGGCGGCAACCCGCACCGTGCTGATGGATCAGCTGTCACATGAAAAAACCCGGGTGATCGGATATCACCTGACCGGCAATGGTATTGGCTATGTGGACAAGATCGCCGACGGCTATGCTTTTGTGGCGGAGGCATGAATATGAAACACGCCATTCTTGCTTTTGCCCTGCTCACCACCCCGGCCGTTGCCAGCGAAGACATCGCCGATCAATACCCCGGCTCGGTGCTCTATTCCAAACCATATGAAGTGATCCCGGGTGTATTTTCGGCCATTGGCGCCACCGCACCGCCGACCTATGAAAACGCCGGTCACAACAATAACCTGAGCTTCATTATAACCGGCGACGGCGTTGTGGTGATCAATGGCGGCGCCTCATACCAGCTGGCCGAAGCGCTGCACCTTGAAATCAAGGCTATTACCGATCAGCCGGTAAAGCTGGTATTCAACGAAAACGGTCAGGGCCATGCCATGCTTGGCAATTCCTACTGGGCGGATCTGGGTGTTGAAATCCTGGCCCATGTGGACGCCGCCGCTGATTTCGAAGCCCACGGCGGCCAATCCTTGCGGGCAGCTCAGGAACGGGTAAAGGAACAGGCGGATGATACCCGGGTGGTTTTACCCACTCAGACATTCGAAGACTCTTATGTGGTTGAGATGGGCGACATGCGGATCGAAGCCCTCTACCTTGGCCCATCCCACAGCCCCGGTGATATCGTCATTTGGCTGCCTGAAAAAGGCCTGGTCCTGGCGGGGGACATGGCCTTTCACGAACGCATGCTGCCGATTTTTGAGCATACAATGACCGCCGATTGGATTGATACATGGGACGCCGCCTTTGAGCCGCTGAACGCCACCTATGTCATTCCCGGACATGGGCATCCCACCAATATGGATCAGGTGCGGCGCTATACCCGTGACTATCTGGTCTATCTGCGGGCAAAAATCGGCGCCCATCTGGAGAATGACGGCGATCTGGCCAGTGCCTATTATGTTGATCAGTCGCCCTACGCCAATCTTGATACTTTCGAAGAGCTTGCAACCAAGAACGCAGGCCGGGTCTATGAGCAGATGGAATTCGAATAAGCGACACCAAAAAATGCCAATCAGATTGATCTCTGATTGGCATTTTTACGGCTTAGACAGCCTTTATTGCACGGCTATTGGATCGACATGTCGCTCCGACATCACTCCGCCAAAGCCTCACTCACGATCTCTTCCAACAGCGACTGAACCTCCTGCATCGGGCCTTCGGGGTAATTGCGAAACCCCACCATGACCTCGCCTGCACGATCCGCTACAAATATTCCATAGGGACAATGGGCGATGTTCATCGGGTCAGCCTCCATCATTTTGCGCGACAGAACGGCCGAACAGAAAATGTAGATCTCGGCATTGTCAAACAGGGTGATGTCGCTGCCCACGTCCTGCCCCGTGCGGTTCAGCATCTCACCGACGTGACTGATATAGTCGATATTCAGCCCCTTATCGATAATCGCACTTTCGACGCTGAATGCTGCGTCATCAAAGCTGCCATCGTATTTATAAACCGTCGAGGCACCCTCCGCGATCGTAGGCCCCGCAGCGCTAACAGTTGCCATAACAGTCAACATGCCGCCGATTAAAAATGATCTCATGATTTCACTCCCCGATTGCCAGCACCCTTGCTGCGATTTTATGACCAAAAAAAGACCCTTGCGGCAAAAGCAGCAAGGGTCTGGAAAACTCACATATAGCGCCCCGGTTTCACTTCTCAAACGACCTGAGGTATTCGATAATTGCAAGCTGATCGGCCTCTTTCTTTAGGCCAGAAAAGGACATCTTTGTGCCCTTAAGATAGGCTCTCGGCTTGGCCAGGAATGCTCCCAGTTCTGCTTTAGTCCAAACCAAACCACCGTCAGCGGCTGCCTTCAGTGGTTTTGAGTACCGAAAGCCGTCAACCGCGCCAGCCGTGCCGTTGACGATGCCTGTCAGGATCGGCCCGGTGCGGTTCTTGGCGCTGTCGCCAATCTGATGGCAGGATTTGCATTTCTTGAAGACCTTGGCCCCAGCGGCGGCCAGTTCAGCGTCAATCACATCGGCCGCCAAAGCTTCAACTTTGGCCTCGGTACTCTCTGTGACCTCCTCCTCAGCGGCTTCATCCTGATCCGGTGTCACGTCCAGAACCAAGGCCCGCATGGTCACAACAACTTCGTCCTTGCAGTTCACCATGCAGGGCTCGCCTGTCCATAAAGCATATTCCGTCTCAGCGCGGTCATCGATGATGAAGCCCCCGGCGTTTGGCATCTCAACGTCAAAGAACGTCTCGTTCGACAGGACAAAATCATCTTCGACCAGATCATTGGAATAGAGGATATAGGCCACAATGGCATAGACCTCATCATCCGATAGGCTACCCGCATTGCCGTAAGGCATGGAGCGTTTGATGTAATCAAAGGCGGTTGTCAGATGCGGCCAATAAGACCCGACAGTCTTGAGCGGATCATCATAGTTCAGCGTATCAGCACCGCCTGCCAGCTTCGGCCAGTTGCCGATGCCTTCGGCAAAATCACCGTGGCAGGCGGCGCATTGGTCGGCAAAGATCTCTTCGCCGATCAGCGCATCCCCCGAGCCAACCGGCAACCCGGTGCCATCAGGGCTGATATCGCCGTCCCAGGCAGCGATTTCTGCCGGCAGCGCCGCGCGACCCAGACCAAACTTACCGGCAAACGCCGGTGCCGCGATCAGGGTAATCGCAACAGCCACAGCGGCTGATTTAAGAAACTTCGACATTTTCTGCCTCACCGTTGGACCGCACCAGCCAGGTTTGGATACAGTTGTTATGATAGATCGAGTTCAACCCACGCACCTCGCGCAACTGCGTCTTGGTGGGTTGCACATAGCCGGTGTCATCCATGGCGCGCGATTGCAGCATCATTTCCGAGCCATCCCAGTTGGTGTCGAGATAGAAACGCGTCAGCGCCATCTTCTCACCGGGCTTGGCAAGACGGGCTGTCTCCCAGGTCTTGCCGCCGTCCTTGGACACATCCACCCGGCTGATCGCGCCGCGCCCGGACCATGCTAGGCCGGTGATGACCAGTGGCCCGGTGCCATGTTTGATCGGCGCCTGCGGGCTGGGGCTTGTCACAACCGACTTTGCATCCATCGCCCAGGTCCACTTGCGGCTGGTGCCATCCTCCAGCGTATCGGTGTATTTGCTGGTCTCTTCGCGGCTTTCAACCGGGCCGTCCATCACTTCGATACGACGGATCCATTTGATCCACAGGTTGCCCTCCCAACCGGGAACAACCAGGCGTACAGGGTAGCCATGCTCTTTGCGCAGCGCCTCGCCATTGGCCTTAAAGGTGACCAGCACATCATCAAGCGCCTTTTCCATCGGGATTGAGCGCCCGTTTGACGACGCGTCCGCGCCTTCGACATAGACCCATTTGTCCTTTAGATCACCCGAAGTATCAAAGCCCGCTTCCTCTAGAAGGGTGCGCAGCGGCACGCCGGTGTATTCCATGTTGTGGATCATACCGTGAGTGAACTGCGCGCCATTCAGCTGTGCGCCGGCCCATTCCATACCGGTGTTGGCGGCACATTCGCAAAAATACACATGGTTTTCGCGTGGAAACCGTTCCAGGTCGGCGTAGCTAAACACCAGCGGGTTATCGACCAGACCGTGGATCATCAGCCGGTAATCGTCTTTTTTCAGATCAATCGCCCCCGAGTGATGGCGCTCAAATGCGCAGCCCTGCGGAGTGATGGTGCCATCCAGCGCATGGATCGGGGTAAAGTTGATGGAGCTGACGGTATCGGCGGTCAGCCATTCCACATTGCGGCGAATGACGTCGCCCTCATGTTCGCTTGGCAGGCCATAGCGCACCGCATCAACCCCGTCGCCAAATCCCTGTGCCCATGGCTGGATCTCGGTGATCAAGGGGTCCGCAGTTTGCGCGGCTGCGGCACTGGTTGTCAGCACCCCTGCCCCAGCCGCCACCGCCCCACTTAGGAACGCGCGCCGAGAGCGGACTGGATCGTTTTCATTATCTGACATATTCAGATGCCTTTTTATTGTGGCGTGCGGAGCCTAGGCTCCAACCACTTTCACACTGTTGTTTGGATCAAGCGAGATCGTGCCTTGTTTGGCGATATGCGCCTCGACCACGTCCCATATTTTTGGACCTTCGGTGTCTTCATTGACCGAGGCCCAGCCCGCAACCTGATAGGTCCGGGACGGATCAATCAGCTCGCCGGTCTTGAGCAGGGTCATTTCGGTGATGCGGCTGCCCTGCGGTTTGGAGACGTCAATCCGGTAGCCAAGGCCCCCGACACGCACCATATCGCCGCCCTGCTGATAGTAGGGATCGGGATTGAACAGGTTGTCTGCGACATCCTCCAGAATGACATGCAGGAATTCACCGGTCATCTCGGTCCTGTAGGCCTCGCCATAGGTCATCGAGGTGACGTTCCAGATGTCTTCGCGGGTGATGTCTTGTCCCGGCAGAATGGAGGGCCCCCAGCGCACGCCCGGCGACAGGGCAATATCCGCCTCGCGTTCGGAAATCAGCGCGTCACAGATCAGGTCGTCCCAGGTGCCGTTAAAGTTACCACGGCGGTACAGGGTCTGGTCATCGCCGGTGCGACCAATGACTTCACCCAGCTGATCCACATAGGGTGCGCGTTGCGCGTCGATCAACTGTGCCACCTCGGCATCGGGGGTGATCACATCGGAAAAGATCGGGATCAGTTTGTGGCGAAAGCCCATCATCCGGCCGTTGCGGACATCCAGATCCACCCGGCTGACAAATTTGCCGTTAGAGCCGGATGCGACAATAATGGTTTCGCCCACCAAAACAGGTTCCGGCAGCGCGTCATGGGTGTGGCCCGACAGGATCACGTCAATGCCGCTCACCTTGCCTGCCATCTGCTTATCAACGTCGAAGCCGTTATGGCTCAGGCAGACCACCAGCTCGGCGCCTTTGGCGCGCACCTCATCGACCATTTCCTGCATCCGCTCATCGCGAATACCAAACGAATATTCGGGGAACATCCAGCCGGGGTTTGCGATTGGCATATAGGGAAAGGCCTGGCCGATCACAGCCACCTTGACGCCGCCCGTCTCAAAGAATTTATACGGCGGAAACAGCTCTGTTGGCTCGTTCCACTCGGCGTCAAAAATGTTCTGACCCAAGGCCGCAAACGGCAGGCCTTCGACAATCTCGCTCACCCGCTCTGAGCCAAGGGTGAATTCCCAATGGAAGGTCATTGCATCCGGTTTAAGCGCATTCATCACGTTGACCATATCCTGACCAGCGGTCTGATAGCAGGTATAGCTGCCATGCCAGGTATCGCCACCATCCAGCAACAGGGCGTCGGGGCGCGCAGCACGGATCGATTTGATAACGGTGGCAACACGGTCGATACCGCCAACCCGGCCATAGGCCTGTGCCAGCGATGAAAAATCACTGTGGCTCAGCGCATAGGCCGAGGCGCTGCCGTCATCAATGCCGTAAAGCTTGCGGAAATCAGCGCCCGTCACATGCGGAACCGCGCCGTTGTTTCCCCCAACCCCGATATTGACCGAAGGTTCGCGAAAATAGATCGGCTTTAGCTGCGCGTGAATGTCGGTGATATGGATCAGCGAGACATTGCCGTAGGTGTCAAACTCTAACAGCTTGTCCTGCGTCAGCGATTGCTGCGCGGCCACCCGCGCCCAGTTTCCAAACCCGGATGCCCCATAAAGCGCAGCTGCTGCCATGCTGGTTTGCATATAATCGCGGCGAGATATCATAGTGGGTCCTAGCTTTTACAACACATACGCATATATGAATTCGTTAGAGGTGGAAAAGCCCCAACACCATCCGGCATTGGGGCTTTGATTGTTTATTAGTTCCGAACCGAAGGCGTTTCAACAGAAAGCCCCTGGCCGCGCGAGGCGATATACAACTCAAGAGATTTGAATTCATCGCCGCCAACCTTGTAAGGTTGCGCCCGAATATTCTTCATGCAGCCCTTAAAGCGAGCATGTGTTGAATTCAGCTTGGCATTCTTCAGACGATAGGTCGGAAAGCCGTTGGTCTGGCCCTGACTCAGGTGATCGGCGCGGATCATCGTGTCATAATTGTCTTCATGACAATTGGAACAGGACATATCCAGTTGGCCAACACGGGTATAGTAAAGCTCTTTACCCTTTTCCCAGAACGCCGCAGCTTCGCCATCGATGGCCACGTTCATCAACATGCCACGCGACTGCAGGCCGATCAAAGCGGTCATTCCAGTCATCTTACCACCAGAATATTTCCAAGGCTCTGCGCCCATCTGCTCGGTGCGGCACTCGTTCACCAGATCTTCCATGGTGACCAGTTCGCCGTCCTCAGCCCGCGGCAACGTGGTCCGCAGACCTGCAAAGTCTTCGACATTCTCGTGGCACGAGGCACAGGATTTGTCTTCGCTGCCGTCGACCTCGTTCCAAAGATCGATTGCCTTATCGACAAAGACAAAGCCCGGATTGTCAAAATCATCGAGCTGCAGGGCCCGGGTTTCTTTTGTACGATAGATCCAGCCTGACGTCACTTCATCAAGGTTCTCTGTATGTGCAGGGGCTGACGCCTGAATGGTAAACGCCTGCCCTTCGATGGAGAGTGTTGCGGGTTCTTCCGCATGGGTACTAGCTGCCATCCCCATAAAACATGCCGTACTTACCAGTAGTTTTATTGCTTTCATTCGGTCGTCCTCCCTAAACTGTCCGACCTCAGCCGATTGCGATTTTTTTAGCTGTTTCGTAGACTGACCCGTCATCATCGTACCAAGTGAACTTGAACTCGCCTGCTTCGGGGACCAGCGCTTCAAATTGAAAGTACGGGTTTGTCGAAACAGCCGGCTCAATCGTCACGTCGATTACATTCTGCCCATTAAAATCCGCGGTGAAACGGTTGATGATTGAGCGTGGAATAAGAGCGCCGTCATCACCTTTGCGCTGACCAGATTCCATCTTGTGGCTGATCAGAGTTTTGATGGTAACAACGTCACCGGCCGCAGCCTTCTTTGGGACTTTGACACGAGGTTTTACACCAGAAGCCATAGTTTTTCTCCTCGTTTGAGTTTAGCCGCCGCAGCCGCCAATAGTTACTTTTACGGTCGCGCTGGTTTTGCGGAACGAACCGTCTTCCATTTTGGCAATCGCCACGACCTGCTGCGTCTTTGCCAATCGAATGCGTGTCGATCCCGAACGCGACCCGGCCAGAGGCCCGAACTTAAAGGTCGCGACAGCCGGTGTTGGATTGCCTGCGGCAAACAGAGCAATTTCAACCGCTCCGGGGGCCGAAACCTCAACAGGAACTGTATTGCCGTTTTCCGCGATCTCCGGGGCGATCAGGTCGATGCCACCCTCAGTAACATCAGCGCCACCCGTCAGGGCGGTGATCGCCTCATCGGTCAGCGATGCAAATGCCGGAAGGCCAGATAGCGATGCAATGGCAAGTGTAGCAGAGCCAAGCGCCAGCGCTTGTCGACGTGTTAGGTCCATTTCATTTCCTCCCATGGAGTCTGGGTCAGTGATTATTCTTTTAGGGTTTGCAGATAGGCGATGACATCTTCGACCTGCTGTGCGGTCAAGATGCTTTTGCCGTCAAAATCTTTGAGCGGCCGTTCATAGCCGGTATCTTGATAGAATGCTGGCATGATGGTGCCGTCAAAAACCATTTTGGAATTGGCCACGATGGCACGAAGCTCCTGCTGCTCCCAACGATCCGCAACGCCGGTCAATTCAGGACCGACCTCGCCGTGAAACGATTCCTCAGGCATCTCAGCGTTGACATGACAGGCCAGACAATTGCCCAGCTTTCTGTTCTTGAAAACATCCCGGCCATTTACCGGGTCTCCGGCAACGCCTGTCAAAGAGGCCAAAACCACGCCGTCCTCATAGTTGACGTCGTTTGGAGCCACGGGCTCAGCGGCCAATGGACTAGCCAGCAAACCCGCCACTGCGATTGATATACCGATGATCCTCATGCATCCTCCCAAACACTTCAATTCGGGACACCGTAGCGCACGATCCCGTGATGACGCAACAACAAATTCACTTACATGAATTATTGTATTTGTTGGATGAAGCTGAGGCCTTCAAAAACATCAGAACCCTGGCTGGCTGCAGGGGCCACGCGTTCGAGGCCGCCCAGCAGCCATGGATCGCGGCACCAAGCGACCTCGACATGCAGAGGCGCAGCTGATCTGCATCAATACAGGCTTGGGAATCAATCACTACATATAGCAATATGTGAATTATTTGGAGCAAGGTATGGACCTGATCACCCTGATTGAGCGGATTGGCGAGGCCCCCACCGCCGCCCTGTTCGGCATGATCACCGGTGTGGTGTTTGGCGCCTCCGCCCAACGCTCCCGGTTCTGCCTGCGCGCCGCCACGGTAGAATTCGCCCGCGGCAAAATGCAGGACAGCGTCGCCGTTTGGCTGCTGACCTTCTCCACCGCGATGGTCTGGGTGCAGGGCGCACAGATGCTGGGGCTGATGGACGCCTCCAGCGCCCGGATGATGGCGGTGCCCGGAAGTTGGTCAGGGGCGGTGATCGGCGGCTTGATTTTTGGCGTCGGCATGGTGCTGGCCCGCGGCTGCTCAGGACGGCTATTGGTCCTCGCCGCCACCGGCAATCTGCGCTCGCTGGTGTCGGGGTTGATCTTTGCCGTGGTGGCGCAGATGAGCCTGACCGGTATCTTGTCATCTCTGCGCAACCAACTGGCGTCGCTCTGGGTCACCAGTGGAGGCCGCAACATGGATCTGCTGGCCGCAACCGGTCTGCCAGCCTATTCTGGCCTGCTCATCGGTGTTGGCATTGCGGCGCTGGCCCTGATCCTAGCCCGTCGCAACTGTATCGGCGCCTCGCGCCTGGTGTTTGCCTCAGGCGTTGGCTTTGCGGTGGCGCTGGGATGGGTGCTGACCTATTCGTTGAGCTTGGTAGCCTTTGACCCAGTGCAGGTTGAAAGCGCCACCTTCACCGGCCCCTCGGCCAATACGCTGATGTTTTTTCTCGAGCGCGACTCGGTGCTGGAATTCGACGTCGGCCTGGTGCCCGGCGTATTCATCGGTGCCTTTGTTGCCGCGGCGCTGGGGGGGGAGTTGAAATTTCAGGCCTTTGATGATGCCCCCACCATGCGCAAGGCGATGGCCGGTGCGGCGCTGATGGGCTTTGGCGGCATGCTGGCCGGCGGCTGCGCCATTGGCGCGGGCGTCACCGGTGGCTCCATCTTTGTCGGCACCGCCTGGCTGGCGCTGTTCTGCATGTGGATTGGCGCCATGGCGACGGATTGGCTGATCGATCAGCGTGGTGCAGCCCAAGCCGCCTGAGTGCAGGGCCAGCCGCACAGTGGGCCCCACAGTAAACCACACAGACAAAGCCGCAGATGTCGCGTTATGAGTATTTAGAGCAACGAGAATAACGGCGCGCCGACTTAGATGGCTTCTTTTTGCTGAAAATACTCAAAAAACACCGCCAACCATTTGCAAACCCACATTTCCGCAGTCAGCGCTTGCCGTGTTTAATTGGATTGCTCTGCCAGCCTACGGGCATGATATTTCTGGAAACCTTCGTCTCCTTCATATCCCTTTTCGACAATCCAGTTGAGCATGTTGAAGGTGGTATTGCGGCCAAAGGCCCCGGGCATGGTTGCCACCGCTGCCGTCGCCGCACTGGCATCAGCCGCTACGTCCTCCAGGAAAAACAGGATCATCGGCGTGAACAGAGCGCCCCATTTTTTGACAATCTGCTTTTCCGGCATGGTCACCCCATCAAAGTCGGTAACGTCGACGTCGCCAAACATATTGATCTGCACCACAAAGAAATTTGCCTCAATATAGTTGGCGATTTCCTCAACCGGGAACACCTCTTCGTGCATTTTCTTACAGTAAATACAGCCGCGCTGCTCGATGATCACCATCAGCCGCTTGCCGGTGGCGTTCGCTTCGCCCAGATCCTCGCGCAGGTCCTTGAAGGTGTCCCGCATCCATGGCGCCTTATGCAGCCCGTCGTCGCCCACTTCGGCTGCAAAGGCGCCAAGCGTCATCGCAAATAACAGCGCCCATCCCGATAAAAAGTATTTCATATTGTCCGCTCCATGTTAACGCAGAACACCAATGTCCGGCGCGATCGCCAGCATCCATTGCGCAATGTAGTTCATTGAATTTGTGGCGATCAGCAGCCCGAATACAATCAGCATGGCCCCCATAATCTTTTCGATCCGCCCCAGATGTCTGCGAAATTTTGACATCCACCGCATAAAGGGACCGATAAAGAAAGCCGCCAGCACAAAGGGAGCAGTCATCCCCAATCCGTAAACAAACAACAGCCCTGCCCCGGCTGAGGCCGTTTCGGCGCCCGCTGCGGTGAACAGAATTGCCGCCAGGACGGGCCCGACGCAGGGGGTCCAGCCAAATGCAAACGCCAAACCAATAACATAGGCCCCCAGCAGGCTAACCTTAGAGGTGCTCCCCGCGTCGGACCGCAATTGCCGATAAAGAATACTGATCCGAATGATCCCAAGAAAATGCAGTCCCATTGCAATAATGATTGCCGCCGCAAACCATCGCAGAATATCGAAATAATCGCGGACGACCTGGCCAAACACCGTTGCCGCAGCCCCTAACCCCATGAAGATTGTAATCACCCCCGCCGCAAAGAGGCAGGCCGCCAGCACCGCGCGCAGCCGCGTCTTGCCATCAATCTCGGCCTCCGCAGAGATCTGATTCATGCCCACACCGGCCAGGTAACTCAGGTAGAACGGCACGATCGGCAGAATACAGGGTGACAAAAAGGACAAAATGCCCGCAAAAGCAGCACCTGCAAGGGTAATTTCCATCATATTCAGGCACCTACTCTTGTATAATTCAAATATTCATATTACGTTGTTTGTTAAGCAAAGGTCAATTTCGCATGTCACTACGTTTCACTATTTTCAGCATGGTACTGTGCCTGTCGTCGGCGTTTTCCGCTGCGGCGGATACCGTTTTGGTGATGGTAGAGGAAAAGGGATGTGTCTGGTGCGCCCGCTGGAACCAGGAGATCGCGCAGATCTATCCAAAGACCACCGAGGGTAGAGCCGCACCGCTTCGACGCCTGGATATGCAGGCTGCGCGGCCCGATGATTTGACCTTTAGCCGTTCACTCAACTTCACGCCTACGTTTGTCTTGATGGTTGACGGAAAAGAAGTCTCCCGGATCGAAGGTTATCCTGGAGAGGATTTTTTCTGGGGGCTGTTAGGGCAAATGTTGTCGGACGCCAGCATTGATGTATCTGGATGAGCTTCGTATATTCAGGCAAGCACCGCGACTTTAATGGCCAATACATATCTAAGGAAAGAGAACCAGATGGGCCTGCCAGTATTTGACGGCAATATGTGTGCCGAAGACATGGACAAGATGGCAGACAATGCCATGAAAGCCTCCTATTTTCTCAAGGCAATTAGCCACGAGGGGCGCCTGATGATTCTATGTCATCTTGCCTCCGGTGAAAAATCAGTGACCGAACTTGAAAACCTGCTGTCATCGCGGCAAGCCGCTGTATCGCAACAATTGTCTCGGCTACGGCTCGAGGGGTTGGTGACGCCTCGGCGCGACGGCAAGGTGATCTACTACAGCTTGACGGATGATCGTCCGAAGAAAATCATGGAAGTTGTCTACGATCTGTTCTGTCGCGGCGACTGACCCTCAATTCCGGTGCTGTTGCAAAGGACGTAGTGGAACGCGGCGATGCTTGATCTGTTTCCTGAACCCATACTTGTTGCCCTTGTCGGCCTTGCGGGCGGCGTGCTGCTTGGCCTGGCCGCGCGCATCGGCCGGTTCTGCACTTTGGGCGCCATAGAAGACCTTTTTTACGGAGAGAGCACGCTGCGCCTGCGGATGTGGGGGATAGCGATTGGGCTGTCGGTGATTGGCACATTCAGCCTGTCAGCGGCGGGTCTGCTTGATCTCAGCCAAACGCTCTATCTGTCACGACAATGGAATCCGCTGGAGAGCATATTTGGCGGGTTGCTTTTCGGCTATGGCATGGCTCTTGCTGGCAATTGTGGCTACGGCGCTTTGGCGCGGGTCGGCGGCGGTGACCTGCGGGCGCTGCTGATTGTTCTGGTGATGGGAATCTCCGCCTATGTGACATTGGGTGGCCCCCTATCTTCTCTGCGCATCTGGATGTTTGGGGCCTCTGAGCAAGCGGCCAACTTCCCCACATTTGCCCATCTGGCCGCACCGCTGATGGGCGCGTCAATGGAGGTGACCGGAATAGCGATCGGAGTGGTTATTTTGACACTGACACTAACGAGCAAGGCGCTGCGGCGCTCTGCCAGTCATATGTTTTGGGGGGCGGTTGCCGGTCTGGCGATCGTTTCAGGCTGGGCCGGAACATATTGGGTCGCCAGCAACGGGTTTGACGCGACACCCGTTGTCAGCCACACATTTTCAGCACCCATTGGTGAGACGCTGCTGTACCTGATGACCTCATCCGGCAATTCAATCAGCTTTGGCACAGGATCGGTTGCTGGTGTGTTGATTGGTGCCTTGATTGGCAGTCTGTACAAAGGCCATTTCAGATGGGAATCCTGCGATGACCCCCGCGAGCTGCGCCGGCAAATGCTCGGAGCCGCCCTGATGGGGATCGGGGCCGTTGTTGCGGTTGGCTGCAGTGTTGGTCAAGGGCTGGCAGCCTTCTCGGTGCTGTCTTACAGCGCCCCGCTGACGCTGCTATCCATCATGGTCGGTGCCGCATTGGGCCTGCGACAATTGATCCTAGGATTTGCGCCGTCAGTCTGACTGCCGAGGCGAAGCAGCTGAGGGTGGCGAGATGTCTTTACAGCCGGGTCCGGCCTGGGTGCCATGTCGATGGGATGCGCAATCACGCGGCGGCGCGTCTATTTTGGGATTGACCGGGCCAAGACCTCGCAAACACCGTTTGCAAGGGGCTCAAACCACAGCTCAACTGATGATCAGCCCGGGAAACACCGCGATAAGAACGAGGACGATCAACATCACCCCAACATAGGGCAGCGCACCGGCGAAAATCGATTCCAACGACGTCCGCTCATCACCAAGTGTCGAATGCACCGTAAATATTGAAATTCCAAATGGCGGTGTCAAGAGCCCGACTTCCACCGCAATGACGGTGATGATACCGAACTGGATAAGGTCAAAGCCAAGCCCCTGCGCAATTGGAGCCGCGATCGGTACAACGATCAACAAAATTGAACTGCTGTCCAGGATCATGCCCAGCAGCAGCACCAGAACCACATAGACAACCAGAAAGCCCACCGCACCAAACCCACTGTTCTGGACAAATTCTCCGATGGCAAAGGGAATACCCGCAACAGCCAGCATCTGACTGTAGAAACTGGCGGCGACAAGCAAGGCCAGAATTCCAACCGAGATCGAGCCGGTCTCGGTCAACACTTGCCACCATTTGCGCAGGTTCAGGCTGCGGCGCAACAAAGCGATGACCAGAGCGGCAAATGCCCCCACGCCTCCGGCCTCGGTGGGGGTGAAAAACCCACTGTAGAGGCCGCCCAGAACAAACAGCACCAGCACGACGATAGGCGACAGTTTCCGCAGGATTTCAGACCTAGGCATAGTCGGGAGCGGGGCATGGTCCTGGTCTTTTTGGGCCAGATACTCTTGCGTGAACACATATCCGGGCGCAAATTTGGCCACCAGAATGATCCACAAAACGAAGCCAGCAGCCAACAGCGCCCCGGGGATCAGCCCGGCAATGAACATGCGGCCAATGGATTGTTCCGCCAGCACCCCATAAATGATCAACAGCAGGCTGGGTGGGATCAACATGCCCAACACCGAGCTTCCCGCGACGGTGCCGGCAGAAAAGGATGCGCGATAGCCGTGCCGCGTCATCTCGGGCACCGCGACCTTGGTGAACACGGCGGCAGAGGCAATAGAGACGCCGGTGACGGCAGCAAAAACTGTATTGGCGGCCACCGTCGCGATGCCCAGCCCCCCCAACAAGCGACGTAACAGCGCCTCGGCCACATCAAAGGTATCCTTGCCGACGTTCGAAATGCTGACCAGATGTCCCATCAGGACAAACAGCGGAATGGTGGCAAACAGGTAATTCGCCACGCCGTTATAAGAGGCCATCGACATCAGGCGCATGGACAGGTCGAAGTTCCCACGGATCATCCAGACCCCAGCAAAGGCCACCGCCATCAGGGCGACGGCAATGCGCATTCCCATCAGGACCAGCAGGAACAACACACCGATTAAGATCAGGCCGATGGAAATACTGCTCATTTCAGTGACCCTTTTCGGATTTAGTCTGAACCGCGCTTTCGATAGCAACGGTGATAAACGCAAGGCTGGTGGCACCGGACCCAAGCACCACCAACAGGTGGAACGGCAAAGTTGGCAGCGTCCAGACCCCGCGTACTCCGAAAAATTCGGACGTGACCCAGGCCTCATAGGTGTCTGGCCAGGCAGCGATGGCCACGAGGGCAAACAGCACCGTACCGACCAGCGCAAACAGGGCGTCCAGCAGATGCACCGCACGCGGTGCGTATCGCCGAAGTCCCCGCAGCAGGAAGTCCGCCCGGATCAGCGACCCGTTCAAAGCTGCAGCAGGCAACATTAGGAAAACGATTGCCACCACACTGCGGGCGGCGATTTCGGCGACACCGGTGATCGGAGTGGCCAGAAAATTGCGGCCGACCACATCGGCCACAATCAATAGCATGATAGCGAAAATCCACACGGTTCCAATCGCCGCAACGGCGTTCAAAACGATCTGCAAGCCCCATTTCAATGGGTTTGTGCTTTGGGTGAGACCCATATCTTGTAACATTTCATTTCCCATTTGACCGAGCAAAACCGTGTGGATTTGGGTGTTTAAACTTCGGTGGACCAATCACGCGCAGGGGTGATCCCACGTGCTTTCAGCTCTCCAAAATAAGCCTTTAGAACCGTCGCCGCCGCCGGGCCGTTGGCGTCCAACCAGGGCTTGGCAACATTGGGCAGCGTTGCGGCCCATCTTTCACGCTCGGCCTGGGCCATTTCCGTGACTTGCAGGCCGGCCGCGACCATTTCTTTCATCGCATTGGTTGAACGCTCGGTGACATAATCACCATGGCTACGCGACGTGATCCGGCCCGCTTCGCGCAGCGCGGTCTGGACCTCGGCGGGCAGACGATCGTGGAACCGTTTGTTCACCGCGATGCCGCCAAAGTACATCGAGCCAAATCCGACGCGCGTCAGTTGCGGAGCAACTTCGTAAACACGGGTCGGCTGGATGCCACTGGCAAAGGACAGCGCCCCTTCGGACACACCAGTCTGGATGTCGGTGTAATAGGTCGTCAGCGCGCCGTTCACCGGTGTGGCTCCCGTATCGCGCAGCCAGTTCGCCGAAGTTCCCGGCGCGTTCAGGCGGCGGTTCTTCACATCATCGACTGAGGTGATCGGAAAGTTCGAATAGACATCATAGCTGTCCGTCACCAGAGACGACAGGTGCACCATGTTCTGATCGGTCCAGCCGGCCCGCAGTTCTGGCAGTTCATCCGTCAGCTTGTCGAAAATGTCGATAACAACATTGTGGTCGGGATTGGCGAATGGCGTGAAATAGGTGACATTCTGCAACGGCATTGCAGAGCCTTCCCAAACCGTCCCGACCATGCCGATATCAACAATTCCATCACGCACTGCGGTGCGGGTGTCTTTGAACTTGTACAGCGTGCCGCCGTAGTTCTCGGTCCAGTTTACCGCGTATTTGCCTCCGGCGTCAGCCAGCAAGCGTTCCAGCGCTGGCTGCAACGCGTTCTGCATTGCATAGACCCAGATGTTGTTGGTCGGATGGCTGGAGCCGATCTGGATATTGATGGTTTCCGCCGCCAACAGACGGGTATTTAGAAACGGGACCGCCAGCGTAGCGGTTGATGCAGCCAAAAAGGCCCGGCGTGTAGATTTCATAGTGTCCTCCCTTAGAAATCCCGCGTCCTGCGCGGACAGTATTTAGGTATCGGTGGTGCTCAGGTGACTGGTGTTTCCTCCTCACCGGTCAAAGCCTTGGTAAAATTTGCAAAGAATTCACCGGTCAGTTTCTTGGCTGTCGACTTAATCAAACGGTTGCCTAGGGCGGCCAGTTTGCCCCCCACGGCCACGTCTGCGGTATAGTCCAGCACGGTATAATCACCCTCAGGAGTCAGCGTTACCCGCGCCGCGCCTTTGGCAAATCCAGCGATCCCGCCAGACCCTTTGCCCGATAGGGTGCAGGACTTACCCGGATCAATATCGCTCAACTCGATTTCGCCCTTAAAACGCGCCGAGACCGGACCAATCTTTAGCTTCACCACGGCGACAAAGCTTGTATCGCTGGTCTGCTCCAGGCTTTCGCAACCCGGAATAGCCTGCTCCAGCACATCGCGATCAAATAGCGCGGCCCACACCTGGTCCGGCGTTGCGGCAAGGTTTTGACTGCCTAAAAGTTCCATTATTGCTGTCCTTTCATGGGCCAGATTCACACATGACCAAGGGCAGTCAGAATGCGCAGCGGTGTCATAGGAGTTTGAGAAATACGCGCGCCCAGTGGGCGCAGCGCGTCATTTACCGCGTTCATCGCGGCGGCTCCGGCGGCAGCGGTTCCCGCTTCGCCAACGCCTTTGGCACCCAGAATGGTATCCAGTGTCGGAGTTTCAATGTGGGCGATCTCGATGTCAGGCATTTCGCCGGCCATCGGCACCAAATAATCCGCCAGCGAGGCATTGGTCATCTGGCCCATGTCGTCATACAGGCATTCCTCAAAAACCGCCGGCCCCAGACCCTGGACCACACCGCCACGGATCTGCTCGTCCACCAGCAGCGGGTTGATGATGCGACCGCAATCTTCGACCACCCAGTGTTTCAACAGACGGGTGACGCCGGTTTCAATGTCGACCTCGACATGGCTGGCCTGAATGCCGTTGGTAAAGTCGAACGGATAGCCCGTGGGCGCAAAATGCTGTGCGGCGGTCAGAGAATTGTCGCTCCCCTTGGGCAGCGTGTCGGGGCGATAGGTCGCAATGCGCCCGATTTCAGCCAGGGTGATCCGCTCTTGGCCGGTTGTCTTGTCTACGACCGCGCCGCTGGCCAATGCCAGATGCTGCTGATCAGCTTGCAGGATTTCACCAGCCAGGGTCAGAATTTGCATCTGCAATTTGCGCCCAGCCCGCAGGGCGGTTTCGCCGCCGATGCCGGCACCGCGACAGGCCCAGGTTGCGCCACCACTGGGGGTATTGTCGGTGTCGCCAGTGGTCACTTTCACCTGATCCGGCGTCACCCCCAATTGATCGGCAACAATCTGCGCGATGATGGTTTCGGTGCCCTGGCCCTGCTCTGTCACCGAAATGGCGCAATGCACGTCACCGGCCGGCGTCAGACGTATAACCGCACCGTCCTGGGCCGAAATTCGTGCGCCGCCAACACCGTAAAAAGACGCGCCCGGGTTGGTGATCTCGACAAAGGGCGCAATGCCGATGCCGCGATAGATGCCCTGTTTGCGCAGCGCGGTCTGCTCTGCGCGCAGGGCCTCATATCCCATCATCTGGTGCAGTTTGTCCAAGCTTGCCTGATGCGACAGTTTTTCAAACTGATATCCGGTGGCCGAGACATGCGGATAGGCGTCATCCGCCAAAAGATTGCGACGGCGTATCTCAAACGGATCCAGATCCAACAGTTCGGCGGCGCGATCCACCAAGGCCTCGGTGACCGCACAGGCAATCGGGTGACCAACCGCGCGGTACTGGCTGGTCTGCACCTTGTTCTGAAACACCACCGACAGACGGCCGCGATAATCGGGCATCTGATAGGGAGCCCCCATCAGCCGGATCACCTGATTGCCCTCCGCTACGCTGGTGCGGGGATAGGATGAGAACGCGCCGATCTGGGTCATGTCATCCACATCCATCGCCAGAATGCCGCCCTCTGCGTCCAGCGCCATCCGCGCCGTGACACGGTGGTCGCGGGCGTGGATGTCGGACACAAAGCTTTCCAGCCGATCCGCCACGAAACGCACCGGGCGGCCCAGCATCAGGCTGGCAGCAACCGCCGCCATTTCCTCGTGATAGACATGCAATTTCATGCCAAACGAGCCACCGATATCAGGCGCAATCACCCGCACCCTGCCCTCGGATAGGCCAAAGTGGCGGGCATAGACGTCTTGAAACTGGTACGGCGTCTGGGTGCCGTGGTGCACGTCCAACTGCCCAGTAGACGGATCGAAATCAGCAACGATGGCACGCGGCTCCAAAGTGACAGCAGTGTGGCGCCCAAAAGTGAACTTTCCCTCAACCACATGCGCCGCGCGGGCGAAGGCATCGTCCAGATCAGGCGTTTCCAGCAGCGTCTGGAAACACATATTGCTATTGATCCCTTCCGCGGCCAAGGGGGTCCCTTTGACCAGCGCTGCGTCGCCATCAACAACCGCGTCTTCGTCTTCGATGTCCAGCATGACAAGCTCGCAGGCGTCTTCGGCCTCGGCCCGGCTATGGGCCAGGATCATCACCACCGGATGGCCGACCCAAAGAACTTCGCTACTCGCCAGCATGTTCTGCGCCCCACTTTGCATACCCGCAAAGTGATCCAGCGTGCCGGTCCATGGCACGCAGCTGTGGTTTAGGGTTTCGGCAGTAAACACCCGCACGACTCCCGAAGCTACGGCGGCCTCAGAGACGTCCAATTCAACGATATTCCCCTTGGCCATCGGGCTGCGCACAAAGGCCGCATGTACCATACGCGGCAGCGCCAGATCGGTCACAAACCGTCCCCGCCCAGCCAGATGGCGTAGCGCGTTTTTGCGTCGGTGCGATTGCCCGATATGATTTTTGGAAGGGATCATGACACCTCTCCTGTCTGGCCTGAACGCATTTTCGCAGTGGCCGAGATTGCATCAACAATCGATTCATAGCCGGTGCAGCGGCAGTAGTTTCCAGACAGAGCTTCGCGTATCTCGGGCCGCGACGGCATAGGATTTTCCGACAACAGGGCCTGAGCTGACATCAACATGCCATTGGTACAGAAGCCGCATTGCAACGCATTGCGATCATGGAACCTCTCCTGAAGATCTTTGATCAACCCGCTTTCATTCAAACCCTCGATGGTCTCGACCTTATGACCCGAGGCCTGCACTGCCAGTACCAGACAGGCGTGGACCGGCGCGCCGTCCAGCATCACAAGGCAGGCACCGCAGGCCCCCATTTCGCACCCTAAATGGGTGCCGGTCAGCTGTAAGTTGTCGCGCAACAGATCCGCAAGGCTGGTACGCGGCTCCACGGCTTCGCGCACCGCGTCGCCATTGACGGTCAATGTAATGTCGGTCTTCATGCCACCGCCTCCAGATTTGCTAGAATTCGCCCCAGCAACACGCGCGCCAAATGCAAGCGCATAGTTGCTGGAAACTGCAGATCATCGGGTGGATCAAGATCATCGCCAAGCGCCGCCTTGGCGTCTGCAATCGATGCATCATCAATCACCCGGCCCATCAATGCTGCCTGCGCGGCGACGGCTCTTGTGGGGCGGGTTCCAACCGAAAACAATGCGATACTGATGTCCTGCAGAATGCCGTCCTTGGCGACCGCCTGAACCGCAGCGCCGACCATGGCGTAGTCACCCTGCCGCCTGGTGATTTCGTCAAAGCCAATCACCTGCCCGGCCACCGGGCCAGGAACATGGATCGCCAGCAGGATTTCCCCAGGCTCTATCGCCGTCTCGTAGATGTCCAAAAAGAACTCATCCGCAGGCACCCGACGGGTGCCTTTTGGCGATGCAATCTCAAGCTCAACCCGCATGGCAACAGCCGCTGCGGGGAACTCTGACGCCGGGTCCGCATGGGCCAGGCTGCCGCCCAGAGTCCCGCGATTGCGAATGGCGGGATGGGCCACAAATGGGGCCGCCGCCGCAAACAGCGGCGCCTGCGCTGCGATCAACGGATCATTGATCGCCTGAACGTGCCGGGTCATCGCACCAATGCGAAGCCATCCATCCTGAAACGATATGCCGGAAAGCGCCGCGATTTCCGATAGGTCAATCATCAAGGCCGGCGCCTGAAGACGCAGGGCCAGAGACGGTACAACACTGTGCCCACCTGCAAGGTAAACCACGTCATCACCCGCCTCGGCATAGGCCGACATTGCGCCTGCAACGCTCTCCGCCCGTATATATTCAAACGCCGGTGACTTCATTTTTCGCCCTTAGAATTCAGCCTCTCCGCCAGTTTTATAACCAAGCGGTCACTTTTGATAAGCGTACATAGTGACACCCGTCAAGAAAAAAGTGACCGCTTGGTAATTTCCACCAAATCGGTTATCCTTGCCCAAACATTTGCGAGAGACCGATGGCAGGATCAGACAGTAACAAAAGCGAGACCGCGCCGCGTCGCAAAAACATGCGTCGCGAGGACCGCGAAAAAATGATTATTTCGGAGGCGGTACGGTTCTTTGCCGAATGTGGCTTTGAGGGGCAAACCAGAGAACTGGCGAAACGGATGGGTGTCTCCCATGCTGTGATCTACCGGCATTTTGACAGTAAAGATGCTTTGATAGAGCGGGTTTACGACCATGTTTACGTAAAACGATGGAACCCGGATTGGGAGCCGTTAGTGCTGGACCGCAGCCGCAGTCTCCAGGATCGGATGACACAATTCTATATCGAGTACGCCAACCGCGTTTTTGACTATGATTGGGTCCGTATATTTGTGTCCTCGGGGCTGAAATCCTATGGGCTGACAGAACGCTACCTGGACATCATCCGGACCAAAATCATTCGCCCGGCCGCGTTGGAATTGCGCTACGAAGTTGATCAGGGCTCCAGCCCTGCCGTTCCAACTGAGGAAGACCTTGAGTTGTTCTGGGGGCTGCACGGAGCCGTTTTTTACATTGCGATACGCAAGTACGTTTATGGCGAACGGGTTGAAATTGACATTGAATTGGCTGTTACAAACACCGTGAGTGCCTTTTTCAATGGTGTCGAAAAAACCGCCCCTTTCAGGCCATCAGAGATAGCCAAAATTCGCTCCCCTACGGTTCTTTAGAGTTCAATGGGCATAGGAGCACAACTGAACCGGAGCCCTGCCCTTCCCCCAGGCGGGATCATCGCGACAATCGGGCCCTGAAGCAACGCGGGTCACTCGCAACCCGGTTGGTCGTTAACATGTAATGGGAGGCCAAACCCTCAGGCAAACGGGGGCGACAGCAGGCCTACAGCGATGCTGCGATACAAGCCTGCCTGACCATTGGGTAATCCCCCATTTTTAGAGGAGTGCGGCCGTAGAACTTACGCGGCCATTTTCAGTTTCATGGCGGGTGTGGTGCCGCCGATGCCCATATTCGGGCGGATCCGCTGCCCGGCAGGGTATTGCGTAGCAATGTCCCGAGAGGGGGTGTTGTATGTCCAGAGCCATTGCGTGGCAAAGTCCTGTGCCTCCATTTGGCTTCTCAGGCACCGCCAACGCGTCGGGCTTGTCTCGTTTCAACCGCTTTCGGGGCTTGATTGTCACCCGACAGGGCATCGCATCGCAATGTCCCGATAGGGGCGCAGGTTCAGTTCCAATTCGCAGTAGATGCGCTTCTCGGTGATTGCTTCGCATTCACCTGTCAGCCAGTGGGACAAACGCGTTTGTGGTTCCACGGATGGCCCTTCACGTTGCGTAGATGCAGTAAACATAGTCCAAAGCCCCGGGTCTTCCGGGCGTCCCCCTCTCGGGCATTTTCAATGCCCTGTCAGGCAGTGGTCAGCCCAACCAGAAGATCAGCGATGTGCTCGTTCTCGTCACTCAGAAGCGGGCTGTATGCGCATTCCGGGATGATCCGCCCACCTGTACCGATAACATCCGCCCACCCATTCCGATCTGATCCGCCCGGGGATTCCGGGCCATCCGCCCACCCCTCTCTGGCCTGTTTTGTGTTGTGTTGAAGCGCCCGTGACGCGGGGTAGCCTGTCTTTCTTTTTGAACGATGAGACCCCTTATGAAGAGAGCGCCGATGCGGACAATACGAGAGGCCTTGCGGCTTCGTGCGAGTGGCATGTCAACGAGGGAAATGGCTTCCAGTTTATCTGTGGGGCGTACAACCCTGCGGGAATATCTGAGCCGCGCCGATCGGGCCGGTTTGGCCTGGCCTCTCTCTGCGGACCTCAGCGACGTTGACCTTGAGACACACCTTTTCCCTCTGAGGAAGGGCGATGATCTTGGGGCTATACCACAACCTGACTGGGCCTATGTGCATGCCGAGCTACGCCGGAAAGGGGTTACTCTTTCGCTGTTGTGGGACAAGTATCGAACCGTTCATCCGAATGGCTATGGCTACAGCCGATATTGCGAACTCTACACTCGCTGGGAAGGCAAGCTATCGCCGGTGATGCGGCAGCGTCACCCGGCGGGCGAACGGCTGTTTGTTGATTATGCCGGTGCCACTTTTGATGTGGTCTGCCCCAAAACGGGCGAAGTGCGCACGGCTCAGCTCTTTGTCGCCACGCTTGGTGCGTCGAATTACACTTACGTCGAAGCGAGTTGGTCGCAGAACCTGCCCGACTGGATATCGGCTCATGCACGAGCGTTTGAGTTCTTCGGCGGGGTGCCCGCGCAGGTCGTCTCCGATAACCTGAAAGCCGGCGTGACGAAGGCCTGTTTCTATGATCCGGCAATCAACCGCACCTACGCTGATATGGCTGCCCACTACGGCACTGCCATCGTGCCCGCGCGGCCCCATCGACCAAAAGACAAGGCCAAGGTCGAGGGTACGGTGCTGTTGGCTGAGCGGTGGATCATGGCGCGCCTTCGGAACCAGCGGTTCTTCAGTCTGGATGAACTCAATGCCGCGATCCGGCCATTTCTCGATCAGTTGAATGGCAAAGTCACCCGCCATTTGGGGGCCAGTCGCCGGGCCCTATTTGAGCAGCTGGACAGGCCAGCGCTCAAGGCATTGCCCGTTGAACCCTATGTTTATGCCGAGTGGAAACAGTGCCGCGCAGGGCTGGATTACCACGTCGACATTGGCCGTCACTATTACTCAGTGCCTATCAGTTGCTGAAGCAAAAACTCTGGGCCAGGATCACCGCGCGAACCGTGGAGGTCTATTTTAAAGGGCAACGCGTGGCCTCACACGTCCGCACGTCGGGCAATCGCCAGCATTCCACCCATCCACTGCCCGGCAGGAGATTGCGCAGCAATCTGCCAAGAGGGGTGACCACATGCCCGCGCATCACAGGTTCCACGAAGATTGGACGCCCGAGAAAATGCGCCTGAAGGCCGCGCGGGTTGGGCCAAACACTGAGGCCTTCGTCGAAGTAATTATGCGGAAACGTAAGCATCCCGAGCAGGGATATCGAACCTGCATGGGTGTTCTTCGGCTTGCAAAAACCTTCGGTACGGACCGCCTCGAACATGCTTGTGCGCGTGCCGCCAAACTCAATGCCTACTCATTCACATCTCTGAATTCCATTTTGAAAAATGGTCTTGACCGCCAGCGCCGCGCGCCCGCCACGGACGGTCCTGCGATCACTCAGTCCAACATCCGTGGCGCCGGGTACTTTCATTGAAGAGGATAGAATATGCTTACTCACCCAACACTGGATCAACTCAAAGCCCTGAAGTTCTACGGTATGGCCGAGGCCTTTACTGAGCTGGAAACGCAGGATGGTACCGCCTCGCTCAGCCATGCCGAATGGCTTGGCCTGCTCATTGATCGAGAGACGGCCAGCCGCGAGACCAGGCGCTTTGAAAGCCGGATGCGTAGCGCAAAGCTGCGCCATGTGGGCGCGTCCCCCGAGGATGTGGATTACCGCTCACGGCGTAATCTCGACAAAGCGCTGTTCCAAAAACTGCTGACCTGGAAGTGGATCAGGGACAGACGCAACCTGATGATCCACTGCCTGACAGGCGATGCTTTGCATCGCCGAGAAGAGCCGGCCCCTGTGGTATGGGCAAAACATGGCGTGCCTGTGCGCTGGCACAATCTGCCTGCCGGTCGGGAACAACCGTACTCTACAAACGCCTGCCGCGGTTGTTTGATGAACTGGAACTGGCCCACGGTGACGGTCGCTTTCCGCGCCTGTTCCGAAGCCTGACAAAAACCAACCTGCTGATCCTTGATGACTGGGGGCCGGACCGGCTAAATGCAGCTCAACGCAGGGATCTGATGGAAATCGTTGAGGATAGGTATGAGGCTGGGTCAACCCTCATCACCAGCCAACTCCCCATCGACGCATGGCATGATGTGATTGGTGAGCCAACCATCGCAGATGCCATCCTCGACCGGCTCGTCCACAACGCCTACCGCCCACCGGCGCCAGAGGCCATCATACCGGTGGACCAAAGGCCAACCATGCACTAACTTTCAAATTGGACCACTCAAGTGGGGCTGCTCACTTAAATATAGACCAGTTCATTTTCTCTCATAGTAACGCGGTCAAGGGGAAGTCCCATGGTTTGCAGACCCGCATGCGTCCAGCATTGATTTGTTTTGGTGATTAGCAATTGGGCCTGTTTGACAGTCAGGAACGGTCGCGCGGGCTTGAAATCACCCAGGCCCAGTTTGGAACTCGGTTCCGTGATGACCTGCCGAACTTGCTTTACATTTTCAGCAGACAAATTGCGCATCGCCATGGGGCCGGGGAAAAAACTTTCACTGGGAGCTCCTTCAGCGAAAATAATCTCGTGCTGTTCAAACAACAGGTGAATGTACTCCGCAAAACGTCTTCCATGCAATTGCCGGACGCCTTGCAGGCCTGTCATTCCTTTTGCGGGTGCCAACCCTCCGCCCTTTTGACTTTCAACAGGCAGCAACATGCGGTGCTGGGGCGAAACAACTAAGTCTCGTTTTGGGAGCCCAGCCCCTAAAGCGCCGACCGGGAAAATAAATGGTTTCTGCTGGTTTTCCGCGCTTGACCAGCGATGAGAGGTGCTGCCGATCCAGACTATTGGTTGCGGCCCATGGTCCGCTGTTATTACCAAATCGCCCGGCTTGAGTGTTTCCACAAAAACGTCACCGTCTGGGGTCGCAATCTTTGTTCCCGCGTGAAAACAGACAGCCATTGCAGACTGTACGTTAAAGTTGGCGTTTCCAGCCTCACCAGGATCAATGGTATCTGTGTCTTCGTTGAAGTCATAATCCTGAATGCGACCCAACATGTAGGTGTTCGGCCCGCCGTCGAAGTGAACATCAGACGAAAACAGATAGGTCTGCTCGTCTAACCCAGCGAATGGTCCAGACGAAGGAGGGGAAACGCTATCATTTAGAACGAAATAGGAATCGCCCTGTTCAACATTTGAACCATCACCGCTTTCCTTGATTTTGGAGCCGCCATCGACTCCGAATTCATGGATTTCACCGTCGCGTTCTACAGTGAAGGATTGGAACCAGACCTCGTCTCCATCAAACTCGCCATTGGCGTCGACGTGGGAATCCTTGATCTCGATCCGCACAATGTCAGTCGCCAGGAATGGTGTTTCACCTATACTCCAATCGACATCGACATTATTGTCCTCTTCCATAGAGAACTGCGCGCCAATTTGGTCTCCGGAGAAAACTAAAACTACCAATCCCAGACCCTCTCAATGGCACTTAGCAACCGAATTTTGTTCTCGAAGGTCATGTCTTTGCCTTCGAAAACCCATTGGGAAACACCGGAGTTTTTTCGGAGTGCCTGAAACGGCTATCCCAAACCAAGAATGGTGCGCTGCCTGATGTCCAAAGATGTGCCACTGTTAATAGATCCTCTTCGTTTTACGGAAAATTTCTCCTTGAGACGCTTGGGTGCGGGTCGCAATCCAAGCGGTGTCAAATCGCCTCCTAGAAAATTACCTAGCGAAAAATATCTAACTGTAGGTTACGAGCTGTGACTTATTTGGCTTTGTAGAACCAAAAACGGCGCAATGTTTCTCACCGCCTGCAATGAGAATGGCGTCGTCTATCGGCTTTTGAGCCGCCGTTGGCTGGATACTTGCCATGGTCGGCTGTGGGTCGGACTTGTCACTTCTGTCTGAGGCGACCGGCGGGTACGCCCGCACAACAGCCGTTTGTTCAGCGCGTAGCGAATGACTGGAAACCGCCCTTGCTGTCAAAATCTGCATGGCGCAGCATTAATCACTAAAGGTTCGATTAGGTATTTCGCTGCGGTGCGCAAGAACGGCCTCGTCATCTGCTCGCAGACTTCGCCCGAAATCCACCACCGCACTGTGTTCCATATCGACCTTGAAACTGTCTGTTATTGGGCCATCATCACAGAACGCGCCGTGCGTCCCGTCACGCTGGGCCGCATCCAAGGCCATCCCGTCAGCCGTATCAACGAGCTGATGCCATGGGAGTATCAGGCTGTAATCGAGGCCCAAAAGCTCAGGTGGAAGCAAAGCAAGGCGCATTATTGGCGCCGCGTTGGTGCTTAACGTCAAAGCAAGATGAGAGAATACGATGAAAAAAATACTGAACACCATGCTTGCCGTCGGTTGTGTTGCCGCTGTTTTGGGAGGCATTCAGGCACAGGCACAAGAAATAAATTCGCCGGCTGTGCGTCTGCACTATGACGGCAATTGGCCAAGCGACAGTGAAGCGGCAGAGCTGCGTGACGCGCTTTACTACAACATGGCGATACAAGCCTACATGACCATGCTACCGGCATTGAATACCATCGGGATGCGAGACGGTGCCCAGAAGACGTTTGGCGCGGGCTACAACGTTGTAACGATGTGGAAGAACCGGATGAGCGCGAAGACTTGGGTGCCAACACCCAACGCGGACATCATGTATGCCATGTCCTTTCTGGACCTCAAGGAAACCGGTCCATTGGTTGTCGCCGCACCTGCTGGTGTTATCGGCATGTTCACCGACTTCTTCCAGCGCACAATCGTAGATGTTGGAGCGATTGGGCCCGACCGAGCTAAAGGTGGCCTTTTCCTGCTGCTGCCTCCTAATTATCAAGGACCAGTCCCGGATGGATATTACACCTACACGTCCCGCACCTATGGCGTCATGTTGTTTTTCCGAATGGTGATGCCGGGTGGAGAGGATGGGCTCATTCCAGGTCCTGCCATAGAAGTCGGAGAACGCACTCGCATTTATCCACTGTGGGAAGAAGAAAAAAACATCAAACCGATGCTGTTCGCCGATGGTTCGGGCAAGCGCATCAATATGATGTACCCAACCGATTTTGCTTTTTGGACCAAACTCAAGGCGTTTGTTGACCATGAGCCTTATGCGGCCATCCCCCCCGAGCTCCGTGGTGTGCTTGCCGCCATCGGTATCATCAAAGGAAAACCCTTCTCTCCAACAGCGAGACAGAAAACGCAGTTGGAGCGAGCGGTACTGATCGCGCCAAGAATGCTCTTGGCAGAGCGCAAGGCGGGTCGATCCGACCAGCGCGACCTCTATTACAAAGATCGCCAGTGGGGGCGCCTTTGGGCAGGCGCAACGTCAGAATGGATGCAGGACACTTACCTGGATGTTGTGGAGCGCGCCAAGTTCTTCCAGGTCGCCTATTCCTCTGCGCCGGGTATGGTCATGCGCACCATCAATAACGGCTCCAAATATCCCGCCGCAATCAGGGATGCAGACGGCGAGATACTGCACGGCAGCAACAACTACAAACTCCACCTGCCAGCCGGCATTCCGGCCAAGTTGTTTTGGGCTGTTACCATCTACAACATTACTGATGGGACGATGCCAGAAACCTCTCAGCGGTTTCCCGGCAAGAATGGCTTCGACAACCTAGCCAAGAACAAGGACGGGTCCGTTGACCTCTACTTTGGGCCCACCAAACCGGAGGGTGCCCCGGAATCCAACTGGATTCAGACCCTCTCGGGTAGGCACTTTCTTGCAGGTCTGCGCATCTATGGCAGTGGCGTCGAATTCTTCGACCAGACCTGGAAGCCGGACGATCTCGTGAAGCTGAAGTGATCGACGGTTGTTGATCTTTGAGCCATGCCCCTAATGTTGGTGGGGCATGGCTCTGCATAAAAATGGACAGCATTAAGAAGTCCTGGGAAAACAAATGAAAAAAGATAAATTAGTGACAGGAATATTCCATGCATCGTATTTGATGGGTGCGATTTTGATAGTAGCCGAGACGTTGCGTCGAGGGTTTGCCTATTGGGGCGTTCATGCAACGACAATTATTGAAGATTATATATCAGGCGCCTTTTTGATTATTGCTGCGGTCTTGTGGTTTAAGAGATCGCCTAGGGCAGGAATGGTTATGGCTGCTGCGTGGGCATATATGATTGGAATGATGACTCCTACTTTTTTTAGTCACTTTGAAGCTCATTTACGAGGGGTCACAAGAATATTGGACCAACCTTATGATGATGTAGGTGCAATTGCCATGAAAGGTGTACTTTGGTTGTCTGCAGTTATTGGATTGGGACTTACTTTGTATTGTGCTGGCGGAAATGATGAATCTGGAGAAAGCAAATGAAAACATTGTTGGCTAGCTTGGTTGTTGTATTGGTTGCGACGACTTCGTATGCAGATCCTGTAAAGACAGAATATGAAACTAGGGTAGGAAAGCTTGAATTTGTAAACAGTTTCCCAACGCAAGAAACAACAGACATATTGCGTGAAGCACGTCGTTTCCACCGTGCAACGCAAGCTTACATTTGGGCGCTACCCATCGTCTCGATGGCTGATTTTGTTTTCACCTTCAAAGCAAATTTGAATATGGAATACGGCCAGTTCATACGTTTGAACAGCTACGAGGATTTGTCTTTCGGGATCACGGCCAATGCGACCACGGATTATCTTGTGTCGTGGATGAATCTTGCCGAAGACACATGGGTACTCGAGGTGCCACCAGGTGCTGCGGCCGGTTTTTTGCAGGACATGTGGCAACGCCCGGTGGTGGATTTGGGCATTCCTGGGCCCAATAAGGGCAAGGGCGGCAAGTTTTTGTTTTTGGGCCCTGACCAGAAAGAACCCAATGACACCATGGGTTACAGAGTGCTTCGGTCTGTCAATAACAACGCTTTCGTACTGCTTCGTATTTTAGAGGTTGATCCCAAACGCAAAGCCGAAATGTCTTCAGGCATTCGTTTGTACCCCTATGCTGAACGTGAAACGCCCAGGGAAACGGTCATAGAGGCTCCAGGCGGTCGTGAATGGAGTTCAAATCAGCCAAGGGGTCTGGCTTACTGGGAGCGCCTATCCTGGATCATTGACCAAGAACCCATGCATGAGCGCGATGGTTTCATGATGGCCTTTTTGAAGGATCTAGGAATAGAAAAAGGTAGGCCGTTTGAGCCAACGCCTGAAATGGCTGCATTGCTAAGGGAAGCTGCCTTTGTCGGAGAGTCGATGACCAAGGCGCTTGATTGGAACAATGAATTGGATGTGGCTCATTATGCTGAAGGCAGTAAATGGGGCAACGCCATTGCCGTTGGCATTTCCCAGCGTCAGCCAGGCTATTTCGAATTGGATGAACGTGCGGCTTGGTTCTACGAAGCACTCACGTCGTCAAAGGGCATGAAGAGCACTACGCCAGGGGTCGGTTCTGCGTATCTTGGCGGATACAAAGACAGCAACGGGGATTGGCTTGATGGAGCAAAAAGCTACAAGCTGAACATCCCTGCGAATGCTCCGGCTACACGGTTTTGGTCGGTAACTGTTTATCACAACGATACTCGTTACTTGATCCAAAATGAGCAAGAAATTGCAGACAAATCATCGCGCATGGATTTGGACATTAATGAAGATGGTTCGGTCGACATCTACTTTGGTCCCAATGCGCCGAAGGGAAATGAGAAAAACTGGATCCCAACAAATCCAGGAGAAGGTTGGTTCAGCTATTTCCGTCTCTACGGACCTACGCAAGATCATTTCGACCTTAAATGGGTGCTGCCCAATATTGAGAAGGTGAATTTGCAATAACGTTCTTCCACTGTTGTGAGCTACTCCGGCTTTGTTGCACAAACCGTCTTTGATGGGATTCATGTCGGGAATCCAGCATGGTAGCTGGCTGCCATGAGCAGCTGGTCACCGACGATTTCGAAGACTCCGAACTGGGCCACGTACAACAAACCCCTGCAGCGACGTGGTTCTCTATCAATGGTGGAACTAACCCAAAAAGAACTGCGCCGTTAGGTGGGGACACCGGACGCTTACAACCTTTCGGTCATTCACAGTTGTCGACCCAACCGGTCCAACCGGCGCGAACGGCCCAAAGCGCATTTCGTCTTGTTGCGGAATTACAGCAACCACTCGACTGGCAGCCATCCGATTACGGCGATAGCGAATTGCTGAAACCAGGTGGTGCCGGGCTCTTCTTGATAGATTGTGGTTTTTTCATCGTCGATGACCTCTCGCCATATCATCTTGTCCTCGGGCGTTAGTTCCGGGCGGTAACTAACGGTTTCCAGCGGACCATCAAAGCCGTTGCTTACCCGGTTCGCGAGGGTCGGACTTTCGATCAAATAGCCCATCTCACTGTTCAGCGTGGCAGACCGCGGATCAAAATTGAACGACCCGATAAAGACGCGTTTGCCATCCACGGCAAAGGTCTTTGCATGCAGGCTGGCCCCAGACACGCCGAAGGGCATGATCTGAAGATCGGATTCCGGCGTCATCTGCCTTCTCAGCTTCAACTCATAGAGCTTCACGCGCGCCTCCAAAAGCTCGCGCCGATACTTTGAGTATCCGGCATGAACCATTAGCACATCGGTGGTGTTCAGCGCATTGGTCAGGATGTGCACTTGCTTGCCTGCGCGGGCGAGGTTCACGAAGTACTCGGTACCAGCCTGTCCCGGCACAAAGTAGGCAGAAACCAGATCGAGCCGCTCATCGACATCACCCAGAATCTCTCCCAACCGCGTGGTCATCAACTGATCGCGCGTCGCTATACCCAAGCCCTTGACGGGATCATCCGCCAACAGTTGCACAGTGGTCCATTCCATCGCGGCAGCGCCTTGAGCGTAACGGTGCAGACTGCTTAGCAACTCGCCCTTTAACCTGGTGGCATTATCGCCTGCGGTAACTTCGGCTACACGCGCCTGAAATGCCGCCAGATCAACGGTGCCGCGGACAATGGTCTCAACTTCAAAGACCGACGCACTGTTCCAGTAGTCATCAAACACCGCTGCGGTATCCGAAACGACCGGGCCTGTCGCGAGAACATCCATATCGACGTAAAAGTCACCATCGCCGACCTGGAAATACTCGTCTCCGATATTGCGCCCGCCGATTATTGCGGCCGCACCATCGGCGATGAACGACTTGTTATGCATGCGCCGGTTCATGCGAAAAAAGTCGAATGTATACCCAAGCATTTTGGGGTTCCGCACGGTTGACGGGTTGAACAAGCGGATCTCAAGATTGTCCTGCGCGTTAAGTGCCGCCATCAAGCTGTCGAGGCCGGGGACGCCATTGTCATCCAAAAGGAGCCGCACGCGCACCCCACGCAGTGCCGCCTGATGGAAAGAATTTAGCAGCAGTATTCCGGATGTATCGTCATGCCAGATGTAATATTGCGCATCGATGGAGTGTTCCGCAGCCGCCGCGAGCGCCAGTCGGCTGGCAAGCGCGTCATATCCATTCTGTAAGGGGATCACGCCGGACTGACCGAGGTGTTGCGAGGCGCCATCAATCATTAGACGCCCGAGCCGAGTATCCGGATCGGCAGGGATCGCCTGAGTGGTCTGCCGTCCAGAGATGTCAGGTAGAGGAAACATCAGCCGCGCAGCAAAAATCGCAATGGCAGGAACAAACACAAGCGCTGCGAGGAGTTTCAAAATCCGTTTCATTCTGACACCTTAGTGTTCATAGAACCCCGTCAACAACCGCTATGCGCCACAAAATATACATTGGTCTGGCTGTGTCGTGCGACGGCTTCGTTCTGCTCCGCCGTAATTGCCATAGGTTTACCGTCGAGCGCATCAGGCATGCCGGCTAAGGTGGCGGCGATAATCTGGGTATTTTTGTGGGGGTCGTGTCCAATCTTGTATCTGCCACCGTCAACCTGACAACCAAGCGGGCCTGCTGGGGAGCATGTGTGGTCTCTGAGCGCTGTCTCAGGCGCTGGGCGGCCCGTTCCATTGCCCGGTGGAGGGCCTTGGGTCCGTCCGGCGGGGCAGGGTGTTCGCTGCGCGTCTCCCCGGCCGCCTCGAGGATCTTATCTTTGGTGAGATCGAGATCGTCTGGCCATCTTTGGACGTTTGCCGTCTGGTGATCGGATCAACCCGCCGAACGCGACGCAACAGAGCATGCTGTTCCAGTTTGGCCAGATGGGTGTTCAATCCTGCCCGGCTGCTCTCACAGGCATAGGCCAGACGCTGCTGTGCCGGAAAGCAACCCCAGTCCGGCTCGACCAGCTTGCGCGGCATGGATTTCTGGCCCGAGGCATTGGTCGGCGAAAGAGGTGGCAGGTGTTCCTCAACCTAGCGATCAATCAGATCTTTGAACCCTAGGGCCTCGCGGCCTTGTTCACGATGACCACGCGGATCGGCACCGGCATCAATCTCGCGTCGCAAATCCTTGGCTCGCTCTCGCGCAGCGGTTTGCGACGTTGGACCTGTCACGGTTTGATGCCGCTCCTTTGATAGCATTTATTGCACCAAAGGAGATGAACTATGGGACTGAAACGAACGGACGAATTCCGCAAGGATGCGGTGCGTATCGCACTGACAAGTGGGCTTACGCGCAAGCAGGTAGCGGATGATCTCGGCGTCGGTATGTCGACGCTAAACAAGTGGATCACGGACCATCCACTGCCCGGCAGTGCATGTTTACATGCGCGAGAGGGGAAGAGCACCGGTTCATATTTTCTATTGGGCGGATGTGTCGTGTCATGAGCGTCAGTTCGCGTGGTTTGCGGGCCTTCCGCAGTCGCCCTGCCAGTCGCAGACAGCGGTCTGATCTGGTCACGTTGGCGCATATCAAAGAACAGTCGCGTCTCAGTCTGGGCCGCTACGGACGCCCACGGATGACTGAAGAGCTGAAGGAGATCGGTCTGAAGGTCGGTCACCGTCGTGTGGGACGTTTCCTTTTCGGTGATCTAAACATCACCTGTCAGGCAATGGATGCGCCAGAACGGCATATCTGTTGTCAGATACCACTGCCCGGCAACACATGCTTGCATGTGAGAAAGGGGCGCAAAGACAAGCTTCTCGGGCACCCGAAGGATGCCCTGCCAGCCAGTGGGTGACGACCGACAGTAATCACAAGTTCAACATCGCGCAGAACCTGCTGGATCGGAACTTTGCAGCAGATGGCCCAAACCAGAAATGGGCAGGTGACATTACCTATATTTGGACGCGTGAAGGTTGGCTGTATCTTGCTGTGATCTTGGATCTTCATTCCCGGCGCGTCATCGCCCTCTCATGGTTTGCAGGGGCAAACCACTGCCAGGTAATAGATGGGCGGTCAGTAATCGGATGAAACGTGATCTTGCGATCCGTGCGTTGAAACATCTCGGGACATTGCTGTGCAATGCCCTGCCGGTCAGTGAATGGCAATTGCATTCAGAGCGCCACCGAAGGGCTGCATCCATCACACAGATCGAGGCAGCCAGTATTGCTCACACGACTATCAAAAGATCCTGCGCCAGCATGGGTTCAGGACATCCCCTCTCCCACATGTAAACATGTGCTGCGGGGCAGTGCATGAGCGGCAAAGGAAATTGCTATCCCTCTCATGGTTTGCAAGGGCAAACCACTGTCAGGCAATGGATAACGCCGCTGTTGAGACGTTCTTCAAAACCATCAAAGCTGAATTGATCTGGCGTCATACTTGGGAGACACGCCGTTCGGCTGAGATGGCAATCTTTGAATACATCAACGGCTTCTACAACCCACGCCCCTCTCGGGATATTGCTTCGCAATACCCTGCCGGGCAGTGGACGTCACTCAACATTGGGTTGGAAAAGCCCCGTCGCTTTCGAACGGAAAGTGGCCTAAACGAGCACCTGGGGCGGAACAAAAGCGGGACAGGTCCAATCGCCTGTCGGCAAGGGTTGAGGCCCTGAAAGAGGCCATCACATGGCATGGTACGCCCGAGATAATGAACAGCGATCATCCCTCTCACGCATGTAAGCATGCGCTGCCGGGCAGTGGACAACCGGATGATCGAGCGACTTTGGCGCTCCCTAAAATATGAATGCATTTACCTAAATGCAATTGAAACCAGTTTGGAAACACGCGCTGGGATTGAAAAATGGATCACATAGTACAACGCCGAACGGCCACTTTCCACGCGCGGAATATTGCCCCCAGATGAAGCCTATGACAGAAAAATGGAACCCATGAGATCAGCAGCCTAAATGAAACCCTGATCCACTTTAAGTTGGCTGCAAACGGGTCGAATTACTGGGGCCACCTCTGTTTATCTCACATTCCTTCCTTTAAGGCCCGCGAATTTCCGGACCAAATATGGTGGCCCGCACCAATACGACCTGTCCTGATTAAGTTGGCAGCTAAGGGTGCAGATGCCCGACCTTGACCAGAATAGTGGTATCTACTTCGACATGGGGGTCGTGTTTGCTCATATGCGGGCTTCTGATCCAGCTGCCCGCCGGATAACGGCCATGTTCGTCGATAAACTCACCGCTGATGACAAATATCTCTTCGCCGCCGACATGGCTGTGGGGCACAAAATGGGTGCCAGCCGGCCAATGCACCAATGCGGTAGACGCGTCCCCAAACTCATGCAGCGGCATGACACGCAGATCGCCGTGCCCCGGCATCCATTCTGCATCGCCGGTATTGAAAGCGATCTGTTGAAAATCGCCCGGCTGGAACTGGTTCAGCTTGACCAGCAAGATGCAGCCCTGTGCGCTGTAAGGCGCATGGCGGCTGCCTTTTGGGTTTCGGATATAGGTGCCAGCCGGGTAATCGCCATTTTCATCTGAGAATACCCCCTCCAGCACCATGATTTCCTCCCCATGAGGATGGCTGTGGGAGGTAAAGCTGGTGCCCGGTTCATAGCGTACTATGCTGGTGGCGTGGCCGTGCTCAGCAGCTTCCCGGGCCAAGGGTTTGCGCCACACCCCCTTGCTTGGGCTTTCCTGCCAAGGATGGTTTTTTGTGTCGATGACCACTCGGTCTGCAAAATCCATATTAAACATCGGATTTGTCCCGTTCTGTTGTTGCTGACGTCGGGCCACAGCAAATTTGACCACCAATATTGCCAGCCCGGTTGGCGACCCAAAGAGCCGCGACGGCTGTGGATTTGACTTGTAAATTGCGCGTCATGTCAGTTTCCTCTGTCCACCAGATTGCTTGATGTCACCAAGATATGGGCTGCATGGGTCATTCTCAAATTGATTTAAAAAATGTTATTGATAGAGTCTGTGAATTAGTCTGCCTGCCATTTGGCCGCGATGTTGGTGCCAGCCAGCTTGTGGCAAATGTTCATTGGGCGTTAAGTTACGGGCTGACAGCAAGATACTGGCGGCATGCTGCCGACCAAAATAGAAACCGGGTAAGGGGGCGGCGTGAATCTTTCGCACATTAAATTTGTCGTGATGACGGCAGAGCTGAAATCCTTCAGCAGGGCGGCCGAGGTTTGCCATGTGACGCAACCAACCCTTTCCAACGGCGTGTCCAAACTGGAGGAAGAACTTGGTGGAAAACTATTTACCAGAACGACCAGAGCCGTAAGCGTGACCGCATTTGGTGACATGCTGTTGCCGATGATGGCGTCGCTGCTGCGGCTTGAGGCGGTAATTCAGCAAAGCGCCAGTGAATTCACCAACCCGCAAACCGTGGTTCTGAAAATCGGAATGTCACCTCTGGTCAGCACCAGATTGATCACGCCGCTGATCCATTCGTTTAAGGCAAAAAACGCCAAGCACGACATTTTGTTGATCGAGGAGAACCTGTCTGTCCTGAATGAGAAATTGAAAAGCCGGGAACTCGACCTGATCCTGGTGCCCGCACTCAAAAAAACAGCCGGCAAAAACAGTGCCTCGCTGTACGAGGACGACCTGTTTCTGATCAACGACCAACCAAGTTCCAACCAGGCGATAATTGCCGTTGAAGCGATCCGCGACCAGATTTTCGTAATGGTGCCTGACTCTTGCGGGCTTTCTGAAATCACCCGGTCGCTGCTGCGCACCACGCGAAAAGAGATCAAAGAATACCAAGGCAAAGCACTGAGTTATCAGGTTTTGGCGGATTGGGCCTCCAATGGGTTGGGCTCGGCTGTATTGCCTAGAAGCAAAATCCCTGCGCATATTTCGAAACAACAGATCTGCAAGTCAGGTGAACCCGCCCGGATATCATTTGAGGCCAGATGGTCGTCAGCTGACAGTGTGCCGCTCAAGCGGCTGATACAGCATTTCAAAGATAACATCGAAAACACTGTGACTGGAATGGCCGACTGATTTTGGACTGTCCACAAACGGCCACTGCCCGGTTTCACAAAATACCGGGTTGCTGCGGCTTATCTGAATATGGGCACTGGTTGTTGAACGCGGGTATCACCGGCGATCCGCGACCCGAGAGGTCTGCGGGGGATCGGCGCAGCGCTGAGGTTTATTTACAACCCATGTAATCATCACTACCAACTAAAACAGCACCCCTGAGACCATAAAGGTGACGTCGTGAGCGCAACAGAGAGCCAGATCCTAGACTATCTTAAGGTCACGTTGGATGCCCAGGTTTCGTCGGCCTCAAAGTATGTTGCGCTGTCCAATGCGATAAAACTGGCGGTCGAAGACAAAATTCTGCCGCCGGAATCAAATCTGCCCAGTGAGCGCAAAATGGCAGATTTTCTAGGTGTCTCCCGGATAACGGTTCGCAATTCCATCAACGCGCTGGCCTCTGCAGGAACACTTGTTCGCCGCCAAGGGGCCAAGACATCGGTTGCCAACAAAGTCAGAAAAAACATCTCCAACCTGATTGGCTTCTCTGAGGACATCCGATCGCGAGGCATGCGTCCGGGCATGAGAGTGCTGCGGGCAGAGACCGCAAAGCCGACCGATCTGGAGCGGGAAAAGCTGCATCTGAACGATGGCGAAGAGGTCGTCAGGATGCATCGCATCAGACTTGCCAATGATCGGCCCATAGCAATTGAGATCGCGGTGCTGCCTCTTTCTGTTGTTAAATCACCAGATGCATTGGGCCCCTCGCTCTATGCGTCACTGGATGCAATGGGGGTGCTTCCCTATAGCGGCATCCAGAGGATCTCGGCCGAAACATTGAACGCGGTTGATGCGGTCCTGCTTGAAACCAGACCCGGCACCCCCATTCTGGTTGTCGAAAGATGCTGTAAAACAGTCGACGGTAAGCCCATCGAATACACCATAACCCAATATAACGCCGAAATTTTTGATTTTGTAAATGAACTCCAGCGATAAGACCAGTTTATAACCAGTTGACAGCTGGTCTCAAACTGGTATCAATCCTCCATAAGCGTCCATGGGGGAAATATGCTGAAATCACTGGAAAATCAGCTGATAGTGTCATGTCAGCCCTGTACTGGCGGACCGATGGATCGGCCCTCCATTGTCGCGGCGCTGGCCTGCGCCGCGGTTGAGGGGGGCGCCTCTGCCGTTCGCGTTGAGGGCATCCGTAACGTGGAGGCGGTGCGTGCCGTCAGTGACGCTCCCATCATTGGCATCGTCAAAGTTGATCTGGAAGACAGCCCGGTTCGCATCACACCTTTCATCCAGAATATCCGCGATTTGGCCGCAGCCGGATCAGATATCATCGCATTGGACGTGACCGACAGGCCGCGCCCAGAGCGGCTTGAGGATCTCTTTCAGGCGATCAAATCCTGTGGGCTGCTGTCGATGGCAGATTGTTCCTGTCTGGCAGACGGGGAGGGCGCTCTTCGATTTGGCGCGGACATTCTGGCGTCCACGATGGCCGGTTACACAACACCCCAAACGGCGCCCGAACCTGATTTGGAGCTGGTTGCCAAGCTGGCGGCTTTAGGAAAATTTGTCATTGCAGAGGGCCGCTACAATACCCCGTCGCTGGCCGCAGCCGCGCTGGCCGCGGGGGCAAATGCAGTTGTTGTGGGCTCGGCCATTACCCGGACGGAAGTTGTCACCGGCTGGTTCGCCAGTGCCGTCAAGGCGGGGGCAAAGCTCGGATGAGCTGCCAGGGGGCAATCAGCAATGTGACCGCTCTTGCGGCCGACATTGGTGGCACCAAAATACGTGTTTCACTGATACGTGGAGAACAAGAGCTGGACACACGCCTGTTGCCGACCGAGCCGGGGATCGGCCCCGAGGGCTGGCTGCAGCCTATTCGTCAGGCGGCACAGGACTGGGCAGGGCGTTTTGAATGTCTTGGTGTCGCGGTCAGCGGCCAGATCGACGGCAAGATGTGGAGAAGCGTCAATCCCGAGGTTCTGCCTGTGGGGGGGGCCTTTCCACTGGTCTCTGCTTTGTCGGAGATCTGCGACCACGTGATTGCCAGGAATGATGCCCAGGCGGCGGCTTGGGCGGAACATATCTACGGCGCCGGAAAACGCCTTGATCTTGTCTTTCTTACAATTTCCACCGGATTGGGCGGTGGCATTGTCTGTAACGGCAAATTGTTGAGGGGCCATAGGGGGTTGGCGGGGCGTTTTGGCCAGATCTCGCCGGCACTTAACGGCGACACTGGCTTTGGCGAGCCGTTTGAAAAGTTCGCAACAGGGCGGTGGATGGCCCATGAGGCTGCCAAAAAGGGTCTGGATATATCGGCCAAAGAGATATTCGAGAACATGGTAGCCGGTGACGCATGGTCGAGACAGATCATCGTGACCTCGGCCCGGCGTGTGGCGAACTTATGCCGTGACATCCAGTACACCTTAGACCCCGAGATGATCGTAATTGGCGGCGGAATTGGTTTGGCAACAGGCTATATTGACGACGTTCAAAACGCCTTGTTGTCGATCGATCCGTCTCAGGCAATGACCATTCGCGCCTCCGCATTCAAAGACCGGGCGGGAATAGTCGGCATCGCCGCGCTGGCGGCACAATCTCATTTGCAACGTGGAGGAAAAGATGAGAAAATCTAACAAATACCTGGCGACTGCTGCGGCGGCGCTTCTGGCGGTACTGCCCTCATTGGCTAGCGCCGAGGTGACGGTGCTTGGATGGCCAGGTGGCCCGGAAGAAGTGGCGCTTCGTGCGGCGGCCAAGCTGTATAACAGCAATGCGGATGTCAGCGAAGACAACAAGGTCAAGTTGATCTTCTTTAGCCGCGACGGCTTTTACGACAAGCTGCAAGCGGATCTTGCGGCGGGCACCGACGCCTTTGATGCCAATCTTCTGGCCACCTATTCGATAGGCCGCTACGCCCCTTATCTCAAGCCGGTCACACTGTCGGACAATGCGGCTGAAGTATTTGGCGATGCGGTGCTGAAAACCATGCAGTTTGAGGGCCAGCAGTTCGGGGTGCCGACGGATCTTTCTCTGCATTTCCTGTACTACCGCACCGACCTGATCCAGGAACTTTTGGAGGATGCGTCTCAGCACGATAAATATGGCGATATCTCGGAGGAATATCTGGGTGTTCGCCTGTCGCCTAAGGATCCCGACAACTGGAGCTGGCAGGATTTTGCCGCCAACGCATTGTATTTCACCAAATCGGTCAATTCGGACAGCCCAACCCGTTACGGCACCGTGCTGCAGCTGAAAAACCTGCTGTTCAACATGATGGTATTCCACTCGCTGCCACGTGCTTATGGGGCGGATTGGATGGACGCGGATGGCAATATCACCGTCGACTCCGAAGCCTTCCGGGAGGCGCTTGGCCTGTTCAAGATCCTGGTCGATGCGGGTGCCACTCCAAAGGACTCGTTCTCCTACGAATATGCCGAAGCCAATGCGGCGTTTGGCGCCGGTCAAGTTGCAGCTATGATGCAATGGAATGCGGCTGCCGCAGATCTGATGGATGCCAAGAAAACGCCGGTAACCGCGACAGTGACCGCAACAATTGCGCCGCCGACAGGACCTGAGGGTCGCTTTACGCATGTGCATGGGTTGGGTCTTGGGGTGAATGCCAGCGGCAAGAATGTAGCCGGCGCAGAGGCCTTCGTTCAATGGATGTCAACCTCCGAAGCGGCAACGACATATGCGCTGAACGGCGGCGCACCGGGCCTGTCGGCTGAGGTTGTCGCCGGTATCGCCAGTGAACGGCCTGACTTGGTGCCATTAGGACAGTTCGCGTCCAACTATGGCTTCGTTATGACTGGCGGAACCTCGGCAAAAGCCCTGTCGGTCTATGAGCTCCAAGCCAAGGAATTCACCGGGTTTCTGTCCGGTGGTCAATCTTTGGATGAGGCACTGGCCAAGACAGCCACCGGCATGGCCGAGCTGCTGAAGTAAGCCAGTATTGCAGCCGGTCTGAGGGCAGACTGGCTGCAAACGCTCCTAAACTAGGAATGGATCATGTCTCCAAAAACCGAAAATCGCATCTTGGCGACCCCCATCGTTCTGTTCCTGCTGGTGATGCTTGGATTTCCGGCGGTCCTCGACATCCTGTACAGCTTCTCCGAAGTTTCATTCGAAAACCTCAGATCCCCGACACTGAATGGCGGCAAGAATTTCATCAAGGTTGTCAATGACCCCGAGTTTTGGGCGGCCTCTTGGTTCTCGCTCAAATTTGGCGTCGCAACGGCGCTGAGCGAATGCATCCTGGGCCTGGTTCTGGCGGTCTATCTGGCACCGATCATCCGCAAGAACAATTGGATGATTGCGGTGTTGATCATGCCGATGATTATTGCGCCTGCGATGATGGGGCTGATGTATCGCCTGGTTTTACATGAATTCGTCGGTTCGCTGCCGCATTATCTGTACCTGTGGCTTGGGGATAGCCCGGCCTTTCTCAGCCGTGAAAACGTATTTCTTACGGTGTTTACCATCGAAACGCTGCAATGGACTCCCTTTGCCTTTCTGCTGATTTACATGGCCTATGAGGCCATCCCAAGCGAGATGCGAGAGGCGGCCTCAGTTGACGGCACCCGCCCGTGGCGGATGTTCTGGTTCATTGAAGTGCCACAGATGGCGCCCACCCTGGCTGTGGCGTTCTTTATCCGCTTCATCGACGGGTTCCGGGTGTTTGATAATATCTTCGTGCTCACCGGCGCCGGTGCGGGCGGATCGACCACCTCGCTCTCGATCTATATCTACCTGTCCTTCTTCAGATCAGGAGACATCGGCAAAGCGCTGGCGGCCTCGGTCATTCTGTTCTGCGTCGCCTTTGTCATCCTGTTCTTCGCCGGACGTCTTCTGCGGAGGGACCGGGCATGAAAAACAAATACAAGGATCTGCCGCGCTGGATCGTCTTTGCCATCGCCGCTTTCGTGATGAATTTCCCGGTTATTTCAACGCTCTCCACCGCCCTCAAGACAAATGCAGAGATCAGCAGAGACCCCGGTCTCTGGGTGCATGCCCCGACACTCAATAATTTTGCCGTGGTGCTGCAAGTCACCGAACGGCTGAATATTTTCAGCTATCTGCACAACAGTCTGGTTGCCTCGCTTATTGGTTCGATTTTGCCGATCCTGGTCTGTTTTCCGATGGCCTATGCGGTGGCCCGTCGCGGCTATGGCACCGATGTGATCTTTCCAACTGTGGTGAACCTGCGGGCGATGCCGTTGATCATCTTCGCGATCCCGCTCTATATGATGTATCAAACGGTTGGACTGCTGGATACAAGGCTGGGGCTGGGGCTTATCCTGGCGGTGGTCAATCTGCCGCTGGCGCTGTTGCTGCTGATCAATGCGATCAACGATGTTCCCTATGAACTTGATGAAGCCGCGCGGATGGACGGCGCCCGCATCTTTACCATCCTGGTCAAAGTCGTCTTCCCGATCTGCCTGCCGACGCTGGCGACGGTTTTCATCTTCAGCTTCATAACCGCCTGGAACGAGTTTCTGTTTGGCCTGATGCTGACCACCTCCGAGGCTGTTCCGATGACAGTTGGCGCCTCGTTCTTCTTTTCGTCCGGCGGCGGCGGTGGCCAGTGGGGGGTCGCGGCGGCGGTGATCATTGTCGCGTCACTGCCACCGGTGGTGCTCGGCGTTTTGATGTACAAGCACATCAGTCGCTCAATGACTGCAGGCGCGGTGAAAGGATAAGACATGAAAGTCCTGATTTTTGATACGGTTACATCCGCCGTCGAGGCGGTGGCGGATAGGCTGGTTGGCAAGGTCGCAGACAAGCCAGACTGCGTTTTGGGTCTTGCGACCGGCGGCACCGTGGAGCCAGTTTATGAGGCGATGGTTGCCAGATATGAGGCTGGCAGGGTTCGTTTCGACCAGGTCCACACCTTTAACCTCGACGAATATGTCGGGCTGGATCCGACGCACCCGATGTCCTACCACAGCTATATGGCCCGGCATTTGTTTGACCGCACCGATTTTCGCGCCTGCAACACCCACATTCCGCATGGAAACGCAGCCGACCCTGCCGCCGAGGCGGATCACTATGAGCGGCTGATCAAGGGTCGGGGCGGCATAGATCTGCAGCTTCTGGGGGTTGGCGAAAACGGCCATATCGGGTTCAATGAACCGACCTCCAGCCTGTCGTCTGTCACCCGGTTGAAAACCCTGGCGCCAGAGACCGTACGGGCCAATAGCCGTTACTTTGAGCAGCTGGCGGATGTGCCTCGAGTGTCCATCACCATGGGCATTGCAACGATCCTGCAGGCCGATGAAATTGCGCTGCTGGCAACCGGTTCAAACAAGGCCAAAGCGGTGAAGGATCTGATCGAAGGCCCGTTGAGCGCCATGTGCCCGGCCAGTGCGCTTCAGCTGCACCAAAAAACCGAAGTCTACATAGATGCGGAAGCCGCGGCAGAGCTGTCGTTGCGGGACTATTACCAAGCCGTTCACCCCGGCGGCAAGGTTGGCCACCCATGAGCCGCATCCGCGAGATATTCGCAGAAACCCTATACGATGGTGAGAGCGGTTCCGCCTTGCACAACCGCGTTGTTCACCTGGATGGTGATCGCATCTGCAGGGTTGAGAAAGCCGATCCGACTATGGCGCGCAGCCCGGGTCTGCTTGCGACAAAGATACTTGCGCCCGGGTTCATCGACATCCAGATCAATGGGGCTGGCGATGTGATGTTCAACGACGCCCCGTCGCTCCGGACAATAAGAACCATGTGTCATGCGGCCAGAAAAGGCGGCACGGCCTATCTGCTTCCAACCTTTACTACGGCCAGCAACCAGAGCTTTTCAAAGGCGATCGACGCGGTCCGGGACGCTTTGAGAGAGGCGGTTCCCGGGGTTTTGGGCCTTCACCTCGAAGGCCCGTTTCTGAGCCCTGAGAAACCGGGAATTCACCCGCCAGAATTTATCCGCCCGCTGGAGGCCGATGATGTTGCGCTGCTGCGGCGGGCCACCACCGGCATCAGGCTTATTACCCTGGCACCGGAAGAAGACAAAATCGGCGCCGTTATGGCGTTGGCAAGCGCCGGCTGGGTGGTCTTTGCGGGCCATAGCAATGCCACTGCAGATCAAATGCAACAGGCCGAAAAACAGGGGCTCTCCGGGGCGACGCATCTGTTCAATGCGATGTCGCAGATCACGGTGCGCGAGCCCGGTGTCGCCGGCGCCATTATCAACAGTCCAACGGCGGTTGCGGGGATCATAGCGGATGGGCACCATGTCCACTGGCTGAACATCAAGATGGCCTTTGACATGATGGGGCCCGAGCGTCTGATCCTTGTCACCGACGCGATGCCAACCCTTGCCGGTCAGACCAAGCGGTTTGAGATTGCTGGCAACAAGATCACCCTTTGTGACGGGCGGCTTGTCGATAAAAATGGAACCTTGGCGGGGGCGCATCTGGCGATGGATCAGGCAGTCCAACACATGGTGAATTTTCTGGGCATAGACACCGGCGATGCCATCAAGATGGCCTCGGCTGCGCCGGCAGGCGCATTGGGTCTGGCTGGCGAACTTGGCAAGATCAAACCCGGCTTCCGGGCAAGCTTTACACTGCTGGACCAGGGTTTAAACGCCCGTGGTGTGGTGGTGGATGGGCATTATTACCAAACCGACGAACTCGCAGTTGAGCCTGCTGAAATCGAACAATCTGGAGGCCTCTAATGGGTACGATTGAACTAAAGAACGTCACCAAAAGCTTTGGACCGGTGGCGGTCATCAAGGGCGTCAGTCTGACCGCTGAAGAGGGTGAATTTGTCGTTTTTGTTGGCCCGTCCGGTTGCGGGAAATCCACATTGCTGCGTCTCATCGCCGGTCTGGAAGAGACCTCTGGCGGCAGCATCCACATTGATGGAAAAGACGTCACCGAGCTGGATCCCAATCACCGCGGTCTGTCGATGGTGTTTCAGTCCTACGCGCTTTACCCGCATATGACTGTGTACGGAAACATTGCGTTTGCGCTGAAAACAGCCGGGGTCGCCAAGCTCGAAATTGACCGTAAGGTTCGGGCCGCCGCCGAGACGTTGAAACTGACACCCTACCTGGACAGAAAACCAAAGGACCTGTCGGGCGGTCAACGGCAACGGGTGGCTATTGGGCGGGCCATTGTTCGGCAACCAAAGGGATTTCTGTTTGATGAGCCGCTGTCCAATCTGGATGCCGCCCTGCGCACTCAAACCCGGATCGAGATCGCCAATCTGCACAAAGAGTTGGGCGCGACGATGGTCTATGTGACACATGATCAAATCGAAGCGATGACTCTCGCAGATAAGATCGTGGTGCTGAACGATGGCGAGGTGATGCAGATCGGATCGCCGAAAGAGCTGTATTATGCTCCCAAAAACACCTTTGTGGCGCAGTTCATTGGCAGCCCCAAAATGAACCTGCTGCCGCGCGCCAGCTATGGTGGGGGTGCAATGCACTACCAGGACGGTGTCAAAATTGATATTGGCCACATGGATGGAACACCGTCTATCGTCGGCGTCAGACCCGAAGACATAAGCCTTTGCCCACTTGGGGAGGCCGAGCTATCGGCAAGTGTCACCCACAACGAATTTCACGGCGCGGACAATAATGTCTTTGTTTCGGTTCCGGGCATCGGCTCTCTCAATGTTCGCGCCAATGGCAAGCTTGATTTACAGAACGGCCAACCTGTGGGGCTGGTATTGGACAAATCTCAGTTGCATTATTTTGATGAAAATGGGGTTCGAACTTAATCAGTTATGGTCGGGGAATATTTGACACCCCGCCCCGGTGCAGCAAACGGACATCCGGCCAGAAATGCCGGATGTCCGTGAGAGCGTTGTCAAGAGGCGCAGATGTCAGGCGGCCTTTGAGATCCTGTTGTGGGTGGGTTTTTCCCGGTGAAAACGGGCCATCAGGTCTGACAGTTTCACTGAATCCGAGTGCAGCAAATAACCGGCAGCAGTGGCCTGTTCTACCATGGCGGCATTCTGCTGGGTCACTTGATCCAACTGCGCCACGCCCGTATTGATCTCGCCAAGACCCGTCGATTGCTCAGCCGCCCCTTCGGCGATATCGGAAACCAGATTTGAGATATGGTTGACCCGCTGCACAATACTGTCAATGGATTCACCCGCTTGTCCCACCAAAGTGACCCCATGATCGACCTGCCGGGAACTCTCTGTGATCAGGGATTTGATCTCAGTAGCGGCATCGGACGAGCGTTGTGCAAGCCCTCTGACCTCGGAGGCGACCACGGCAAACCCTCTGCCTGCTTCCCCGGCGCGCGCCGCCTCTACGCCGGCATTCAAGGCCAGCAAATTGGTTTGGAAGGCAATGTCGTCGATCAGGCCGATGATTTGAGATATCTTTGCCGAGGAGGTCTCGATGGCCGTCATTGCGGACACCGCACTCTTCACGATTTCACCGGAGTTTTCGGCTTCCTGACGCGCTTCACCCATCGCGTTTTCTACGCTGCGTGCCCCTTCAGCGGCCGAGGTGACGGAGACCGTCAATTCTTCCAAAGCGGCGGCCGTTTGCTCAAGCGTTGCTGCCTGGCCTTCTGTGCGGCTGGACAGGTCATCTGAGGCCCGGCTGATTTCAGAGGCACCTTGGTTGATGCTGCTGGTGGCTTCCATTACTTGTTCAATGGTCTCGCGAAGGGCGTCCACAGTGACGTTGAAGTTGACGCGCAACTGATCATAGTCCTCAGGAAAGCTCTTTTCGATGGTGCAATCCAAACGACCTTGAGCCATTTCACCAAGGTGTTCACCGACAATGGCAACCACATGTTCCGCGTCCTTTTGGCTTTGAATTGCCCGTGCCTCGGCTTGTTCGGCGGCGGCCGCCTGGGCCCGCGTGGTTTCCTGTTGGCGTATCAATTCAGCAGAGGCAGCGCCGCTTTTCAACAGGCTCATCAAAAGCACCCCTGATTCCAGCAAAACTATGGTGGCATGCAAGGCAGTCCGCAGTACATTTTGCGTCAGATCGCCACTTGGATAGACCAGTTTGGGCAGCAGGACGCTGAAGGAAATATGGTGCAGGGCAACCAGGACCGTGGCAAAGATCAGCGCCCGTGGATTGGACAGCGTTGACACGATAGCGAGGATTGCAAAGAACATCATATGTGAATCAAGCTGCCAGGCATGACCTTGCAGTGCGGCTGTAAACAGAATGCAGTGGCCGACAAAACAGAAACTTAACACGTAGTCTCTGGTTGAATGCGGCATCATCTTTGACAGATAGGCCAGCACGCCAAGGATTGAGCTCAGAAACGCAAGCAACCAAAAATTTGCCGCGTCATTTATAAAAAACGCCGCCAGCGCCGGGGCCGGCATTAACAGCCAGTTTGAAAATTGCTGAATTTTGCGTTCGCCGGCAAAATTCGTTGTCGGGTCGCTCTCTTGCCCCGTTGAAGCCGTCAGATTGAGCATAATTCTAGAACCTCTTTTCCGTTGATAACCAGCCAAGCGCCATTTGAGTAAAGGCGGTCGACACTTTGATCACTGTCCAGTGCAACAAGCACACCAAGTGGGGCCCGCTCGGGGGCAATTTCCTGCACACCGGATTTTTCAGCGATCTGGGCTGCAGTCGGCCCCCAGGGTGCCGAAATCACCAATGCGACTTGCCCGGCCTGGGGTCTGCCTTGCGAAGTTAGCATCAGGATCGGTGAGATCATTACGATAACGCCAGCCGCTATGATTAGAGTTACATTTGACATCTCATTCCCTTCACAGAGGACCCTTGCAGGAATACCCTTATGAAATAGTTTAGAAACCTCGCAGGCTTTGACCACTGAATGTCTAAAATTTTTGATGGTAGAAAATCATTTTTTGACGAGGAATCGGCGCCTTTGCGGCGCGCTCCTGCTGGGCCGCTGAATTCAAGCTGTTGCGGTGCGCCACTGGGGACCGAACGCTCTATTGGAGAAATGTGAAGTCTATACTCGGGCATTGCCACTCAACGAAGGTCAGCTTTCAATCGCTGGGCTGAGCAAGCTGCCTGGGCTGGAGCCGGGGGTGATTTACCCACTCATTGTTCGACGGGTTCTGCTTGCAGGCACTGACGCCACCGGCATTGTGGGGCTTTACTGATGCTCGCGGTGGGCCGTGACGCTGTTTTTATGGTCTGCTGGCATCGCGGGGATCACCGTTGAAGAGGGGCGTAGCATTGGTGTCGGCCCTTACAACCTGCTGCCTGGCAAAGCTATCCAGGGCGTCAAAACGGATGGTACATCCCTGGCTGAAATCAACAAGCTGCTGCGGTATCTGAAGACGTACCGCCCGGCCATATATCCGTACATGAAGTCCCGCATTGACGTGATCTGCATGAATGCGGTGGACGTCAAGATCTATGACACCAGCCGGGACAGCTCTGGCGGCGCCTGGGTCGCCGCGGCCACAACGCAGCCCTACAACCCAGTCCTGATACAACGAACCGCTGAACACCGCTACCCGAGGCACCACGCAGCTTCCCCAAGCTGGTTGTGAGCGTGGCCGAGGTCTCCCGCGTGGTGCTCTATGACGGTGACAGTCCTGAACCGCCCATGTGGATAGTGATCGTCAAAATGAACAGTGTCAGCGGTATGTTGTTCCATGTTGTTCCGAAGGGAGGTCTCCTGTGTCGATATGCTGAATGGCGAACTCAGTGTCGGCTGTCCCCAGGGTTCGCTTGGTGCAGGCAGCTATAATGACCTGGCTCTCACCAGCCTGACCGGCGCAGCTCTCGACAGTGGAAGCGGATTGCCGGTGCCGACAATTTCTGTAGCGACGGATGCTGGCGTGTCGACGACGCCAACCAACTGGCCCTGACCATCGGGTTGTCTCCGGCGGATGGGGAGACCTTTGGCAAGGTGATCCGCAGCATCAACGGCCAGGACTATGCCATCGCCAACCTGCGCGCGCGCCGCTCATTCCTCTATATGCCGCAGCTCATTGAGCCGGGCGCAGGGCCGCGGGCGCTGGGCTGGTTGATGGGGGAGGGCTGACCATTGCGCACCCGCCCAAATATCGGCAAGGGCCACATCACAGGTGCCCAGACACTAAAACCACCCTATGCGGCCTGCAACCGCACTGTGTTGAAAATGAGGGGATCACCGCGCGGTCTTGGTGAGTGAATGGAAAAAGGGCAGGGATCAAACCCCGCCCTTTTGGTGACACTGACCCAACCCGGACTACTCTGCGGGCCAACCCGACTTGAAAATATACCAAAGATCCACGGTCGACCGCGACAGCCTTCGATGCGGTCGACACATATGTATAGTCGCGAACCCTCAGCCGGTTGGGCGCAGCGCCCGATTCGCCCAACCGGCTGCCCTGGAGCTAGAAATCCTCCCACATATTGCCTGCGGCATTGGCGACCTTGCGGGGCTGGGAGGGGCTCTCCTCCAGGGCCCAGTCGTCTTCTGGATCAACGGTTGGCGACACTGGTCTGGCATAGTCGGGGCTGGCATAGTCAGTGTTACCAGCGAAGGCATTGGCCACCCTGGTGTCACTGTCGTCAATTTTGAAATGAGCCACCAGCCTGGACAGTTTGCTGGCGTCGGAATTGAGGATATGGCTGGCTGCAGTCGCTTGTTCTACCATTGCAGCATTCTGCTGGGTCACTTGATCCAGTTGGGTCACCCCGATGTTGATCTCAGCCAAACCGGTGGATTGGTTCACAGAGCCGACCGCCATTTCAGAAACTAGATGAGAAATCGTGCCCACCCGCTCGACGATCGTATTCAGCGCCACGCCTGCCTTGCTGACCAGAACAACGCCGCGCTCAACCTGCTTGGAGCTGTCGTCTATCAGCGCCTTGATCTCGGTGGCCGCATCAGACGACCGCTGCGCCAGAATGCGGACTTCCGAGGCCACCACAGCAAAGCCCCGACCGGCGTCACCGGCGCGCGCAGCTTCGACACCGGCGTTCAACGCCAACAGGTTCGTCTGAAAGGAAATGTCATCAATCACGCCAATAATCTGTGAAATATAGCGGGCCGACCCTTCGATCTCGGTCATTGCGGCCACCGCATCTTGCACAACTTTGCCGCTTTCTTCTGCTTCGTGTTTGGCTTCGTTGACGATGGCTTCTACGCTTCGGGCCCCCTCGGCCGCCGATTTGACGCTGGTGGTCATTTCTTCCAATGCGGCGGCGGTCTGCTCCAGGGTTGCCGCCTGGCTTTCGGTGCGACGGGACAGATCATCTGAGGACTGGCTGATTTCGGTGGCGCCATTGCGAATGCTCTCAGAGGATCCAACAACTTCTAGTACGGTTGTTTTTAGACTTTCCAAAGTCTTATTGAAGTCATCGCGTAATTTGACATAGCCATCGCTCATATCGTCATGAATTCGCACCGTCAGGTCGCCTTTTGACAGCCGTTCCAGACCATCGCCGATGGCGGTGACCGCGGCGGTCTGTTCCTCCTGGCGGAGCTGGCGTTCGGCTTCGACAGCTTTGGCCATCTCTTGCTTTTCGACAAGCCCGTTGCGGAAAACGGACAGGGCCTGAGCAATGCGATAGATTTCATCGCTGGCGCGGTCGAAACCGGTGACCGGGCTTAGATCCCCCTGGGCCAGATGTTCGGTGGTTTCGCTGATTTTGGCTAGCGGCCGGGTGATCAGCAGCTTGGTCAGCAACAACGACAGGACCAGCACCGCAGCGGACACCCCGAGGAGAATTTCCATTTGCTGTTTGGCGCCAAGCACGTCGGCGGTCACCGCTCCAGCCATATCAGAGATGGCTGACTGGCTGTCGCCGTTGAGACTGGCAGAGCGCTGCGCGATTTGCGACACGGCCTGTGCCGCCGCATGGGACGTCTCAACCGTTTTGGCCTGCGCCTGGATTGTTGCAATCCGCGAGGCGGCCAGGCCGGTGTCGAAATCCGCCTGAGCCGCAATTCCGTGAATGGACTCGGTTAACAGCCCGTGCTGAAAACTGACAAATTTCCCTAGAGATTTGGCAGCGGTTGTCAGGGGATCAGCCGCAATCTGAACTTGTTCCACCCCATCTGCCGAGACCACGCGAAGTGCGGCGACCTGCAGGCTGTTGATCAGAGTGTTCATCTCCAGCAATTGGTTGAGAACGCCAACTTCATTGTCCAGCAGGCTTTGCACGGTATCACTGTTGGTGCTGCTGCTGTTCTCGGCGGCCATCGTCAGTTCGAATATGGTATCATCAATCGCGACGATGAGCGCGTTGGCACTGGCGTCGCGGGCGTTCAACACTTCCTTACGCAGTGCCTTTTGCTCAGACCGGCGCGCAACCAGCATTTGCTCAAACACTTTGAACGCGGCCCGGATCGTCTCGGTCCCCTCGGCACTGACGCCCAGAGACTCGAGGTTTTCAAGAAATGGCACCAGCCGTTCGGCTGAACCGGTCGCGGCCTCTGTCATGCTTTTTTTCGTTGGCACGTCGCGCACCTGGCCAAGACCGATAGACATGCCCGCCAATAGATTGATATCAGCCTGCGCTTCCAGCAGGCTCTGCAACGCGCTGAATTGTTCATCGACCAAGCTGGTGAGGGTGTTTTCAATGGATGCAATGGTGTCTTCTCCACCAACTGTTAGATTGAAATAGGCTGCGTCGGCGGCGTCTAACAGATGAAGTTGCAGCTTGCGGCTATGGGTTTGCAGTGCGATGATCTGCGCATTGATTTGCGCATCGCTTACAAAGACGGATTCACGCGCTGTCAGCAATTCTGTCAGGGATTGCGCCGCGTTGTTTGCCAGGGTCTCGAACTCGGGCTGCAGAGTGTCCGGTAGATTTCCGATACCCTGTTGCAGACGGCCGGCGGCGTCTTTGGCCATCATCCGGCCCTGTTTCAGACCGGCACTGTCGTCAGCCAAAAGTATTTCCGTCATCGATCCTCGTGTGAGACCGGCAGCCTCGGTCAGCACCGCACTGTTTTCCAACTGAGGCAGCATATCGCGGGTCAGCGTCGACATGTCCTGAGAGACGCGCGCAAACACCATCGAGACCAAGACAGCAACCACGGCTGATGCGGCGCCCATGGCGAGAAGGATCAGGGTGATTTTGGCCCCGATACTGGAAAATACTCTGTAGCCCCGTTTCTGCGGAGGAGAAGCCTGTGCTGTCATGATGCCACCTGATCTTGCTAAATATTCTACAGGTCTGCCCACAAGGGGCAGGCAGACCGTTTGCTATTGAAAATGGGGGGCTGGTTAGGAGCCGCCCGCGGCGACGACGGGTTGAAAACCACCGTCCGACGTGATGCGGGTCAGAAAGACCTCATCCATGCCCTGGTTGTCACCGGGGCCAAAGCGCATGGTGACGCCGCCGAAATCTACCGTACGCAGCCCGACAAGGGCTGTCAGAAAGCTCTCCCGGGTGAGGTCGGCGCCCGCTTCTTCCAAGGCTATGAGAGCCAGACGACCGGTCAGGTACCCCTCAAGGGTTACAAAGCCAGGCTTGGCGGCGGCGTCGATGGCTGTCAGTGCAGCCTGGTATTGTGCAACCACAGGGACCGTGTCATCCCACGGGAAAGGGACCACCTGGCTGATGATCACGTCTTCGCCAGCATCACCCAGTTCCTGGGCCAGTGCGTCAGATCCGACAAAGGAGATATTCACGAAGGTCGGGTTGAACTTGATCTTGCGCGCCAGTCGGATGAATTCCGCCACCGGTTTATAAGCGCCAACCATGACCACGGCATCTGGTTTGGCTTTGCGGATGGTTAGCAAGGCCTTTTTAACCGCCGTGGTATTGCGGGTGTAGCTGCCCTGAACGGTCAATGTCATGCCGCGCTTTTCCAGCGCTGCGGTCACACCAGCCAGCCCAACACGGCCAAATCCGTCGTTCTGATACAGCAGTGCAATCGACTGCATGCCTTGCTGATCGACCAGATATTCGATCCAGGCTTCGGTTTCGGCAAAATAGCTGGCGCGCACATTGAAGACATTGCCGTGGCTTGCGTCCCGCAGAAATCCTGCCCCGGTGAAGGGACCAACAAACGGCATATTCGCCGCAGTGGCCACCGGCTGGCTTGCGGCAGAGGTAGGGGTGCCGACCGCTCCGATCAGGCCAAGATGATTGTCGCCTTCGATCACGGCCATGACGTGGACAACGGAGCGGTCCGGCTCATAGCCGTCATCCAGACTGTCGAGAACAATCTGACGTCCATGCACACCACCATTTGCATTTGCCTCTTCAAACGCAGCCCGCAGGCCCTGACGCATGCCCTGACCAAGGGCGCCGGCCGGGCCGTCTAGTGCCGCGACCTGGGCAAATGTGATCTGAGAATCTGTGACGCCCTGCCCAGCGCCACCAAGAGAGGGCAGCAGTCCCAAAAGGGCCGCTGCGAGTACTGATTTGCCACTATACATCAAAGTCTCCAAGTTTCCGGATGTGTTCGGGAGAATGGCGGAGATGAGTTAAAAAAGTAGAAAACCACAATTATTGTTACCGAAACTTTTAATAATCAGCCGAAATATCCGTCAAGTTGTTGTTCTATATTATTTTTCGCGTGAGATCGGGCTATTTGCGACCTCTCATCTGATGACATCCACTTTGATGCACCAGACATATGGCGGGGCGCAGTCCGTCAGCAATGGCGGTTCAATTAACATGAAAGACGCCCCCGATACGGCATAGTTTTGTCATATTGTATTTCCGGAACAGTTGATTCGAGCGGCAAACGACAGCCTGATGGAGCTTTGGCCGCTACAATCGGCAGCATTGACGTCAATTGGTTCCGGTTTTGACCACAATCGCCGGGGGATTGGGGTCCGGCCATTATACCCATATGGTGATCCGGGGGGGCGTGGGACTGTTTCAATCCACGAAACAATATCAATCCCAGGCAGAAGAAGTTGAACTGAAATTTGATTTTAAATCGTTATATCAGCATGTTGGTGGATTTTTTTTGGGGTTTCAGGAAACAATCTGGCGGCTGCCGTCTGGCCTGCCCCCCTCAGAACCACATATTTTCAATGACCTGAAGGTGAATTGCCTAAATATTTTTATTGTTGGGTGGCCTGTATAGGGTATTGATCAATCAGCCCATCTTGGGGGGGAAGTCTGCTGGTCGTGGGGGCGACTGCACTTTTTGCATCAGGACGATGTCAAAGACCTGTTTGGTTACAGGGTAGCTGCCGCTACGCGAAATGCCAAAACGAGACGTATGCAGGCTTTGCTTGTGTGCCACTGCGTATATTTGGCTATTCGTTCTTTCTTTTGTTCATGATGCAGGTGCCGGTCATCGACCGTGTCAGGGTTTGGTCTGCAAGATCCAGAATTTTGTATCCGCTTTTTTTTGCGGGTTAGGTGCGTGCCCGTGCCGCAAAGGAGAATGATATGACGTCTGACGTTAATACACTGAATTTGATTTATCTTGGGAATTACGGTCCCTCGGCGTCCAATCCCTTGATCGTTGATCCAGTTGAGAACAATGCAACAGCTGAAGACGCGGCTCTCCTTGAGGGGCTGACGGTAGACTATGAAACGCTGCAAATTGTTCAGGCCACAACCTATGATAGCTTCGTGACCGATGATGATTTTGATGACGATGACGACGATGACGACGACGATGACGACGACGATGATGATGGTGACGGTGATGAAACCATCACCTATGACCTGGGCAACGGCGCGGTAACGCAAGAGACGGATGCAACGCTGGAAGGCAAAGTTCTGGTGACTTTGGAGGACGGCTCGCAGATCACCGTAACAGCGGTGATTATTCAGACCGAAAACGGCGATCTATTTATCACCGACCTTAATAACAACGGGACCCTCGACAATCTTCAGATTTCAGCCATCGAGATCGTTGAAATTACCGAAGATAGCCTGGCCGGTTGGGAGACCAGCCAAAGCGTTGATGGGTCGTCTATCGTCCCGCCGATGGCGGCTGGCGACGGCATTGTTGAGGGCAGCAGTGGCGATGACCTGATTGACCTGGCTTATACCGGGGATCCCGAAGGCGACATGATCGACAATGGCGATGCGATCAACCCGGCCGATGGTCCGGATGATGATCTGGTCCATGCCGGCGCCGGCAATGATACCGTCGAGGCCGGAGCGGGCGATGACACAATTCACGGCGGTTCGGGCGACGATGTTCTGAATGGTGGGGCCGGCAATGATGTGATCGAGGGCGATACAAATTCAGCCAGCGGCAGCACCGTTGACCGTCAGGTCTTTGAATGGGACAAGGCGCCGGATCCAAACAGCGGCGGCTCCATTGACAGTGGCGATGATCTGAGCGGCGGCTTTAGCCAGGACACCGGCGCGGTCACCGTCGATTTCACTGTGCTGCACGAAGATTCAGGCGTCGACACCACGTTCGCGGAGGCCACTCAATATATTGGTGGTATCGACAGTGATGGAAACCCGGTTGAAGACAACAGCGGTTTGGCGTCACTGACCAATGGTGATGGCAACGATGCCAGTTACCAACTTGAGTTTTCGGACCCGGTTGAAAACGTGTCTTTCCGGATCAATGATGTTGACGGTGACGGTATCGTTCGGGTGACGGCCTATGATGCCGACGGCAATCCGGTTGTTGTCAATCTGGTGGGCGGCTCCTCGCTGACCCTGTCCGACGAAGACGCGGTTGCTGGGGATGACACGGCGACGGCAGATGGCAATTACGCAAACGCAGATAATCCCAATATCTCTTTGTTGGTGACCATCGAAGGTCCGATTTCCCGGCTGGTGATCGAACATGAGCAGGATGGCAGTGGCAACACCGGCATCTATGTCTCTGACGTATATTTTGACGTTCCAGATGGGGCGGTGGATATCATTCCGGGGAATGACACCATCGATGGCGGCGACGGCGACGACTATATCGCTGGCGGTGGTGGCAATGACTCAATCCTTGGTGGCAATGGCCGTGACACTGTAAATGGCGATGACGGTGATGATTTCATCGACACCTCCAGCGAGGGCCTTGCGCTGCCTGACCGCGGCTTTCCGGGCTATGCCGGGTCCTCAGTGACGATCCCAGCGATCCCGGCAGATAGCGACACCACCGATGATATGGATGTTGTCGATGGCGGTGCCGGCAATGATACCATTGTCACTGGCGATGATGCCGACGTCATCCTTGGCGGCAGCGGTGACGACAGCATTGACGGCGGCGTTGACGACGACACAATCTCGGGCGGGGCGAACAACGATTATATCGTTGGCGGGGAAGGTGCCGACAGTATTCAGGGTGATGGCGGTGATGACACCATTTATGGTGGTCTTGATCCCATGTACCCGGATGTTCTGAACATCATTGACGATGGCTCTGGCGGCGATCCGGTTGATCCGGATCCAACCAATGGTAAGGATGTGATTGATGGCGGGGCCGGCAATGATCTGATCTACGGTCAGGACGACGATGATACCCTAAGCGGCGGATCGGGTGACGATACTCTGTTTGGCGGCATCGACGAGGACAGCCTGTCCGGCGGCACCGGCAATGATATCTTGCTGGGCGGCCAGGGGGCCGACTACGTATCGGGCGGCGACGATGCCGATATTATCGGCGCTGGCATCGGCGACACCATTGTTGGCGGCGAAGGTGGCGACGACAATGACTCAATTGTTGTCTCCGGCCTAGCAACCGTGACCTATGACGGTAATGATCCCTCCTCGGAAGCCGGGACCATTACCTATTATGATGATGACCTGAACGAGACCGGCACGGCTGAGTTTTCGGAGATCGAGAACGTCTATGTTGTCGGCACCGCGAGCACCAGTGCGGTTCTCGAAGATCCCTCTTCGGTTCCGGGTGCGCAGAGCGTTGATGGCATCGTTGAAGGGACCAGCGGCGACGATCTGATCAATTTGGATTATACCGGCGACCCAGACGGGGACCGCGTCGACTATGATGATGCCGTCCTACCATTGGTGGGCTCGCAGGATGTTATTGTTGCTGGGGCCGGCAATGACACCGTTGAAGGTCAGTATGAAACGGATGTGATCTTTGGTGGTTCAGGCAACGATGAGCTGTATGGAAATGGCGGCAACGACGCTATTGACGGCGGCACCGGCGACGATGTTCTGGATGGTGGCGCTGGCCGGGATATTCTGGCCGGTGGCGACGGCAACGATACCATCTCAGGCGGCAACGACGACGCGGCGGATGGCGGTGATCTGTTATTGGGTCAGGACGGCGACGACAGCTTTATCAATATCGGCCAAGGCGAGGTCATCGTTGGCGGTGAAGACGACGATGGGCAGGACGAGGATGTTCTCAATCTGTTGGGAGCAGCCGAGGCTGCAAATGCCGGTGGCTCTCTGAAAGTCACCTATGATGCGGGCGATCCGGAAGCCGGTGTTGTGACCTTCTACGATGCCGTCGGCAACGTTACCGGCACCACTGAGTTCTCTGAGATTGAGCACGTAGTGCCCTGCTTTACGCCGGGCACCCGGATTGCAACCCCTTTGGGAGAGCGTAAGGTTGAGACCCTGAAGGCTGGCGACCGGGTGATTACCCGTGACAATGGCATTCAGGTCATCCGCTGGTTGGGCCGTCGCGACATGACAAGCCAAGAGCTGAGCGGCTCTCCGCACCTGCAACCGGTTCTGATCCGTCAGGGCGCATTGGGCAATGGTCTGCCCGAGCGCGATATCATGGTCAGCCCCAATCACCGGATCCTGGTCGCCAATGACAAGACGGCGTTGTATTTCGAGGACCGCGAAGTTCTGGTGGCCGCCAAACACCTGACCGGTTTGACGGGTATCGATGTGGTCGAGATCTCTTCGGTGAGCTACATCCACTTCATGTTCGATCAGCACGAAGTGGTGCTGTCGGATGGTGCTTGGACCGAGAGCTTTCAGCCGGGTGATCAGACCCTGCGCGGTTTGGACCATGCGCAACGCCGTGAACTGCTTGAGCTGTTCCCCGAGCTGAAGACCCAGAAAGGCCAGGCGGCCTATCCCTCGGCGCGTCGCTCGCTGAAAAAGCATGAGGCACGCCTGTTAGTGAATTGATTTAAAATCATATTTGATACAAAAACGGCAGGGCTATTTGGCCCTGCCGTTTTTGTGTTCAGAGTGAACAGCGGTTCAATCTGCGCGCGTGCGCCATTTTGCCCAGGCCTCGGGCGTGTCGAGATCTGTGGTGGCGTGCTGGCCGGGCAGGGCAACATATTGAACGGGCGCGTCGGCCAATATGGCACGGGCGCCATGGTCCCCCTTTATCGCGAGCAAGCTGTCAAAATAGCGCCGTGGGAACAGCACCGGATGACCAGGCGTTCCGTCCGACGCGCAGGCGCGTAGGATGGGCCCGTCGCGGCCCATATACTGCGCGGCCATATGGCTCAGATCCTGACTTTCGATCTCGGGCATATCCGTCGGCAGTATCATCACCGCCTCGAATTGGTCTGGAAGGGCTGATATCCCGGCGCGAATGGAGGCCGCCATGCCTTCGGCGGCATCGGGCACCAGAACCGGGGTGGCCGTGCCGATCCAGCCCGCGCGCGGGTGGTTCAGGTCAGGCAGGGTGACATAGCAGGGCAATCCGGTCACGGCGGCGCGACGGGTGATCAGGGACAGCAGTGGCTGACCTGCCACCCTCTCTAACAGCTTGTCCTTGGGGGCCATGCGACGGGAGGATCCGGCGGCGAGGAGCAGAATGGCGAGGCGGGGCATGGCGAGGGGCGGCATGGACTGTCTCCGGTTTGGGCCAGGCGCTGGGACAGGGAGCCTCCGGCGGGAGTATTTTGGGCAAAAAGATGCCCGGGGGCCAGAGATTATTGGGGCTGGGTGCTTGGAAATCAAAACGCCCCCGCCGGAGCAGGGGCGTTTGCCGTTATTTGCCGGTAGTGTCAGCCGCGCATGCGGGCGCCGTCGCCGTCAAACAACAGGGTGGTGATCAGCCGGGCCTGGTGCATTTTGCCCAGAATCTCAATCTCGACGGACAGCCCCTCCTGTGCCCGCTCCGTTGGTACAAATCCCAAGGCTATGGATTTTGATGCATGGTGTGAATAGCCCCCTGAGGTGCAAAATCCAACAACACTTCCATCCAGCCAGATTGGCTCGTAGGCCACCACATCGGCATCATCGGCCTCGACCTCAAAGGCGCAGAGTTTGCGGGCTGACCCGGCATCCCGCTCGGCCTCGGCGGCTGCGCGACCAATGAACTGAGTGTCCTTGTTGAAGGAAATGAACCGATCAAGCCCGGTTTCACCGGCGGTGTAATCGGGGGAATACTCGCTCAGCCAGGAGCCAAAGAACTTGTCCAGGCGCAGGCTCATCATGGCCCGCATGCCAAAGGGTTTCATGCCGAGCGGCTGGCCGGCCTGCCACAATACCGACCACAGGGCGCGCAGGCTGGGCAGGTCACAGTAGATCTCGTAGCCCAGATCGCCGGTGTAGCTGACCCGCTGCACGATGCAGTCGGCCATACCAACGCTCATCCGGCGGACATCCATGAACCTCATGTCCGAGATGTCGCGGCGGGTGCAGGCCTGCAGCACCTTGCGGGCCAGTGGGCCGGCTATCTGGAAGCCGCTGCGGCTGTCCGAGATATTCTCGATATCTACACCTTCATCCAGATTTTGCAGGAACCAGCGCCAGTGGTAGGCTTGCGACCCATAAGAGGCGGTCAGCTGATATTCCTCCTCGCTGAGGCAGGAGATGGTGAAATCGCCGATCAGACGGCCCTTGGGCGACAGCATTGGAGTGAGGGACAGGCGGCCGATTTTTGGCACCCGACCTGCCATGATGCGGTCCAGCCAGGCGCGGGCGCCCGCCCCGGTGACCCGGTATTTGCCGAAATTATGCAGCTCGTTGATGCCCACTGCGCTGCGCACGGCGGCGACTTCACGCGCGGCGGCACCGAAGGCGTTGGAGCGGCGGAAGCTGGAGGTTTCAAAGCGCGGCTCCGCCTCGGCGGCAAAGTAATTGGCCACTTCCAGCCCGTATTGCGCGCCCCAGACGGCGCCCATGCCGTCAAAGATGTCGTACATTGGCGTGGTTCGGAAGGGGCGCGCGGCTGGCAACTCCTCGTTTGGGTAAGAGACGGAAAACCGTTTCTGATAGTTTTCGATCACCTTGGGGCGGGTATAGCCCGGGGTGATCCAAGTGCCAAAGCGGGCGCAATCCATGGCAAATGTATCACGTTCGGTTTCGCCGTTGATCATCCATTGCGCCAGCATCAGACCAACGCCGCCGCCTTGACTGAACCCGGCCATCACCGCACAGGCCGACCAGTAGTTGCGCATTCCGGGCACCGGCCCAACCAGTGGGTTGCCGTCTGGTGCAAAGGTAAAGGGTCCGTGGATGACAGATTTCACTCCGGCAGTTTCCAGCGCCGGGAACCGTTTGTAGGCAAAGGCTATCGAGTCTTCGATTTTGTCAAAGTTGTCTTGCAGAAGTTCATGGCCAAAATCCCAGGGCGTGCCGTCCACCGCCCAAGGTTTGCAGGGCTGCTCATAGAAACCAATGCACAAGCCGCGGCCCTCCTGGCGCAGGTAGCTTTCGCCGGCCGGGTCCATCACATGTGGATGTTCGCCGCCGCTGTCGATGATTTCGGCAATCAGCGGTACCTCGTCGGTGACAATATACTGGTGCTCCATCGGGTGCAGCGGGAAGTAGATGCCAGCCATAGCCCCCACTTCGCGCGCCCAGAGTCCGCCTGCGTTGACCACGTGCTCGGCGTGAATGGTGCCCTTGTTGGTGACCACGTCCCAGCTGCCGTCGGGGCGCTGGTTGGTTTCCAGCACTTTGCAGTGGGTCTCGATTGTGGCGCCGCCAATGCGGGCGGCCTTGGCATAGGCATGGGTGGTGCCCGAAGGGTCCAGGTGCCCGTCGAGCGGATCATAGAGACCGCCCAAAATACCGTCGATGTTGGTCACCGGCGCAAATTTCTTGATTTCTTCGGGGGAAAGGATCTCGGTCTCCAGCCCCATGAACCGATGTTTGGCGCGCTCGGCCTTGAGCATGTCAAACCGGTCCTGGTTGTCTGCCAGAGTAATGCCACCCACATGATGCAGCCCGCAGGACATGCCGGTGATCTCTTCCAACTCGCGGTACAATTTGATGGTATAGCCCTGCAGCGCCGCCATATTGGTGTCACCGTTCAGCGTGTGAAAGCCGCCAGCTGCGTGCCAGGTCGAGCCGGACGTCAGCTCGGAGCGTTCAAGCAACATGACATCCGACCACCCCAGTTTGGTCAGGTGGTACAGAACCGAGCAGCCGACAACTCCGCCGCCAATGACGGCCACGCGCGTAGTGGTTTTCATTTCATATCTCCCAAAGCATCCTTGACTGACATTCTGGACATATGTGAACAGTAGTCCAGTCAAAAAGCGACCATGGATGTCGGCTCTGGACTGGAACGGGGCCTGGGACGGGGGTGGCGGCTGGTTTTCTGCAGGACAATGGCCCGCAGCGGCGGCGCCAGCAAGATCGCCGCGGCAGTGATCCGCTGATTGGCCGGTTGTGAATAATCGGCGGCGGCCAGGACAGTGCCAGCAGGGCGGTGCCAGCAGCCCGATACCCAGCAAATAAGCTGGAATTTTAACCGCCGAGTCTGTCCTGATCCGGCGGCTAAAGCCATCATTCCAAAGGGCGAATTTTCAAAGCAGTGAGGCGATTGCCTGACCGTTCTGTCACTTCAAAGCGAAAGCCATGGAACGAGAATACCTGCCCCTTGGTGGGGATTATCTGCGCCTCGTGAATGACCAGCCCGGCAACCGTATTGGCCTCATCGTCCGGCAGCGTCCACTCGGTTGCGCGGTTCAAGTCCCGGATGGTCATGGCGCCATCAACCAGATAATTCCCGTCTGAGGCCATCTCGATCGGAGTTTCGGCTGCCGGGTCAAACTCATCGGTGATCTCGCCGACGATTTCTTCCAGGATATCTTCGAGTGTGATCAACCCCTGCAATGAGCCATATTCATCGACCACCAGAGCAAAATGTGCCCTCTGCCGCAGAAACTGCCGCATCTGATCGTCCAGAGGGGTGGTTTCAGGAATGAAGTAGGGGGGTTTTGCTACCTCGGCGATGCGGAAATCACGAAGCGCCGTTGCATTGCCTTCGGGGCCACCGATCAGGGTATACATCTCGCGCAGTAAATCTTTGGCATGGATCAAGCCAATGATGTTCTCTGGCTCATCTCGATAGAGCGGCAGGCGGGTGTAAGGGGAGTTCAGGCATTGCTCCAGAATCGCCTGAGGGTCGTCGGCGAGGTTTATCATTTCGATTTTCGAGCGGTGGAGCATGATTTCGTCCACGGTCCGCTCTGACAGGTCCAGGGCCCCAAGAATGCGGTCGCGGTCTTCTTTTTCCACGATCCCTTCGGAATGGCCCAGTTGCATCGCGCCTGCGATGCCCTCGCGAAAGGCAAGAATATTGCTGTTGGGATCGATCTGCACTCCAAAAAGGCGCAGGACCGCGCGCACCAGCAGGCTTACTGCGGCCACAAACGGCGCCAGTATCCTGACCAGAACGCCGATGATTGGCGCCACTGTTGCCGCGGCTTTTTCGGGGTTGGAAATGGCGTAGGTCTTGGGCAGAACTTCGGCAAAGACCAGCACCAGCAGGGTCATGACCAGCGTTGACAACGCCACGCCGCTTTCGCCAAACGCGCGGGTGAACATGGCGGTTGCCAGCGAGGCGGCCAGGATATTGACCAGATTGTTGCCCAGCAAGACCGAGCCGATCAACCGCTCGTTGTCTTCGGTGACCGCCAGCGCCTGCTTGGCCCCGCGTGACCCTTTGTCCGCCTGGATGCGCAACTTGCCGCGGGAGGCGGCTGTCAGCGCGGTTTCTGATCCTGAGAAAAAGGCAGAGAGAACCAACAACAGGACAATGACACCAGCGGTGATCCAAAAAGCACTGTCGAGAACGGTCGGATAGGTTTCCATGAAAAGTCCAAAAATTGCGATACAAGGTAAGCTTATGGGATGCGTTGGGGTCCGGTTCAAGCCTTACGGTTCGGGGTCGTCTGCGTCTTGTGCCAAAGGATGATGCTGCAGAACCAATTCGCTGAGCCGGGCATCCAGAACATGGGTGTAGATTTCCGTGGTGGAAATATCTGAATGACCCAGCAAGGTCTGGATGGCGCGCAGGTCGGCGCCATTGGCCAGCAGGTGAGTGGCAAAGGCATGTCGCAGGGTATGGGGGGTTACCTTGGCAGGGTCGAGACCGCCGCTGGCAGCAAGATCCTTGATCAGCTGATAGAACCAGTGACGGGTCAGATGGCCAGTTTTTCCCCGTGACGGGAACAGAAATAACGAGGCAGATTGGCCTTTGGAGCTCCGGTCGTCCTCTATCTCATCGCGGGTGGTGAGCCAGGTTGCCAGCGCCAGCCGGGCAGGCGGCGACAGCGGCACCATGCGCTCTTTGCCGCCCTTGCCGCGGATCAGCAACATGCGGGGATCACCGCGCCCCGCCGAAACCGGGAGCGAGACCAGTTCGGTCACCCGCATGCCGGTGGCATAGAGCAATTCCATCAGGCAGGTATTGCGCAGCTTGTCAGAGCGGCTGCGACCGGTTTGACGTGCGGCCTCCAACAGAAGGTCAACCTCGATCACCTCCAGCGTTTTGGGCAATGTCTTGGCTCGTCCCGGTCCGCGGATCTGAATGGCGGGATTGTCGCCGCGCCAGCTTTCTTCGAAGGCAAACCGGTAAATCTGCTTGACCGCCGACAGCCTGCGCGCCCGGGTGGCTTTGGCCAGGCCCTGCGCGTCACAGAAGATCAGGTAGTTTTCGATGTCTGCACGGGTAGCTGTTGCAATGTCGATGCCGTTGCGCTGCAGCCAGCCGGTAAAGTCTTTGAGATCACGGCCATAGGCCAGCAGCGTATTGCGCGAGGCCCCCAGTTCCGCAGCCTGTGCGTCGAGAAAGGTCGAGATCCACTGAAGAGCGTCATGCGGGGCCATCTCAGGTTCGCTCCAGCAACATCAATTGCAGCGCCGCGCGCCGTGCTGTATCCTCTAGCCCCACGGCGCGAAATGTTGTCAGGGCGGCACTCAGGTCCGACAGATTGCCGGTGGCCCCCTGTTCGAACATTCGCATGCTGCGCAAGATGGCTTCGCCCAACCGACCGCTGTCCAGCAGGATCTGCATGTCTTTGGGCGGCTGTGCCTCGGTGTCAAACCCATCGCCGATTGCCTGTTCCAGCTCACTGGTGGCCGCAACGTGATGTGGGGTTCCCTGCGCCAGCGCCGCCAGAAACCGGTTTTTCCGGCTGTCTTTGGGGATTGAACGCGCCGTCGAGGCATATGTGGGCGACAATAATCGAATGTGCCAAGCCAGCTCTGCCATGTCTCCGGTCAACGGAATATGGCCGATCTGCTCAGAAAACAGGTCGGAAAAGGCCACTTCGATGCGGGCTTTGCTCATCGCCTGCCAGACGGCTGGCAGCGTTTTGCCAACAGCATCCGCGCTGCCAGTGGTCAACGCGGTCTCAAACCGCTGAAGGGCTGCGACACGATCCCAGATACCGCCCGAGGCGGCGGGAAGCCGGTCGGTATACAGGCCTAAAAGCTGATTGGGGTTCAGGGCGCCAATGCGGGTCAGACGTTCGGCGGCTTCCAGCTGTGCCTTCCAGCCTGCGATGTCTCTCAGGTCGGCCGAGGCAAAGGCCCGGGGCAGCGGCGCCGTGGACAGGCGCTCGCCGATGGTTTCAAACAGACGAAAAGTCAGTGGGCTGGGATCCTGAGGTCGCGGCAGCGGCGGCGCGAATTCAAAGACGTCCGGGCTGAGAAAGCGATCCAGCAGGTCCAGCTGCGGCTTGGGCATCAGCTCCAGCGCATGGGTGGCCTCAAGTGTCAGCGCTGCCGTTTGCCAGTCACCGCGGCGTGCGGCGCAGAATACCCGGGCGGCATATTCTGGCGACAGATAGGGTTTTGCGGTCAGCGCCGCACAAGAGCGATCCTCATCTCCGGTCAGCAGAGTGGCGTCAAACCAGCGCTGAAACCGCTGCTGGTTTTTGGCGGGGCCTGCCTGCTCAACCAGAGCCTGGGCTGGATCGGTGGCACCAAGCTGCATCAGCCGGTCCAGCCGGGCCAGAAGAAACGCATCATCGGAGCCGCTCGGGGGGCGGGTTTCGGAGAGTAGCAAGGTGAACAGCAAAGATTGCATGGCCGGGTTGTCCAGCACCACAACCTGGGTGATCAGCCGCGACAGTGTAGCGGAGCTGCTCCCCTTCCACAGGTCAACCGGCAATCCGGTGGCCGAGGCCGGGACTAAGCCAACAGGGGGCAATAGTTTTTCCAGCGGTGTCACCACAATTTGTGGCTGCAGCGTCGATCCTGCCACCGGCGGTTCCAGCAGAACAGTGCCCGGCAAAGAGGAGCTGGGTGTCACCTGCCGCAGCCAGCTGATGGCCGACAGGGGATCGGCGGCATCGGCGATGCCAGACAGGTATCCCCATGCGACCAAGGACAGGAAGACCTGCTTAATTGGCATCCAATACCACCGGCTTTCTCACTTCCGTGGTTGGGGCGCTGAAATCTGCTCCAAACCACGGACCGACATAAGCATATGCAGTCAGTCCTATAACGCCCAGAATTATAACGATAATCAAGTACTTGAAAATGCGCCCCATGGAGTGTTCTCTGCCCTTCTTCTTGGTGTTTTGCACAAGTTATATATAGCCTTTCCCACAAGATCACGTCATTCACACAAGAATGAGCGAAAATGAGCAAAAACCTGATGTTGAAGCCGCAGTCTCACTACCCGCACGGTTGAAAAAGACCATTGTGATGGTGGGAATGATGGGGGCAGGCAAGACCGCCGTCGGCCGCGCTTTGGCGGCGCGTCTCAATGTTCCGTTTCTGGACAGCGACCATGAGATCGAAGCCGCTGCCAACCTGACGATTCCCGAGATTTTCGCCCGCGATGGGGTTGCCTATTTCCGTCAAAAAGAGCGTCAGGTGATTTCACGCCTGCTAAGCGAACAATGCGGAGTGCTCTCCACCGGCGGCGGCGCCTTTCTTTCCGGGGAAAACCGGGGAATAATAAAGGCAAACGGCGTGTCGCTTTGGCTGCAGGCTGATCTTGAGGTGACCTGGAACCGGGTCAAGCACCGCAATACCCGGCCGCTGCTGCAGACCCAAAACCCCCGTGAAACGTTAAGTGCTTTGTATGAGGCCCGGGTGCCGATGTATGCCAAGGCAGATTTGCATGTGCCCTCAGACGGACAGATTTCGATTGAGGGAATGGTTGACCGGGCGCTGCAGGCGCTGAAGGCCCGCCCCGATGTATTGGAATGGACATGATGGAAAACACTGTACACGTCGATCTTGGTGATCGCTCTTATGATGTGGTGATTGGCCCGGGATTGCTGGCGCAGGCCGGCGAGCGGATCGCGCCTTTGTTGACGAGGCGCCGGGTGGTGGTGGTCAGTGATGAAACCGTCGCGGCGCTGCATCTGGAGAGTTTGCGGGCTGGTCTGGCGGCGGCAGATATCAGCATGGTTTCACTGGCCTTGCCGCCGGGAGAATCCACCAAAGCCTGGCCGCAGTTCAGCCGCACTGTAGAATGGCTGTTGGATCAAAAGGTCGAGCGCGGCGATATCGTTGTTGCATTTGGCGGCGGGGTGATCGGCGATCTGGTTGGATTTGCCGCTGCAGTGCTGCGCCGTGGGGTGCGGTTCGTGCAAATCCCGACCTCGCTGCTGGCACAGGTCGACAGTTCGGTCGGTGGCAAAACCGGCATCAATGCGCCGCAGGGGAAAAACCTGATCGGCGCCTTCCATCAGCCGTCGCTGGTGCTGGCGGATACCGCTGTCTTGGGCACATTGACGGCGCGCGACTTTCTGGCCGGTTACGGCGAGGTGGTGAAGTACGGGATGCTGGGGGATGCCGAGTTTTTCAGCTGGCTGGAGAAAAACGGCCCGCTTTTGGCGGGCGGAGACATGGTGGCGCGGGTCGAAGCGGTGACTCGCTCGGTGCAGATGAAAGCTGACATTGTGGTGCGGGACGAGACCGAGCAGGGGGACCGGGCGCTGTTGAACCTGGGGCATACCTTCGGTCACGCTCTGGAGGCGGCAACAGGCTATTCGGACCGGTTGCTGCACGGAGAAGGCGTGGCCATCGGCTGCGTGCTGGCCTTTGAGCTGTCAGCGCGTTTGGGCCTGTGCAGTCAGGAAGACCCAAGCCGGGTTCGGGCGCATCTAATAGACATGGGGATGAAAACAGACCTCGCCGATATCGCCGGTGATCTGCCCTCTGCCGAGGCGCTGGTTGATCTGATGGGACAGGATAAAAAGGTGGTGGATGGCCAGCTGAAATTCATCCTGACCCGAAGTATTGGCGATGCCTTTGTGACGGGCGATGTTCCGGCTGAGGCGGTTTTGGGCGTTCTGAAAGATGCTCTGGCCAAGTGATCTGGGGATGGGGCCAGGCCCCATCCCCAAGCACCCGCCGTTTGGAGGCGTCTTCCAAACGGCGCCATCAGCCCAGTGCTAATCCAGTGCTAACCCGGCTTTCTACCTTAACTGGGCAGGTGGATATTGAACCGGTCTCGCAGAGCCTTATCCGTTTCGGCGTCAAACCGGGCTGCCGAGCGGGTGCCCAGAATTTCTTCTTTGCGGGCGGTGGCATTTTGCAACAGGTCCGGTTTGCCCATTTCAACCCATTCCTTGGGCGAGGTGCGGTCGCCAAGGCTGGGATAGACATAGTCGCTCTCCATCCGGCTGAGTGTTTGGCTGGTGCCAAGATAGTGACCGGGGCCGCCAATGCAGGTGTCACGGATCTGATCCAGCGCCATTGTTTCGTCCGTGACTTCGATGCCGCGAACACAGCGCAGCGCCTGGCCAATCAGATCATCACTGAGGATCAGTGATTCATGACAGAAGCCCAGCAGGGAGGCATGCATGCCGCCTGCTTCATAGACCATGTTCAGACCGGACAGACCCGCCATCACCGCCGAGCACATCTGCTCCCATCCGGCCTGCATGTCTGGCATTTTGGAATCGGCAGCCCCCGCCGCAGCCCCTCCCGGAACGCCATAGAATTTGTGCATCTGTGCACAGCCAGCCGTCAGCAGCGCCTGCTCGCCCGAGCCGACGGACATAGAGCCGGTTCGCAGGTCGAGCCCAAATGGCCAGGTTCCAAAAATCGCCGGGGCACCGGGTTTGACAGCGTTGACATAGACCAGACCGGCCAGACATTCGGCGCAGGCCTGCACAATGGCGCCGGCGATGGTTGACGGTGCGGTGGCGCCTGCCATGCCGGCCGAAAGCAACAGAACGGGCATGCCACCAAGGATGCATTTCTCCATGACCTCGCAGCCTTCGGTGGCGAATTTCATCGGCGGCACAACAAAACAATTGCTGTTCGACACAAATGGGCGTTCGCGCCATTTGGCTTCGCCGCCGGCCATCATGTGCAGCATTTCAAAAGCGTCATCGACAAAATCGGGTTCAGTGAATGAAACGCCTATGTGTTTGGTGGTGCCGGCAGCGCTGGCATAGATGGAATTCAGATCCATCTCACGATTGTCGACGATGTCACGGCAGACCATTGGCCGCTGGAGAAAGTGAATATTGTTCAACTGGTCTGCAATGCGCGCCGCGTCATGCAGGTCTTGCACCGTAGAATGGCGGTATTCACGCCCGTGGACATCGACCATGCTCACGGCGGCGCCTGCGGTGCCGTAGTGGACGCGGTTGCCCGACAACTCCAGATCATTTTTGCCATCGCGGCTGAACAGTGTGATCGAGCGATTGGCCTTGGCGATGGTCTCTTCGACCAAGGCCCGCGGAAAGCGGATGCGGCCGTCATCACCCAGGATACAGCCTGCGCCGACCAGGTAGTCAATGCCGCTTTGCGGCGCATCAGCAAGGCCGATATTCTCCAGTGCGTCCAAGACAGAACTATGGATGCGTTCCATATCTTGCTGGGTGAGCGGCTTGAGTGTGCCGCCTTCCATACCCGGACGGACGGAGCGAAGATGCTCGGGAATCGGTGCGGCGCGGGCTGCGCGACGCGCAGCGCGACCTCCGCTGCGGGCGACGCGGGCGGCGGGATTGGTTTGTTTATTCATGGTATAGCCTGTTAATTCAAATGGATCTGAAGGGTGTCAGATTCAAACAGGACGGCCCCTGGCTGCACGCCCGCGTGCTGCCCCAATTGTGCGGCAGATCAGGCTGACAAAACACTGTTCCTTTTGCATAGTCTCTCCTCTCCCGTTGACATCAGAATGCCTCGGTCAGAATTGGAAACTGTTCTGTTTGCGACCAGGATGAAATTTGCGACAATAATTTCACGGAGGCTCGGTTGCAGATCCGGGGTGGGGCTGGCTGTTTGTTCAAGCCCGCCTGGCAAAAAAGGCAGGGTTTCTCCGCGTTTAACGGCTGACACGTCGTTTGATGGGGGGCTAATCTGTCGGCTCAGGCGCCGAGAGGCGCCAATGGGCCAAGCCAAGCAGCAAGGCCCGGACCCAAGCCATTCAACAGCCTGAAATCATGGTGTGAAACATTAACAAGCCAAAATGCGCGGCGCCCTCAAAGACCAAAATCTTTGAGGGCGCCAGTGTTTGTCTTCAGAAGCCGGGCTGCCAAAAACCTACAAATATTCAGCGTGATCCCTTTAGAACGGGATTTCGTCGTCATCAATGTTATGGGAGGCACCGCTTTGCGCGCCGCCACCGCTGCTGCCACCGCCGCCAAAGTTGCCGCCGCCACCCTGTGAGCCGCCGCCCTGTGACCCACCGCCCTGTGCGCCGCTGTCCTAAGAGCCACCGCCGCCGCCATAGCTGCCACCGCCGCCACCACCGTAGCTGCCGCCGCCTTGGTCGCCACCGCCTTGGTCGCCGCCTTCACCGCGACCATCCAACATGGTCAGCGTCGAGCCAAAGCCCTGCAGCACAACCTCGGTGGAATAGCGGTCCTGGCCCGATTGGTCCTGCCATTTGCGCGTTTGCAGAGCACCCTCAATGTAGACCTTGGAGCCTTTGCGCAGATATTGCTCGGCGATCCGAACCAGACCTTCGTTAAAGATGGCGACCGAGTGCCACTCGGTTTTTTCGCGCCGCTCTCCGGTGCTGCGGTCTTTCCAGTTTTCCGAGGTGGCAATGCGCAGGTTGCACACCTTGCCGCCGTTCTGAAAGCTGCGCACCTCGGGGTCGCGGCCCAGGTTGCCGATGAGAATGACTTTGTTGACTGAGCCGGCCATGGGGCGTGTCCTTATAGCTATCTGTATGTGGGGTGGCGCGAATCTGACGGCGCCGCTTGATGTGTCACAGTACAGTCCGATCTCCGCTGATAAAAGCAGGCATCTGTGGATGAAACGGCAGTTTGCTCATTGGCGCCGCTGATCGCACCCGCTGACACCGGCAATCACTGGCAAGCTTCTGCCAGTGTCCTTTCATTTTAAGTCAGAGTCTATATATTGCGCCGAGGTTACAGGACAGGGCAGGGTGAAGTGATATGCGCAAGCTGGCTATTGGCATGGTTATTGCAGGTTTGTCGGCTGGTCCGGTTGCTGCGGCGGATATCTTTGGCACAAAGAGCCAGCGGAGCCTGTTTGCATCGCATACCCGGGTTCTGGATGGCCGGGCGGCGGGACAGTACAATAACTCGGTCCGCCTAAAGCCACCTAGTATCTATACGCCCAGTAAATGGGGCCATTTACCCTATAGTGGTAACTATCGCGGGGAATATCTTGATATGGCTCGCTCTGCAGCGCGTCAGCACGGGGTACCCGAAGAACTGTTCCTGCGATTGGTGCAGCAGGAAAGCAACTGGAACCCCAATGCAAAGTCTCACAAGGGTGCGTTGGGGCTTGCGCAGCTGATGCCGGCCACCGCCCGGTCTTTGGGCGTTGACCCGCAAAAACCCCAGCAAAACCTAGAAGGTGGTGCCCGGTATCTGGCCAGGCAATACCGCAAGTTCGGTACCTGGAAGCTGGCTCTAGCGGCCTATAACGCAGGACCGCAAGCGGTTGAAAAGCATGGCGGAATCCCGCCGTACCGAGAGACCCAGAATTACGTGAAAAAAATCTGGGGCGGCTGATTTTAGCCTGTTTCCCCCGGCGACCCTAACGCGGCCTTAATGCCGCGTTAACGCCCTTCTCAGAGCATTAATTTGCCTTAATTTTGGTTAATTTTGAATTAAGTTTTGGAGGACATGTCTTGATTGCCAAGAGCTTTGACGAACGCCTTGATCGTATGCAGCGGCAGCCCACTGCGGTGCCGACCCGTGAAATCGTAGATGGAATTCTGGGGCAACGTCCCGCTGTCGAGCTGCGCGGTGTTGGATTGACCCTGCTCGGCGCGATCTTGGGCATTCTGATTGGTGTTGGTCTCAAGGGTATAGTGATGCCGGGAACATTGTGGGGGCCCAGCAGTGGGCTGCTTGGTATTCTGGTTGGAACGACGTGCATTGCCGGCTTTGTATTTTCCCTGCCGATGGCAGCATTGGGGGCGGTCTGGCATCAGCGCAGACCTTGGCTGCTGCCCGTGTCGGCGATGAACCTGCTGATGATTGTGGTGATCTTGTTAAGCTGATCCAAACAGGGCCAAAGGGCCTGTTCCAGGCGCTTACAGGTCATGGCGGCCCCTGCGAGGGAAAACTGCAAAACGCCATATAATCAATGCATTGTCTGCCATACGCGGGGTTTTCTCCGCCGAACCGTCAGTTTACCACGCGATCCTGGCGCGCTGTTTTTGATGGACCAAACCCGGTCAGGCCGGGCTGGATTTTGGCATTTGGTAAACACACCGAGGCATGCGTTTACGTCGTATTCACTTTGAGTTGCTAATGTGAGTGATCTTTTCGATCTTGTGAGACAATTCATGTCAAATTTAGCTCAACTCGACATTGCGGACCGTGACATGGCCGCACAGTCCAGCCGCCAGTCCAGCCGCCAGATTCTAAAGACCGCTGATCATCTCATGAAGAGAGGTCAGCACAGAATGGCCTTGGCTGGGCTACTCCCTCTGCTGCAAGAGAGCAGCCTTGATGTCGAGGTTCTGGACAGAGCGGCCAGCTGTTACTTTCAGTTAGGTGATTTCCAAACAGCCATTTCCCTGGTCGAGGTCCTAATCCAACTCAGGCCAGACCTGACGGCTGGGTGGGGAAAATTGGCTGCTATGAAGCACACGCTTGGGGACAAACAGGGTGCAATTGAAGGATACTGTAAAGTATTGAAGGATAATAAAAATTCTGCTTATGCATTATCCGCTTTGAACCGCTTAGACCCTTTTAAACGCAATAGTCAGAATGCATCCAGATTGCGAAAGTTATCAAAGTCACCAACGTTGTCAAACTCAGAACGCTCCGCAGTTTTTAGTGCACTTGGGCAAATCGAACAGGCCTCAAACCGCCCAAACTCTGCGTTTCGGTTCTTTGCCAAGGCTAAGGCCGTCCAAAAAGTGGACTATTCTCCCGAAACGATGGAGCAACTGGTCGAGGGTCAGATTCAGAAATTTAGGAAAAACACCACGACAGAGTGTCATCGCGATGGCCCGCGTATCGTGTTTGTCATGGGGATGCCAAGATCCGGAACGACGTTGGTCGAGACTATTCTCGCTCGCCACTCAATGGTTGGGACTGCCGGCGAAAGCACCGCTTTGTCGGAAACGCTTCAAGTTGTTCGCCAGCACGTAAAAGACACCCAGCGGGGGGCAGATGTCTGGGATTGGTTTGGTCAGTTGTCCGAGCAGGAAATTGCCATATTTCGCCAGAGTTATTATGGGTTTCTTTCGCAGGGCACGGCCGTATCCAATGATGTCATTGTCGACAAAATGCCGGGTAATTCCCTGCACCTTGGTTTAGCGCATATGCTGCTGCCAGATGCCAAGTTTATATTTATGTCGCGGCATCCATTGGACGTCGGCCTGTCGAATTTCGCGACAATTTTTGGCGCCGGAAATAAGTTTTCCTGCCGACTTGATTGGATTGGCCAGACGACACGCTCGGTGTATCGCTCAATTGAAGATTACAAACAAAAATTGCCTGATCAGCTCCGCATCCAATCCTACCGCGGGCTGGTGACCAACCCGGAAATCCAGATCAGGGCTCTGTTAGAGCATGCCGAGTTGCCTTGGGAACCGGAATGTCTGTCTCCTCAGGATGCAGAAGGGGCGATCCGGACGGCATCGGTGGAGCAGGCGCGCGAAAAAATCAACACCCGGGCATTGGGAAAGTGGCAGCCCTATGAGCAACAGCTTCAGCCCTTGGTCGATGCATTGGGTGGGCCGGACTGGATCCAAGCCTGGCAGACCCAGGATGAGATGTCTGCCAGCTGTTGACCTCATAGGCGCGGCTATTCAGCGGCGATTTTAATCACTGGCTCCATTTTGGCAAGAATATCATCCGCCAGATGGCACTTGATCTGATGTCCTGCTGCCAGCTGCTTTACCGCTGGCACCTCGCGGTCGCACAACCCATCGGGGACTTCGCCCTTCCATCGGCAGCGGGTTTGGAATGGGCAGCCGGAGGGAGGGTTCATCGCCGATGGAATATCACCTTCCAGCACAATATGCGTCTTCACGATCGAGGTGTCGGCAATGGGCACCGCCGACAGCAAGGCTTCTGTATAGGGGTGGTATGGCGGCGAGAAGACCTGATCGGTTTCGCCAATCTCCACCACATGGCCAAGATACATCACCATGACCCGGTCCGACAGGTAGCGCACAATCGACAAATCATGGCTGATGAACAGCAGTGTGGTTTTCTCGTTGCGCTGGATTTCCATCAAAAGATCCGTCACGGCCGCCTGAACCGAGACATCCAGCGCCGACACCGGCTCATCTGCCACCACGATACGCGCGCCGCCGGCAAAGGCGCGGGCGATCCCCACCCGTTGTTTCTGCCCCCCCGATAACTGCCTGGGCATCCGATCGGCAAAGGCCCGCGGTAACTTTACCAGATCCAGCAGTTCCAGCATCCGCTTTTTGCGGTCCCTCTCGGATTTGCCGACACGAAATATTTCCAGCGCCCGGATAATTTGCCGCCCCACCGTCATCGAGGGATTGAGCGTGTCAAATGGGTTTTGGAACACCATCTGAATGTCCGCCACGGTACGGGTGTCGCGCTGCTCGATTGGGACCTGCTCAATATTGATGCCATCCAGCAGGATTTCCCCCTCGGTGGCGGTCTCCAATCCCATCAGCACCTTGGCAAAGGTGGATTTTCCACAGCCCGATTCCCCGACAATGGCCAGTGTTTCAGATTCACGGGCCTCGAAACTCAGCGTCTCATTGGCCTTGACCACCTTTGTCTCGCCGCCAGAAAACAGCGCATTGGCCGCGACCTCATAGTATTTCTTCAGATTGTCGACTTTCAGCACCACTTCGCCGATCTTGGCTTTTGCCTTCGGCTCAGCCATGACAATCGGCGCCGACCAGTCGATCTCGTTGAACTTTAGGCAGCGGCTTTGATGCAGGTCATTGCCATCAACGGCTGCCATCAGAATATCGTCTGCGTCACATCGGCCTGGCTCGAAATAGTCACAGCGCGGGCCAAAGTTGCATCCCGGTGGTCTTTCATGCGGCAGCGGAAAGTTTCCCGGTATTGCCACCAGAGGGCGGGCGTTCTTATCTGCGCCGGGCAGCGGGATCGAGCGAAACAGGGCCTGCGTATAAGGGTGCTGCATGTCGTCGAACACGTCTTCAATTGAGCCGCGTTCGACCGCTTCCCCCGAATACATCACACAGAGCCGGTCACAGGTCTCCAGTATCAACCCCAGATTATGGCTGATGAACAGCATCGAGGTGCCGTATTTTTTGCCCAGATCCCGGACCAGTTCAACCACCGCGGCTTCGACGGTGACGTCCAGGGCGGTGGTTGGTTCATCCAGGATGAGCAGGGCAGGCTTTGACATCAGCGCCATGGCGATAACAATACGCTGTTGCTGGCCCCCCGACAGCTGGTGTGGAAATGAATTGAGGATCCGTTCCGGGTCAGGCAGGCGCACATCCGTCACCACCTCCAGCGCCCGCTCATAGGCGTCACCCTTGCTGACCCCTTCATGGATCATCGGCACTTCCATCAGCTGCTTGCCGATCTTCATTGCCGGGTTCAGCGAGGCCATGGGTTCCTGATAAATCATCGCAATTTCATTGCCACGAATATCGCGCAGCTCTTCGGCGCTCATCTCCGCCAGATCGCGGCCTTTGAACTTGATGGTGCCGCCAACGACGCGGCCATTTTTGCCCAGATCCTGCATCACCCCCAGCGCCACGGTGGATTTACCGCAGCCGCTTTCTCCCACCAGTCCGACGGCTTCGCCGGGCCGCACTGAGATTGAAAAATCCATTACGGCCGGAATGTCCCGTTGTCGCGTGAAAAACGAGATCGATAGCTTGTCAATCTCCAGGATTGGCCCGTCATACTCTGCCATCTTGCTCATCTGTCATCTCCCTGCTGATGTCAGGGATACGGAATCCCTTCATCTGGCTAATATTATCCCGGGGGTCTGGGGGCAGCGCCCCCAGCCTGTTTTTCAGTCCTTAAGACTTTCTTCGCGCAGACCATCAGCCAGCAGGTTCAACCCCAGCACCAGGCTCAGCAGAGCCAGCGCCGGTGGCAGGGCCGGGTGCAGGTAGATCGACAGCAACTTGCGGCCATCGTTGATGGTGCTGCCCCAGTCCGGGCTTTCCGGCGCCAGCCCCAGCCCAAAGAACCCGAGGGTGCCCAGCAGGATGATAGTATAGCCGATGCGCAGACAGAAATCGACGATCAGGGGCCCACGTGCATTGGGCAGGATCTCCCACAGCATGATGTACCAGGGGCCCTCGCCGCGGGTCTGAGCCGCGGCAACATAGTCGCGGGTTTTGATGTCCATGGTCAGCCCGCGCACGATGCGAAACACCGTCGGTGAGTTGACAAAAACAACCGAGACAAACACCACCAGCAGCCCGGGGTCGATGTCAAAGAAATCCAGCACCGATGGCAGGCCAATGATCTTAAAGTCCGGGGTGTTGATCAGATAGCCGCCGCTTGACACAAGTTGCAGATACATCCAGGTCGCAAATCCCAATACCCCGATCAGTAATGGTGTCCGCAATGCCGGCCGAGTGTGGTAGCGCGAGTTCAGCAGCACTGCCAAAAAAATGATCGGAAAGACGAACAGCACGATGGCCATATAGTTTGGCACCCCGGTGGCGACGATTTCCGGTGTCACCAGCAGATAGAACAGCAGGATCACCGGGAAGGCCAGAATGAGGTTGGCAAGGAACGACAGGAAGACATCCAGCTTGCCACCGTAATACCCCGCCGGAAGGCCCAGGGTGATGCCAACCATAAAGGCAAAGATCGCCGCCAGCGGCGCGATTTTGATGACTTCCCAGGCGCCTTTGATCAACCGGCTGAACACATCTCGGGCCAGGTTGTCGCCGCCAAGCAGATACCAGCCATAGTCGCCCTCTTCGACGCTGCGGAGTGCGGTTCCCGGGACCTTGTTTTTCATCCCCGAGACCTGGGACAACGCATCATGGGTGACAATCATGTCCAGGGCGCCATAGATGCCGGTAAACACCCAGAACATCACCAGACCAAATCCGATCATGCCAATCGGGCTGTCAAACAGTTTGCCATAGAGTCCCAACCGGCGTTTGAAGGCGATCGACAAGGCATAAAGCAAAACCAGTGAGATCCACACCGGTGACAGTTGCACCAGAATGCGGGTGATAATCTCAAACGTGCTGAGAGGTTCCATTGCTCTTCCTCCCTTAAGAAATTCGAATGCGTGGATTGAGATAGACGTAGCCGATATCGGAAATCAGCTGGGTCACCAGAACCACCACCACCGAGACCACCGAGACAGCGAGCAGTAGTTCGATGTCATTGTTGCTGGCGGCCTGCACCAGTGCCCAGCCAAAGCCTTTGTAATTGAACAGTGTTTCCACAATGACCACGCCGTTCAGCAGCCATGGAAACTGCAGCATGATCACCGTGAAAGGCGCGATCAGGGCATTGCGCAGGGCATGTTTGACAACCACGTTGTAGAAGCTGACGCCTTTCAGGCGTGCGGTGCGGATATACTGCGCTGTCATCACTTCGGTCATCGACGCGCGGGTCATACGGGAGATATATCCCATACCATAAAGCGCGATGGTGAGCACCGGCAGAAAGAAATTTTCCAAGGTTGGGGCCACCGCCACACGAAACCAGAAAGCCTCGGCCCATTCCGGCACAAAGGCCAATGAATAATCGCTGGGCATTTTTGCAGTGGCACTTGTTGCGGTGCCTTTGAACCATTTCAGCCCCACAGTTGACGAGGTGAAAACTGCGATGAAAATCACACCAGAGACATATTCCGGTGTGGCCGTCGTCAAGATTGACACCGTCGACAGCGATCGATCGGTCACCGAGCCTTCGCGCATTCCGGCCAGCACCCCGATCAACAGGGCGGTGGGCACCATCAAGAGCAAAACCCAGAACATCAGGGCGCCGGTTAGCCCTAGGCGTTTGCCGACAATGTTAGAGACGTCATCGCGAAAAACCGTCGAATAGCCCCAGTCGCCTTGCAGGATGCCGCAAAATCTGGGGGCCTGGGCGGCCTCTGCTGCGCTGACCGTGCCGAGCACGCAACGGCCGGTGACGCCCTTTTCGGAGGTTCGGGTCCAGCCCGGCATTACCCCCAGCCATTGGCTGTATTTGACAATTGTTGGCTGCGCATAGCCGTTTTTGTCCAGCCAGCTTGCCACCGCCTCGTCCGACATCCGGAAGTTGCCCTGGGTCTTGGCCAGTTTTTCGAGGTTCGGATAGAGATTGGTCAGGAAAAACACGATGAAGGTTAGGCATATAGCGGTGACAATCATCATGCCTGTGCGGCGAAGAATAAACGGTCCCATTAGGTCCCCTGTTGGTCTGGCTGCGCTTTGGCCCGTCTGCTGCGGGTCTTTTGGTCTTGCGGGTGCCGGGAGAGAGCCGCCCCGGATTTGGGGGCGGCCCAGATGTTTGTAAGCTCGGTTACAGCTTAAGCTGCCCAGCCCCACTTGTAGTGGTGGTGTTCGAACGACACATGCATGTCGGCGCCAACAACGCCCTCGCGCATGTGGCGGTAGATGGCCCGCCAGTAGGGCTGGACCGTGACCGCCTCTTCCTGGATCAGGGCCTGCATTTTGGCCATGACCTCGCGACGTTTGTCTGCATCTGCCAAAGCCAGAGCTTCGGTCAGCAGGGCGTCAAACTCCGGGTTGGCCCAGCCAAACTCGTTCCAGGCCTCGCCCGAACGATAGGCCAGCGCGTGGATTTGCACCCCCAGAGGCCGGTGGTTCCAGTTGGTCGAACTGAACCCGTATTGTGTCCAGTCGTTCCAGAATGTCGAACCGGGCAGCACTGTCCGCTTCACTTTGAAACCGGCATCGCGCAGTTGTGCGGCAACCGCATCGGTGGTGTTCTTGCGCCAGTCATCGTCGATGGACATGATTTCATGTTCGAAATCCATCATTCCGGCTTCTTCCATCAGGGCCCGCGCCGCAACGGGATCGGCCTTTTGCTTTGGAAGTTCGGCGTATTCCGGATGGATCGAGCCAACATGGTGGTTTTCGGCGACGACACCGCGGTCTCCGTAGCCCAGTTCCAGGCAGATCGAATTGTCGACCGCCATTTGCAGCGCCTGGCGCACCCGTTTGTCGGCATAGACCTTCTTGCCGTCAAACTCGGCAAGTTGGTTGGGCCGAATGACCACCGTTGCCATGGTGACAACGCCGGACTTCTGGTAGCCAAGCCCATCAAGAACATCGATGAATTCACCGACCGACTCGTGCAGCATGTCGACTTCTTCGGAATCTATAGCCGACATCCAGGATGACGGATCGGTGCCAAAATCAATATATTCAATCCGGTCCAATGCGGTGGGGCCATAGACTGCGTCGCCCCACCAAGTGTGGTTCTCATTCCTCACCAGAATAGCAGTAACGCCAACCTCAACGTCGCTGATCAGGTAAGGCCCGGTGCCAACATTGGCAGTGTAGTCGGTGTTCTGGAAACTGGCGTGGGTGATCGCAGCCGGATAATCCGACATGCCGGCGATCAGCGAAATATCCGGGCTGGGCAGGTGCAGTTTCACGGTGTGATCGTCGACCATTTCGATCGACCCGGCAAGGGCCTTGCCGCTATCCGCATCCACGATGGTGGAGAACCGGCCGGACATGGAATTGCCCTCCAGAGCCTTGTCACACCAGCCCTCGATGTTGCGGACAACGTCGGCAGCGGTGAAATCGTCGCCATTGTTCCACTTCACGCCTTTGCGGACGTTCAGGGTGTAGATGGTGGCGTCCTCGTTGACGTCCCAGCTTTCGAGCAACATGCCACGGAAGGTGCCGTCCGAGTTATACTCGACCAGATATTCCAGCGTGCCGCGTGACTGGTTGCCCATTTCGGACCAGGCGTAGATCCGGGGATCTTTCAACTCGCGGACACTCATTTGAACGCGAAGGGTGCCGCCGGCTTTTGCGTGGCTCATGGCTTGGGCCGGAGCGTCCAGTCCGATCAGCCCATAAGCCGCGGCTGAGGTCACTCCCAGTGCGGTTGCGCGGGTCAGAAATTCGCGGCGATCCAGTTTGCCGTCGGATACTTCTTGTGCGTGCATTTCTGCGGCCCAATGAATGGGCTTGCCGCTGTTGGTCTCGTTAGACATGAAAACTCTCCCTGTCGCACCAATGGGAATAAAGCACTGGAATCCGCATCTTCACGAAATGCAGATCAGGCCAAATAAGATGCGGTTTATAATTTTTGTTTCCCCATATTGAATATACGGCCTTAGTTGCGCCCGTAGGTCAATGCTCTGTTTTGCCCCTTTTGTGCAGGATAGCGACATTTCTTCGTCGTTTCCTGACTTGACAGAGGGGGCTCTGGTCACATGTGTCCATTACATCCGTGACGTGATGGCTGAATTCCTCCTTGAAGGCGGGTCGCCAGAGAATCAAGTGCGGGATCGCTTGCGCAGGGCTCGGGGGGGCTGGTTGGTGTGCTTGGTTATGAAGCGGGTGAAATAGGCGGGGCTGCTGAAATTCAGCCGCGTCGCGATCTCCTGTATCGCCAGATCACTGTCAATCAACAGGCTACGTGCGCCGTATAGTTGGCGCTCGGTTAACAGGCCGGCCGCCGTTGTGCCGGTTTCGGCCTTGACCACACGGGTGAGATGGGTGGCGGTAACACCCAAATCGGCAGCATGGTCAGCCATGGTGATATTGTCGCCAAAATACTGGGAGATGCGGGCACAATAGGCCTGCGTTAACCGGCGCGAGGCATTGTGTTTGGGAGCAGTGGCCTCGTCACTGTGGCCCTGTCGGCGCAGCAGAATGCCGATCAGTTCCCCATTGGCCTGCATGGCGCGATGCCACAGTATTGCGCGGCTGGTCTGTTCGGTCTTCATGGCGTCCATCAGGGCCGTCAGGTTGGTTTGTTCGTCCAGATTGTTGATCCGCAAATGCTGTGGCCGATGGGGCAGGGCCATCGCATTGGAGGCCGGTACCAACAAAGCCTGACCCAGACAGCCCCGCCCCAGTTCAATTGACATCAGGCCTCCGGCCGGGACAAACAGGGCATTGTGGGCGCCAAACCCGCGCCGCGTTCCATCCAGCAATACCCGGCCCTGGCCGCGGGTAATCCAGACCAGAACATGCATGTCGCGATCATGCGCCAAGCCAATTTGCCACGGCCCATCCGGATGCAGCCCGGACAGCGGCACAATTTGGATCTGTTCGAGGGGATTGGGGTCGTAGGGCATTTAGTGACTTCAAAAATCTTGTTGCGACAGCAGCCTGCGCAGGATCTTTCGATTCTGACAAGATGCAGAAGACCGCGAAACCAAACGTCACATTGGCGGCGAATATGCAGTCCAGTGCTTCATTTTTGAGCGAAACCAGGTGCGTTGCCGTTTGGCAAACTGCCTTGTGGCAACCGAGGCTTTCTCGCGCGCCCGCGCCAGCGTCAGGTCGCCGTTCAAATGCGCCATCAATTCGGGCACGCCAATTGCCCGGCAGGACGGCAGGGACGGATCATAGCGATGCCGCATGGCCCGGGCTTCATCGAGGGCACCTTGGTCTATCATCTGGTCAAACCTGCGGCGGATGCGAGATTCGAGCCAGGTCTTGTCGACGTCGAACACCAGTGCTGCACAGGTTTCAACTGGCAGCAGGGGGGGCGGTGTATCATCCTGCCAGGCCGACAGAGGTTTTCCGGTGGCCTGCAGAACCTCCCAGGCGCGTTGCACCCGGGCCCGGTTTTTCACATCGATCCTGGCCTTGGTTTCGGAATCCAACGCCGCCAGCATCGCGTCGATTGGCAGATCATCGCCGTCGGCGCGCACCGCAGCAGGGGTGGCGGGGATATCCGCCATGCCAACGGTCAAAGCGGTGTAATACAGACCGGTGCCACCAATGATAATGGGGCGCCGGGGACCGGATAACAGCGGTTTGACCTCGCGCAGCCAATGGCCAGCGGAATAGCTCGCATCAAATGGCAGGTGACCATAGAGCGCGTGGTCCGCCGCTGAGGTCTCGGCGATCGAGGGGCGGGCGGTGATCACTTGCCAGCAGTCATAGACCTGACTGGCATCCGCATTGATAATCACACCGCCCTGTTGCGCGGCGATCTGCAGCGCCAAAGCGGACTTGCCCGAGGCGGTGGGGCCAGCAATCAAAACCGGCTGGTCCGGGGAAATATTGGGCAACGTCATCTGTCTTGTCCTGGCCTGAGCAAAATACGACACGGTTTTACCATCAAACTGTGCCAGTTTGCATTGAACATGGCACTGATTTGCGCCATTTTGCCCGGCAGATTAACCCCGTCACATTCCGGAGCGCAATATGCCCCTTTCCACCGATCCCTCGAGCGGACATTCCGCTTCAACTTATAAACGCGTGATGCTGAAAATTTCCGGCGAAGCGCTGATGGGGGATCAGGGGTACGGTTTGCATCCGCCGACGGTTCAGCGCATCGCTGAAGAAGTGAAGACGGTGCATGACATGGGCGTCGAGATCTGCATGGTGATTGGCGGCGGCAATATTTTCCGCGGGCTGTCCGGTTCGGCTCAGGGGATGGAGCGCACCACCGCTGATTATATGGGCATGTTGGCGACGGTGATGAATGCGCTGGCGATGCAAAGCGCGCTGGAAGAGCTTGGGGTGTTTACCCGGGTGATCTCGGCGATCCCGATGGATCAGGTCTGCGAGCCCTACATCCGCCGCCGTGCAGTGCGCCACCTTGAGAAGAAGCGGGTCTGCATCTTCGCCGCGGGCACCGGCAACCCGTATTTCACCACCGATACCGCCGCCACCCTGCGCGCCAACGAGATGTCCTGTGAGGCGATTTTCAAGGGCACCAAAGTTGATGGCGTCTACGATAAGGATCCAGAGAAGTTTGCCGATGCGGTTCGCTATGACACTGTTTCCTATGACGATGTTCTGATCAAACGGCTGGGTGTCATGGATGCCTCGGCGATTGCTCTGGCGCGCGACAACAACCTGCCGATCATTGTGTTCTCGCTGGATGAGCCCGGCGGGTTCCGCGGCATTCTGGCGGGTGAGGGCACCTACACCCGAGTCTCGGGCTAACAAAAATCCCGGAACAATGGGCCTGGAATTTTCGAATATCCCAGCCTGTTTTCCGGGGTGACGGCAATTGCGTTGCGCTGGAGTTGCTGAATTTTAGGGTCAAATTCATCCGCTGAGGCCGAAATTCAGCAGCAAGATTGCTATACATTGCTCGGCCAATGGATTATGAGCCTAGAAAACATCACCTGAAGACGGGGAATGGGCAGCATGTCTGACGATTTTATTCTCGATACCGATGATTTGCAGCGTCGTATGGACGGCGCTATGGCGAATTTGAAAACTGAATTTGCCAGTTTGCGAACCGGCCGTGCCTCGGGCTCGATGCTCGAGCCGATCATGGTCGACGCATACGGGTCGAAAACACCGATTAACCAGGTCGGCACTGTCAACGTGCCCGAGCCGCGAATGGTTACCATCAATGTTTGGGACAAGGGTCTGGTTGGTAAGGTTGAAAAGGCCATCCGCGAGAGCGGCCTGGGCATCAATCCGCAACTGAATGGCACCATCATCATGTTGCCAATTCCAGAGCTGAACGAAGAACGCCGCCGCCAGTTGACCAAAGTTGCGGGCCAATATGCCGAGCACGGCCGGGTGTCGATCCGCAATATTCGCCGCGACGGCATGGATCAGATCAAAAAAGCGAAATCTGACGGCATGTCTGAGGATGATCAGAAGTTCTGGGAATCCGAGGTGCAGGAATTGACTGATAAAATGACCAAGCTGGTCGATACCAGTCTCGAAACCAAGCAAGAAGAAATCATGCAGGTCTGACGTCCTAGTATGTCAAAAACCCCTGATATCCCATCGCAGGAAAGCGGCACCCCGTCGCCGGGCGGCGATGGGCCGCGTCATGTTGCCATCATCATGGACGGCAACGGACGTTGGGCACAGGCCCGCGGTCGGCCGCGGTTGTTTGGCCATCATGCGGGTGCCAAACGGGTCCGGGAGGTTGTTGAAGCCTGCCCGGGACTTGGCATTGAATATCTGACGATATTTGCCTTCTCAACCGAGAACTGGAAACGGACACAGAGCGAAGTGGCCGGGTTGATGAGCCTGTTCAGGCGTTACATCAGCCGGGAAATGGCGGCTCTGGCGACCAAGAATGTCCGGGTGCGCTTCATCGGCGACCGCCTTAGGCTTGATGCCAAATTGGTCAAACTGATGGATAAGATTGAGGTGGAGACCGAAGGCAATGACGGCACTCATTTGACGGTTGCACTGAATTATGGCGGCCGCGATGAGGTGGCCCGCGCCACCAAGCGGCTGGCGCATGACGTGGCGAACGGGACGCTTAACCCCGAAGAGATAGATGAAGAAACTCTGCCAAAGTACCTGGATACCTATGTATTACCCGATCCAGATCTGGTGATCCGCACCAGCGGCGAGGCCCGAATATCCAATTTTCTGCTCTGGCAGTCTGCCTATTCAGAATATGAGTTCATCGATACATTGTGGCCCGATTTCACGGCAGCAGAGCTTGGCCGGCTTTGCGATAGATTTAGACGTCGGGAACGGCGGTTTGGGACGGTGAAGACATGACGACTAAAGGTCGCTGGGCGGATCTGGCCCCACGGTTTATCTCGGCCATTGTTATGTTGGTGCTGGGCAGTTTCACGGTGCTCACCGGCGGGCTGGTATTTGAGGTGCTGATTGCGCTGTGTTGTGGCGGTCTGATCTGGGAGCTGCTGCGGATGCTGGCACCTGAGCGGCCAGCGGTTGCTTGGCAGCTGGGCCTGCTGTCCGGCGTCGCCACTCTGGCTGCGGCGCTGCTTGCACCGATCTGGACATTGCCTCTGCTGATTGCGCCAGCACTGGTGGGACTTTCGCAGCTGTCGCAGCGGCGGCTCTACTATTTCACCTTCGCACTCTGGGTGCTGATTGCCGGATTCGGCTTCATCTGGTTGCGAAATGTTCTGGGCATTCAATGGATGCTGTGGCTGGTCGGCGTTGTGGTCGTTACCGATGTGGCCGGGTATTTTGCGGGCAGGCTTATTGGCGGTCCCAAATTCTGGCCCCGTGTCAGCCCCAAGAAAACCTGGTCCGGTACTGCGGCCGGCTGGATTGCTGCGGCGGCGGTTGGCATGTGGTTTGCCCGGGAATTGGGCCCCGGATCAGGGCTGGTGCTGCTATCCGTGCTGGTGTCGATGGCCAGTCAAGCCGGAGACGTTGCTGAAAGCGCCCTAAAGCGTAAGATGGGCGTCAAGGATTCTAGCGCTCTGATTCCCGGTCATGGGGGCTTGTTCGACCGCTTTGACGGAATGTTGGGAGCGGCGGCCATGGTGCTTATCTTTCTGACATTTTGGGGCCTGCCTAGCGGGACACTGTAATGCGTAAAATTTCGATATTTGGCGCCACCGGGTCGGTCGGGCAAAACACCATCGACCTGATCCGGCGTGATCTGGGTGGCTATGATGTAGTGGCCTTAACCGGGGGCGCCAACATCGCCAGACTGGCGGCGGATGCCATTGCCCTGAATGCAGAGATTGCGGTCACCGCCTATGACGACCGGCTGGACGATTTGCGTGCCGCATTGGCCGGCAGCACCGTCAAGGCCGCCGCCGGTGAAATGGCCTTGATCGAAGCCGCCGCCCGGCCCGCTGATTGGGTGATGTCCGCCATTGTTGGCATTGCCGGTCTGGCCCCCGGGCTGGAGGCGTTGAAGCAGGGCGCCACGCTGGCCTTGGCCAATAAGGAATCACTTGTCTGTGCCGGTGCGCTGCTGTTGGACACCGCCAAACGCCACGGGGCGCGCATCTTGCCGGTGGACAGCGAACATTCGGCGGTGTTTCAGGCACTTGTGGGCGAGGACATGGCGGCGGTCGAGCGGATCATCATAACCGCCTCTGGCGGCGCCTTTCGCGATTGGCCGCTAGAGCAGTTGAGGCAGGCGACACTGGCACAGGCCTCCTCGCATCCCAATTGGGATATGGGGCAACGGATCACCATCGACAGCGCCTCCATGTTTAACAAAGCGATGGAAGTCATTGAAACTCATGAATACTTTGGCGTTTCCCCGGAGCAGATCGAAGTGTTGGTGCATCCTGAATCCTTGGTACATGCCTTGGTCGGGTTTCGCGACGGGGCGCTGATGGCGCATCTGGGCGCACCGGATATGCGGCACGCGATTGGCTATGCGCTGCATTGGCCCGAACGTCGCGAGCTGCCGGTTGCGCGACTGGATCTGGCCAAGATCGGCCAGCTGAACTTTGCCACCCCGGACCCGGCGCGGTTCCCTGCGCTGGCTCTGGCCTATCAAGTGATGGCCCGCGGTGGCATGATGGGGACGGTGTTCAACGGTGCCAAAGAACGGGTGCTGGATCACTTCATCGCGAGCCGGATTGGATTTCTCGATATGGCCACCATTGTTGAACAGGTGTTGGCGTATTTTGAGGGGCAATCCAGCCTCATTGATGACGCAATGACACTTGATAACGTGTCGCAGATTGACCAATTGGCCCGGCAACGGGTTGATTTGGTCATGGTAGAACAAACAGGGTAGTATTTTGGACGTAGTTTCTCTCATTCCGCAGTTTGGCGGCTTTCTTTATACACTGCTCAGTTTTGTGGTGGCGCTGTCGGTGATCGTGGCGGTGCACGAATATGGTCACTACATCGTTGGACGCTGGTCTGGCATCCACGCCGAGGTGTTTTCGCTGGGCTTTGGCCCGGTGCTGTGGAGCCGCGTTGATCGGCACGGCACCCGCTGGCAGGTCGCTCTGTTGCCGTTTGGTGGCTACGTCAAGTTTCTGGGGGATGCCAATGCCGCCTCGGGCAAGGACGAAGAGGCAATGGCCGAGGCCGAAGCCGATCCGAGCTTGCTGCGACGCACGATGCACGGCGCGCCGCTATGGGCCAGGACAGCCACCGTTGCCGCCGGTCCGCTGTTTAACTTTGCCCTCTCCATATTGATCTTCTCGGGTGTGTTTATGATCCGCGGTGAACCGAGGGACCCGCTGACGGTGGGCGCCCTGGTGCCAGTGCACGGGTTTGTCAACGAATTGCGCGAGGGCGACGAGATCCTGTCGATTGCCGGTATAGACACGCCGAGTATTTCGGACTCTGAAAAATGGAGCGCCTTCCGGCAGCAGATCCCCTCGGAGCAGCCGTTGGCATATGCTGTGATGCGGGATGGCGTCGAATTGGTTGTCTCCGGGCCATACATTTCCCCGGCGGTGGTCAGCATGGTGGTGCCGCGCAGTGCCGCCTCGAGCATCGGTATCATGTCAGGCGATGTGATCACTGCCGTTGATGGCGAAGAGATTGTGGCCTTTGCCCAGTTGAAGCGCATTGTTGAGGCGGCAAATGGCAAGATGCTTTTGCTTGATATCTGGCGGGACGGTCAGAGCCTGGAACTGGCCCTTGCGCCGCGTCGCGTTGACGAACCGCAGGCCGATGGCAGCTTTGCCACCGAATGGCGGATTGGAATAATCGGCGTCGGGTTGGCCTTTGAACCGGTGTCTGTCGGCACCGGACCGGTGGCGGCGGTTACGGCGGGGGCGTCGCAGGTCTGGCGGGTTATCGATACCTCGCTGTCCGGGCTGAAGCATATGATTACAGGCGCAATCAGCACTTGTAACCTGTCCGGTCCCTTAGGCATTGCCGAAACTTCGGGGGCGATGGCCAGTCAGGGCGCGCAGAGCTTTATCTGGTTTATCGCTGTTCTGTCTACTGCGGTTGGATTGCTGAATCTGTTTCCGATCCCGGCGCTCGATGGCGGCCATCTGATGTTCTATGCCTATGAGGCAATCACCAAAAAGCAACCCAGCGATATGGCCATGCGGGTGCTGATGACGATGGGATTCGCCGCGATCCTGGCTTTGATGGTATTTGCCTTGGGCAATGACATTTTCTGCTGACAACGATCTTTGGGCGGTCGTCGATAGCGGCGACCGTCCAATTGTGGCCACAATCCCCGGTTAATCTTTTGGCAAGGTACGCGGCAGCAACTCCGTTTTAGTAGAGCTGCGGTGGCTGATGGCAAAAGGGGCTCTGGATCATGCAGACATTACAATATTCATATCGCGGTTTGGGCCTGCTGATGCGGCTGAATTGGGATCGGGCGCTGTCCGCGTTTGTTATTTTTCTGGCGTTGATCGCTGGCTCCTGGATCGCTGTCTCTGCTTCTGAACGGCAACTGGATGTCTGCAGTACCCAATTTCAGGCCTGCTCGCCCTTTTCTAGCTTTTGACAACAGCGCACAAACCCGATACGCAGTTTTAAAGCTGCTTAAAAAATTGGGTTATTTGATATGCTCTGGGGGACAAGTGTGGGTAAATCCTGCGGGGGGTGCCAATCGCGCACCAATATGTTGTATAGACAAGCGTCAGCACTAACACTTGCTGTCGCTATGGGGTTTGCCTTTGCACCGTCGTTTGCTGAGGCTCAGGATTACCAATTCAACTCGGTGCAGGTCGAAGGCAATCAGCGCATTCAGACCTCGACGATTGTCGCCTATACCGGGATTGAGCGCGGCAAAACTGTGAGTGCGGGGCAACTGAACGATGCCTATCAGCGTATTCTTGACAGTGGGGTTTTTGAATCCGTTGAATTGGTGCCGCGTGGCAATACACTGACCATCAAGGTCACTGAGTTTGCAACGATCAACCAAATCAGTTTTGAGGGCAATCGCCGTCTAAAGGATGACGATCTTATCGGGTTGATCGAATCTGCGCCGCGCCGGGTGTTTAACCCATCGCAGGCCGAACGTGACGCCGCCAATATTGCTGAGGCTTATGCTGCCCAAGGTCGGGTTGCCTCGCGGGTTACCCCCAAGATCATTCGTCGCAGCGACAACCGTGTTGACCTGGTTTTTGAAGTTACCGAGGGCGACACCACCGAGGTTGAGCGCGTTTCATTTGTCGGCAACCGGGTGTATTCAGATCGCCGCTTGCGCCGGGTCATGGAAACCAAGCAGGCAGGTCTTTTGCGGGCGTTTATTCAATCGGACACCTTGATCGAAGATCGCATCGAGTTTGATAAGCAGGTTCTGCGGGACTTCTATCTGTCACGGGGCTACGTCGATTTCCGCGTCAACAGTGCCAATGCCGAAGTGACCAGTGAAAGAGATGCTTTTTTCTTGGTGGTGGATGTCACCGAAGGGCAGCAGTTCAAATTTGGTGAGATCTCAGTTTCCAGTGAAATCAGCGAAGCGGATTCGGATTTCTTCTTTGACGCACTAAAGGTCAAATCCGGTGTCACCTATTCCCCAGTGTTGGTCGAAAGCTCGATTACCCGTCTAGAGACGCTGGCCATTCGACAAGGGATTGATTTTCTGCGGGTCGAACCGCGGATCTCGAGAAATGACCGGGATCTGACACTGGATGTCGAATTTGTGCTGACCCGCGGCCCCAGGCTGTTTGTTGAGCGGATCGATATCGAGGGCAACACCACCACGCTTGACCGGGTGATCCGCCAGCGGTTCAAAACCGTCGAAGGGGATCCGTTCAATCCTCGTGAAATCCGTGAGAGCGCAGAGCGTATTCGGGCGCTAGGCTTTTTTGCATCTGCCGAAGTTGATGTCCGCGAGGGCAGCACAGCCAGCCAGGTTGTGGTGGATGTTGATGTGGAAGAGCAGCCGACTGGGTCGCTGACTCTGGGCGGTGCCTATTCTGTTGATGACGGGTTTGGCGTGACCATCGGGCTAACCGAAAACAACTTCCTGGGTCGGGGGCAGCGATTGTCGTTTAGTATTTCGACTGCGCAGGATTCCGAAGAATATGTTTTTGGATTTACCGAACCGCACCTGTTGGGGCGTGATTTGCAGTTCTCTCTGGATCTGGGTGTTTCAAAAACCGATTCAAGCTTCTCGGAATATGACACCAAACGGGCCTTTATCACCCCGTCGCTCTCTTTTAAGACCAGTGAGAGTTCCCGTCTTCAGGTCCGCTATATCTGGGATCGTGATGAAATGGTCAGCCGGGGAAATGATAGCAATGGCGATCCATTGGCAGGGCCGGTTGTCCTTGATGAAATTGCGCAGGGCGAGCTGACGTCGAGCAGTGTTGGTTTCACCTATACTTATGACAGCCGGATCACCGGTTTGGATCCAAACGCCGGGTTCCTGGTTCAGCTTGGTGCGGATTATTCCGGCCTGGGCGGCGACAACGAATATGTTAAATCCAGTGCCAAATTCATTGCTCAGCGATTGGTGTTCAACGAGGAAGTAACCCTGCGCGCCACCTTTGAAGCGGGTGCGTTGAACTGGCTTGGCAATGACAGCAGCAGGTCGATAGACCGGTATATTCTGTCACCGAGTATTATGCGCGGCTTTGAGCCGGGCGGTATTGGCGCGCGTGACCGGTCAACCGTTGGATCCGTCACCTACGACGATTTCCTCGGCGGTAACTATTATGCCGTGGCGCGGTTTGATGCGGAATTCCCGCTTGGCCTGCCCGAAGAACTCGGCATGCGCGGTGGCTTCTTCTACGACATCGGCAACCTTTGGGACCTGTCCAATGTGGATACCTCCGGAGGAACCATCGTCGGTGAAGGCGGCTCTTTCCGTCATGTGATCGGGATCTCTCTGCTGTGGACAACTGGCTTTGGACCTTTGCGGTTCAACTTCTCGAAGGCCTTGCAGAAGGAAACCTTTGATAAGGAACAGAGCTTTGACCTGACAATCCAGGCGCGGTTCTAAGACAATGCCGCGCAGTGGCAAACAGAGTCACCGCAGAGGGCTGGCAAAAATTCTGGCCCTTATGGGGCTCCTGTTTACGCCACTGCAGGTGCTTGCTCAGGGACCCTATGAACTGGATCTGAATAGCGAAATGCAACTGGGCATTCCGCAAAGCGCCATTTTGACAATTCATCCGGATCGGTTGTTTTCCAGCAGTGCTTTTGGGCGCCGGGTTGCCGAAGGGATCGAAGCCGAGGGCGCCGTTTTGACGGCTGAGAACCGACGTATCGAGGCTGTCTTGCGGGCCGAAGAACAGACCCTGGCCGAGCGCCGCCATTCTATGGATCCGGCAGCGTTCAGGGCATTGGCTGATGCCTTTGATGAAAAAGTTCAGGAAACCCGGCGGCTGCAAGAGCAGAAACTGCGGGAAATCAATGCAACCAGCGAGACGGCCAGACGGGAATTTTTCACGGTTTCCTTACCGGTTTTACAACAATTGATGCGGGAAACCGGGGCCGGTGCCATCCTGGACCAATCCTCCGTTTTTCTCAGTGCCTACGCTGCGGACATCACCGATCTTGCGATTTCACGGATAGATGCGGTGCTGGGTGATGGTTCTCAGCTGGCGCAGGACGCTCAACAATAGTTGCGGCAGCTTGCCCAAAAGACGCTGTCTTGCTAGTGACAGCGCAGACCCTATGACAACAACAGGATGACCGATATGACCGCCGAGCTGAAAAGCGCTGACATTCAAATGATCCAGCGGATCCTGCCGCATCGCTATCCGTTTTTGTTGGTCGACAAAGTGCTCGACATTGATGGCTATAGCTCGGCCCGTGGGATCAAGAATGTCACCATGAATGAACCCCATTTCCAGGGCCATTTTCCGGGCACGCCAATCATGCCAGGGGTCACCATCGTCGAGGCGATGGCGCAGACTGCCGGCGTGATGATCGGCACTGCCTTTGATATGATCGACAGCAATATGCTGATCTATTTTATGAACATTGATAAGTGCAAGTTCCGCCGTAAAGTGGGGCCGGGGGATGTGCTTGAAATGAACATCGTGACCCTGCGTGGCAAGCCGGGTGGTAAGATCTGGAAATTCTCCGGCAAGGCAACCGTCGATGGTGAGGCGGCCGCCGAGGCGGAATTCACGGCCATGGTTGACTTGCAGAAGGACTGAACGCGATGAGCCAGATTCATTCCAGTGCGGTGATCGAAGAGGGGGCCATCATTGGCCGGGGCTGCGAGATCGGCCCGTTCTGTGTTGTGGGCGCGGATGTGGTGCTCGGCAATCAGGTGGTGCTGAAAAGCCATGTGGTGGTGACCGGCAACACAGAGATCGGTGATGAGACGGTTGTTTTCTCTTTTGCGGTGCTGGGTGACGTGCCGCAGGATTTGAAGTTCAAGGGCGAGCAAAGCCGCACTGTGATCGGCAAACGCAACCGGATCCGTGAACATGTGACGGTGAATGCCGGCACCGATGGTGGCGGTGGCGTGACCCGGATTGGCGATGACGGCTTGTTCATGGCCGGCTGCCATATCGCCCATGATGCGCAAATCGGAGACCGGGTCATTGTGGTGAATTCGGCCGCAGTCGCCGGACATTGTGTGCTGGATGACGACGTGATCATCGGCGGCTTGTCCGGTATCCATCAATGGGTGCGGATCGGTAAAGGCGCCATCATCGGCGCGGTGACTATGGTCACCAATGATGTCATTCCCTATGGCCTGGTGCAGGCGCCGCGGGGCGGTCTGGATGGGTTGAACCTGGTTGGTCTTAAACGCCGAGGCGTTGCCCGCTCTGATATTACCGCGCTGCGGGCGGCGTTTCAGATGCTGGCCCAGGGCGAGGGCACCTTTCAGGAGCGGGCCCGGCGTTTGGGCGATGAGAGCGAAAGCGATTATGTGCAGGAAATCGTGGCGTTTATTACCGGCGACAGTGATCGCTCCTTTTTGACACCCGGAGGGTAAGCCATGCTGGCACTGATCGCAGGAACCGGCGCTTTGCCGGGTGAAATTGTGTCGCAATTGACACCGCGGCCGCTGATTTGCTGCATGGCTGGACATGAACCAACCTCGGTTACGGCAGAGCTGAATTTCCGGCTGGAACATTTGGGTAGCTTTCTGGCGGAGCTGAGCGCGCGCGGCATCACCGAAATCTGTATGGCAGGTGCGGTTGGCCGCCCCAGGATTGACCCATCGGCAATTGACGCGGCGACTTTTCCCTTGGTGCCGGTGTTGCAGGCGGCGCTGGCGGCCGGAGATGACGGCGCCTTGCGTGCGGTGATCGAGATATTTGAGACATCTGGTTTCTCGGTCAAAGCCGCGCAGGACGTGGTGCCGGATCTGTTGATGACCGCCGGGGTGCCAACTTTGGTTCAGCCGGGCGAGCTGGATAAGGCCGATGCCCTGCGCGGCGCCGAAATTGTCGCCGCGATGAGCGCTGCCGACATTGGTCAATCCTGTGCGGTTCGAGATCGGCAGGCCATCGCTGTGGAAAATACTTTTGGCACCGATTGGATGTTGCAGGCTTTGCAACATCGCCCGGACGGGCAAGGTGGTTTGCTGTTCAAGGCACCCAAACCTGCACAGGATCGCCGCGTCGACCTACCAACGATTGGACCCGCCACCGTTGAAATGGCTGCCAAGGCGGGCCTGTCGGGCATTGTTGTTGAGGCGGGGGGAGTCATTGTACTGGCGCAGGATGAGGTGATCGCAACTGCCGATCGGCTGGGGTTGTTTTTATGGCTGCGCCCGGCATGAGCCTGCGGGTGTTCATTCTGGCCGGTGAGCCCTCGGGCGACCGGTTGGGGGGCGCTTTGATGGCTGGCCTGCATGAGCTGGCGCCCGGTGTGAGTTTCGCCGGTGTCGGCGGGCCGATGATGACGGCGCAGGGGCTGTCATCGCAGTTTCCCATGGATGAGCTGTCGATCATGGGGATCGCTGAAGTGCTGCCCAAGTATCTGCATCTGAAACGGCGGATCCGGGAAGTGGCTGAGGCGGTGATTGCCAGCAAACCGGATGTGCTGATTACCATCGACGCGCCGGATTTTTCGTTGCGCGTTGCCAAGCTTGTGAAGAAATCCAGCGCCATCCGGACGGTTCATTACGTGGCGCCTTCGGTCTGGGCCTGGCGTCCGGGGCGCGCCAAGAAAATGGCACGGGTCATCGACCACGTGCTTGCCTTGCTGCCCTTTGAGCCAAAGTTTATGCAGGTTGCGGGGATGGATTGCGACTTTGTCGGCCATCCGGTGGTCGCCGAGCCGCAGGCAACACCGGCTGAAATCACTGCGTTTCGCCGCGAGTTTGGGTTGGGTGAGGCGCCCTTTGTGCTGGCCTTGCCCGGCTCCCGTCGCTCAGAGGTGCTCCGATTGGCGCCGGTTTTTGGCGAGTCCCTGTGTGGGTTCCAGGAAATCAACCCTGAGATGCGCGTGGTGGTGCCTGCGGCTGCTGCCGTTGCCGGGCTAGTCCGTGAAAATCTGCAAGACTGGCCCAGCGACACGTTGGTTCTCGATCCCAATGATTTTGAACCCGAAAAGGCTCAGGCGCATAAACGGGCGGCTTTTGCCGCTGCTGATCTGGCTCTGGCGGCCTCTGGCACGGTTTCGCTGGAATTGGCCGCCGCAAAGACAGCGATGGTCATTGCCTACAGGTTTCAGTGGCTGACCTGGCGGATCATGAAATTTATGGCGCTGATTGATACCGTGACACTGGTGAATTTGGTCACCTGCAGTCGTTTTGTGCCGGAATGTCTAGGCCCCGACTGTACCGCCGAGAAAATCGTCGCGGCGCTGACACAGGTGGCGGCTGATCCAATGGACCAACAGCGGGCAATGGCATTGACGATGAAACAATTGGGCCAGGGTGGAGAAGCCCCGGGGCTGCGCGCCGCGCGGGCTGTGCTGGACCGGCTGACCTAAGTATTGCCCCGAACCTTTGCTCAGGTCCTTTGACCAGAGCCTTTGCCCAGTGTCGCCACCGAGCAAAGGGTCTGGTTGCAGGATCAATAGCCGCGCCAAATCCAGCCACCGCCAAAAATCCGGCTGTCGTCATTGGCGTAGAACACACAGGCCTGCCCCGGGGACACGCCTTCTTCGGGAGTCAGCAACTCAACTTCGGCCTCGGTGGCCGAGATCGGCCGGATGATCGCCTCACGGGGGGGGCGGGTCGAGCGCACTTTGACCGACAGATGCCATTCCTGGCGCGACATGAACGGTTCATCCCCCAACCAGTTAATCTCGCGGACAGGGATTTTGCGGGTGGCGAGGAGCTCTTTGCCGCCAACCACAACCTGTTTGGCATCGACGTCCAGCTTGACCACATATAGCGGCTCGCTGAGCCCACCGATGCCAAGACCGCGGCGCTGGCCGATGGTATAGCGCAATACTCCGTTGTGGCGGCCCAAGACACGCCCGTCCGCATGGACAATCTCGCCCGGCTCTGCCGCCCCGGGGCGCAGTTTCTCGATCAGACTGGCGTAATCACCGTCGGGCACAAAACAGATGTCCTGGCTGTCCGGCTTATCCGCCACCGACAGCCCGTATTGTTTCGCCATTTTGCGGGTGGCGTCCTTGCTTGGCAGATGGCCCAGCGGGAAACGTAGAAAATCAAGCTGCTCGGGGGTGGTCGGAAACAGAAAATAGCTTTGATCCCGGCTGGCATCGGTGGCTGAATGCAACTCGGGGCCAAGAACCCCAATCTTGCGCTGTATATAGTGACCGGTGGCCATGCAGTCGGCCTCCAGGTCCCTGGCGGTCTGTAACAGGTCCTTGAACTTGATTCGTTCATTGCACCGAATGCAGGGCACCGGAGTGGCGCCAGCCAAATAGCTGTCGGCAAACTCGTCGATCACCGCATCCTTAAAAATGTTCTCATAATCCAGCACGTAATGTGGAAAGCCGTATTCTTCGGCGACACGGCGGGCATCGTGGATATCGATGCCTGCACAGCAGGCACCTTTCTTGGCCAGCGCGGCGCCATGATCATAAAGCTGCAGCGTCACGCCAACCACGTCATAGCCCTGATCGGCCAAGTATGCTGCGACAACAGAGCTGTCGACACCGCCGGACATCGCCACGACGACACGGGTTTCAGAGGGTGGTTTGGCAAAACCAAGTGAGTTTAGCGGGGGGGACGAATCCAGCGCCATGGGGCGACTCCTGGGGGATTGGGGCAGACGTGGCAGAATATAGGAAAATCCTACAGATTCTCAAGGGGCATGGTTCACATATCATTAAGTCGTGTCGGTCAAGGCTGACAGCGTACAATAAGGGATACGGTGATGTTTTTGAAGAAAGTCGACGGGCCACGCGCAGTTACGCTGCCGGACGGGACTGTTATGACCCACGCGGACCTGCCGCCAGAAACCACCAGCCGTTGGGTGGCCTCACGCAAGGCCGCGGTGGTGCGTGGGGTTCTTTATGGATTGCTGCCTCAGACTGAGGCGATGCAACGCTATGGTTTGAGCGAGGAAGAGTTTCGCAGTTGGATCGCAGCGGTGGCGGATCACGGCGTAGATGCCTTAAAGACCACAGCATTGAAAAAATACCGACAGACCTAGGATCTGGCCCTTATTAACTATTATGGTAACGGGGCGTTAACCTTTTTCCATCAAGGTTAACGCAACTTGAGAGAAAGAGTTTACAGGCGGAGATAAGAGACCATGCGCATACTTCTGGTGGAAGACGACCCAACAACAGCAAAAAGCATTGAACTGATGCTGACCCATGCGAACCTGAACGTCTATGTGACGGATCTGGGGGAAGAGGGCATCGATCTGGCCAAGCTGTACGACTACGATTTGATCCTGCTGGATCTGAATCTGCCGGACATGAACGGCCACGAGGTGCTGCGTCAGCTGCGTTTGGCACGGATCGAAACCCCGGTCCTGATTCTCACCGGTGAAGATGATACTGAGAACAAAATCAAAGGCTTCGGCTTTGGTGCTGACGATTATATGACCAAACCGTTCCACCGCGAGGAACTGGTTGCGCGTATTCACGCCATCATCCGCCGCTCCAAAGGCCACTCGCAGTCAATCATCAAAACCGGCAAAATTGCGGTTAACCTGGATGCGAAGACGGTTGAAGTCGATGGGAAATCCGTACATCTGACCGGAAAAGAATATCAGATGCTGGAGCTGCTGAGCCTGCGCAAGGGGACGACGCTGACCAAGGAAATGTTCTTGAACCATCTGTATGGCGGCATGGATGAGCCTGAGCTGAAGATCATCGACGTATTCATCTGCAAGCTGCGCAAGAAGCTCAGCACTGCGACAGAGGGTGAAAACTACATCGAAACGGTCTGGGGTCGCGGATATGTTCTGCGGGATCCGCAGGTGGATCAGATGGCGAGCAGCCCACGCTTGGCGGTTGGCGCCTGAGCCTATCTGGTAGCGGTGCCTTAGGGCGCCGCTGCTGCATTGCCCGGCCAGGAATTCTGTTCGAGTTGGTTTGAACATCTGGACCCGGCGCGTCTCACATCCTATCACCGTGACAGCAGGTGACAGGGGGCGCACGTGAGCCAGACCAACAAGACAAAAACCACATCTCTTTCTGAAAGCGATGCCCGCAAGGAATTGCTGCAGCTGCAAGAGCAATTACGGCTGGCTGACCTTGATTATCACCAAAAAGATTCTCCGACATTGTCGGATGCGGACTATGATGCGGTAAAGCGGCGTTACCTCGACCTGCTGAATTGGTTTCCTCAGCTTTCCCAGATTGCCACCCAAGTCGACCAAGTCGGCGCACCGGTCGCCTCTGGATTCGGAAAAATCTCCCATGTGCTGCCAATGCTGTCTTTGGGCAATGCATTTGACGATGAGGATGTTGAGGCTTTTGACGCTGGTATTCGCAAATACCTCGGCCTGGCGACTGAGCAACCGCTGTCCTATAGTGCTGAACCAAAAATCGACGGGTTGTCGCTGTCTCTGCGATATGAAAACGGGACATTGCTGCAGGCGGCGACGCGGGGTGATGGCTCTACCGGTGAAAATGTCACTGCAAATGCCCTGACCATTTCAGATATCCCGCAACAGATTACCAATGCGCCAGAGGTGCTGGAGGTGCGTGGCGAGGTCTATATGAGCCACCAGGACTTTGCGGCATTGAATATCCGCCAGCAAGACCGCGGTGGCAAGGCCTTTGCCAATCCCCGCAATGCGGCGGCTGGATCCTTACGCCAATTGGACGCCGAAATTACCCGCTCCAGACCTTTGCGGTTCTTTGCCTACAGCTGGGGCGAACTCTCTGCGCCACTTGCAGAAACTCAAATGGATGCCATCAAGCGGCTGACTGATTTTGGATTTAAAACCAACCCTTTAACCCAGTTATGCCGGTCCCCGGTTGGGATGATCGAACATTATCGCAAAATCGAAGCACAGCGGGCATCCTTAGGATACGATATCGACGGTGTGGTGTATAAAGTGAATGACCTTGGCCTGCAGGGGCGGCTTGGTTTTCGGTCAACAACGCCCCGCTGGGCGATCGCGCATAAATTTCCGGCCGAACTGGCCTGGACCCGAATTGAGGCCATCGACATTCAAGTGGGCCGCACCGGCGCCCTCAGTCCGGTTGCCCGATTGGCGCCGGTGACGGTTGGCGGCGTGGTGGTCTCCAATGCGACGTTGCACAATGAAGATTACATCGCCGGGCGTGATTCCAAAGGCGAAGACATTCGCGGCGGCAAGGACATCCGAGTTGGGGATCTTGTGCAGGTCTATCGCGCCGGTGACGTGATCCCCAAGCTGGCCGATGTAGACCTGGGTAAACGGCCCGACGATTCAACGGCTTATACGTTCCCAGCCCTCTGCCCGGAATGCCATAGTCCGGCCGTACGCGAAGAGGGAGACGCCGCGCGTTATTGCACGGGCGGGTTGATTTGCCCCGCTCAAGCCAAGGAAAAGCTGAGACATTTTGTCGCGCGCAAAGCCTTTGATATCGATGGCCTTGGTGCCAGGCAAATAGAATCCTTCTATGAAAACGATGATCTGCCAATTCGGGAGCCGGCCGATATTTTCACATTGGCCATGCGGGATGCGGGTAATTTTACCAAACTGAAAAATCGAGGTGGCTGGGGCGACCAAAGTGCCGCGAAGCTGTTTGCAGCCATTGACGACAAGCGCCGGATTGCCTTTGGTCGAATGCTGTTTTCATTGGGCATTCGTCATGTGGGCGAAACCGCAGCCAAGGATTTAGCGCTGCATTTCATGAGCTGGGATAAATTGGTCGAGGGTGTTGATGCCGCGCGACCGGCGGCCCTGGCATGGCGGGCAGCGGATGAGGCCGTAGACGCAGAACGTATTGCAGCAAAATCTGACAACCGACGTGCAAAAATCAAGGAAACACGGGACGCGGTGATCGCGGGCTGCGAAATTCAAGCCGGGTCTGCAGACGCGTGGCAGGGTCTCACAGGCATTGATGGCATCGGCGCCTCTGTCGCCCTTTCTTTGACAGATGCCTTTGCAAATGTTGAAGAACGCGCTGCAATCATCAGGTTGGCCGCCGAACTTGAGATTATTCCACCGGAAGCCCCCCCCAATGAAAGCCCGGTCGCCGGGAAAACTGTGGTGTTCACCGGCACATTGGAAAAAATGAGCCGCGCCGAGGCCAAAGCACGGGCTGAGGCTCTTGGGGCCAAGGTTTCCGGATCCGTTTCCAAAAAGACCGACATATTGGTGGCCGGCCCAGGGGCGGGATCCAAAGCGAAGAAAGCCGCCGATCTTGGCGTCAAAATCCTTGATGAGGACGGTTGGCTTGCTCTGATAGATCAGGCATGAGCGGTCGTCCGGAAATCCTGTTTCCTCTGTTCTCTGAAGTGGAAACGCTGCAGGGCGTTGGCCCGAAAACAGCGCAGATCTTCGCTCAAATATCCATTGAAACGCCGCGGGACCTGTTGTTTTCACTGCCCTACTCCGTTGTCGATAGGCGGGCCCGGGCAACAGTAAAAGGGGTCGATTTACCTGCCGTAGTGACCGTTGAAGTGACCATTGGTGAACATCGTGCCGCGCGCAATCGCGGCGGCGCCTACCGCATTCAAGTCACCGACGCTGAGGTGGATTTTCAACTGGTGTTTTTTCACGGCCGCAGCCGATATCTGGAGGCTCAGGTGCCGGAAGGGGCCCGTCGCGTTGTTTCCGGTAAAGTGGAACTGTTCGACGGATTGGCGCAAATGGTGCATCCAGATCATATGGTTCCGTTGAATGAGGCGGCAGAGATCCCGGAGTTTGAACCCGTCTACAGCCTCACTCAGGGCCTCACCCAGAAAACGATCTGCAAATCCGTTCGCAGTGCATTGGCGCGGCTGCCGGAACTGGAAGAGTGGATTGATCCGGCGCAGATGGCGAAGGAAAACTGGCAGCCGTGGCATCACTCCGTTGTCAACGCACATCATCCAAACGGGCTGGACGACTTGGATGCCAAGTCTCCGGCACGCGCCAGATTGGCATATGACGAGTTGTTTGCACATCAGTTGACCTTGGCGCTGGCACGACAAATGGAACGTAAGTCGCGCGGAATTTCAAGTGTGGGGAATGGTCGGCTACAGGCTTCGGTGCTTGCGGCTCTTCCCTATAGGCCAACCGCGGCCCAGAGCCGGGCGATTGCCGAAATATCCACCGACCTCGGGTCAGGCAAACGGATGAACCGGTTGTTGCAAGGGGATGTTGGGTCTGGAAAAACATTGGTTGCTTTCATGTCTTTACTGGTCGCTGTTGAAGCAGGTGGTCAGGGGGTAATGATGGCTCCAACCGAAATTCTGGCCCGCCAGCATCTGGATGGATTGCGGCCCTTGGCGGAAGATGCCGGGGTGGTTCTGGAGCTGCTGACCGGGCGTGACAAAGGCGCAGAAAGAAAGGCGAAACTGGCAGCACTGGAGCGGGGTGACATCCATATTCTGGTTGGCACTCATGCGGTGTTTCAACAGGACGTGGTCTTTCACGATCTTCGACTGGCGATCGTCGATGAACAACACCGGTTCGGCGTCCGTCAGCGTATGGAACTTGCTGAAAAAGGGCAGGGTGCGGATGTCCTGGTGATGACGGCCACGCCAATCCCACGATCCCTGGCCCTGGCGCAATATGGCGATATGGATGTCTCAACCCTGGATGAAAAACCGCCGGGACGTAAACCTGTCAAAACGGCGGTGATCAGCACCGAGCGGATGGAGGAGGTCATCAGCCATCTGCGCCAAGCCATTGCCCAGGGCCGCCAGTGCTATTGGGTCTGTCCCTTGGTCGAGGAATCCGAAGTGATGGATTTAACCGCGGCGGAAGACCGCTTTAAGCAATTGCGCGCAGTTCTGGGCGAGGGCATTGTCGGATTGATCCATGGCCAGATGCCCGCAGTGGAAAAAGACGCTGCAATGGCCGCCTTTCAAGCGGGTGATACATCGGTTCTGGTCGCGACAACGGTGATTGAGGTGGGGGTGAATGTCCCCAATGCCTCTATTATGGTGATCGAGAGAGCTGAGATTTTCGGTCTGGCTCAATTGCATCAGTTGCGGGGACGCGTAGGGCGGGGAAGCGCCGCGTCGACCTGCCTGTTGATGTATCAAGCGCCGTTGAAAGAGAGTGGCCGCAAGCGACTTGAGGTATTGCGTGAAACTGAGGATGGTTTTGTCATTGCCGAAACCGATCTGCAGATGCGGGGGGCCGGCGATATGATCGGCACGGCCCAATCGGGGCTGCCGAAGTTCCAGATTGCTGATTTGGAAAGGCAGGCCGGGTTGATGGCGGTGGCACAAAGCGATGCGCGGGCCTTGCTGGCAACGGACCCTGCTCTGGAAAGCCCCCGTGGACGGGCTGCACGCGTTCTCTTGTGGTTGATGAGACAGGATCGAGCAATTCGCCTAATTTCAGTGGGTTAAGAGTTTTTCGGTGAATGTTCCGGGCTGTGTTCACAAATGTTCTCATAAAGTTCTTTACAGAAGCTTCGAAAAATGAGAACAAAGGGTCAACAAGCACCGCAGAGTGTGATCAACAGACACAGTTTTTCCTGGAGGCTAATTTTATGATAGAACAAATCAAGAACACATTACAGCATTCGCCAGCGACCCTGTTACAGGACGCGGTGGGCGCGGCCTCGTTGATTGTCATATTGCTTGTCGCTCTGCATATGCCCGGCCTGATTTGAAATTTCTGATTGCGCTCTTGTGCCGGTTATACCTGCATCCTGTCCCAAATGATGCTGGGGTCTACTGTCTGCCCTGACCCCACAGCGGATCTGCCTCATGATCCGCCGGTGGTAACCCGGATCCCGCATGAGAGAGCGACTCTGCCGCCGCCATCTTCCCGGATGTGCGGCGGTCTTTTTTTGCCCGAGCCCCGATGGCGGAGCTGCCGCCGCTGTTGGCCTATGAGCGCCATGACCCTGGGCGGGTATCCGCAAAGCAAAACTTCTGAAGAAATATTAAGCGTAATTTTTCCGTGTGATCTGTTGCATTGCTTCAAGAGTGGCTTCTAGCGCCAGCAAAATCGAAGCATGACGGTTTTTGAAGTCACGGGCAGGGATCAGAACTTCGAGCCCGTCAAAAGGTGACGACGGTACCGGGCCATTATCCCTCAGCATTGATTTAAGCTGATCGCGGGCGGTTTCGACTTGATCATAGGTGCATCCCAAAATCGCAGCCCCCACAATAGACGCCGAGGCCTGCCCCAGCGCACAGGCTTTAACATCCTGACCAAAACCGATGATTTTTCCATCAGACAGGCACAGATCAACGGTGATCGCCGATCCGCACAGCGGCGCGCGCTTTTTGACCGTTGCATCTGGTGCCTCTAGCCGGTCCAAATGCGGAATATCTGCGGCCAGCGCCAAAATGCGCGAGGAGTAGAGTTTGATCAGATCACTTTCGCTGGACATAATTCTTCCTTGGGCTTTCCCTGACTGGGCGTTCTCAATACATAGGGTGCTCTATCCAGATGCAAAAGGTTTTTTTGATATGTCCTTTGATCCCAGCAGCCTGACCTACAACACGGCCGGCCTGATCCCTTGTATTGCCCAGGATGCCAACAGTGGAGAGGTGCTGATGATGGCCTGGATGAATGCGGAGTCCGTCGCGAAGACGTTGGAAACCGGGAAGGTCACCTATTGGTCACGCTCAAGGCAGGCCTTTTGGATTAAGGGCGAAAGCTCGGGCCATAGTCAGCAACTGGTGGATCTGAGGGTGGATTGTGACCAGGATTGTTTACTGGCAACGGTTCAGCAATCCGGCCCGGCCTGCCACACCAATCGGCGCAGCTGTTTTTATACGTCGGTGCGGGACGGGGTTGAGGTCGAGCTGATGCAGCCAATGACGTGATCGGCCCGATTGGCCTTTTCGCTGGCTGGGTGTTTAGGTCGACCGAAAGAGACCCCGATTAGTCAAGCCCAACCATTTTTCTGATGTCTTGTGGGCTGGCCCCTTCAGCGCGGTATTTGGCGATGGCGCGGGCATCATCGCGTTTGGCCAGACGTTTACCGGCGCCGTCGCGCATTAACTTGTGGTGATGGTAAGTCGGGGTCGGCAGGCCCAGCAACCGTTGCAGAACAACATGGATCTTTGTGGCCTCAAATAGATCCTCTCCGCGCACCACATGTGTGACCCCCTGTGCCGCGTCGTCCAGCACCACCGAAAGATGGTAGGACGTTCCCATGCCCCGGCGCGACAGGACAATGTCACCAACCGAGTCAACGATCTGTTGGGCTGTGAATTCGATTCGACCGGTTTCACCATTGGGACCATATCCTGTTTCGGTGAAAGCAACACTGGAAAAGGCGCAAGCACGTTGCATGTCTAACCTGATGGCGGTCTCTTCGGGGATGGAACTTTGCCCCGCAACTATTTGATCCTTCGCCATGTTTCCCTTGCATGTTTGGGGGTAGATAGCGCCGTCGGGACCATATAGCGGGGCTCCTTCTTGTGGGGCCGAGGTAGCGGCTTCAATATCACGGCGGCTGCAGGTGCAGGGGTACAGAACTCCGGATGCCCAAAGGTAATCCAGAGCGGCCCGGTATCTATCCTTTTGGTCGGATTGGCGCAGGACTGGGGTTGGCCAGCAAAGTCCCAGCCAGGAAAGATCCTGGTATATCTGTGCCTCCCAATGATCACGGGCGCGGGACTGATCAATATCCTCAATCCGCAGCAGGAAATCACCGCCCTCGGCCCTAGCCATATCCTGTGCCAGCAATGCTGAATAGGCGTGGCCCAGATGCAGAGGGCCGGTTGGGGACGGGGCAAAGCGGGTGATGAATGTCACGGTCGATATTCCCCTCCGTACGATGTTATGCGACTTAAGGCAGATTATTAAGCCATTCCGACCAAACGTCTTTTGCCCGATCAGTATAGGCCTTGTAGCGATCTTTACGGCCGCGGCGACCGCTTTTTAGACCATCAACCGGCCGAAACAGTCCAAAATTGACGTTCATCGGTTGAAAAGTCTTGGCCTCGGCGCCACCGGTGATGTGGTGGATCAATGCGCCCATGGCGCTGTCCTGCGGCACATCGGGCACCTCTTGCCCAAGGATTTCGGCTGCGGCCATGCGCCCGGCCAACAGTCCCATCGCCGCACTTTCCACATAGCCCTCAACGCCGGTGATTTGTCCGGCAAAACGGATGTTTGGCTTTGTTTTCAGCCGCATCTGGCCGTCAAGTAAAGTGGGAGAGTTGAGGAATGTATTGCGGTGGATGCCGCCAAGGCGGGCAAACTGAGCCTCCTGCAACCCCGGGATCATCCGCAAAACCTGGGTTTGAGCCCCGTATTTCATCTTGGTCTGAAATCCGACGATATTGAACAAGGTGGCGAGTTTGTTGTCGCGGCGCAACTGCACCACGGCATAGGCTTTTTCTTCCGGTTTATGTGCATTGGTCAAGCCAACCGGTTTCATCGGACCAAACCGCAGGGTTTCGCGGCCGCGCTCGGCCATGACCTCGATTGGCAGGCAGCCGTCAAAATATCCGGCGGTTTCGCCCTCATGGAATTCGGTTTTTTCAGCGGCCAATAGCGCGTCGATAAAGGCCTCATATTGGTCTTTGGTCATCGGGCAGTTGAGGTAGGCGGTTTGCTCTTCCTCGGTTTCGCCCTTGTCATAACGCGATTGCATCCAGGCCTGGGACATGTCGATGCTGTCGGCATAGATAATTGGCGCGATGGCGTCGAAAAAGGCCAGCGCTTCAGCGCCGGTCTCGGTCTGGATTGCCTGACCCAATGCGGCAGAGGTCAGCGGACCGGTGGCAAAAATCCAATGGCCATCGTCCGGCAGGCTTGTGATTTCATCGTAGCATACCGTGATATTGGGGTGGCTTAACAGGCTGTCATTGACGGACTGGGCAAAAGGTTCGCGGTCCACCGCCAGGGCGCCACCGGCGGGCAGCCGATGTTTGTCTGCGGTGGCCATGATCAACCCATTGGCGGCGCGCATTTCCCAATGCAGTAGACCAACGGCGTTTTGCTCGTCATCGTCCGATCGAAAGGAATTAGAGCAGACCATCTCGCCCATATTGCCAGTTTGATGGGCAAAGGTTTTCACTTTGGGACGCATTTCGTGGATTACCACTTGAACGCCCATGTTTGCGGCCTGCCAGGCGGCCTCGGATCCGGCCATGCCGCCGCCGACGATATGCAATGTTTTTGTCATGGATGCGACATAGGCTAGGGCGCCGGTTGGTGCAATATGGCGGTTGAAAAATAACATCGCAGCTGCAGTCTTGCCGGAGCCAAAAGGCGCCAATGCACAGATGCATCCCAATAATGTCTGGAAAGGCAGTAAATTGGGGTCGCCGCTGCAGGAATGTCGAACCGGGGAGAGAACCGGTTTGGAGGGACCTTCCACAGGCGGCGACCCAAATTGTGACCGGGCGATGTGCCCTGCCCAATCATTGCCATATTCTTGCCTTCTTTGGAAGGCTCGATATGGAAACAATGCGCAGCAAATCGTAAACAAAGACTAAAATTTTCTAGAAATTTTAATCAATTTTCCAGTTTGGTTGTCTTTTTTCGGCAAATGCGATCATGCCTTCGATGGTGTCTTGCTGCAGCAGGTTCTCGACGATCACCTCGCTGGTGAAGGCATAGGCCTGATCCAGCGGCATTTGCAGTTGCTGGTAAAAGGCTTGTTTGCCAATCTTGACCGCCGCGCCCAATTTATTGGCAATGGTATTGGCCAGTTTCAGTGTTTCAGCCGCCAGCCGTGCGCTGGGAACTGCGTGGTTGATCAATCCCAGTTCGGCGGCGCGGGGGGCCGTCATGAAATCTCCGGTCGTTAGCATTTCCAGCGCATGTTTGCGGGGGATGTTGCGCGACAGTGCCACCATCGGGGTGGAGCAGAACAGCCCGATATTAACGCCGTTGACGCCGAATTTGGTGTCGTCCGCGGCCACGGCCAAATCGCAGGAGGCAACCAGCTGGCATCCGGCGGCGGTGGCAATCCCATGCACCTGTGCGATCACCACCTGCGGCAGGTTCTGCAATCCTGTCATCACCGCAGTGCAGCGGGTAAACAGATCCTGGAACGCGCTTTTTCCGCCATCCGCAGAGGCGCGGGCGCCGTTCATCTGTTTGATGTCGTGGCCGGCACAGAAGGCCTTGCCTGCGCCCGACAGGATGACGACCCGGACCGTGGTGTCCGTCATCAACGATTCGATCTGCGCCTGCAGGGCGGCCAGCATCTCGTCCGACAGCGCGTTTAACGTCCTAGGCATGTCCATTGTCAGATGGGCGATGGCGCCAGTGTCGTGGCGTTTTAAAATTGTCATCTTGCTCTCCTTGGCGTGCATGCCCAATCTTAGGCCGCACCGAGACAGGAGAAAAGTATGTCATTGCAGATGGACGCGGCGGAATTGATGGAGTTCCTGAATGAAGTGTTTCCACAGGTTCAGGAGGACTTTGCCGTGGAAGGCCTTTCTGAAAACGAAATCTCGATGAGGTTATGTGTTCAGGAAAAGCACCTGCGTCCGGGAGGGACAGTATCCGGGCCGTCGATGTTTGCACTGGCTGATTGTGCGGCCTATGCGATGGTTCTGGCCCGGATCGGCCGCAAGGCGCTGGCGGTGACGACCAGCTGTTCGATGGATTTTATGCGCAAGCCGGTTGCAGGGGTGGATCTGATCGGCACCTGCAAGCTGCTGAAGCTGGGACGGTCGCTGGCGGTTTGTGATATTTTAATTCATTCCGTGGGCCAGGATGCCGCTGTGGCCCGCGCCAGCATGACATATTCAATCCCCCCGACGCGTTGATGCAAGGGTTCCCATATCAATATTCAGGGGTGCCGGGGAATTTGCAACCTGATGAAAGACCGACCTATTTGGGTTGATACCCCGTCATAAAAAAAGGGCCGGGGTTTCCCCCGGCCTTGAAGTGATTCCAGCGTCTCTGGGGATCAAAGGCGCCAGAACGGAAGGGTGGCTTGGTGATGGGCCTCGGCACGGGTGCGGCCAATGTCGTCCAATTGTTGCTGGGACATATGGCGCAGATGCTTGCGGGTTCGGCGGCGCAGGCTCCATTTAGTGGTATGTACAGCAAACGCGACGGCCCATTGTGCCACGATCGGCAGGGCCGGGCGGCTGACCAAAAAGGACATGTGAGACTGAGACATGTGAGCGTTGTGTACCATCGGGTGCTCCAATATTGTGTTGATACAATCCTGCGTTTGCGTTACTACTGATTGATACAAAGCGAAATGATTGCTGTCTATGGAAGGATTGTAATGAGTACAATTTGGCCTCAGGACCTTGGTGACACCAAGGGACCGAAGTATAAAAAACTTGCCGATACAATTCGTTCGGCGGTGGATGATGGCACTCTATTGGTCGGCGCCAAGCTGCCGCCTGTCCGCGAATTGTCCTATCAGCTGGGGATTACGCCGGGAACCGTGGCGCGGGCCTATTCGGTTCTGACGGAGGAGGGCTTGCTTCAGGCCGAGGTTGGTCGCGGCACCTTTGTCGCGGCCAAGCAAAAACCGGTGCTGGATGATGTCTGGGCCAGGCCGTTGCATGTTCATGAGCTGAACAATCCCGGTCATATCAGCCTGTTTAGCCCCAGAATTCCGGATGTCGGGCAGGTGGCGGCAATCCGCAAGGCGCTGGTGCAGGTGGCGGCCGGCCCAGAGCTGCCCTTTCTCAGTTACCCGACCCGAAGTGCGTATCAGCCGGTGCGCGAAGCGGTGGTCAAATGGTTGTCGGATTTGCCGATTGGCAGTCTGGATGAGAAAGACGTAGTGCTGACGCATGGCGGTCAAAATGGCTTGATGGTGGTGATGCAGGCCATATTGAAAGGGCCGCAGCCCACCGTTTTGGTCGAAGATCTGTCTTATGCCGGATTTCGCCGCGCCGCTGAATTGATGCGCGCCCGGGTGGTTGGGATCGAGATGGACGAACATGGGGTTGTGCCAGAAGCGCTGGAGAAAGCGGCCCGCCAGACCGGCGCCACGATTTTTTGCACCAGCCCGGAAGTTCATAACCCGACTGGCCTGTATACGCCATTGGAGCGACGTCAGCAGATTGTTCAGGTGGCCAGGCGTCAGGGTCTTCAGATCATTGAGGATGATTGCTATCGGATGGGCGATCCCCGGGCGCCAAGCTATCGGTCATTGGCTCCGGAATTGGGCTGGCATGTGAGTTCCATCTCAAAGACGCTGACGCCCTCTCTGCGGGTTGGGTTTGCCCTGCCGGCACAGGGCCGCGGCGCCGATTTGCGACGCGCCGCCGAACACGGCTATTTTGGGCTGGCGCAGCCATTGGCCGCGTTAACCTGTCTCTTGTTGGGGGACCCAAAGACAAAACTGCTGGCCCGCGCAGTCCAGGCCGAGATGGGCCGCTATGTGCGCGTTGCGGTGAATGCTCTTGGCGGGTTTGATCTGACCTGGGATGATCAAGTGCCATTCTTATGGCTGCGGTTGCCGGCTGGGTGGCGGTCCGCTGCCTTTACCCGCGCCGCCGAGGCGCAGGGCATCCAGATAAGATCCGCGGATGAATTTGCCCTGCGGGACGGACGGGCCCCCAATGCGGTGCGTATTGCGATAAACTGCCATGTCTCGCTGGAGGTGTTTGAGGCGGCAATGTTGCAGTTAAGGGGTTTGCTGGACAATCCACCTGAACAGATCAGCGTTTAAAGTGGGGTATTATAATACCTAATTTGTAACGCACTGAAATCACTCGATTTATTATCGGTGACTGCGGTTGACTGGTGCTGAGGATCACCGTAAACCCCGTCCATAGAATTCGAACATCGGACCTGTGCCGGTGTTCTTCACGTTAAACAGGATTTACCTGCCATGAAAACCTTCTCTGCTACCCCAGCAGACATCGAGAAGAAATGGATCATCATCGACGCCGAAGGCGTGGTGTTGGGCCGTCTTGCCTCGATTGTAGCCATGCGTCTGCGTGGCAAACATAAGCCAATGTTCACTCCTCACATGGATTGTGGTGACAACGTCATCATCATCAATGCTGAAAAAGTGCAGATGACTGGCAAAAAGCGCGAAGAAAACTTCTACTGGCACACCGGTCACCCGGGTGGCATCAAGTCGCGCACCAAGCAGCAGATCCTCGAGGGCAAGTTCCCCGAGCGCGTCATGATCCAGGCGGTCAAGCGCATGTTGCCGGGCAACAAACTCAGCCGTCAGATTATGACAAACCTGCGTGTCTACGCGGGTGGTGAGCATCCTCATGAGGCGCAAAGCCCCGAAGTTCTGGACGTTAAGTCCATGAACAAGAAAAACACGCGGAGCTAATGTAGATGTCTGATCAGATCAACACTCTCGAAGAGCTGAGCGCCGTTGCAGGCGTTGAAGCTGTCGCCGAAGACATCATTGTACTCGATCCTGTGCGTGATGAACTTGGCCGGTCCTATGCAACTGGCAAGCGTAAAGACGCTGTTGCCCGCGTTTGGATCAAGCCGGGTTCCGGCAAGGTCACCGTCAACGGTCGCGAAATCAAAGTGTATTTCGCCCGCCCGGTCCTGCAGATGATCCTGCGCCAGCCGTTTCAGATTACTGGTACAGAAGACCAGTTTGACGTGTGGGCCACTGTCAAAGGTGGTGGCCTGTCGGGTCAGGCCGGCGCGGTCAAGCATGGTATTTCCAAAGCCCTGCAGCTGTATTACCCCAACCTGCGCGGCGCTCTGAAAGCTGCTGGCTTCCTGACACGCGACAGCCGTGTTGTGGAACGTAAGAAATACGGTAAGGCCAAGGCCCGGAAGAGCTTCCAGTTCTCCAAGCGTTAAGTTTAGACCGTATCTTATTGAAAAGGCCGTGCAAATTGCGCGGCCTTTTTGCTTGTCCAGGGGGCGGCTTGTTGACGAGTGTCGCCGGGTCAGTCGGCAGTCAGGGCAGACTTCAATCGATCTGGATAATCGGCGGGGAACTGCCAGAGGGCGCTGCCCGGCACCCGGGCCAATCCACGAGTCGCCGGTGACAGACCTTTGAGCAGGGAAACAAAGATATCGCTGCTGGTCCAGGGCGACGAGCGAAAATACCAATGGCCGTTGCCCAGATCGACCCCTGGCGCATTGCTGGCATCAATCAATGACAGTCGCGGCGCGGCGAGCAAGAGGTCCTCAATGCCCGATGAAACCTCACCTTCGGCAGCAACCTGACCCAAACGGTTGCGGCCAAACACAATACGACTGATGTTCAGCGCCGCGTCACTGCCCGACATATAGATCGACAAGTGATCCATTCCTTCCAGCAACCCGTCCGCAAGCGCTTGAATAAAATAGGTTCTGTCCAGATCGCTGCCGATCAGGATGACTTGCCCCAGCCGCGCCCGGCGGGTCCCGGACACCTGATTTTGCAGGGCAATCTGATAGGCGACCTCAAACACCAGTCGCGATCCGGTACTATAGCCGATCAGGTGAATTCTGCGTGCATCGGTGTTGTCCGACAAGAATTCAATCAGTTTTCGCAGGTTACGCCGGGTGGCGCTGGCGGTTTCCAGGTCACGGATGTAAGCGAGTCGGTTTGGCGTTGCGGGCCAATTGTAACTGATGAAGGCGCCTTGATATCCCAGGAAATGCTGTAGCTCTTTGGAGACCAGGGTTGGGTATTCGAAATCGACGTTATAGCCGTGGACATAGATAAAAACGTCTCGGTTGCCGGACAGGACTAATTGGCGGTCGATGCTTTTTGAGAAAATACTGGCCGCTTTTCTGGTGATGTGGTCGGGCAGGGGTATCCCATGCTCGTCACTCGAGGAAAACGGCATTGGTCCGATTTCATGCACCGCTGATACCTTAAGGGTGCGCGCGATATCGCGCTCTCCAGCCAATGTGATGCGATGCAGGCTGTCCCAGTCCTCTGCCGGCGGGGTCATTTTGACGTTGGCGACCCCGGTGCGCAGGGCGATGCCCCTTTCATTGGTGTAAAAGGCCTGTTTGTCATCCGCCCCAGCCACCCGCCTGTCCGTCGCGTAGAACAGTTGGGTGTGGGCCTGGATTTGCTGGGCACTGCGATTGTTAAAGGGATCCAGATCGCCATCGACATAGACGGTAGGGGACGGCATCAGTTTGAGCTCGTTATAGATGTTTTCGCCGCATCCCGGCAGCATCAGTGCAACGACAAGCGGCCAAATCGCGCGCGATAGCCTTCTTTTTCCGTCTGAACCACAATAGGCTATTCTGTGTACCAAGGGCTGCTCGTGTTTTTGCGCTGCGATTGGACATGTTACATATCGCATCTGGGATTGCAGGGGCTAAGTGTCAGGTTCGATCAGCCCCAACCCGCGCAGGTAAATGCCAATGCCGCTTTCCAGCAGATCTTCGGGGGAATAGGGCGAGGCGGTGCCGGGGCTGTTGCGCGCGTAGAGTTCCACAACCCCGTGGCTAAGCGCCAGAATATGGGCCGAAAACATCGAGGCCGGCGGGCGCTTATGCGGTGGAATATGCTCGCATAACTCGGCGGCGGCCCGCTCAAAAATACCGCGGGCACGGCTGGCAGCGTCGGCCAGCTCAGGCGTTCGATTGACGGAAATACCGCTCTCGAACATGGCGATGTAATGGCCCGGATGTTTGCGGGCAAAGGCCAGATAGGCGCGGCCGGTGGATTCAAAAGCCGCCAGGGCCGAGGGCTGGCCCTTTTCGTAGGCATATTGCATCAGGTCGGCAAACATTGAAAATCCCTGACGTGCCGCTTCGGCAATCAGGTCCTCGCGGCCCTCAAAATGCCGATAGACTGCCGCCGGGGTTACCCCAGCCTGCTTGGCGGCTTCCGACAAGGTGAAGCCGGTTGGGCCTTTGACTTCAATCAGCCGCAATGCGGCCTCAATCAGCGCTTGGCGTAAATTACCGTGATGATAACCGCGTTTAGGCATCCCAGATTTCCGGACCTCCACAGATTTTTTTGTCAATTGCACCAAGCGCAGTTACATCTTTGTTATCATAGGACAATGCGCTTAAGACATGACGAATAGCTGACAGTCGTGCCCGCCGTTTGTCTTCCGATCGGATCACCGTCCAAGGCGCCACATCGCTGTGGCTGCGCGCTAATGTGTCGCCAATTGCGGCGCTGTAATCCTCCCAACGCTCAAGTCCCTTGATGTCGATCGGGCTTAGTTTCCATTGCTTTAGCGGATCCTTCTCGCGCTCAAGAAACCGACGGAGTTGCTCGGCACGGCCGACATTCAGCCAGATCTTGAACAGTTTGACCCCGTCATCTACCAACGCGCGCTCAAACCCGTCAAGCTGCCTGAAAAACCGTTCGCGCTGATCGTCACTGCAAAAGCCAAACACTTTTTCCACAACGCCGCGATTGTACCAGCTCCGATCAAAAAAGCTGATCTCGCCGCCAGATGGCAAATGGTCAATATATCGCTGGAAATACCATTGGGTCTGCTCCGCCTCTGAGGGTTTGCCAAGCGCCACAACACGGGCGCCGCGCGGATTAAGGTTTTCCCGGAACCGCTTGATTGTTCCACCTTTTCCAGAGGCATCCCGGCCTTCGAACAGGATCACGATGCGGTCGCCGGATTGCTTTATTCCGGCCTGCATTTTTACCAGTTCGACCTGCAGTTTGGCCATTTCTATCTCATAGGTCTTGCGGCGCATCCTGTCCTGATGTGGGTAGCTCTGGCTCAGGATTTCGTCTTTGTCTCCGCCACGGATCGCATCCCGAACCGCGTCCGGCGCAGCGTCTTCATAATAGGCGCTGATGGCTCCGTTGAATGGCAGTTGCATGATGAAATCCTTCCTGTCCTCAAACCCTTATATGGTGATTTGATCTGGAATGTGAATCGGGGAGATAAAAATGTTAAAAGCAACCGATGCCATATTCCCGCAGGTGGGGCTGTCACTGCCCGGCGGGAGGCCGGGCAGTTCAGAAGGCTTTAGGTGACCCGATTGGCCGAGGCGTGCAGCAATTGCGCGGTATAGTCATGTTGTGTCCTGCCAGCGCGCATGTCGGCGACCTCGATGATCTCGACAATCTCACCGTTTTGCATCACGGCGGCGCGTTCGCACATATGGGCCACCACCGCCAGATCATGCGAGACCATCAGATAGGTTAGCCCATGTTCGGCCCGCAAATCACACAGCAGGTTGAGGATCTCGGCCTGCACCGAGACATCCAGCGCCGAGGTCGGCTCATCCAGCAACAGGATCTTGGGCTCTGCCGCCAATGCGCGGGCAATGGCGATACGTTGCCGTTGGCCACCGGACAACTGGTGCGGATAGCGGAACCGGAACGCCGGGCCAAGGCCGACGTCCAGCAGCAGTTTGTTGACCCGGTCATCAATATCGCGAAAGCCGTGCAATGTCAGGGTTTCCGACAGCACCTGATCCACCGACTGGCGCGGGTGCAGCGAGGCATAGGGGTCCTGAAACACCATCTGTACGGTTTTGTAAAACTGCTTGTTTCGCTTTTCAGTCAGGTCGGTGCCGTTGATCGACATGCTACCCTCCCACTGCGGCGCCAGTCCGGTCAGCGCCCGCAGAATGGTGGATTTGCCCGAGCCGCTTTCGCCGACCAGGCCAAAGCTGGCGCCTTTGGCCACTGTCAGGCTGGCATTCTTGACCGCCTGAAACAGGTCATTGTGTTCGCCAAACCAGACGTTCAGGTTTTGGATCGAAATGGCGTCGCTCATAGTCGACCCTCCACGCTGGGGGCTTCTCGCCAAGCCGGATCTCGGGTCAAGACTTGTAACCTGTCGCGGGGTTCGTCGAACCGGGGCAGGCTGCCCAATAATCCCCGAGTATAGGGGTGTTTAGCCTCGTGCAGCTTGGCGGCGTCACAGACCTCGACGATACGGCCGGCATACATGATCAGCACCCGGTCGCAGAACTGCGACACCAGGTTCAGATCGTGGCTGATAAAGATCAGACCCATGCCGCGCTCTTTTACCAGCTTGTCCATGATCGACAGAACCTGACCCTGCACCGATACATCCAGCGCCGAGGTCGGCTCGTCCGCAATCAGGATTTCCGGGTTGGGGATCAGCATCATCGCGATCATGATGCGCTGGCCCATGCCGCCCGACATCTCATGCGGGTAGGCCTTCATCACCCGGTCCGCGTCGCGGATCGACACCGCTTCCAGCATCTCAACCGATTTCCGATAGGCCTCGGCCTTGCTGGCCTTGGCGTGCAGCCGGTAGGCCTCGATGATCTGATCGCCCACCCTCATCACCGGATTCAACGAGAACTTGGGGTCCTGCATTACCATCGAGATCTTCTCGCCGCGCACTGCCCGCATCTCACGCTCGGATTTTGCCAGCAGATTATCGCCGTGCAGCTTGATATGATCTGCCTCGACGATGCCGGGCTTGTGGATCAGCCGCAGGATGGCGCGGCCGGTCAGCGATTTGCCCGAGCCACTTTCGCCAACAATGCCCAGCCGCTCGCGGCCCAGTGAAAAGGAGATGCCGCGGACTGCGTCAAAGACGCCAGTACGGCTGGGAAACCGCACCCACAGGTTTTCTACGTCCAAAAGAGTTGTCATGAGGAGCTGTCCTTTGGATCAAGCACGTCGCGCAGACCGTCACCCAGCAGGTTGAAGGCCAGCGAAACCGTAAAGATGGCAAGGCCGGGCATGGTGGCAATCCACCAGTAATCCAGAATGAACCGGCGACCCTCGGAAATCATCGCGCCCCATTCAGGCGAGGGTGGCTGGGCGCCAAGACCCAGAAAGCCCAGACCGGCAGCGGCCAGAATGATACCGGCCATATCCAGCGTCACCCGCACGATCAGCGAACTGATGCACAGCGGCCAGATGTGTTTGGTGATGATCCGCATAGGACCGGCGCCTTGCAGGCGAATGGCGCTGATGTAATCCGACGAACGGATGGTCAGCGTCTCAGCGCGGGCCATCCGCGCATAGGGTGGCCAGGCGGTGAGGGCAATCGCCAGCACCGCGTTCTCAATCCCCGCACCCAGCGCGGCGACAAAGGCCAGTGCCAGGATAAGACGCGGAAAGGCCAGGAAGATGTCGGTGATCCGCATCAGGACAATATCGGTCCAGCCACCGGCATAGCCTGCAATGGTGCCCACCAGAAGACCGGCAATGGGGGCAATCATGACCACCAGTGCCACGATATAAAGCGTGATCCGCGAGCCATAGATCATCCGGCTGAGAATGTCGCGGCCCAGTGAATCGGTGCCCAGGACGTGACCCTCGGTGCCCAGCGGTTGCAGTCGGAAGGCCAGATCTTGCACAAAGGGATCATGCGGCGCCAGCCATGGCGCAAACAGCGCCGTACCAAGCAACAGCGCAATAATCGCCAGTCCAATCATCGCCATGTGGTTGGCACGCAGTGTCAGCCAGCCCTTGTAGAACGCGGCCAGACGGGCGTGTCGGCGCGAGGTTGGCGTCTCAGACAGCAACCAGTCGCGCAGTGTTTGAGTTTCAGTGGTCATTTGGACCTCGGATCGAAGATTTTATACAGCAGGTCGGAAAAGATGTTCAGACAGACGAAGATCAATCCAACCACAACGGTGCCGCCCAGAACTGCGTTCATATCCGCAGACAGCAGCGCAGTGGTGATATAGTTGCCGATGCCGGGCCACGAGAAGATAATCTCGGTCAGCACCGAGCCCTCCAACAGGCCAGCATAGCTCAGCGCGATCACGGTGATCAGCTGCACCCGGATATTGCGGAAGGCGTGGTTCCAGACCACCGCCCATTCGCTCATGCCTTTGACGCGGGCAGTGGTGACATATTCGGCCGACAGTTGCTCCAGCATGAACGAGCGGGTCATCCGGCTGATATAGGCCAGGCTGTAGTAGCCCAGCAGCGAAGCCGGCAGCACGATATGGGAAAACGCATCCTTGAAGGCAGGCCAGTCGCGCGCCAGCGCGGCATCGACTAGGATCATACCAGTGATCGAGGGGAAGGTGTCCTCAAAGAAGATGCCCTGACGGCCCGGGCCGCCAACCCAGCCGAGAATACCGTAGAACAGCAACAGGCCCATCAGGCCAAGCCAGAAGATCGGCATTGAATAGCCCACCAGCGCCACCACACGGGCGATCTGGTCGATCCAGCTGCCACGACGGACGGCGGCAATCACCCCCAGCGGCACGCCAAGCACGATGCCAAAGATTATGCCAATGGTGGCCAGTTCCATGGTCGCCGGAAACACTCGGGCAATGTCCTGTGACACTGGCCGTGCCGTCAGCAGCGACATGCCAAAATCACCGTGCAGCACGTCCCAGACGTAATAGGCAAATTGCACCGCCAGCGATCTATCGAGCCCAAGTTCCAGATAGGCCGCATGGTATTGGTCCTGCGTGGCGCGTTCGCCAATCACCGCCAGTACCGGGTCAATGGGCATCACCCGACCGATAAAAAAGGTGACAAACAGCAGTCCCAACATGGTGACCGAGATTGACGCAAGGGTGACAAGCGTACCCTTAAGCCAAGAGGGAAGAGGCAGCCGGGGCTGCCTCTTCGGAGTATAGTGCGTCGATGCCATTTACTTGGTCACGGCCCAATATGAGACAGCTGTGATCGCGCCGCCAAGGTTCAGACCTTCGACGTTTTCAGCAATGCCCGCAGGTTCGATTTTCTGGAACATCACCGCAAAGGGCGAAGTATCGCGGAAGGTGGCCTGAATCTCGTGATACATCGCTTCACGCTTGCTGCGATCGCCTTCAACCACGGCAGCAGCAGACTTTTCAGTCAACCCACCAGTATCCCAAGCATTCCGCCACGCCAAAAGACCAGTAGCCTGCGCCGCGTCCGAGTTGTCGGGGTTATAGGCAAAGGTACCAGCGTTGGTGTGTGGATCCGGATAGTCCGGCCCCCATGCACCCAGATAGATGTCCAGTTCACGAGCGCGATACTTGGACAGAACCTGCTTGCCGGTGCCCACTTCGAGGGTCAGCTTAATGCCGGCCATCGCAAAGGTGTTCTGCAGCGACTGACCGATTTCCAGACGTTCCTGCGCATCACGCACACCAACCGTCAGCTCCAGACCATCAACGCCAGCTTCGGCCAGCAGCGCCTTGGCTTTTTCGACGTTCAGCGAGAACGGGTTCTCGTCCACAGCACCCAGATAGGTGCGCGGCAGGAAATTCTGGTGGGTGACGTAAGCGCCTTTGAGGAAGCTGTTCTGCATGCCTTCATAGTCGATCAGGTACTTCAGCGCCTGACGGACTTCGGGCTTGGACAGCTCGGGGTGCTTTTGGTTCATCGAGATATACATCAGACGACCGCGCATCTCCTCCATGACCTCGACGCCTTCGGCCTTGCGGATACCTTCGACATCGGCTGGGTTCAGGTTCCGCGCGACATCAATGTCGCCGCGTTCCAGCATCAGACGCTGGGTGGCGCTTTCCTGGACGTGCGTCACTTTCACCCGCTTCATCGCCGGCTCACCAAGATAGAAATCAGGGTTGGCGTTCAGAGTGACGCTTTCCTTGGGCTTCCAGCTGGCCAGGCTATAGGCGCCGGAACCGGCCGAGTGGGTCTTCAGCCATTCGTTGCCAAAATCACCGTCTACTTCGTTGGCCATGACGGTCACTTCGTCAACGATGCCAGCGATGGTCGCAGTCAGGCAGTTCAGCACAAAGGAGGTGGCGTAACGCTTGTCGGTGGTGATCGACACGGTGTTGCCGTCCACGGTGATGGTCTCATCCATGTTTTCAGGAGTGAAGCCAAACTGGGTCAGAATGAACGATGGGGTTTTGTTCAATGCGACAACGCGCTTGAACGAAAACGCAACGTCTTCGGCGCGCACTGGGTTGCCCGAGTGGAACTTGACGCCTTCACGCATGGTAAAGGTGATGGTGCGGCCATCCTCGGACACGGTCCAGCTTGTCGCCAGATCGGCCTGATAGCCGGCATCCAGATCCAGCGGGTCAAAGTTGACCAGCCTGCCGTAGATGTTGCGCAGCACGTCTGAGCCAGCAAATTCAAAGCTTTGCGCCGGGTCCAGTGTGGTGATGTCGTCAATGCGGTTGGCAATGACCAGCATATTGGCCGGTGTTTCTGCCATCACGGGCAGGGCAACAGCGCCCATGGCAAAGCCAAGCGCGGCGGTCCCCATCAGTTTGGTAAATGCATTCATGTTATTACTCCCTTTTTGGTTTTTGGAATTGGACCTGGGTCAGTGTTACGTCCAGGTCAGGTCGAGGACACGCAGCCAGTTTTGATGGCAGAGTTTCCTGATCAGTGCGTCGCCATAGCCGTGCTCACGCATGGCCAAGCGCAGGTTTGGCAGTCCGGCGATGGTCTTGATCTCTGCCGGTACCACGGCACCGTCAAAGTCTGAGCCGAGACCAACCCGGTCTTCACCCAGCTGCTCGATCAGGTGATCGAGGTGTTCCAGCATGGTTGAAATGGGCGTATCTTCGACCATCCTGCCGTCTGAGCGCAGGAAGGCGACCGCGAAATTCAGACCAACCATCCCATCGCTGTCGCGGATTGCATGCAGCTGGCGGTCGGTCAGATTGCGGCTGTGCGGGCACAGTGCATAGGCATTGGAATGGGTGGCGACCAGCGGTTTGGTGCTGATCTTTGCAACATCCCAGAACCCGGCCTCGTTCAGGTGAGACAGATCAAGCATGACGCCCAAGTCATTGCATTTATGGACTAACCTAATCCCGTCCTCGGTCAGGCCCGCGCCAATATCCGGCGTGCTGGGAAAGCGGAATGGCACCCCATTGGCGAAAATCGTCGGACGGCTCCACACCGGCCCAAGTGAGCGCAGACCGGCCTGATACAACACATCAAGCGTGTGAAAGTCGGGGTCAATGGCCTCGGCACCTTCCATGTGCATCACCGCGGCCATCATGCCGCTGGTCATGCAGTCCTGGATGTCTTTGGTGCTGCGACAGATTTTTAACGCGCCGTCTCTCTCCAGATTGATAAGATATGAAGCCTGCGATAGCGCCACTTTGGATGCGGTCTCCCAGCTCACTTGTGGCGGTAGCGGCAAGTCATAGCTGCTCGCCATCATCTCATCCATATCACGGCTCAGGCCCTGTTCCCCGGGCACATAAATGGCAAAAAATCCGCCACCAAAGCCACCGGAACGGGCTTTCTCCAGATCGATATGCCGTCCGCCAGAGCCCTGAAAGCCATCCTTACCAACAGATATGTCGCGCTGATGCAGCCGCAGTAATAGGTCGTTGTGGCCGTCGAAAATCAGCGGTTCTTGCATTGGTCATCCTCTGCGATGAGACATCAGTGGGTTTTGTTTCACAAAAGGGTGAGACAGTTTCTGTTGGTATGCAAGCGAAGGTGAAGCGGATTCAAGCCAATTACAAGCAGTAAGGGGGGAAATATGAGCATGGAATGCGCGCTATGCGACCATTGCGGCCCGCATTCCCAGATTCACACTGTAATGCATTGAAATAAGGAGAATAAATTAATCCCCTTCACAGGGCATCATTGGACGATCCGCGCCGGTCATTTCTCAGTCTGGCGCTATAGAGGCCCCACAGAGCGCCTTGCAGTCTGGCGCCGCCTCGACTGGACGTGGGGTAACAGCGGTGCACGACGGTCGGCACTTGTTCGGGGCTGATCTGCGGCTACACTTCAGGCCGCTCCCTGACAGTACAAACACCAGGGAAGTCTACTGGAAGGCACTGATATGAACCCGGCTGAATGGCTATTGAGCACAGCAAAGACCTGTCCTGAAGCTCCGGCGCTGTATTGCGGAACCGAGCAAACAGCCGATTATGGTACCTTCGCCCGCCGCGCCGCATCAATTGCCGGGGCGCTTGTTGAACGGGGGATTTCTGTCGGCGACCCTGTGGCCATCCTGATGCAGAACCGAACCGAATATCTGGAGGCTCTGTATGGTATTTGGTGGGCCGGAGCGGTTGCGGCGCCGATCAACGCCAAGCTTCACGCCAAAGAGGCCGCTTGGATTATCGAGGATTCTGGTGCCCGGCTGGTGTTCGCCTCGGCCTCAAACGCAGCTGAACTGGAACCCGTCAGACCCCGCTGCCTCGACGCGGTGATTATTGCCGGCGAGGAGAGTTTCTCAGGACTTTACGAGGCGCCTGAGCAGGCCAGACCGGCGGCACTGTCAGCCAAGGATATGATCTGGCTGTTCTACACATCGGGCACCACTGGCCGCCCCAAGGGCGTCATGATCAGCGCCGGCAATATGATGGCGATGATCACCGGATATCTTGCCGGGGTCGGGTCGCATTGCGCTGCCGATGCAACGCTGTATGCGGCCCCGATGAGCCACGGTGCAGGGATTTACAACTTTATGCATGTGATCGCGGGCAGTCGGCATATTTGCCCTGCCTCCGGTGGCTTTGATGCCCCGGAAATCTTTGATCTTGCTGCGCAGTTTGACCGGGTCTCGATGTTTGCGGCGCCAACTATGGTGCGGCGCATGGTTGATTATGCCAAGGCCAGCGGCAGGTCCGGTGACGGATTGGCGAATGTGATTTACGCCGGCGGGCCGATGTATTTCGCTGATATCACCGAGGCGGTCGAGGTCATCGGGCCTCGATTTGTTCAGATCTATGGTCAGGGCGAATGCCCGATGGCAATCACCGTGCTGCCGCGCGACACCGTCGCCGACCGAAGCCATCCCCGATGGCGCCAGAGATTGGCCAGTGTTGGCCGACAGCAGATGGTCAGCCGTGTATCAGTAGTGGATCAACGCGGCAAAACCCTGCCCGTGGGGCAGATCGGGGAAATTGTGGTGCATGGCCCGGCGGTGATGATTGGCTACTGGAACAATCCTGATGCAACGTCGCAAACCATTCGGGATGGGTGGTTGTGGACCGGAGACATGGGCGCACTGGATGAAGACGGTTTTCTGACGCTGCATGATCGCTCTAAGGACATGATCATTTCCGGAGGCTCGAACATCTACCCGCGCGAGGTAGAGGAGGTCTTGTTGGGTCATCCTGGCGTCGCCGAAGTCGCGGTTGTGGGGCGGCCACATGCGGAGTGGGGCGAAGAGGTTGTTGCGTGCATTGTACCTGTTGACGGTCAGCCTGTGGATCTGGCCATGCTGGATGCCCTTTGCATCGCCAATATCGCCCGCTTCAAGCGTCCAAAAGAATATGTGGTGCTGACGGCTTTGCCCAAAAACAACTATGGCAAGGTCATCAAGAACGAACTGCGCCAATTGGTTGTGAAATGAGAGTTTTTCCGCCAATTTCTTTGGGGCGGCCGTAGGATTTCTTCTCATCCGTGGATCTGGTTTCTTGCGGTTGTCTGCTGGCTCGGTAATTATGGGATAAATTGATTCCGTGTATCTAAAACATTCCTTTTGAATGAATGGGCTGCCGCCTGTTGGATACCAAAGGAGAGGCGCAGTAATGAGAAAAATCGTTAGCCCATTGAGATCAAACCGCAGAGGTTTTGCAAAAATTGTGCTGCTGAGCACGGCTTTGACCCTGAGTGCCGCGCCGATCGTCCTGGCGCAGGCGGCGGCGCCACCAAAAGTTTCTGTGATGGCGGCGCTGACCAAGCCATTGCGGGATTCTGTAACCTTCATTGGCCGCGGCGAAGCGATCGACAAGGTCGATGTCATTGCACGCGTCAGTGGCTTTCTCGAAGAGGTACTGGTCGCGGACGGATCGGACGTGCAGGAAGGCGACCTGATGTTCCGGATCGAGCGGAGCGCCTATGAGGCAACGCTTGAGGCGCGCAGGGCTGATCTGGCCAAGGCAGAGGCCAATCTGCAACTGACATCGCTGGACCTTGCCCGCAAAGAGGAGCTGATGAACCGCGGTGCCGTTTCCGTGGCCGAGCGCGATATCTCACGGGCTAATGAAAAAGTGGCTGAGGCGCAGGTGCAATCAGCCAAGGCGGCCATTCAACAAGCCGATCTGGATCTGAGCTATACCGAAATTCACGCCCCTTTTTCCGGCCGCATCGGCCGCATCGAAGTGAGCGTCGGTGATGTGGTCGGACCGACCAGCCGTTCCTTGGTGAACCTGGTGCGAGAGGCGCCGATTTACGTGTCCTTTGCGCTGAACGAAAAGCAGTATGTGAACATTTTGCAAAAGATCCAGCAGGAGGCAGACACCGAACAAGAGCAGAAAAGACTGATCGAAGTTTTTGTAGTGCTGCCCAATGGCAAGGATTTGGAAGAGCGTGGTAGAATTGCCTTTGCCGATAACCGTATTGACCCGGCCACCGGCTCGATCACGGTGCGCGCAAAATTTGAAAACGCCAACCGCTGGATTATTGATGGGTCGTATTTGACGGTTGGGCTGGAATCCCAAAAAACAGTCGACCGAATTATTATCAGCCAAGCCGCGATTCAACGGGATCAACAGGGAACCTTTGTGCTGGTGGTTGACGATCAGCAGCTGGTGCAACAGCGCTACATAAAGACCGGCGATGTTGTTGGCATTGGCATTATCGTGCTGGAGGGTCTGAGCGACGGTGAGACAGTGGTTGTCGAAGGCCTGCAACGGATCCGTCCCGGTGCCAAAGTCGATCCCGTGCTCGCCAGACAAGCTGGAGAATAGATCATGTTCTCATCCTTGTTCATTTCGCGACCCAAATTTGCGATCGTGATTTCCATGGTGCTGACCATCATGGGGCTGATTGCCTACACGGCTCTGCCGGTCTCTCAGTTCCCTGATATCACCCCACCGGTGGTCAGCGTCACCGCCAATTACACCGGTGCCAATGCTGAAACCGTCGAGAAAAGCGTCGCGGCCCCCATTGAGGCGCAGGTGAACGGCGTTGATGACATGATCTATATGTCGTCAAGCTCGTCAGACACTGGCGGCTATTCTCTTTCTGTCACTTTTGAAGTCGGCACCGACCCCGATATTGCCTCGGTTAACGTGCAAAACCGGGTCGCACAGGCATTGTCCGGCCTGCCAACAGAGGTGACATCCTCGGGAGTTGTGACGCAGAAAAGTTCGACCAACATGTTGTTGGTCGCAACCCTCACCTCGCCAAACGGCACTTATGACGATCTGTTTCTGTCCAATTATGCCGAGATCAATATCAAGGACGCGCTGAGCCGCGTTGCTGGTGTTGGTAAGGCTGATATTCTTAACACGCTCAGCTATTCGATGCGCATTTGGATGAACCCTGAGAAAATGGCCGCTTTGGGCATTACCCCGGGGGATCTTATCAATTCTGTAAAAGAGCAGAACCTGGAAGTCTCGGCTGGCCAGATTGGTGCGCCACCGGTCCCAGGCGATCAAACCTTTCAGTACACCATCAAGTCCAAAGGACGGCTGACATCGGTTGAAGAATTTGGTGATATCGTCATCAGAACGGGCGAGGCCGGCAGCATGGTACGTGTTAAGGACGTGGCGACGGTGGAATTAGGGGCATCGAACTACAACAACTCAGGGTTTTATGACGGCAGTAAAGCCACCATCCTTGCGGTTTATCAAGCACCCGGCGCCAACGCGCTGGCTGTTTCCGCAGCCGTTTTGGCAGAATTGGACCGGTTGGCAACGGCTTTTCCGGACGACGTGATCTATTCGGTACCGTTCAACACCACTGATTTCGTGGAGCAATCTCTTTCGGATGTTATGTCGACACTGATTCTTGCCTTTGCTTTGGTTGTCTCCGTGGTCTTTGTTTTCCTGGGCTCATGGCGGGCCACCATCATTCCTATGGTGGCGATCCCGGTCTCCCTGATCGGCACCTTCGCATTTTTGCTTTTGCTGGACATGTCGCTCAATACAATCTCGTTGTTTGCCCTGGTCCTGGCCATTGGCATCGTGGTGGATGACGCCATTATTGTGGTGGAAAACGTCGAGCGTTTGATCGCCGAAGAAGGCCTGGAACCGCGAGAAGCGACCCGCAAGGCGATGGGTCAGATCACCGGCCCGGTGATTGCAACAACGCTGGTCCTGCTGGCCGTTTTTGTGCCGGTCACCTTTATGCCGGGGATCACCGGCGAGTTGTTTTCGCAATTTGCGGTGACCATTTCGGTGGCTGTTGTGATCTCGTCGATCAATGCTCTGACCCTGTCGCCAGCCCTGTGTGGGCTGGTGCTCAAGGCCCGATCTGGGCCGCCAACCGGGGTGCTTGCCAAATTCGAGCGCGCAATTGATGCCCTGCGGACCGGATATCTTGGTATTGTGAGCCGGTTGCTCAGGTGGCCGTTTTTGGCAGTGGCGATCGTGCTGGCTATGTACGCGGGCACAGGCACCATTTTTGGGGTAACCTCCAAAGGGTTTCTGCCTGCCGAGGACAACGGCTATCTGTTTGTCGATATCCAGCTCCCCGATGCCGCAGCACTGGGGCGCACCGAAGTGGTGACCAAACGGGTCAATGAACAGATCGAAGAGATCCCGGGGGTGCGCAGCACTATTCTGGTCAACGGGTTCAGCATGCTGAATGGGGCCAGTGCCAATGGCGCCATGATCATCATCAACCTGGACCCCTGGGATGAGCGGCCAACGCCGGACCTTGGCCCGACCGCCATTCTGAGCCAAGTGTATGGTATCGCCAACGGCGAGGCCGCCGCCAGCATCGTGGCGTTCAACCCGCCACCGATTTCGGGTCTTGGCATGTCAGCCGGCGTCGAAATGGAGGTGCAGCAAACGGCTGGCGGAACGCCTCAGGATCTGGCCGCCGCCGTTGGATCTTTGGTCTATGCAGCCAATCAGCGCGACGAAATTGGCCAGTCCTACACCACGTTCCGGGCCAATGTGCCACAGGTGTATGTTGATCTGGACCGGGAGAAAGCCAAAACTCTGGATGTCTCAATTGCCGAGGTTTTCTTGACCATGCAGGCCCATTTGGGATCGTATTACATCAATGATTTCAACCTCTTTGGTCGTGTTTACCGGGTGATGGTTCAGGCCGATGGCTCCTACCGCGATAAGATAGAGGATATCGGCAACCTCTATGTTCGCTCGCAGGGTGGAAAAATGGTTCCGCTCTCGACTTTGATCGATGTGGATAACATCCTGGGGCCGGTCATCCTGAAGCGCCATAATATGTTCCGCTCGGCGACGGTGACGGCGGTGCCCGCCGCTGGATTGTCCACCGGCGATGCGATCCGGGTGATGCAGCAAGAGGCCGCCACCGCATTGCCGCCGGGCTACAGCTTTGAGTGGACCGGCACCGCGCAGCAACAGCTGTCCTCCTCAGGCATGGTGGTCGTCATTCTGGGCATGGCGGTCCTGTTCACCTATCTGTTCCTTGTGGCCCAATACGAGAGTTGGACCATGCCGGTGGCCATTCTGCTCTCGGTGATCGTGGCGATGTTTGGCGCCGTTGTTGCGGTTGCCATCACCGGAAGTGATATCAACCTCTACACCCAGATTGGCATGATCATGTTGATTGGTATGGCGGCAAAGAACGGTATTCTTATTGTCGAATTTGCAATGGAGCGCCGCGCCGCCGGGCTGTCGATCAAAGAGGCCGCACATGAGGCCGGTCGCCAGCGTTTCAGAGCGGTGATGATGACGGCCTTTTCCTTCCTGCTGGGGGTGGTGCCACTGCTGATTGCCTCGGGGGCCGGTGCTGCCAGCCAAAAGGCCATCGGGGTCGCGGTGTTCGGGGGAATGCTGATGGCCACCGTTGTTGGGGTCATTCTTATCCCGGTTCTCTACGCCTTTATGCAAGGCCTAAGGGAGTGGGCCAAAGGCACTGCAAAAACGGAGACAGCCGCAGAATAACCACATCACTGATCACCAATAAAAAAGCCCGCCGATCAACTCGGCGGGCTTTTTCTTTGATCCACTTTCATCTGGCTGAAAATATCCCGGGGTTTGGGGCCGCGCCCCAAGGATTAGCCGCCTTTCAAGCGTTGCATCAAATAGATCTCATTGTCCGGCCCAAGCGGTTCGGTCAGACTGGATGCAATGATGCGCCCGTCCACCGCGACCGAGACCCCGGCATCAATCACCGGCGCCAATTGCGGGTAATCTCTGGCCAGGGCCGCCAGTAATTCTCCGGTGCTGGCGGCCTCGACCGATACTTTTTCCAGCCCGCCGGTCAGGCTGCGTAAGCCTGACCAGAGATGGACCTCAACCCTCACTTGCCTGCGCCCTCAGCGCCCGCAGGATCCGCGGTGGCGACATCGGCAGATGCCGCAAACGCACCCCGGCTGCCGCTGAAACCGCGTTGGCAATTGCCGCCAGAGGCGGCACAATCCCGGTCTCGCCGACACCGCGCACACCGTAGGGGTGGCCAGGGTTCGGAACTTCAACAATCACCGTGTCGATCATTGGCAGATCCGAGGCCACCGGCACCCGGTAATCCAGAAAGATCGAATTCTGCAGGCGGCCATCTTCGCCGTAGACATATTCCTCGTTCAGCGCCCAGCCGATACCCTGCGCGGCGCCCCCCTGAAACTGGCCCTCCACGTAGGTCGGATGGATCGCCTTGCCGGCGTCCTGAATGACAGTGTAGCGAACCACGGCGGTTTTGCCGGTTTCAGGGTCCACTTCGGCGTCAACGATATGGGTGCCAAAGGACACTCCGGCGCCTTCTGGCGTGGCCTCGAAATGGCCGGAAATCGGACCACCGGTAGAGCCCATGTCTTTGGTGATCTCTGCCAGTGGAATGGGATCGAAATTGCCGGCATTGGCGCCCGAAGGTTTGGCAAAGCCATCCTCCCAATACACTGCATCCTCAGGAATGCCCCATTTGGCAGCCGCCCGTTTGCACAGTTTGGCAACAGCGTCCTGCGCCGCTTTGATTGTGGCAAGGCCGGATGCATAGGTCACCCGGCTGCCGTGGGAGACATCATTATACCCCAGCGTTGCGGTGTCGGCGACGGTGACCCGGAAGTTTTCGTAAGCGATGCCCAGAACTTCGGCAGCCATCAGCGCCATTGAAGCGCGCGAGCCGCCAATATCCGGCGTTCCAACTGAAATCTGGCAGGTGCCATCCTCAGAAAGCGCAAGACTGACAGAGGTTTCGCCGCCGTGGTTAAACCAAAACCCGCAGGACACGCCGCGACCCTGGCCAGGTTTCAACGGCGCCGTGTAATGTGGGTGCGCCTTGGCGGCCTCAAGCGTTTCAACCAGTCCGATGCGCTGGAAACGAGGGCCATACGACGCCTTGGTTCCCTCACGCGCGGCATTTTTCAGGCGGGTATCAATTGGGTCCAGCCCCAGTTGCTTGCACAAATCATCAATCACCGATTCAACGGCAAACGAGGCCATAGGGGCGCCGGGCGCGCGATAAGCTGCCTGTTTGGGACGGTTGGAAATGACGTCGTAACCGACCTGTTTGACGTTCTCCAGATTATAGGGGGCAAAGGCACACATGGCAGAGAATTCCATGGGAGCGCCGGGGAAGGCGCCACCCTGCAACCTGAAAACGCCCTGAGCCGCAGTGATGGTGCCGTCCTTCATCATGCCAATTTTGACATCCATCGAGGTTGATGAGGTCGGCCCGGTGGCGCGAAACACCTCAGACCGGTTCATCACAATTTTGACGGGCCGGTTGGCTTTGCGGGACAAGGCCAGGGCGACGGGCTCGATAAACACCGTGGTTTTACCGCCAAAACCGCCGCCGATTTCCGAAGCGGTGACCCGCAGTTGCGAGGTGTCGATGCCAACCAGGGCGGCGCAGGTCTTCTGGGCAATCCAGTGGCCCTGGGTGGTGCACCACAACTCGCCTTTGCCATCAGCGCCCAGAGTGGCAAGACAGGCATGCGGCTCGATATAGCCCTGATGGGTGGCTTCGGTTTTAAAGCTGTCCTCAACAATCAGATCGGCAGCGGCAAACCCGGCCTCGACATCGCCGTGACCACTCTCGTGATAGCGCACCACATTCGGGTGAAGACCGGCGGGAACCGTGGCATCTGCATAAGTGTCGTTCAGCACCGGTGCGTCATCAACCATGGCGGCATCCACATCGGTCACATGGGGCAGGATTTCATAGTCAACCTGGACCAGCTTGGCGGCATCCCGGGCGATCAGCGCCGAACTTGCGGCAACGGCGGCAACCGCATGGCCATCATAGAGTGCCCTATCTCCGGCCATGACGTTTTCCAGCACAAAGCCAAATTCGCCTGACAGGCCCGTCGCAAAATCCGCCCGGGTGACCACGGCTTTGACACCCTCCAGAGCCTCGGCCGCTGTCGTATCAATGCGCAGAATTCGGGCATGGGCATGGGGGCTGCGAACAATGGCTCCGTGCAACATGCCTGGGGCCTGGGCATCGGCGCCAAAAAGCGCCCGTCCGGTGACCTTGTCCAACCCGTCGGGGCGGTCAGGGCGGGTGCCAATAAATTTAAAACCAGTGGTTTTGTGATCGTCCAAAGCCATTAGGAAGCCTCCCGCATGTCTGCAGCTGTATCCAGTACTGCGCGAATGATTTTGTCATAGCCGGTGCAGCGGCACAGGTTGCCAGCCAACCAATAGCGCACCTCGGTCTCGGTGGGATCCGGGTTCTTTTCAAGCAGCGATTTTGCTGCCACCAGAATGCCGGGGGTGCAAATTCCACATTGTAAGGCGGCGTATTCGATGAATTTTTTCTGCAACGGGTGCAGGGTTTCGCCATCTGCCATACCTTCGACAGTGGTGATCGTCTTACCCTCGGCCTCGACCCCCAGTATCAGGCAGGAGCAGACCAACCGACCATCCACAGTGACCGAGCAGGCACCGCAATCGCCGGTGCCGCAGCCTTCCTTGGCGCCGGTCAGGTTCAGACGGTCGCGCAGAACGTCCAGCAGCGTTTCACGCGGGTCACATAGGTATTCGACGGTGTCGCCGTTGACTGTGGCGGTAACATGTATGGTCTTCATTTGGTAACTCCCTGCGCGCGCGCATAGGCAATTTTGGCGGTGCGTTTGGCCAGAACTCCGGCCACATGAGTTCGGAACTCAATGGTGCCGCGTTTGTCAGAAATCGGATTACAGGCCGCCGAGGCTGCCGTGGCCAGCTTGTCCAATGTGGCCTCGTCTAGGGTGCATCCGATCAATGCCTCAGCGGCCTCATCCAGTCGCAGGACGGTCGGCGCAACAGCCCCCAGCGAGACGCTGGCCTGGGTGATGACACCGGCCGCGTCCAGCGCCAGGTTGATGGCGCAGCCAACCACAGCAATGTCCATTTCGGTGCGTGGAATAAAGCGCAGATAGGCATCTCCGCCCCGCGCGCCGCGGGCGGGAATATGCACCGCCGAAATGACGTCGCCCTGAGCCAGATGCGTGCGGCCGGGACCAGCCGGAATATCCATCACCGCAACCCGACGGGTGCCCTCTGAATTGGTGACTGAAAATTCAACGCCGGCCGTGACCATGGCAGGCACTGAATCGGCGGCCGGTGATCCGTTGCAGAGGTTGCCCACCAAAGTGGCGCGGCCTTGCACCTGAGTTGAGCCGATCAGGTCCATTGCTTCGACCACCCCGGGCCAATCCAGCCCCAATTCAACATGTTCGCGCATCTCGGCTCCGGAGGTGGCAACACCCAAAGTCCAGCTGCCATCGTCATGGCGTGTAATGTCGCGGACCCCGGGGATGTTCTTGATGTCGATAACAGTGTCAGGGGTGATGATATCAGCCCGCAATTGTACCAATACATCAGTGCCGCCAGCCAGAAACCGGGTCACACCCGCTGCGGCAACGGCCAATGCGGCTGCATCCTCGAATGTATTTGGGCTATGGTACTGCATAAATGCTCCTTGGCTCGTTTCGGGAAGTGGCTTTTCCAGAGCAGGAGGATATGCGGGCGTCGCGCCGAGGTCCATCGGTATAAGGTGATCTAAACAAATTACGAGACGGCATTGTTTGAAATTAGCGCGCCCGCATACCCCGTTCATGGGCTGCTGTCAGGATCAGATCCCATTTGCGAGGAGTGGTGCGGAATTCCGGCTCGACGTCGAACAGCAGTGGCGATCCCGTGCCTTGCGGCTCTGACCGCGCGGCCAGCGAAACACATCGTTCAAGGCTCCAAAAATTGTCGATTGTCGGGTTGTCAGAAATAACTTGGCTCAAATAGGTCACTGTCACCACTCCACAAGAAAACATATCATTATAATCGGTCTGCTAATAATTTTGGAGGTTGCTAACGGATTTCTAGCAACTTGTCATGTCAGAAACTTACCATAGGCAATTTTACTTGATTTGACAGTCCTATTGCCACTTTAGATTGATCCGTTATAATTGAAAATCTTATTAATATGCATTTTTGTTATAAGTATTGCGGGCGGTAACCGTCAGTGACTGTCTTTGATGCGTGATATATTCCTTCATCAGACGGCATGAATCGGCCGCCCCACAAAGGGCATGCCCCCTGTTGGCGGGGAAAATTGCATCGAGTTTGTCAAATAAGCAGAATTCACCACCATCCAGCCTATGACATAAATGCATAGCCTTGACTTGAGCATTGGAGGGTGGAACCGTTGGAGAGATCGGGGACAAGACAAAAAAACCGGCGTATCCTGCCGAGTGAAAGTCGACTGGGATCTTAATCCAGTGGAATTCAAAATGTCCGCGGTCCCGATCTATGCACAATACAAGTGGGAGAGACTTGATCATGACAAGTACTAAACTGACAGTAGGCGCGTTGCTGGCCGCCGCAATCTTCGCACCTGCAGCCATGGCTGAAGAGTTCATCACCATCGGAACCGGTGGCGTAACGGGTGTTTATTATCCAACCGGTGGCGCGATCTGCCGTCTGGTCAACAAAGGCCGCAAAGAGCACGGCATTCGCTGTTCCGTCGAGTCAACCGGCGGTTCCGTCTACAACATCAACACCATCCGCGAAGGCGAGCTGGAGTTTGGTGTGGCGCAGTCTGACTGGCAGCACCATGCCTATCACGGCACCTCGAAATTCTCGGATGCCGGACCATTCGAAGGCCTGCGGGCTGTGTTCTCAGTTCACCCGGAGCCCTTTACTGTGGTGGCACGTGCGGATTCAGGCATCACCACCTTTGATGACCTCAAGGGCAAGCGCGTCAATATCGGCAACCCCGGTTCCGGTCAGCGCGGCACTATGGAAGTGCTGATGGACGCCAAGGGCTGGGGCATGGACGTCTTTGCACTGGCAACCGAGCTGAAGGCCTCGGAGCAGTCCGCTGCTCTGTGTGACAACCAGATCGATGCGATGATCTATACTGTGGGCCACCCGTCGGGTTCGATCCAGGAAGCCACCACCGCCTGTGATTCCGTTCTGGTGACTGTGGATGGTGATGCGGTTGCCGGCCTGATCGCCGACAATGCGTTCTACCGGACCGCCTCCATTCCGGGCGGCATGTATCGCGGGTCGGACGCGGACACCATGACCTTTGGTGTTGGTGCAACTTTTGTAACGTCGGATCAGGTTTCGGACGAGGCGGTTTATACCGTGGTGAAATCGGTGTTCGACAATCTCGACGCCTTCCGCAAGCTGCACCCGGCCTTTGCCAACCTGCAGCCTGAGGAAATGGCGACAGCGGGTCTGTCTGCTCCGCTGCACCCCGGTGCTGCAAAGTACTACAAAGAGCAAGGCTGGATCGAATAATCAAACTGTTGTAATACGACGGGGCGCTTTTAGCGCCCCGTTTCACGCTTAGGGAAACCAGAGCGTCAAAATCAAGGCCGCGTATAAACGGCGGCCATAGGGAGATTATCCATGACATCTGATGTTCATGAAAATCGGCCGCTTACCGAAGATGAATTGCAAGACCTGGTGTCCTCATCGGACGCCGGCGCGCGAAACCCTCCGGGGTCAATCGGGCTGTTTCTGGCAATTGTTGCGGTGATCTGGTCGGTGTTTCAGGTCACTTTGGCCTCACCACTATCTAACGTCTTGTTACCCGGAAGCGTGGTCAACAATTCGCGACAAATCCATCTGGCCTTTGCCATGTTCCTGGCCTTTACGGCCTATCCTATGCTCAAGAGCAGCCCGCGCAATTTTGTCCCGTTTCAGGACTGGATCATGGCCGTGGGCGGCGCGTTCATCGCGCTGTATGGCTATTTTTTCTACCAGAAAGTTGTGGCTTCCGGAGGTCTGGCGGACAATGTTGATAAGTGGTTTGCGCTTGTTGGCCTGATACTGCTGTTCGAAGCAGCCCGTCGTGCCCTGGGCCCGGCGATGGCGATCATCGCGGTAATTTTCCTTGGCTATGTCTTCTTCGGCTCGTCTGAATGGCTGCCGGATGTGATCCGCTGGAAAGGCGCCAGCCTGAAAAAGGCAATGAGCCATATGTGGATCACCTCAGAAGGGGTGTTTGGCATCGCTTTGGGTGTCTCAACCAAGTTTGTCTTCTTGTTTGTTTTGTTTGGCGCCTTGCTCAGCAAAGCAGGCGCGGGCAATTATTTCATCAAGATGGCCTTTGGCGCCCTTGGTCACCTGCGCGGTGGCCCGGCCAAAGCGGCGGTGGTTGGCTCGGCCGCGACCGGCCTGATCTCCGGCTCGTCGATTGCCAACGTGGTGACCACCGGTACATTCACCATCCCGCTGATGAAGCGGGTGGGCTTTTCCAGTGAACAGGCGGGCGCGGTCGAGGTTGCCTCCTCGGTCAACGGCCAGATCATGCCACCGGTGATGGGGGCTGCGGCCTTCCTGATGGTGGAATATGTCGGCATTTCATATGTCGAGGTGATCACCCACGCGTTCCTGCCAGCGACGATTTCCTATATCGCGCTGGTCTATATCGTTCATTTGGAGGCGGTGAAGCGCAATATGCCAACCCTGGGCAACCGGGTGGTGTCGATGGGCAGGACTATTGGCGGCATGGCGCTGTTCTTTGCTGGCTTTGCGGCGCTGTGCTACGGCGTGCAATATCCGGTTCAGCTGGTGACTTACCTGTTGCCAGGCGCATCAAACCTGGTGTTGTCAGCCCTGGTTGCCGCCGCCTATGTGGCACTGCTGTGGGTTGCCTCTGGGGTTGAAGACCTGGTGCCGGACGATCCAAACGCCAAGGTGGTTGAATTGCCGGTGGTGGGCGAGATCTACAAGGCTGGTCTGCATTACCTGCTGCCGATCATCGTGTTGGTCTACTTCCTGATGATCGAACAGAAATCACCTGGTCTGTCCGCCTTTTGGGCGACGGCACTGCTGTTCGTGATCCTGCTGACACAGAAACCTATCAAGGCGATGTTCCGCGGTGAAAGCGAAACCGCCATCGCCTTCAAAGAGGGCGTGGTGGACCTGTGGGACGGCCTAATCGAGGGCGCCCGCAATATGATTGGCATTGCGCTGGCCACCGCCACCGCCGGTGTCATCGTTGGCACCGTGACCCTGACCGGCATTGGTCAGGTGATGGCGGAACTGGTCGAGTTCCTGTCCGGCGGCAATCTGATCCTTATGCTGGTGCTGGTTGGGCTGCTGTCTCTGGTGCTGGGCATGGGGTTGCCGACCACTGCGAACTACATCGTTGTCAGCTCGCTGATGGCCGGTGTGGTGGTTGAACTTGGGGCCCAGTCGGGTCTGGTGGTGCCGCTGATCGCGGTGCACCTGTTTGTGTTCTACTTTGGCATCATGGCGGATGTGACGCCGCCAGTGGGACTGGCCAGCTTTGCCGCGGCGGCTATTTCAGGGGGCGATGCTATAAAGACCGGCTTTATCGCTTTCTTCTATAGCTTGCGCACCGTGGCACTGCCGTTTGTGTTCATCTTCAACACTGATTTATTGTTGATTGATGTCACTTTGATGCAGGGCATTCTGGTGGCGATCTCTGCCAGTATCGCGATCCTTGCCTTCACCGCCGGAACCATGGGGTATTTCCTCACCAAATCGCGCATCTATGAAAGCGTGGCGCTGGTGCTGGTGGCCTTTATCCTGTTCCGGCCTGACTTCTTTATGGATCGGCTGATGCCGGCCCATACCGAGGTTGCGCCGACCGAACTGGTGCAGGTGCTGAACGCGGCTGAACCTGGCAGTGAGTTGCGCGTTACCGTGCAAGGCCCTGATTACGATACATCAAAGATCAAATCGACCACGCTGGTGATGTCAATCGAGGGCGAGGGCGACGGACAATCCCGCGCCGACGCTTACGGCTTTATGCTGATCGAGGCCGATGGTCTGATGACGCTGGACGAGCCGATGTTTGGCACCCCGGTAACCTCCAAGATCGATAGCTTTGATTTCTATGGTGATGAGCCGGTGCAGATCATTATGGTGCAGGTCCCTGCCGATCAACTGCCCAAAGAGCTGATGTTCCTGCCAGCCCTGCTGTTGCTGGCCTTGATTGCCATGCTGCAACGCGGCCGGGCGCGCAAAGAAGAAGGAGTACCCGCATGAGCAAATCGATCTTATGTGCCGTCGATCTTAGCAATGTCGAGACCGATAAAAAGGTGCTGGTTCAGGCGGCACGTCTGGCTGAACTTGATGGCGCGCAACTGGATGTGGTGACGGTGCTGCCCGATTTTGGCGAAAGCTGGGTCTCGGGGTTCTTTGAGGCGCATCACCACGAAAACGCGGTCAAGGAGACTTCGGCGCGGTTGCGTGAGGTCTGTGAACAGGCGGTGGGGAGCGAACGAAACGCCAAAATCCGCCATCTGGTTGCCACCGGAACCGCCTATCAGGAGATCCTTAAAACGGCCAAAACCGCCGGGTCCGACCTGATTGTCATTGGTGCGCACAAGCCCGATTTTCAGGATTACCTGTTGGGGCCAAACGCGGCCAGGGTGGTCCGGCATTCGACTTGCTCGGTCTTTGTGGTGCGTTAAAACGAACCGGGGCGCCTTTGGGCGCCCCTATTCATATCCAGTCATTTCCAGATAACCACGCCCCGTATGACTGCCGGAAATAGTGACCGGACCTTCCCAATATGGCACCGAGGTTCCCATCCAGCTTTGCTGGTTAATTGGCTGAATTATAACCGAAACAGCGTGTTCCGGAAGATTGACCTGCCATTTGACCGGAACCGATCGGCCCGCAACTATACTGTAGTCCAGCGGCACAGCCTGAAAGGTGCCGGGGGCCAATGGAGTGGCACTGCCGTCGGCATCAATCCAAGTGCCCGAGCTATAATCTCCACTGGAATCTTCACTGTCACTGCGCAGGATAAAACCCATCAATTTGGAGCCGCTATCAAAGCTCAGCGAGAACCAGTCCCAGCCGCTTTGATCTTCGGCCAGCGGTTGGCTTGACCATTCCCGATCCAACCAACCCTGTCCGGTGACCGCCACTGATCCGTCCGCAAGGGTCAGTGTTCCGGTGACGACGTATCGGGGCTGCGAATAGTAATGGCTGGCTTGGCCGCTGGCAGATTTCACCGAATATCCATTGTCGCCGTGTCGCACCAAAGGCCCCCGCGCAGTCATCGCCAAATCATAGGCGAAATACTCACCACTGGCGGTAACTGTCAGATTTTGCAGCGTTTGATCTGGGCTGGCCATCGCCCAGTTGTCAATCCAGGCGGTGAACGGCTGAATGGAAACACCCGCCTGACCGATACCGCCTCTGGCCCAGCGTTCGTCAAAATAAATGGCGTCCGCAGTGGTGAGCCCTGCATGTCCCAGCCATATTTGTGGGCTGGACCAGCCCGCGTCATCCCCTGGGTCGAGAGCGGTACGGAACAGCGTCCACTGAACACCATACTCCCGGCCGTCACTGCCATTAAGGTTGGCCGTCAAATACCACCATTCAATTCTAAAATCAGGATGGGCGCCATGATCCGACGGGAATTCCAGTGTGGTGTTCCGGTCGGGAATTGCAAATCCCTCAGCCTGTGTGCCAAGCCCTGCAAAGCCCTGAGCTGAACCCATATGGGGCAGGCAAATGATCATGCCTGCAATCACCAATCTAACGTTCATGGGCAAACACCTTGAGCAGATCCGCAGGCTTGATGCGCGCCAGTTTAATGGCAGGAACCGCGGCGGCGGCGGTGGCGGCGATCAGAGCCAGCCCCAGCAATCGCAACCAATCCATCGGGAACACATACATTGGCAGCTTCCAGCCAAAGGCCTCGACATTGATGACCGACAGTAACACCCAAGCCAGAACAAGACCAAGTGGCAGCGCCAGGACAGCAGTCAAACTGGCCAGAGCGAGACTGCGCAATACTTCTAACCATGCCAACTGTCGTCTGGAAACGCCCAGTGCCCAAATCGGAGCCAGTTGCGGCAAGCGCATGGTCCAAAGCGTCAGCAGGCTGGTCAGAATAGCAAAGCCTGCAACCCCTAGGGTCAACAGATTTAAGGCCCCGGTGACGACAAACGTCCGGTCAAACACCGCCAGAGACCTGGCCTTTATGTCCGCCTGGTCAATCAAGGATATTGACGCCGAATCAAAAGACTGCCGTATTTCCTTCATCAAATCGGCTGCATCTTTGGGGGGCAGGCGCAGCCCAAATTGGCGGTTGGGAACATGGCTCACCTGCTGAAGCAGGGCTGGCAGCGAGATCATGACCTGACCATGTGGATTTCCGTAATCAGAATAGACTCCGGTTACCGGTATCTGCCAGTCTTGGCTGAGTGTTAATATATTGCCAGGCCATAGGTTCTGACGGCGGGCCAGTTGTTCATTGATCATCGCTCCGCCGCCGTCAAACACCCTGTCCCAGGCGGCGGGCTGAGCCTGAAGAATAGGCCAGTTTTCCCGGTATGTGTCATGATCAACAACACCGTAAATCCGAATGGGAGACCCATCATAGGGAATTTCAGCCCAGCGGATTGGCAATGTGGTGATGTCCCGGTCGGCCAGCCAACCGGTGAATTCCCCGGTTTGTTGCTCATCCTTCACCGTCGCATAAATTTCCGCCGAAAGACGTTGGTTCATCCAGCCGACAAAGGTCAGGCGAAAGCTGGAGGTCATTGTTCCGACGCCAATATTTGTTGCCAGTGCCAAGAGGAGGGCCATCATTGCCAGCGATATTCCGGGCAGTTGCGCCCGCATATCCGCCCAGATCCATTCGGATAATGCGCTCCTTGCAGTTCGAGCTCCTGCAGCAAGTATTGCCGACAGCAACAGAGGCAGCAGTAGGGCAGAGCCCAACATCACCCCGGCAAGCAGAGCGAAGCCACCCACCAGCCCATCAATCAACAGTATGGCGAGACTGCCCGTGACGATCAGCCCGCAGCCGACGATGGCCATCACCTGTTGACTGGACCGTGCATCCAGGCTGCGGGCCTGAACGCCAGGCGCCAATAACAGTGGCATTCTGTAAAAATTTGCAAAGGCCTGAGCGCTGGCGATCAAGGTGCCGAAGATCGCCATGCCAAGTCCTGATAAAATCCAGCTTAGTCGCAAGGTTATGCCGCCCTCAACCGTTTCGCCGTACAATCCGTTTAACGTAGCACTTACGTCCGGTAGCAGGGCGCCGGCCACCAGATATCCCAGGATCAATCCCAGACACCCCGCCACCAGGGCAATGAACATAAGTTCGCCGAGTAGCAGCCCGGTCAACAGGCGCAGCGAGACGCCCATGGCCCTCAACGTGCGAAATAAATTGCGTCGCTGTTCAATGCCCAGGCCGACGGTGCCCTGCACAATGAACAGGCCAACTGCAAAAGACAGCAGGCCAAAGGCCGTAAGATTTAAGTGAAAACTATCGGTGAGACGTCCGGTCTGGGTATCGATTGCGGCGCGCCGCAACAGTTCTGGCGCAAGGTCTGCCAACGGTTTCAACCCCATCGGCTGGTCCGGCAGAATGATCAACCTGGTGATCTGTCCATGCAGTCCCAGAATGCTCTCAGCCAGTGAAATATCACTCAACACGATGCCCGTTGGCAGGGTCTCGGTGAGGATGACGGGCGGCAAATCCGGATGACCGTCCAATTGGCTCTCTGTGCTGGGGTGTAGAAATATCCGTCCCGGCGACCTCAGCGCATCCAGTTGAGGAGACCCTGTAGGGGATATCGCTGGCAAGGCTGGATGGTTCAGTGGATCAATACCAATCAGTTTGACCGATCCATTCCGCAGCAGCCACCGGCCCTCGAGGACAGGCGCCAATTTCCAGCCGGCGCGGCGTAACTCTACGTAGCGAGCTACTGAAATATTGCCATTTTTCGGGATCAGCATATCCATTCCCGTCAACCCCAACTGGGCCGAAGCCCGTGCATATGAGGCCCGCGCCTCGCCATTTATCGCCTGAACCGCCGACCATAAGCCGGTGGCCAGGGCCAGGCCCGCAACCAGGGTCAAAAGCTGCAGTGGATGACGACTCCAATGGGACAACAAGGCGCCAAAAGCCGCGCCTCTCATTGCAAGACCCCCTCACTCAGGTGGACCTGACGATCAAGTTGCGCGGCGATCTGCGCAGAATGTGTCACCAGAAACAGCGAGGTGCCGCTTTTTCGGACCAGTTCCAACATCAGTTTCAAGACCTCAGCGCTGGCCGTTTCGTCCAGATTACCGGTAGGCTCATCCGCGAGCAGGAGTTTTGGGCGTACGGCCAAGGCCCGGCCAATGGCAACCCGTTGCTGTTGCCCACCTGACAGTTGCTCTGGATAGCGATCGGTCAGGTCTGCAAGACCCAGGCGGTGTGTCAGTGTTGTGTTCCAATCCAGATCCACACGTCCGCCAAGACGGGCATGCAGCAAAAGATTCTTCCCAACAGTGAGGGACGGAACGAGATTATATTGTTGAAAAACCAAAGCAACTTTGGTTCTCCGAATTTCTGCCCGGGTGCGATCTGTTAGCCCGGTCAGGCTGGTGCCATCGATCTTGATATCGCCAGTATCATAGTGGTCCAGCGCGGCGATCAGGTGCAAAAGCGTACTTTTCCCCGATCCGCTTTCGCCGGTCAATGCGATGCTTTTTCCGGCCTCCAAGTCGAGTGAAATGTTGCGAAGCACCGCCCGGGACGGTGGCAGGCCCGGATAACATTTACTTAGGTTTTGGATGCTTAACAGCATGTCGTGGGCCATTCTCAAATTCGCTTGTGGTATCATCCGATCCAGGTCACTGAATACTTGCAGAGCGAAACTGTCCAGCACAAGCTGCGTCGCCGGATTTCTTGAGGACAGGACAAAATCCGTTCAAAGTAGAGTTGCAAAAGGGGGCCGAACATTGTTTGGCAATTGCGTCTGATGACAAGGACCTGATATAAATAGACAATTGAAACGAGTCTGCTCATTGCCCTCGGTCGAAACCACAAGGAAAGCGACATGTCCCTTCTGCAACAACTCTTTTGGGGAAGTTTTGTTCTGATACTGTGCCTATTTTTGGAAACGGTGATCCTGTTACATTGTGCCAAATCGCTGAGGCGGCTCTCCAAGCGATTTGGCCAAGTATTGAGGCCAAGACATACAACCACTTTCATCTTTGTTGCGTTGTCCTATGTGGTGTTTGCGCATACCCTGCAGGTGTGGATCTGGTCGTCCGGCTTTGTGCTCTCTGGCGCGCTGCCTGAATGGAATACAGCCGTTTACTTTTCCTTGGTGACCTACACGACTTTGGGCTATGGGGATGTGGTGCTTGGTCCCGCACTTCGAATATTCGCAGCATTTTCAGCCGTCACTGGCCTGTTGGGATTTGGCATTAGTACTGCTTTTCTTGTTGGAACTATTGGTAAAGTTTTTGTTGTTACCCATGAGGTTGATGGCGACAATTAAAGTACCGGAGCAAAGAGGCGCGCGACCGGTGCAGCAAGACGGATCAGAAATTTTTGTTGATCCAGCCCTTTGGTAATTTCATCCGCATGGCTGAAATCCTGCTCCAGCATCGTTGCGACCAATTGTGCCGCCTGAGTGTCAAAGAAAAATGCCATGGCTTCGAAATTCAAGCGGAAGGATCGATTGTCCAGATTGGTTGTACCAATACCCGCTATTGTTTCGTCAACCAGAACAACCTTTTGATGCATGAATCCAGAAGTGTAGCGAAAGATTTTCACCCCAGCTGCGCGGAGCTCATCGAAATAGGAATATGCCGCCAGCCAAGGCGCATAATGGTCAATGCTGTCGGGCAGCAAGATCCGTACATCTATACCTTTCAGCGCCGCGTGTTTGAGGGCGGCAATGACATCCAGGTCAGGGACAAAATAGGGCGAGGTAATCCAAACCCGATGCCTTGCTGCTGAAATTGCAGAGAAAAACATCATGGATCCGGTTTCGGTCGTGCTATCTCCTGGGCCGGTGGCGATGATCAATGCCGCCAGATCCTGTTCTGCGATCGTGGTAGACCAGTCCAGCAAGTCCAGCAATGGTTCCTCAGTCAGCCAATGCCAATCCTCGGCAAATGCCAGTTGAAGCTGCAGCACAACGGGCCCGGTAATCCGCACATTGGTGTCGCGCCAAGGGCCAAATTTTGGATCTTTCCCCAGATACTCATCGCCCACATTCAAGCCGCCGGTAAAGCCGGTGTTGCCGTCGATGATGACTGTCTTGCGATGATTTCGAAAATTGAGGTGAAACCGGTGTTTGGGCCCGCGCCGGGTGCCCGGATCCACCACGTTAATGCCCGCGGCCTGCAGGCTGTTCGTATAGCGCCGCGGCAGAGCATGGCTGCCCACCGCATCGGTGATGAACCAAACGGCCACTCCACGTTGTGCGGCAGCGATCATGTGATCCCTCAGGCGGCGTCCCAACCCATCATCGCGGACAACATAGAATTGCACCAGAACATAGTGTCGAGCCTCATCTATAGCATTGAAAATACTCTGAAAAGAATCCTCACCGTTGATCAGAAGTTCAAACCCGTTGCCGCCACAAACCGACAGCCCGGCGACGGCTTCAAACGGGGCTGGGTTGACCGACATCTGCGTAGGATCCACCGCGTGTGCCTGAGAGAAATTCTTTATCCCCTGCACCGCGCGCGCCGATTGAATGCGGGCATCGCGGTAGCTTTTAAACCGGTGATGACCGAAGAACAAATAGGCGGGCAGGGCGATGATCGGAAGGGCGAGTAAAAAAACAACCCAGCCCATCGCCCCCTGAGGTGTACGCGAGGTGCGGGCGGCGCTGAGAGCTGATAATCCAGCAGCGATCCACATGGCCAGGATCAACAGTGTGCTAAGGGTAATAGACGACATATATTTTGCCTTAGATACAGTGGTTTACTGCGTATTCATGCAACGAGTATTTGGCTGGAAATGGATTTCAAATGGACTTCAGCCCTCACTGAAAGCATGCCTTTGTCGGCTGTGTTTTACCACAAAAAAGAGGCCAGCCAAGAAAAGGACCCGGTTGCTTTTCGGCCTTGCAAAGAGAAGATCCGAACAATGAGGTTGCATCCTGAGCTGTTACTCGACTTATCTGGATATGTGGTCTTCCAGGGAAATGCTGGCCGAGGCCCGTTTCCCGCAGGGTAAGGCAGATTGGGCCAATTCTGATGCAGATGTCATTTTTCAAGGTATTCCCATCGGCGTTAGTGGCGGCGGTTCTGCGCTTTAACCGCAAGCAAGGTTGGGTGCTCAGCAGCCACATCGCGATGTCGATGATGCTGGCGCTGTTCCCTTTTGTTCTGTTTACGGTGGCTCTGGCTGGCGCGGTGGCCAGTGTGCTGTCCCAGGATGTGCAGCTTGAAGACATGGTGGATGTTGTTTTTGGATCCTGGCCGCCGGCAGTTGCCGAGCCGATTGTGAATGAGCTCTATGCCGTATTGGCGGCATCCAATTCCAAGCTGATGACAGTGGGCGGTGTGCTGGCATTGTATTTCGCCTCCAACGGGATCGATGCCGTTCGTTTGGCCATGGTTCAGGCCTATCGGGATGATGACCCACGACCATTCTGGAAATGCCGTTTATTATGCCTGTCCTTTGTGGTTCTGGGAGGGGCAGGGATCATGGCAACCGCCTTTTTTGAATTTCTGTTGCCCTTGTTGGCCCGCTATCTGGCCGATTTTTTCCCGCAGGTCACGGTTGGGATCGGTTGGGATGGCGGCTTGAATGGGCTGCTGGTGACCCTGGCACCTCTGCTTGCGGTGCTGGCCTGCCATATTTGGTTGCCCGGCCATATCCACAAGCTCCGCCACATTTTGCCGGGGGTCGTGTTGACGATGGTATTATGGTGGGGCGCTGGTTGGGGGTTTTCTGTGTATGTCGGTGGTTTTGCACGGTATTCCGCGACCTATGCCGGGTTGGCCGGGGCCATGGCCGCGCTGATTTTCTTATATTTCAACGCTGCAATTCTAATTTTGGGCGCCGAGTTCAACGGTGCTTTGATCCAGGCGCTTGGCACCGAGAATCCGGCAGAAAAACAGAGTAACGGTACCAAGATCGAGTGACCGACCGCCGCTCAGATGCAAGCTACCGGTGCGAGCGGTGTTGCTGGAACGGCCACGGTTCAGGAGAAATGGCACTATTGCCTTAATTCGGCCATTCCCCCGGCGCAGTTGCAACCTAGCCTCAACCATAATGTGAGCCAGTTTTTGACCGGAGAGGGATTTGAGGATGAAATTGAGCACAAAAATCCGCCATTCGCAGCTTTTTGAATTGATACGGCAAAAAAATGCCGCAGAGCAGGTCGATATGCGTCTGAGAGTGTCACGGCGCAGCGAGGGCGAGGCGGTTGATACTTTGATGTTCCGCACATTGGCCGCGCGTTCGCTTCAGGTGCCCGGCAATCAGGGAGTATAGCTTTACCCCCTAAAGCCCATGGCAACCACAAATTTTTCTGAACTATCAGACCGTGAGGCCGGCGGTTTCATATTCATGACTTTGGTGAATTTCTGTTTTAGAACCTTCTGCAATTCACCCTCGGCACCACCGGCGAGCACTTTGGCGACAAAGGTTCCACCTTCCTCAAGCACGTCGAACGAAAAATAGGCCGCAGCCTCACAAAGTGAGATGATCCGCAGGTGGTCGGTCTGTTTATGGCCGCAGCTGGCCGCAGCCATGTCCGACATGACCACATCAGCCTTGCCGCCCAGCCATTCTTTGACCTGAATATCGGCGCCATCATCCATAAAATCGAGCTGGTAAAGGTTTGTTCCGGCCAGGCTTTCCATTTCCTGCAGGTCGACACCCAAAATTGTGCCAACTGCTTTGTCTTTTCTCTCCCCCAGTGCATTGATCCGTTTCACGGCAACTTGGCACCAGCCACCGGGGGCGCAGCCCAGATCGACAACCCGGGCACCCGGAACCAGGAAGCGAAACTTATCGTCTACTTCCATGATCTTATAGGCCGCTCTTCCTCGGTAACCCTCGGCTTGAGCGCGCTTCACATAGGGGTCATTTAGCTGTCGTTGCAGCCACCGGCTGGAACTGAGAGTCCGCCCGCGCGCTGTCTTTAGCTTGACTTTCAGGTCGCGCTGTCCGCGTCCCGAAGTGTTTTTGCCGGTGGGTGTTTTAGCCATCACAATGATCCGTTTCATGCCGTCAGGCGGTCAGGGTTTGAAAACCCTCATGAGTCATATGTCGACTTAGGCCAACGGGAGGCAAAGGAAAAGGGGCATTAACCCGGTATTTGCCTCCGGGCCGCAGCCACAACAGCCATAACGCGAATTCCTGGCCCGTGAAGTGACCCAGAAACCTGCAAATTCCGGCAGCCATTATGTCAAAGGTATTTCACTTTCGATCCGGGCAAGTTGTGAGGATTGTCAAAATAACGGTCGCGCGGGTATCGCGGCGGCGATGGAATTCAAAACGGACTATCGTCCAGCACTCCGGCGGCGCTCATCTGCGCGTAAAGCAATCCCTCGCGCAGCCCCCTGTCGGCCACCGACAGCCGGTCGGTCGGCCAGCAACGCAACAGAGCCTGCAAAATCGCCGAACCTGACATGATCAGCGCCTGACGGTCCTCGCCGATACGGGGATCGCGTCTTCGGCCCAGCGGGCCTAATTCAAGATAGCCGCGGATCACCCTGTCGATCTGGTCGCTGGTCATTCGCAACCCGTCCACCTTGGTTCGGTCATAGCGTTTCAGGCCAAGATGAGAGGCGGCAACCGTCGTGACTGTGCCTGAGGTGCCAACAATCTGGAAACCAGCGCGGTCTTGCTGATCTTTATAAGGCGCAAATTCGGACAGGTTTTCCTCGAAAAACCAACTCATTAGAGCAAACCGTGCGGCGTCATCTTCAACGTCGATGAACTGGTCTCGTAGCGTGGCCACACCGAGAGGAACTGAAATCCAATCCACAACTTTTGCATTGGGAAAACGGCTGTCAGTGGTGTGAAACCCAGTGTGCAAACGCATAATGGCGGCAGGACGGTCACGCCGGGGGACCGAAGAAATGTCTATCCACACAAGTTCGGTCGAGCCGCCGCCAATATCTACCACCAGCAATTGTTCGGTCTGAGTTGACACCAGCGGCGCACAGGAAATCACTGCCAAGCGGGCTTCTTCTTCCGGCTGAATGATCTCTAGGGTGAGCCCGGTTTCGCGTTTCACCTGACGAATGAATTCCCGAGAGTTCTTGGCCCTGCGACAGGCCTCGGTCGCCACTAGCCGCATATGGGTGACACGATTTCGCTTAAGTTTTTGCTGACAAATCCTGAGCGCCTGTATGGTGCGCGCCATCGATGCCCGTGACAGCCGTCCGGTCCGTTCCAATCCGGCGCCAAGCTGCACCGATTTGGAGAAACTGTCCACCACATGAAAACCGCTGCCCTTGGGTTGGGCAATCAGCATCCGGCAGCTATTTGTACCCAAATCCAACGCAGCATACAACGCGTCGGGATTGGGGCGGGCTGGCACGGGGGTCTCAACCACCTTGGGGAACGCGCCCGTACCATTGGAACGCCTGGGCGCCATGTCTCACGCCCTCCGATTATCGTGTTGTGTTTGACCATAGGTGCGCAGAGGCGCACACGCAAGACGCCGTGAGCACCTGGCATTCACTTGCGTCACCGGGCGCGCATCAAATTCATAAACCAGATGAGAAATATGACGAATCCGACCTGTGGCCTTTGCGCAGGCAAGAATGTAATTTCCTTGTATCAAAAACGTCGCTCAGTACTCCCGGTTTGTCGAAATTCGACCTACGTGCCGCCTTTAGGCGCACTAGAACCACAAGGAACAGAGCTATCTGAAAGGAAACGGCAATGCCTGAAGTTACTATTGTCTTTTGGCGAGATATTCCGGCCCAGGTCATCGTCGGCAGGGGCCGTCGGGGGGCGAAGCATCAGCTTGAGGAACGGTTCGAACAAGCCATTGATCGCGCCGCCATGAAGGTGAATGCCAAGGACTCGGACGCCTATCTGGCGGAATGGCGTAAGGCCAAACCCTATACATTGGAGGGAGATCCGGCCGAGATTGTCGCGTCCGAAGCCAAACGGCTTGAGGTGGAATACGATCAGGCCCGGCTCAAGACATTGATTCAGAACGACGGATGGGCCTAGGCTCGACACGACTATGGGAGGCCGTGATGGCTTTGTTGAACTTTAAAAAGCGTGACGCCGCTGGCGCACAACCCGTCAATCCTCAGGTTGAGGCCTTTTTGCAGGGCTATTCGATCGAGGTCATGCCGCGGACGGCCGCCAAGGTCGACGATTTCCGCGAGTTGCTGCCGGCCGGCACCCGTGTCTATGTGGCCCATATTGAAGGCACCCCAATCGAGGATATGGTTGCGACGGCCAAGCGTCTGAATGATCAAGGTTTTCCGGTAATGCCACATTTTCCGGCGCGGATCATCCAGAACAAGGCAACCCTGAGCGACTGGCTTGAACGGTACCAGGGCGAGGCGGACGTCAAGCAGGCTTTGCTGCTGGCGGGTGGGGTGAAAAAGCCACTGGGTGAGTATGAAAATACGATGCAATTGTTGGAGACCGGTCTGTTCGATAAGGCTGGATTCACCAATCTGCACGTGGCTGGGCACCCCGAGGGCAACAAGGACATTGATCCCGATGGTTCCACCAAGAATGTCGCAGAAGCGCTGATCTGGAAACAAAAATTCTCAGAACGCACCGATGCCAAGATGGCCCTGGCGACACAGTTTGCCTTTGAAGCGGATCCGATTATCGAATGGGCCGACGCAATCCGGGCCGCCGGGGTTGATATCCCGATCCACATCGGCATCGCAGGTCCGGCCAAGCTGCAGACGCTGATCAAATTTGCCATCGCCTGTGGTGTCGGGGCGTCGCTCAAGGTGCTGCAGAAACGGGCGATGGATGTCACCAAACTGCTGCTGCCCTATGAGCCAACTGACGTGCTGACAAAATTGGCGGCGCACAAGGCGGCCAACCCGGACTTTAACGTTACAAATGTGCATTTTTTCCCTTTGGGCGGTATTAAAACCAATGCCAACTGGGCGATCAAAAACGGCGGTGCTTCGGCAAAGCCAGTCAACTCCTAAGGATCAATAATGACCCGTACTATTGTAGAATCTAAGACAAAAACTGCGGTCATCGGCTTTGATGAACCGTTCTGTGTGATCGGCGAACGGATCAACCCCACCGGCCGCAAGAAATTGGCGGCCGAGTTGGAAGCGGGCGATTTTTCGACCGTTGAAAGAGACGCTTTGGCGCAGGTTCTGGCCGGCGCCAGTATTCTCGATATCAATGCCGGCGTGGTGTACAATTCCAACCCGAACCCAAATGAGACCGAGCCGCCGTTGATGGCCAAGATCGTTCACATGGTTCAGCGTTTGGTTGACCTTCCACTGTGCATTGACAGCTCGGTACCTGGCGCGCTTGAGTCTGGTCTGGCCGCTGCCGAAGGACGCCCACTGTTGAACTCGGTCACCGGAGAAGAGGACCGGCTGGAGCTGGTGCTGCCGTTGGTGAAGAAATACAATGTGCCTGTGGTTGCGATTTCCAATGATGACACCGGCATTTCCGAGGACCCCGATGTGCGGTTTGCCGTCGCCAAGAAAATTGTCGAACGGGCCGCCGATTTTGGCATTCCGGCCCATGATATCGTGGTCGATCCATTGGTGATGCCGATTGGTGCGATGGCGACCGCCGGATTACAGGTGTTTGCTCTGGTCCGCCGTTTGCGCGAAGAGCTGGGGGTGAACACCACCTGCGGCGCCTCCAATGTTTCCTTTGGTTTGCCCAATCGCCACGGCGTCAACAACGCCTTTTTGCCGATGGCAATTGCGGCCGGTATGACCAGTGCCATCATGAACCCAGTGGCGCTGCCAATATCGCAAAAGAAGATAGCCGAGAAGCGCGCAATTGTTGAAGCAGCAGGCATTATTCTACCCGAGGGTATGGAGGATGAAGCCTTTGTTGCAATGTTTGGCATGGGCTCGACCAAAGCGGTTGCGGGAAGCGAAATGACCGCTATTCGTGCCGCTAACCTGCTCACCAACAACGACCCGCACGGCGGCAATTGGATCAAGTACAACAAGCCACCGGCAGCTGAGGGTGAAGAAGGCCGAGGCCGCCGCGGTGGTGGCCGCCGTCGTCGCGGATAAGACGGTCAAGAAACAAGCGTCCAAGGCCAGTCTCGACAGGGACTGGCCTTTTTTATTCTGAACCGTTTCAACTGTTTCAGCCGTGTCAGGCCTGGGTTTACTATTCCTGTTCGTCATACATTATTGCGGATATATCATTGGCTGTTTGACCGAATTTGTCCGATACGGGGGGACGGGGTCGACTTCAGTGAGGGTTTCAAATGGATCGTGCGCAGATCGTTAACAACAATTTCCGCCGTCGTGTGGCGTCTGAGGATTTGCCAGAGGGTGCCGCGCCACTGGCGGTTGTTTCGGCGGACTGTGCCGTGTCGATTTACCGAGCTCAATGTCTGAGCCGGGCATTGGATTTAACCAGCCGCACTATGCAAAAAAACGGTCAGGGGTATTATACCATTGGCTCAAGCGGTCATGAGGGGATGGCGGCGGTTGCGCAAGCGCTTCGTCCCAGTGACATGGCCTTCCTGCATTACCGGGACGCCGCCTTTCAGATTGCCCGTGCAGATCAGGTTCCGGATCAGGATATTGTCCGCGATATGTTGCTGTCATTTGCCTGTTCCAGCGAAGATCCTATATCAGGCGGTCGTCATAAGGTTCTGGGATCAAAGAAATTAATGATTCCACCGCAGACTTCAACCATTGCCAGTCATCTGCCAAAAGCGGTCGGAGCGGCCTATTCGATTGGCGCCGCCAGGCGAAATCCACCTCAGCACCGCCAATTGCCTGATGATGCGCTTGTCATGTGCTCCTTTGGCGATGCCTCTGCCAACCATTCGACGGCGCAGGGGGCCATCAACACGGCCGGCTGGACCTCGGTTCAATCGGTTCCATTGCCGTTGTTATTGATTTGCGAGGACAATGGTATTGGGATTTCCACCAAAACCCCAACAGGCTGGATCCAGGCATCGATGGAGCACCGGCCCGGCATCAAGTATTTTCAGGCCGACGGGCTGGATATTTACCAAACTCATAAGGTGGCGACTGCGGCGGCCGACTACGTCAGACGCAAACGCAAACCAGCCTTCTTACATTTGCGGACGGTGCGGTTATACGGCCACGCCGGTGCAGATGTGCCGACCACCTACCTGAGCAAAGCCGAAGTGGAGAGCGACGAGGCCAATGATCCGCTACTGCATTCCGTGCGTCTGCTGCGGGATGCCGGCGCATTGCAACCACAACAGGCGTTGGAGATTTATGAGGAAACCTGCCTGCATGTGGAGGCCGTCGCTGCCGAAGTGATTACCCGTCCTCATCTGCAAACCGCTGAGCAAATTGCCACCAGCCTGGTGCCACCAAAACGCCCCTGCCTGACCGCATCACCACCTAGCCCGGACGCCCGTGTTCAGGCCTTTGGCAGCGATCTCCGCTCTATGGAAAACCCTCAACCCATGAGCCGCCTGATCAACTGGGCGATCACCGATCTCATGCTCCAGCACTCCGAAATTGTGATGATGGGTGAGGATATTGGGCGCAAGGGCGGCGTTTACGGAGTCACCCAAAAATTGCACCAGAGATTTGGCCCGGATCGGGTCATCGACACCTTGCTGGATGAGCAATCGATTCTGGGTCTGGCGATTGGCATGGGCCATAACGGCTTTGTCCCGATGCCCGAAATCCAGTTTCTAGCCTATCTGCACAACGCCGAAGACCAGATCAGGGGCGAGGCCGCAACTCTGTCGTTTTTTTCGGATGGTCAATTTACCAATCCCATGGTGCTGCGTATCGCCGGTCTGGGCTACCAAAAAGGCTTTGGCGGTCATTTTCACAATGACAACTCTCTGGCGGTGTTGCGCGACATTCCGGGTTTGGTGATTGCCTGTCCCTCTGATGGGGCCGAGGCGGTGATGATGCTGCGCGAATGCCTGCGACTTGCCCGCGAAGAGCAGCGGGTGGTGGTGTTTATTGAGCCGATTGCGCTGTATTCCATGCGCGATCTTCATCGCGAAAAAGACGAAGCTTGGATGCAGCTTTATCCGCCGGTGAGCAAAAGCATCCCCTTGGACGATGTCGGCGTACACGGAGATGGGAGTGATCTGGCAATTGTGACCTATGGCAATGGGCGTTACCTTTCGGTGCAGGCCCAGGCAGATCTTGCCGCCAAAGGGATCAAGACCCGCGTCATCGACATGCGCTGGCTGGCACCGCTTCCGGCTGAGGCGATTCTGGCGGCCAGCAAGGATTGCCGCAACATCCTGATCGTCGATGAGTGTCGCAGTACTGGCAGTCAGTCCGAGGCCTTGATGACCCTGTTCGCCGAAAACGGCGCCACGGCAATTGCCCGGCATGTGGCTGGGGATTGCTTCATTGCAACCGGGCCGGCATATGCCGCCAGCCTGCCGTCAAAAGACAGTATTGTCAGCGCAGCCCTAGCCTTGGTCGCAGCTGATTAGGGCCAGGGCTTGGATTTGCCACGGTTTGGTTCCGGTCTCTTTTGAGCGGTATTTGCGATGAAGGAGGCCATGAGGGGCAATGCGGGCGTCGAAAAGGCAAACGCCCGCCTTGGCAAGGCAGACCGCCTGCGTCGTGAGGAGAGGGACGTGTTAATAACGGTCCCCGTCCATTGACCTCTCGGGCCTGACTATTCAGTTGGAAATTAAAACGGCCGTTTGAACCGCCCCTGTTTTCGAGTTGATTAGCCTTAGCCAAAGCAATGCTTTTTGAAACCATATTTTCGACTATTTGAGGGTTCGGTTAGGATGTTGGCAGACCCGCTGAAAATTGTGGAATGGCAAGTTCGAAGGACGAAAATATGTCGATTGAAAAAGTAGATACGCTCGTCGTTGGCGCTGGCCAGGCCGGTGTCGCCATGAGCGAACACCTGACCAGGAATGGCGTGCCGCACGTCGTTCTGGAGCGCGATAGAATTGCTGAACGCTGGCGCACGGGGCGTTGGGATTCGCTGGTTGCCAATGGCCCTGCCTGGCATGACCGTTTTCCGGGTCTGGAGTTTTCCGATACCGATCCCGATGCCTTCGTATCGAAAGACAGGGTGGCGGACTATTTCGTGGAATATGCGAATATGATCGAGGCTCCGATTCGCTGTGGTGTGGAAGTAAAACAGGCCGAGCAGCTTGCCAATCGCCCAGGTTTTCGTGTTGAAACCTCTGACGGAGTGTTTGAAGCAAGAAACATTGTGGCCGCCACCGGCGCGTTCCAATGCCCGGTCGTGCCGCCGGTTGTTCCGAAGGAAACGGACATCGTACAGATGCACTCGTTCGATTACCGCAACCCTGATCAGCTTCCCGACGGTGCTGTGATGGTCGTCGGTGCCGGGTCGTCAGGTGTGCAGATTGCGGATGAGCTGATGCGCGCCGGCAAGAAGGTTTACCTTTCCGTGGGCCCACATGATCGTCCGCCACGCGCCTATCGAGGACGCGACAATGTATGGTGGCTTGGCGTTCTCGGCATGTGGGATGCGGCTGCGATGAAGCCAGGCACAGAACGTTTCACAATCTGCGTAAGCGGTGCCCGCGGCGGCCATACGGTCGACTTTCGGGATCTGGCGGCTCAGGGAATAACACTCGTTGGTATGACGCAGAAATTTGAGGATGGCGTTTTGTCCTTCGAAGCAGATCTTGCCGAGAATGTCGCCAATGGCGATGCCGGCTATCTGTCGATGCTTGATGCAGCCGACGCCTATGTCACCCGAAATGGGCTCGACTTTCCGGAAGATCCTGACGCGCGCGACTTTGGTCCCGTCCCGGAAAGTGTAAGCGATCCGGTTCGCGAATTGAATTTGGCCGAAGCCGGCGTGACCTCAATTATCTGGGCAACTGGGTTTTCTCAGGATTTCAGTTGGTTGAAAGTCGATGCCTTTGACGAGGCGGGAAAGCCAAAACACCAAAAAGGCTTGTCTTCAGAGCCTGGGGTCTATTTTCTGGGGTTGCCCTGGCAATCCTGCCGGGGGTCCAGTTTTATCTGGGGAGTCTGGCACGACGCCAAGCATGTGGCAGACCATATCGCAACCCAGCGCAAATACCTGCAATACAGCGGGCCATCAGAAAGCTGATATCTTAATTGCGCGGCGGGGAAGGGGGCATAAGCTTATCAGCGACCAGACAGACCGTTCTTTCAAATCAGAAACCCGATGTGAAATTCTAAGGGTGAAACGCGACCCGCAACTCTCTTTCTGGGGCGGTCGTTGCCTCAGGAGGCCAAAATGATACGTACAGGTGCGCAGTATCGGGATTCGATTCGCGGAGAACGTGACGTCTATATCAATGGTGAACGCGTCAATGACGTCACCACTCACCCTCAGTTTAAGCCGCTGGTTGATATTCGCGCACGTCTCTACGATATGCAGCATGAAGAGACCAGCAAGGGGATACTGACCTATACCGAAGGCGGCGAAACGTCTCCGGTGGGGCACAAGCTGCCCTATAGCCAGACCGATTGGTGGTCCAAACGCCGCGCTACCGATCACGTGATGAACAAAATCGGTGGTGTGGTGACCCGTGTCGGTGATGAGACCGTCGGCGAAATGTGGTCGCTTTTTGATGGGGCGGAGGTGCTGAACGAGATCGACCCGCAGTTTGCCAACAATATCGAAAGCCACATTTCCAATGTGGTAAAGGGGGATATTTTTCAGATCTCCGCGAATACTGACCCAAAAGGCGACCGCTCGAAACCGGCGCAGGATCAGGATCCGGACATGCTTTTGCATGTGGTCAGGGAGACCGACGCAGGCATCGTTGTGCGCGGGGCAAAGTATGAAACCGCAGCAGCCTATGCCAACCAGGCGTACACTAAGCCAACCATCGCCAACTGGGGGTCGGATGAGCTGTCGGAATACGCGGTGGGTTTCATCTGCGATCTGAATTCGCCCAACCTCAAATTCATCTGCCGGACCGGTTTTGCCGGGCGTGCGTCACCTCAAGACTACCCGCTGGCCAACAAGTTTGATGAGGTCGACGCGCTGGTGATCTTCGACGACGTGCTGATCCCATGGGAGAACGTGCTGTTTTACCGCCATACCCAAGCGGCGAAGTTCATGCGCGCCTCGCTGCACAGATACACGGCCTTTGCCTTTATTCAGCGCAACCTGAAGTTCGCCGACATGATGATCGGCGCCGCCCTGTTCAACGTGCGTCAGACCGGTCTGGATAAATATCAAGGTGTGCAGGAAAAGCTGTCTGCCTTGGCTTGCTATCGCGAGGGGATCAATGCGCATCTGACCGCCGCCATCGCTCTGGCTGAGAAATCTCCGGCTGGCTTGATGATGCCGAACCAGTCGCTGCTCTATGCGGGCCGCGTCCTCGCCTGTTCGCAACTGCATGAGGTGATGCACATCGCCCGCGAACTGTGTGGCGGACAGATCTGTGTAACCCCGGATGCCGCGACCTTTCAGAACCCGGAGACCAAGCCGTGGATGGACAAATATTATACCATCAATGACGAATGGGCCGCCGAAGACCGCCGCAAGCTATTGGCTTTGACCCGCGACATGCTCAACTCAGATTTTGCGGGCCATCGCTTGTCTTTCCAGCTGTTCACCCAGTCTCCGCCCTTTGCGCATCTTGCTGCTGTCTATCAAAACTTCGATTGGGACGGACCTCTGGCCTTTGTCAAAGACGTCGCCGGTCTGTCCGACAAGGTGATGGGGGAACAGTCTTTGAGCTCCAGGGACTCGGCGGTGTCGAGCTGGTTTTCGAACGACATTGCGTCCCAAACGCCCGAAACATCAGTGGGGTGATCTGCCAGTCAACCGCAGTGCCCCAACTCGGTTGCAAAACACCAGTCTCACCTAACTCCGCTACAGCTTCTTCGCTCATAATGCCTAACTTGATGGAGATCGAAATGACCCATACACGGATCCGGAAATTCAACACATCCGAGACCTACCCGGAACAGAACCTGGACAACGACCTGTGTCAGGCCGTCGTCACCCAGGGTGGAAAGACCGTATACCTGCGCGGCCAATGCCCGCAGAACCTAGAGGATGCGGCAAATATCGACAGCCACGATCCCGTTGAGCAAACCCATAAGGTGATGCAGAACATCCGTCAGTTGATTGAAGAAGCTGGCGGTCAGATGGAGGATCTGGTCAAGGTGGTGGTCTATATCACTGACGTGCGCCACCGCGAGTCCGTCTATCGCACCATGGGCGAATATATCAAAGGGGTGCACCCGGTCTCGACCGGGCTGGTGGTTCAGGCTCTCGCACGGCCTGATTGGCTTGTTGAAATCGACGCCACCGCCGTAATTCCGGAGTAAGAATATGACATTTTCGCTTGTCGCCCGCTGTGCAAAAACTGGTATGTTCGGTATCGCAATTTCCTCGTCCTCGCCGGCTGTGGCTGCACGCTGCGCGTTTGCACGCGCCGGTGTCGGCGCTGTGGCTTCGCAAAATGTGACCGACCCGACGCTTGGCCCGCTTGCGCTGGATTTGATGCAAAGCGGTCTCACAGCCAAAGAAGCCATCGAAACAGTGGTGGCGAAGGGTAAATTCATCGAATACCGACAGGTGCTGGCGGTGGACCGCAGCGGCGGAACCGCCATTCACTCCGGCCCCAACTCGCTGGGAATCTGGACACAGGCCCAGGGCGAAAATGTCGCTTCGGGCGGGAACCTACTGGCGAACGAAGGCGTGCCACAGGCCATTGTTGATGCGTTCCTGGCATCGTCTGGCCATCTTGGTGACCGGTTGATTGCGGCCATGCGCGCAGGCCTTGCGGCCGGGGGCGAGGCCGGGTCGCTACATTCGGCCGGGATGAAAATCGTCGACAACGTCAGTTGGCCGGTGGCGGATCTGCGCTGTGACTGGACTGAGGATTGCCCAATCGAAGCCATTGCCACGGCATGGGACATCTACAAGCCACAGCTGGACGCTTACATCCAGCGCGCGCTCGACCCGCGCGAGGCACCGTCTTATGGCGTGCCCGGTGACCAGTGACCAGTTAAGGCAGGAAAACAGACATGCTGAATTACACCCATCAAGATTGGCAATCCCGTGCGGAACAGCTTTCCTTTCGGGGCCAGGCCTTTATCGACGGCAAGTTCGTCAATGCGGTTTCCGGGAAACGCTACGACAGCATCAACCCGGCAACAGGCGAGGTTATAACCACCGTTGCGGAATGTGACGCTGAAGATGTGGATCTGGCTGTCGCGGCAGGCCGCCGCGCCTTTGAAAAAGGTGTCTGGTCCCGCATGGCACCGGGGGACCGCAAGGCGGTGCTGTTGAAATTGGCGGATCTGATCCGTGCCCATCTGGAAGAGATGGCACTGCTGGACAGTCTCGACATGGGCAAGCTGGTCACCGATGCGGTGACCGTTGACGCGCCCGGAAGCGCACATTTTTTCCAATGGTATGCCGAAGCCATCGACAAGATCTATGACGAGGTAGCCCCGACCGGACCGGGCGATCTGGCGCTGGTGAAGCGCGTACCCCTTGGTGTGGTCGGCGCGGTAACTCCGTGGAACTTCCCACTGGACATGGCGACCTGGAAGGCTGCAGCGGCCTTGGCTGCCGGCAATTCAGTGGTGCTCAAACCCGCAGAGCAATCGCCGCTTTCAGCGTTGCGCCTGGCCGAACTGGCGGCAGAGGCCGGCGTGCCTGATGGCGTGTTCAACGTGGTGCCTGGCTTTGGTGCGACCGCGGGCAAAGCGTTGGGTTTGCATATGGATGTGGATTGTCTGGCGTTTACCGGCTCCACCGCGATCGGCAAGATGTTCATGCAGTATTCCGGTCAGTCCAACCTGAAACAGATTTGGCCTGAAACCGGAGGCAAGAGCCCCAACCTGATATTCGCGGATTGCGAGGATCTGGACACGGCTGCGGATATGGCCGCATTTGGTATCTTCTTCAATCAGGGCGAGGTGTGCTCGGCTAATTCACGGATGTATGTCGAACGCTCGATCAAAGATGAATTTGTGGAAAAGATGATCGTAAGGGCAAGCGCGACCCAGCCCGGAGACCCACTTGATCCGGCTTCGAAAATGGGCGCGATTGTCGACGAGAACCAAACCCGGGGCATCATGCGGTTTATCGACGAAGGCAAGAAGACAGCCAATCTTGTCGCCGGAGGTGAGCGTGTCACAGTGAATGGCAAAGGCTGTTTTATTCAGCCGACCATATTTGACGACGTTGCCCATAACGACCCACTTGCACGGGATGAAATCTTTGGTCCGGTTTTGTCGATCATTGCTTTCGACAGTGAAGATGAAGTGGGTGCAATGGCGAACGACAGTATCTACGGGCTGGCCGCCTCGGTCTGGACCGACAATCTTAGCCGGGCCTGCCGGGTGTCGGATCGGCTGAACGTTGGGACCGTGTCAGTCAACACAGTCGATGCATTGTCGGTTCAAACGCC